>CAYXKX010000006.1:0-20356 GCA_964465185.1 uncultured Chitinophagaceae bacterium
AACTCGAAAAATCTGTATTATTCAGATTAGTATTTGAATTTTTTGTAATTTTGATGTCCCAACTCATGTTTAATGCTAATAAATCGCGTAAAAATTTTTTCTACTATTCAGAGCAATGAGATAAAACCAGTTTCAAATGTAGGTTTGAAGCCAATTTCGTATGAAAATCTTGGAAATCCACACTCAAGCATTTGTTGCATTCTGAATTGTACCTCACCGCTCTCCGAAAGCAAAGATTATAAAACTTTGACAAAGGTCTTTAAAAAACTCATGATGAATATTGAAAACATTTATGTGATCAATATAAACAATTCTAAATCAAACAATTTTATTCAATTTATTCACGAATTCAATTTCAACAAGGTCTTTATTTTTGGAGAAGATGCCGTTATGAATAACCTACCTCTTCAGTTGACAAAATTAGTTCCAAGCAATTTTGAGATGCTTCAAATCATATTGATGGAAAATTTGAATACGTTGACTATGTCTACTGATGAAAGTTTGAAAACCAAGTGCTGGGAGGCCATATTAAATTTCTATAAGCTTTAAAATATTTATTAGGCATGAAAATAGATCGCTATGGCGGAATCGATATTGGCTCAAACGGTGTTAGGCTGCTCATCATGAACGTATATATAATAGATAATGTACCGAGATTTGACAAAGCCATCCTTGTCCGCGCGCCTATTCGTCTAGGTTCTGACAGTTTTGTCAAAAATGAAATACAAGAAGATACCTTAGAAATGCTTACGGAAGCCATGAAATCATTTCATAGCCTCATGAAATGCTATAAAGTTAAAAAATACAGGGCCTGTGCTACCTCTGCACTCCGAGAAGCAAGTAATGCAAAAGAAGTGGTAGAGGAAGTATTTAGAAATAGTCAAATAAAAATAGAATTGATCGATGGAAAGGAAGAAGCTGAAATCATTTATACTACTCAAATAAGTGAGTATATAAAAGATGAGAAAGGCTATTTATTTATTGATGTAGGAGGCGGCAGCACAGAATTGACCTACTACTACAAAGGGAAATCTAGGGCGAGTCGAAGCTTCAAAATAGGAAGTGTTCGAGCACTAAAAAATTTGGTAGAATACAAAGAATGGATGGAAATGGAGACATTTATCAAAGACCTAAAACTCGCTGAAGATACTGTAGCCGTGGGTACAGGGGGCAACATAAACACTCTATTTAAAAAGAGTTTAAAACCACTTGGTAAGCCATTGACTGCTCGCTATTTGAGAGACATGCATAAGGAATTAAAGTTATTGACTGTAGATGAGCGAATCATTCAATACAATTTTAATCCTGATCGTGCGGATGTCATAGTGCCTGCCTTGGAAATATATACCACCATCATGAAAGCCGCGAAGGTCAATGATATCTATGTGCCTAAAATAGGTCTTGCCGATGGGATTGTTCGAAGTCTTTACGAAGGCTAGAGAATCCTTGACTCTTTTCCATTGAACTGTGGATTTATTAGTAGATTTGTAGCTTAGATTTAACCAATGTCCAAGTTTTTAAATATCCTTCTCTGCAAATGTCCTAAGTGCTGTCAGTCAGATATGTTTAAATTTTCTTCATTTAACATATTCAATTTTATTTCGATGTATACCGAATGTTCTAATTGTAAAGTCAATTTCGAGCCTGAGCCTGGCTTCTATCTAGGTGCGATGTATATTTCTTATTTGGTCAATTCATTCATATTTCTTTTCACGGCATTGATGTTGACGTTCTATTTTGATATGTCCCTCACGTTTACCTTGTGTGCTATGGGGTTAACTGCGGTGTTAGTTTTACCTTATACATTGCGCTTGAGTCGCACTATTTGGCTTTTAATTAATTAAAATATTACTATAAATTATGTACAATCTAGTCATTTTCGGTCCTCCCGGCGCTGGCAAAGGCACACAGTCTGACAAAATTATTGAGAAATATCAATTAAAGCATATTTCTACGGGAGATATGTTTCGTGCTCATATCGCAAATAAAACAGAATTAGGCAAAGAGGTTCAAAGTATCATGGACAATGGTGTCTTGGTTCCAGATGAAATTACCATTCGAATGCTCGAATCTGAAATGTCGCAATATACTGATATCAAAGGATTTATCTTAGATGGATTTCCCCGTACGGTTGCGCAGGCAGCAGCTTTGGACAAGTTTTTAGAATCTAAAGGACAAAAGGTAAATCTTGTTTTAGAGCTCGTCGTATCGCAGGCAGAGATCGAACAACGAATAGCTGAAAGATCCAAAGTAAGTGGAAGAGCAGATGATAGTGCTGAGAAACTCATCAAACGCATCGATGAATATTTCACCAAAACGGTGCATGTCCTTCCCTACTACCATGGACAAGGCAAGGTTTCAAAAATCAATGGTATAGGTGAAATTGAGGTTATATTTGGCGATATTACGAAGGCAATTGATGGAAGCTTATAGTCGCAGTTAATATTTGTCAGTCTAGGTAATCAGTGGTTTATTGTATTCAATATGAAATTGGTCAAATTAACGAAGGAATACAAAGACGAATATCTTGAAATGCTTGATGGTTGGGGGGAAGTAGAAGATTATAAAGAACAATCACCTTTTCCACTTTCTTTTGATACTTCTGATTTTGAAAGTTTTATTCTTCAAATAGAAAAATTAGAAAATGACCCAGATGACCATTTCGTGCCAAGCAGCACTTATTGTCTATTGAATGAAGAAGGGAAATTCGTCGCTATGTCTAATCTTAGACATTATTTAAATGATAGATTAAAAGTGATGGGAGGCCATATTGGTTATGGGACGAGGGCAGATATGAGGTCGAGAGGATACGCAACAAAAATTCTTGAGCTAACTTTATCAGAAGCGAAAAATTTAAGTATAAATAAAGTATTAGTTACCTGTTATGTTGAAAATCTAGCCTCAAATAGAACTATACAAAAGAATGGTGGAGTATTAAATGGTACAATTGACTGGGAAGGAAGAATGACGAATCAGTATTGGATTAATGTATAATTATAAACAATAAGTTTTAAATTTTAAGTTGCAGAAAATAACTATACAACTGCATAATTTACCATTCACTTAAAACTTAAAACTAACAACTTAAAACTAATAGGTTTGGATAACAACTTTATAGATTATGTAAAAATATTTTGTCGATCAGGCAAAGGTGGTGCAGGTAGTCGACATTTTCGCAAGGAAAAATTTGTGCCGCAAGGTGGTCCTGATGGCGGAAATGGTGGCCGTGGCGGTCATATTATTGTCAAGGCCAATCCACAACTATGGACACTATTGCATCTGAAATATAGAAAACATGTGCATGCCGATGATGGTGTGAATGGCGCTGGTGGAAACTGCACCGGCTCTGATGGCGAGGATAAAATACTGGAAGTGCCATTAGGCACTGTATGTAAAAATGCAGAAACTGGCGAGATTTTATTTGAAATTACAGAAAAAGAACAGGAAGTCATTTTGATGTCAGGAGGACGCGGTGGATTGGGAAATACCTACTTCAAAACCGCCACTAATCAAGCACCAACCTACTCCCAACCAGGTGAAATGGGCACAGAAGACTGGGTCATTTTTGAACTCAAGGTCTTAGCAGATGTAGGCTTGGTAGGATTCCCAAATGCAGGAAAATCTACCCTTCTATCAGTCGTGTCTGCAGCTAAACCCGAAATCGCCAATTATCCGTTTACCACATTAGTCCCTCAACTCGGTATGGTTAGTTTTAAAGAGAATCTTTCATTTTGTATGGCGGATATACCTGGTATCATAGAAGGGGCTGCAGAAGGTCGAGGTCTCGGTCATCGTTTTCTGAGACATATCGAACGCAATGCTGCTCTGCTCTTCATGATATCGGCCGAAACCGAAGATGTCAAAAAAGAGTATAATATTCTGCTAAAAGAATTGAAGAAATATAATCCAGAATTGTTAGACAAGAAAAGACTTCTGGCGATTACCAAATGCGACCTTGTCGATGATGAGATAGAGGGCTGGATTCGAAAGGAATTACCCAAGAGTCTTGATGTCATTTTTATATCTTCCCTCACCATGCGGAATATCGAAAAATTAAAAGAGAAGCTATGGCAAATAATAGTCGATAGCCACTAGTTTATGTAAATGGTTAAAGTTTGCTTAATCCTTTAGAAAGAAACGCTATCTAATTAAAAAAACAGTGTTTAGAATCACTCTACTACTTTTAGTATTTCATTCAGGTATAATCTGCGCTCAACTGAGCAATTCAGAGGTGGATAAAGTCATGCGACTCATTCCCACCCAAAAGACAAATTCAATTCAAAGTATAGGGAACTATATTCAAGAAAAATTTAGTTCCGATTCAAATAAACTACGAGCCATTTTTTTCTTTACAGCCAACCATATCGACTATGATGTAGACAATATGTTTGCTATCAACTTCAATGAGACGACGGAGAATAAAATCGAAAAAGGATTAAAGACCCGAAAAGGAGTCTGCATGCATTATTCTGAGGTATTCAATGCATTGGCAAGACAACTGGGGTTTGAAAGTTATGTAGTAGAAGGAATCACTAAACAAAATGGAACAACGGACGCCATGGCGCATGCGTGGAATGCTGCCAAACTTAATGGCAAGTGGTACATATTCGATGCTACGTGGGGCTCAGGAGGAGTGGAGCGAGGTCAATTTATCAAAAAACTAGATAATCAATATTATAAAGTCAGGCCGGATAAATTGGTAAAAACGCATTATCCATTCGACTATCTGTGGCAGTTTTCTGCTAATCCTCTCAAGGCAAATGATTTTCTATACTCCAGACCTAGTTCGAATAAACTAAAAATAGATTATGAAAAGCTCTTAAAACAGCTGCCAAGATTAAATGAAGTAGAACGAATGAATGCAGCAATAGAGCGAATGGAAGCCAATGGATTAAGCCATGGAATCATTTTTGATCGATATACTCATCTCAAACAGACCGCAACCATATTGCCCTATAATGAGGCCGTGGCAGACTATAATGAGGCTGTGAGAAAATTTAATGAATATATTAACTTTAGAAATGCCAAATTTACACCGACAAAAGTGGATGAACATATAAAGCAAATGATTAAAGCTCCGAGGCAATTGGTGGAGTTGGCTTCTGAAAAAATTTATTCCATAAAGAACCCAGAAAAGAGCTCTGGATTGAATCTTGAAGGATTGAAATCTAGTATAGCAGATTTAGAGAAAAATATACAAGAGCAGGAGGCTTTTGTAGAGGAATACATCAATACCAAGCCAGCCAAGCGCAAAGGTTTATTCTATACGAGAACTGTGACTTTGTTCGGCATACCTTTAACCAAATAAAATAACACGTAAAATAGAAAATATGACAGATGAAAAACTAGCTGTACTCATTGATGCAGATAATGTGCCCTACTCCAATGTGAAAGAAATGTTGGAAGAAATAGCCAAGAATGGTACACCTACTATCAAAAGAATCTATGCCGATTGGACCAAACCTACAGTTTCTGGTTGGAAAAACATCTTGCTGGAAAATGCGATAACTCCCATACAGCAGTACAGCTATACTACAGGTAAAAACTCGAGTGATAGTGCACTCATCATTGATGCTATGGACATACTCTATTCAGGCAAAGTAGATGGGTTTTGCATTGTATCGAGTGATAGTGATTTCACGCGACTAGCGACCAGACTGCGCGAGGCAGGAATGAAGGTCATCGGTTTCGGGGAAAAGAAAACGCCACAGCCCTTTATTGCGGCGTGTAATAAATTTATCTATATCGAAATACTCAAGGCTGAAAAAGCAGAGCCCGCTTTAGTTTCTAAATCAGATAAGAAAGAAAAAACAAAGAAAGAACCACTCAATAAAGTGAATCCTGAGACCATAAAACTCATCAAACAGAGTGTAAACGATTTAGCTGATGAGAGTGGCTGGACATTCTTAGGTGAGCTGGGAAATTATATTTTGAGACGTCGACCAGACTTTGATCCCCGCAATTTTGGATTTCCGAAATTACTGCCTCTTATAAAGTCTATACCTAGTTTTGAAATCGATGTACGTGAGACTGGAATGCAGAATATAAAGCATATTTACGTCAGAAATAAATAAGTATCAATTTCATGACCTAGTCATAGAAAATACCTAGATAGTCTATCAAGTAGATTTAGTTTTTTTCAATATTGAAACTTAATGGTTACAGAATAGGGTTCTATATATGGAGCCCTGTGTTTTGCCTAGTAAAATTTAAGTGAATGGACATTAAAAAAATTGGATTATTGACGAGTGGTGGTGATTCTCCCGGCATGAATGCAGCCATCAGAGCCGTATTTAAAACATGCGCTGCGTATGGTATAGAATGCTATGGAATTCGCCGAGGATATCAAGGTCTTATAGAAAATGAAATCTTCAAAATGCAGGCTATCGATGTCAAGCAAATTATTCAATTAGGAGGAACGATTCTACTCTCTGCAAGAAGTAAAGATTTTTTCGACTATGAGGGTAGAAAGAAAGCAGCTCAAAATTTAAAAGACCATAATATTGATGCCTTGGTTACGATAGGTGGTGATGGAACATTTACTGGAGCGACAAAATTTGAAAAGGAGTTTGGAGTACCAACGATAGGTATTCCAGGAACCATTGATAACGATATATTCGGAACAGATAATACCATAGGCTATGATACGGCATTAAATACGGTGATGGAAGCCGTGGATAAGATAAGGGATACAGCAACCTCCCACGAGCGTTTATTTTTCGTAGAAGTCATGGGCAGAGATGCTGGGTTCATAGCTCTTAATAGCGGTATAGCTTCTGGTGCGATAGAGATTTTGATTCCTGAGATTAAATACGATATGGAAGAATTTTTTAGTAATATAGAAAAAGGAGCTATAAAAGGTAAAATCTCAAACATAGTCATCGTAGCTGAAGGAGAAAAAAGCACAAATATTTATGACTTGGCCGAGCTAACTAAAAAAAGATTCCCCAATTATGAGATACGTATCTCTATATTGGGACATATGCAGCGAGGTGGGAGCCCTACTTGTGCAGATCGCGTACTAGCCAGCCGACTAGGAGTAGCTGCTATCGATGGACTATTAGAAGGAAAGAGTTCTGTCATGGCTGGAATCAAAGCGAACCAAGTTGTTTATACTCCATTTGTAGAGGCTATAAAAAAACACAATGAATTGGAACCGCATCTAATTAAAACCTCAAATTTATTGGCGTAAATATGCTAGATTATACATATAGACAATTAAGAAGATTCCTGAATTCCCCCTGCTGTTTCAGAAGACAGGACTTTGCTCCATAAGGAATAACGTTTGTAGGGTCTTCGTCATCCTGCGAACCTGTGCTGACCTAAGTGTCAGAATGCAGGAATCTAAATTACAACTAGTGTAAAATTAAATATACTATCACATAAAATAAATTACAAATGAAGAGAATAGCCATTAATGGATTAGGAAGGATAGGTAAATTAGTATTGCTAGAATCGTTGAATAGAAAAGAAATAGAGGTAGTCGGCATCAATGATTTGATTGAACCCGATTATATGGCCTATATGCTCAAGTATGATTCTATACATGGTCGATTCAAAGGAGAAGTTTCATTTGATGAAAATCATTTGATAGTCAATGGCAAAAAAATTAGAGTCACGAATAAAAAAGACCCCAATAATCTGCTTTGGGGAGAATTAGGGGTAGATATAGTGATGGAAGCCACTGGGCTTTTCTTAACTAAGGAAACAGCCCAAGGTCATATCAATGCTGGTGCTAAGAGAATATTGATGACAGGTCCATCTAAAGATGACACGCCTATGTTTGTCATGGGAGTGAATCACACAAAGCTAACCAAGGATATACAAATGATATCCAATGCGAGCTGCACTACAAACTGTCTTGCGCCATTGGCTAAAATCATTCATGATAATTTCGGAATTGAAGAGGCACTTATGACGACAGTGCACTCTGTTACCGCTTCTCAGAGAATCGTTGATGGCCTTTCATCCAAAGACTGGAGGGGAGGACGTGCAGGCTTGAGCAATATTATTCCTTCTGCTACAGGTGCGGCCAAAGCAGTAGCACTCGTGATACCAGAGCTCAATGGAAAAATAACAGGTATGGCTTTTCGTGTGCCTACACTTGATGTAAGTGTAGTGGATCTCACAGTTAGACTTACTAAATCGACTTCGTATGAGGATATCAAAGCCTGTATCAAAAAAGCTTCCGAAAATGAGATGAAAGGCATAGTCGCCTATACGGAAGATGATGTTGTTTCTTCAGACATGATAGGAATGAAAGAAACGTGTATTTTCGATGCCAAAGCAGGTATTATGCTCAATCCAAATTTTGTCAAACTAGTAGCTTGGTATGATAATGAGATTGGGTATTCTAATAAATTATTGGATTTGGTAGAAGTTTGGGGGTAATTTAGTTTATAAGGTCTACCATTAATTTCATCGAATTATTACTATTTTTTTACCACATAGAAACATAGTTGAAATGTAAAAGGTTAGAGAAAAATAGAGTGCTAAAGCACACACAATAGCATAATTGCTATGTTCTAGCGTTTTAACGCCTATATTATTTTTCAACTTTTCTATGTTCCTATGTGGTTTAAATATTTTTTTGAGTTTAACAGCTAGTCTCGTTTATAGGATTGAAAAAATCTTGCTAAACTTTAAATAAGTTAGTTGGTTTTTTTTAATTTTACAAAATGTCTGAAGAACAAAAACCAATATCCAACGACGCCAACTGGCCGCTCTATTTTGAAAAAACGAGAAATGGCAATCCTAGAGAGAATTTAGTTCGAGTGATTGACTTGTTTGATAAAGAAAATTTCCAAGGATTATGCATGGATATAGGCAGCGGCGCTGGAAATGATATAAGCTATTTATTAGATAAAGGTTGGAAAGTGATAGCATTTGACCCAGAAGAAGAATCCCAGCGCATTATACACGAGCGATTTCCCAATCATCCAAACCTACAATTTACTCGAGCAAATTTCAAAGAAATACCATGGGAGACCGTTGATCTCATTAGCTGTTCTTACGTTCTTCCCTTTTGTGAAAAAGATTTTTTTGATATTTTAATGCGTAAAATTGTTTCGCATATCAAGCCGGGTGGTCGATTTAGCGGCAATTTCTTTGGGTTGAATCATAGCTGGAATCATTTATGTCTAGTCTCAAAAGAGAAAGCGCTAAGCTATTTCCAAGACTTTGACTTAGAATATATAAATGATATTGAAGAAGATAAAATCTCAGCACTAGGTGATGAGGTTTATTTTCATAATATAGATGTGGTGGGGAGGAGGAAAAGTATATAATTTAATCTCCTCATATTTGCGGCGAATAAATTAATTATTCACCGCAAAATACACAAATTAAAAATCAGTAACTCATTTCCACAATCTTCCTCACATCTTCAGGAGTAATATCTTTTCTCTCTCCTAGCGCTATCCAGTTCCTAGCTTCAAAAGTTTGCTTAACATCATCTGAAAAACCTTGATAGTTATTTGTATAATCGCTTAATTTCGTTTTCACTTCAATACTATGTAAAAACTCAACAGTTTTCTCAATGGCTAGATTTGCCTTTTCTTCCGTACTACCCGCAGTTACATTAAATATACGCTCTGCGTATTGGGCTAGTTTCTCTTTTTTATTTTCAAATTTATATCTCCATAGATTCGGGAAAATAATCGCTAAAGTCATAGCGTGGTCTATGTCGTATTTGGCAGTTAGTTCATGCCCTATCATGTGCGTAGCCCAGTCGGTAGGAACGCCTTTCTGAATTAAACCATTCAATGCCATCGTACAGCACCACATAAAATTAGAAGCAATGGTCTGGTCATAGGGTTCAAAAATGACTTTGGGCGCTATATCTATCAAGGTTTTGAGTATACTCTCTGACAACCTATCTTGTAAATCCGCTCCGACAGGATAGGTCATATACTGCTCTAAGACATGAGTAAAGGCATCTACTATACCATTTTTAAGTTGTCGTTGTGGAAGTGATTTGATGACTTCAGGATTGAGACAGGAAAACTTGGGAAATAAGACTGGACTGCCCATACCGAGTTTTTCGCCTGTCGATTTTCGTGTAACAACTGCTCCACTATTCATCTCTGAACCGGTGGCGGGTAGTGTCAATACACTCGCAAATGGCAAAGCCTTTGATACTCGTATTCCTTTCTTAAGTATATCCCAACTATCCCCTTCAAATAAAGCTGCTGCAGCGAGAAACTTGGTTCCATCTATGACCGAGCCACCACCGACTGCCAATAAGAAGGTTATATTTTCATTTTTAATAATTTCTAAAGCTATAGATAAAGTCTCAAAAGTTGGATTCGCCTCGATACCTCCAAATTCAATGACTTGAAAGTTTTTTAATTCCTTCATTACAGCGTCGTAGACTCCATTAGATTTGATACTACCACCACCATAGGTCATTAGAACCTTTGATCCTTCAGGTATTTCATGGGATATTCTCAAATAAGATTCTGTACCGAAAATGAGCTTGGTGGGATTGTAGAGTTCGAAGGGGTTCATATTTTAACTAATAATTACGAAGTGAATAATGAATAACTAATTTTAAAAAATTAATCGTTTATTTAATTCAGCAAATCTAGTTAAAATGTTGTGCAGAAAACGATAATCTTACTCTTCTATTTTCATTCACTATGATTAATTATTAATTTATAAATTTGCTCTTTAGAAAAACGTTAAGGATTCATGTTGGAATTTATCATTGGAAAATTTGCTCTTGCAGCTGGAATATTTACTCTATCACTTGTTGTAGCTATGTATTCTACCTATTTGGAAAGAAAGGTTGCCGCTTTTCTTCAAGATAGAATCGGCCCCAATAGAGCAGGTCCTTTCGGTCTTTTACAGCCTCTCGCCGATGGGGGTAAAATGTTTTTCAAGGAAGAAATCATTCCATCCAAAGCAGACAAGGTTTTGTTTATTCTTAGTCCCGGGATAGCCATGTTTACAGCAACTATGACGAGTGCCGTCATTCCTTGGGGTGCTGATTTTATGCTCAATGGCAAGTTAATTTCCCTTCAATTATCCGATATTAATATTGGTATATTATATATCCTAGGATTTCTATCTGTAGGGATTTATGGAATATTGTTAGGTGGCTGGGCTAGTAACAATAAATACTCCCTCTTCTCCTCTATTCGTGCGAGTTCGCAAATGATATCCTATGAACTAGCTATGGGTATGTTAATTATTACTATCGTCATGATGACTGGCTCTATGGGTCTCAAAGATATTGTGGTATCACAATCTGGTGGTCTTTATGGAATTAGTGCTTTGCAAGGTCTCAACTGGAACGTGTTCTACCAACCTATCGCCTTTATTCTTTTCTTGACTTGTGCGCTGGCAGAATGTAATCGAGCTCCATTTGATATGGCTGAGTGCGAAACGGAATTGATTGGTGGCTACCACACAGAGTATTCCAGTATGAAGTTAGGTTTTTTCCTATTCGCCGAGTATATCAATATGTTTGTGAGTTCTGCCGTGATATCAGTGCTTTTCTTCGGAGGCTATGCCTTCCCAGGCATGCAGCATTTCGAAGGTATTCCCCTCGCTCTTCTTTCATTCGGAGCAATGATGCTAAAAACTGTTTTCTTTATCTTCGTATTCATGTGGATTCGCTGGACCTTACCTCGATTTAGATATGATCAATTGATGGATCTCGGTTGGAAGAAATTGATTCCATTGGCATTGGTCAATATGCTCCTGACTGCTGGTGTTATTCTATATTTTAAAGGAAAATAAACTAACTAATAGGTAATAATTAAGTTATTCTATTACCTAAAAGACATAAGTTATTATTTAGTCATTACTAGTTATTAGTTATTACACATTCGTTATTAGTTAAAATAAATGGAAACTCAAATAGGTCATAATTTAGACTTAGTACAACAATTTTTGAAAGATGATGAAGTTGTTGCCATCCCTACGGAAACGGTCTATGGTTTGGCTGCAAACGCTTTGTCAGTAGGCGCGGTATCTAAAATATATCAAATAAAAAACAGGCCTCAATTCAATCCTTTGATTCTTCATGTAGCGAGCGTTGCAGAGATGAAGAAATATGTTTTGACTTTACCTGCGAAAATAGAAAAATTAATTCTTGAGTTTTCACCTGGACCTTTAACTGTTCTTCTTCCAAAATCTGAATTAGTTTCGGATTTAGTGACTGCAGGTAGTTCGAATGTAGCTATTCGCATACCGAATCATCCGCTTACTTTAGACTTACTTAATAGACTTGATTTTCCATTAGCAGCACCTAGTGCCAATATCTCAGGGACTGTGAGCCCTACATCAGCTGAACATGTTTTCGAGCAATTAAGTGGGAAAATTCCTTATATACTCGATGGAGGAGAAACGAGTATAGGTATAGAAAGTACCATTGTAGGCTACGATGATAGATCAGAGGAAATTACCATCCATCGATTAGGAGGCTTGAGTGTAGAGGAAATGGAAGCCTGCCTCCATGAAAAGATTCGAGTGGATATCCATCATGACCAACCAACCACACCTGGGCAATTAAAAAGTCACTACGCTACGCAAACACCCCTGCTTGTAGGTGACATAGATGAACTTATTAAAGACAAGAATCCAAAGGAAGTCGTCATTATCAATTATCATCAATTGAAGGATTACGAGGTCAAAAAACAATTTGTGCTGTCTAGTCAAAATTCAAGTGCTGAAGCCGCGCAAAACCTCTTTAAAATCATGCGCGAAGCAGATAAGTGCAATGCACAATACATTCTCTGCGAATGGGCACCTGAAGAAAATATAGGACTGGCTATTAATGATCGATTGAGACGGGCGAGTTATACAATGTAATAACGCGCATCGAGGCGCATTCTTTCACATTACCAAATCACAATCCTCTCCTCTGGCTTTTTATAAAGCTTATCCCCTTCCTTGACTTGAAAGATTTCATAGAAAGCATCTAGGTTGACTAAAGGGCCAATGGCTCTATAATTTCCTGGCGAATGTGGATCTGTTTTAATCATATTCGTGAGAAATTTATCGCGCATTTTTGAACGCCAGATAGTAGCCCAAGAGATAAAAAAGTCCTTCTCAGAATACGTTTCTTTTCCTTTTTCCTCTGGATGATTCTTCATATACATTCTCAATGCATCAAAAGCGACAGAAGCGCCCGCTAAATCGGCTATATTCTCGCCTAAGGTAAACTTTCCATTGACAAACATTTTAGGAAGTGGCTCGTAGGCGTTGAATTGAGCTTCTAAGGCTTTGGTCGCCTTTTGAAACTTTGCCTTATCCTCGTCCGACCACCAATTTTTTAAATTGCCATCACCATCATATTGACTGCCACCATCATCAAAACCATGTGATATTTCATGACCGATTACTGCACCAATGCCCCCGAAATTTTGAGCAGGATTGGCCTGAAAACTATAGAACGGAGACTGCATGATGGCTGCAGGAAATACGATTTCATTATAGCTAGAATTATAATAGGCATTGACTGTTTGTGGGCTCATGCCCCACTCGGTTTTATCCACCGGTTTTCCTAGCTTCGCGCGATTCTCTTCTGCACTCCATTTTCTTTGCGCCTTGGCCAAATCAAAATACAAATTCGAATTCATGTCTAGCTTCGAGTAGTCTTTCCATTTATCTGGATAGCCAATTTTAACTACGATTGTACTTAATTTATACAGCGCTTTCATCTTGGTAGAATCCGACATCCATTTTAGTTCTACAATATGTTTTTTAAACGATTTTTTCAAATAAGAAACCAGTTCGACTGCTTTCGCTTTCGATTCTGGTGAAAAGGCAGCAGCTACATAGGATTTCCCCAGGGCCTCTCCCAACATGCCATTGACCGTTTCCAACCCTCTCTTCTCCATCGTTCGCTGTTGATTTTGGCCATAGACTTGTTTGCCATAAAACTCAAATTGCATGCTATCACAGTCGCGAGATAAACTAGACATGGCGCCTCTCAAAAGTTCTACCTTCAAGTAGTGTTTCAAAAAAATGATATTATCGTCCTTGATAAATTTATCCAAGGCTTTATGGTAGGCAATTTCACTTATGATAACCGTATCGGTCGTCATACCTAGACTGGTTAGATAACTTCTCAGTGGAAAGGAAGATATCTGCTTATTAAAGTCTTTCACAGGAACCGGATTGTATTGCAATTCAGAATTTCTGATATCTTCTACAGTGAGAAGAGTTTTCGCCATATCCTTTTGGAAATTTACATATTGATTTCCGAACACATCACTAGACGTAGGATAAATCATGCGATAAAGTTTATCAATATAGTTTCCTAAAGCGGCTAAAAGTTCGATGGATCGCTCATCTTCTTTTTGAAAATAATCTCTACCTAAAGCCAAGTTAGCATCTCCCAAATAGGCCGCATTTTCCGTGCTTCTCTTCATATGACTATAGACATAGGTTCCTACAAATGGATCTAACCCTTCTCTGGCCAATTGGGTAAGATAGGCATAAAACTCCACTCTATTCGAAATTTTATCAATATCGTTAAAATAAGATTGAAGAGGTTGAATTCCAGCAGCATTTCTAGTATTCCAATCCAGAAATGCCAGATACAAGGATGTAATCTTTTGCTCATCTGAACCTATAGAATATTCCTTGGAGACTAGTCTCTTTAATAATCCTAAGGTAAACGTATCTGTATGTTCGCGCAACTGATCGAAACTTCCCCATCGCCCTCTGTCTCCTGGAATCTCTGTTTTTTTCATCCATGTTCCGTTGACATAATTATAAAAATCATCTTGCGGACGTATGGATTTGTCCATGTTCTCCGATTGAGCAAAGGAATAAAAAGCAACGAATAAATTCGTGACTAACAGAAAATACTTCATATTTTAATTTTAATAATTCGGTTTATTCTCTAAACGCACTAAAGTCTGATCCATACTAGGTTTTATAACGAGAGGCACTTTCTCTACTACCAATAAATTTTTATCGATATTAAACCATTTCTCAGGCGAGGCAGTAAATGATTTGAACCAAAGATTAATTTGTATAGCAAGTCTATCCCAGAAACCTAGGTCATTTTCTGTAGATAATTCTTCTTCTAGCATCAAGAATTTAAAATCTCCTGACAATTTCTCATCATCCACTAAGTGGTAGCGATTATCAATGTTGGTAATTTCACCTCGCTTGACCATATCTTCCACTACTTGTTTTAAGAATTGACTGATTTTCTCCTCTACTTTGAAGCCGAGATAGAAGGTAATGCGGTAGATATCATTTTTTACAATCTCATCTACTTTGTATTCACAAGTAAATGGATATCGTGTGACATGGACATGCACGAACCAGTAATTATCGGCACGTTTCGGCTGTTTATGCAGTATAGAGTAAAAAACTTTATTCTCCACCTCATCTTCCTTAGGAGATGTGGTCATAAAGACTAAATTGGTGGCAAATTTTTCTTCAGAATGGTCATGACTTAACTCAATCAACTGATCCTTGTACATATTGATTGGTACAAACTCTCGCAGGGCCTTTTTAATTCTAGTCGTTCGGTATCTTGAAAACATCAATACCATAAATAAGCAAGCGATTCCAACGGTGACATATCCTCCATGGAAAAACTTAACTAAATTAGCTAAGAAAAATAAGAATTCTAGTCCAAGAAAAACAGTGGTAATAAATACGATAAACACAGAGTGATGCCGCTTGACAATAAAGAATTCACGTAAAAGAATGGTCGTCATCATCATAGTCAAGGCTATAGCCAAACCATAGGCACCTTCCATAGCTGTTGACTCTCTAAAAGTAAGTACGACAGCGATACACCCTATAAATAACACGGTATTGATAAAAGGTATAAAGACTTGTCCATCTGAATCAGAAGGATATTTCACTTCAATTTTAGGGAATAAATTGAGTCGAATGGCTTCACTTATAATAGAAAAACTACCTGTAATAGTTGCCTGAGAAGCAATAATAGCAGCCAAACATGCTAAGATAATGAGATAGATTCGAGAAGCCTCATTCGGCGCTAAGGCAAAGAAAGGATTGACTCCATTTAAGGTTTCTCCTATATGCCCTATCAACCAAGCTCCTTGTCCAAAATAATTTAGTAAGAGACAAGTCTTAACAAAGCCCCAACTCACTCTAACATTAGATTTACCTACGTGTCCTAAATCCGCAAACAAAGCTTCTGCCCCAGTCGTACAGAGAAATACAGCGCCTAACATCCAAAAACCACTAGTTACCACTTTGGATTCAGGATTTTCGTAAAAAGACGCAATCAGGTTGAAGGCATAGTATGGGTTCAGTGCCTTAAAAATAAATGGATTCTTGACTATATTGAGAATACCAAAAATAGCTAAGGTGCCGAACCAAACGAGCATAATTGGCCCAAAGCTTTTACCCACCTTAGCTGTGCCTAATTGTTGGAATAAAAAGATACCACAAATAACAACTAGGATAAAAGGTAAGGTATTAAAATCTTCTTTGAAAAATCGCAAACCTTCGATAGCAGAAGATACCGATATAGGCGGGGTTATAATGCCATCCGCAAGCATCATAGCAGCACCAACCATAGCTATAAATATAAGATAAGATTTTTTTCGTTTTCTTTTTATCAATGCAAATAAAGATAAAATACCACCCTCCCCTTTGTTATCTGCTTGTAAAGTATAAAATACGTATTTTATAGAAGTTAAAATAGTTATTGTCCAAAATACTGCGGATATCCCGCCTAGCACCAAATCTTGTGTAATTACATTTGGCCCTACTATTGCCTTGATCGCATAAAGCGGCGAGGTTCCAATATCTCCATAGATAATACCTAGAGTTACGAGGACGCCTGCAAAGGTTAATGGATGATGATGACCACCAGATGACGATGTTTGCATGGAGAAGGAGAATTAGTTTCTTATAGATTTATCAAAAATTGTGCAAATTTAGAACGAGTTTGAATATTCTATTCGTTTATTTTTGAAAGGTGAAAATACACGCTGATGTAACAGAGTGATTCACCTCATTTTGATTATTAAAAATGGCGTCCTTAGACTGCAAATACTTGTATTCGAGCCTCAATTTGATAGATGAATTTATTTGAAAGTCTTGGTTCAAAGACGCTCCGAAAGTTTGGAAGCCATTCAATGTAGATGTGGGAAAAATGATACCATGTGGATCAAAATAATATTCTAATCGTACAGCCGTTGTCCACTTTGGCGTCCATTTATATCTTAGAATAGCTACGGGAGAATACCACAGACCATAATCAGTAGGATTGTATTTGTCCATTCCCAGATCAAATCCTAATATAAGCCCCCATTTTTTCTGCGATTCATATTGAAGATAAATATTATGAAAATGCCTTAGAGCGTTTAAACTATCTGGTTGCGCATTTCCGATGAAATTGCCATAATTCAAGAGCCATCCATCTTTCGGTTTATACTGAAATTGGAAACCGAGCGCTGGCAATGAAGAGCTACCTTGTAACCGCCGTATGCGCTGCCAACCATTTAAGACGAGAAAAGAAGAATAGAATTTTTCATTTTTACTGGTATAGGAGAGTTTAGCACCTGCTTCATAATAAGGGGATCCCTCTGCCAAAAGACTCCTCGTCAGGGTCCAGCAATCTCCACCGACGGCACTCTCGAAACCTAAATGGGATGGCATGATACCGATATCGAACCATAGATTATGATTCTGCGAGAGTTTCATCCCAGCATTGGCTTCATAAATAAACTGCGCCCAGGTAGGTTCAGAGGCTAGATTATACTCTGCATACGTCCCAACCATAGCTCCAAGGTTCGCCCTGTAATTTTGTTTTTGATAATTCGCTTTGACATAAATTAAATTGGCTGTGATTTCATTATGTCTTTTATGATTGTATACGAAATTTGATTTTTCATTTTGAAAAGGTTTTGAAAAATCGTAGCTATAATAAAGCTCTCCATATGCACTAAGGGTTAATGGTTTATCTATAGAATCGATGATTGCCGTTTGACTATTCAATGAAGAGCAATAGTAGATTACTATAAGAAAAGTTAGTGTAAATCGCATAAAATTTGTGTAGATGAGACTAGATATAAAGGGCAAAACTAAAAACTTTTAACTTGAAACTTTTAACTCGTTTTACTAAATTCCAAATTCCGCATCAAACCCTTATAACCTGTGCGTTTGATTGGGCTAGTAAGGTGAATATTCATAGATTATAAAACTCCAATTGATTATTCGATAGTAATATTTCTTAATTTTTCTTCTCCTCTAATATTTTTAATTCTAAGGACAAATTTGCCCTTCTTCAAAGAAAGCGCTTTCATATCCTCTTTGCTTTTTAGCTCTATGACATCGTATGGAGAAGGCTCGAATTCTTTTCGTGTGACTTTTAGATTCTCATTGGCGAGATATGCAAAGACAAGACAAGGAAATTCTAGAGAATCTTTATTGATTACATATGGCTTTCTTTGGTTTTCAAATACCCAATGTGGCCGCCCATATACGTATTTGGTTCTAGGGTGATATAGACACGCGTCATATCCTTTAAAGCCATTGGAACCATTGAATAAACTTCCATTAGAATCGATAAATAAAAAATAGTCGTCTAGACTTAATAAGGGGTCATGAAGCTTCAAACTAGTAAAATAAGGTGATTCAAACTTTGAATTTGAATGCTCTGTCAATTTAACTTGGTCTATAGTAAATGGATTTATCCCTGTGTATTCTATGAGTCTGCCTGCCATCGCTTTCCCCCAATGAGGATAATCATCTTCAATCAAATGGTCGAAGCCACAGTGCAGAAGTATTTTGGCATTGGAGTCTTTGTCAATTAATTTCTTAATATTCAACGCTTGACCAATTTCTCGGTAACTTATTCCATCTTCATTTTTCTTAGTTTCAGAAGAATTCGGCTCATAACTAAAAACTTTATATCCGATTCTAATCGCCTCTCTTATCATATTTGCACAAAATGGATCGTACAAATAGAACCCTGAGCTTAAAGTAGGGTGTTTTCTCACATTTATACTATCATCTGGCCATAAGGCTTCTGCTCCAAAATATCTAAACCCTTGTTCATATAAATCTTCAAGAATAGAGATGGTAAATACTCTATGATATGGCTGCTGGTGAGCTTCGTTCAGAATAATTATTTTCTCTTTTTTCGCTCTTTCTTTTATATATGTTTTCGCATTTATTGGTTTGAAGGATTTAAAATATCTAATTTCTTTTTCTGACAAACTAATACTTTCCTTTTCATCTTTATCCCATATTTCCAAGGCTTTACTATATTCGCCAATAAAGGAAAGTTTCCAAGAAGCAATATAATTTTGCTTGTGGGTATCTAATTCCTTTAGAATCTCTTGTGTAAAAGAATAGCTTGGTCCGTAATAGTCTTGTCCGGTTAAAGGCTTAATCGAAAATAATAAAACAAGTGTGATTGTTTTTTTCATAGCGCTGGGTTAACTTATAGCATTAGGACACACAAATATACAATCTCCAATTTCTATTGCGTTCCAATAAATTATATTTATAGAATATGTGAGATTATTCGCAAAACTTTTCATAGTAAGGTATTTGAGCTTCTTTACTTTTTTGGCTTGACCCAAAAAAGTAACAAAAAAGGTCAAGTGCTCCCAAACGAACTCTAAAATTATCTTCCTCAAAGCGGAAAATTTTAATCGTCTCGTGCCTCGACTAAAATTTTCTACGCTTTTCAGTCGTAATTTTAACGAGTCCTTATTGGAGGCACATTGAAACAATCCAATTATCATAGGCTATTGCGAATTAAATGTGATATCTAATATATTTATTTCCTTTTACTATAACTTAAATTCCGCATCAAACCCTTATAACCTGTGCGTTTGATTGGGCTATCATGAAAAACTTCATTGAATTTTTCTTCGGTCAATTCTTCCCAAATACTTCTTGTCATATCGGAGAAAATTTCTTTATCATTAAAATCAGGTTCTACGTGCTGTTTCGCTCTGGCATTGATAGGACAGACGTCTTGACAAATGTCACATCCATAAATCCAATTTTGACTATTCTCTGCGTAATGCGCTGGAAGCTGGTTTCCTTTATATTCAATGGTTAGGTACGAAATACATTTTTTACTATCCACCACATAAGGTGCTACTATGGCCTGAGTAGGACAGGCATCGATACATTTGGTGCAGGTGCCACAATAATTTTTTACGGAGTGATCGTATTCCAATTCTATGTCTAGAAATATTTCGGCTAAGAAAAAATAACTTCCGACACCTTTGGTGAGCAGCAAAGAGTTCTTGCCTACCCATCCTATCCCACTTTTTTCTGCCCACACTCTTTCCATGACCGGCGCGCTATCCACAAATCCCCTTGCGCTGACATCGCCTAGTTCATTTTTTAGCCATTCTATGATTAATTTCAGTTTTCTTTT
>CAYXKX010000006.1:20376-24619 GCA_964465185.1 uncultured Chitinophagaceae bacterium
CAACACCTTATGATAATCACGACCTCTTGCATACTTAGAAATTTTAATCTGTTCAAGGTCATTCTCTTGCCTTTCTTCCTTAAAGTAATTATAAGATAAACTAATAATACTTTTAGTATTCTCATGGAGTTTTCTTGGGTCAATTCGCAAGTCAAAATTTCGATTCATATAATCCATTTCACCTTGATAACCACTTTTTAACCAGCGTTCTAAGTCCTTTGCTTCCTTATTTAAACTATTGGCTTTTGAGATTCCAACATCTTGAAAACCAATGCTTTTAGCATAGTCTTTCAATCTATTAGTCAATATAAAAGAAGATAAATTGTTCAAACCTTAGTCTCGTATGGGAAGATAAAAATAATTATATTTTTTTGAACACGTGTGGATATATAAATATGAATTCGTTAATATAAAAATTAGTTTTGTCAACAGAAAGTAACCACAAGTTTTTCTAAAAAATTTAACAAATTCTTAATTCAACGTACAAATATAATCATCTCATGGAAAAAGCGCAGAATATAGAGCCTATACTACAAGAATCGAAAGATCGATTCGTGCTATTTCCTATCCAGTATGATAATATATGGAAGATGTACAAAGATGCCGTCAATAGCTTCTGGGTTGCAGAAGAAATCGACCTACAGCCAGATTTAGAAGATTGGAATAATAAATTGAATGCAGATGAAAAACATTTTATCTCGCATGTATTGGCGTTCTTTGCAGCAAGTGATGGCATAGTCAACGAAAATTTGGTAGTCAACTTTATGCAAGACGTGACTATCCCCGAGGCTCGATGCTTTTATGGTTATCAAGTAGCTATTGAAAATATCCATGCGGAGACTTATAGTCTATTAATAGATACTTATATAAGAGACCCAAAAGAAAAGGAACATTTATTCAACGCACTAGAGACAGTGCCTTGTGTGAAGAAAAAAGCCGATTGGGCATTGAAGTGGATTGAGAAATCTACCTCGTTCGCTGAGCGCTTGGTCGCATTCGCAGCGGTGGAGGGTATATTCTTCTCTGGTTCATTCTGTTCTATTTATTGGTTAAATAATAGAGGCTTGATGAAAGGATTGAGTTTCTCCAATGAGCTAATTTCTAGAGACGAAGGACAGCATTGTGATTTCGCTTGTCTACTCTACTCTATGTTAGTTAATAAATTACCAATAGAAACTGTAACAGCCATCATCACGGAAGCAGTAGAATATGAAAAAGAATTCGTCAGCGATGCCCTACCGGTATCTCTTATAGGTATGAATTCAGAGTCTATGTGTCAATACATAGAATTTGTAGCGGATAGGCTTCTTGTATCGCTTGGTTGTCCTAAGTTTTACAATGCGACCAATCCTTTCCCTTGGATGGAGATGATTTCGATGAGACCAAAGACCAATTTCTTTGAACGTAAAGTAGGAGAATACCAAAAAGCAGGAGTAGACAAGGCTGCAGAAGATACTGCTTTTAGTATACCACAAACCAATGATATCGATTTTTAAAAATATAAAGTAAGTAATATATGTACGTAATCAAAAGAGGCGGCAACCAAGAACCCGTAATGTATGACAAAGTCACAGAGCGTGTGCGCAAACTGTGCTATGGTTTGAACCCAGAATATGTAGTACCTCAGCGTGTGACGAAATACGTCATCAGTGGTATTTTTGATGGGGTTACGACATCACAGTTAGATGAATTAGCGGCACAGACCTCTGCGTCTATGACACCTATTCACCCTGACTATGCTGTTTTGGCAGCGAGAATAGCCGTATCCAATTTACATAAAAACACCAAGAAAAAATTCTCGGAAGTCATCTCTGATTTATATCATTACGTACAGATAGAAACAGGAGACCAAGCAGGATTAGTGGCGGATGATGTTTATGAAATCGTCATGGCGAATAAAGACCGACTCGATGCAGCCATCGTACATGCACGTGATTCTTTCTACGATTATTTTGGTTTTAGAACTTTGGAAAAATCCTATTTACTAAAAATACATGGTAAAATAGTGGAGAGACCTCAGCACATGATTATGCGTGTAGCCGTCGGTATTCACAAAGGCAATATCGATGATGCGATAGAGACCTACAATATGATGAGTGAGAAATGGTTTACCCATGCGACTCCTACTCTATTCAATGCAGGAACGCCAAAGCCACAACTTTCTTCTTGCTTTTTATTGACGACGAAGAATGATAGTATCGATGGAATTTTTGATACCTTAAAACAATGTGCTCAGATTTCTAAAAGTGCTGGAGGAATAGGTTTGAGCATTCATAATATCCGCGCCAACGGTAGTTATATCAAAGGCACGAACGGTACTTCGAATGGTATCGTGCCGATGCTCAAAGTATTTAACGACACTGCTCGCTATGTAGATCAGGGAGGTGGAAAGCGTAAAGGTGCTTTTGCTGTCTATCTAGAACCATGGCATGCGGATGTGATGGAGTTTCTCGACTTGAAAAAGAATAATGGTAAAGAGGAAATGCGTGCAAGAGATTTATTCTACGGCATGTGGATTCCAGATTTATTTATGAAGCGTCTCAAAGTAGATGGTGATTGGTCACTCATGTGTCCAAACGAATGCCCAGGATTGGCAGATAGTCACTCTGCGGAGTTTGAAGCGCTATACGAAAAATACGAAGCAGAAGGTAAAGTGAAGAAGACCATCAAGGCTTCTGAAGTGTGGTTAAAAATTCTCACTTCTCAAGTAGAGACCGGTACGCCTTACATTCTTTACAAAGACCACGCGAATTCTAAATCTAATCAGCAGAACCTAGGTACCATCAAGAGTTCTAACCTATGCTGTGAAATCATAGAATACACATCCGAAGATGAAATAGCAGTTTGTAATTTGGCTTCTATCGCACTAAATAAATTTGTGACAGAAGATAAGAAATACGATTTCAAAAAGCTAGAAGAAGTAACGGCTCGAGTGACGAGAAATCTAAACCGTATCATCGACGTCAACTACTATCCAGTCATAGAAGCGCAGAATAGCAATATGCGTCATAGACCTATAGGTATTGGAGTGCAGGGCTTGGCGGATGCTTTCATATTGATGCGTATGCCATTCGAATCGGAAGCAGCGAAAAAACTCAATAGAGATATTTTCGAAACGATTTACTACTCTGCGATGAAAACATCTATAGAGTTAGCGAAAGAAGAAGGCAAATACTCCAGCTTTGAAGGCTCTCCTCTATCCAAGGGTATTTTCCAGTTTGATATGTGGAATGTGAACCCAGGAAACGAACGCTACGACTGGGAAAGCCTGAGAAAAGATGTCATGGAGCACGGTGCTAGAAACTCCCTCTTATTGGCTCCTATGCCTACAGCTTCTACTTCACAGATATTAGGAAATAATGAGTGTTTCGAACCTTATACCTCTAATATCTATATCCGCAGAGTGAACTCTGGAGACTTCATCATCGTCAATAAGCATTTATTGAATGACCTTGTAGACCTAGGTCTATGGTCAGAAGATTTGAAAAATAAAATCATAGCTGCTGACGGATCTATTCAAAATATCCAAGGCATTCCTCAGCATATCAAAGACTTGTACAAGACCGTATGGGAAATCAAGCAGCGCGTGATCATAGATATGGCTGCGGATAGAGGTGCATTTATCTGCCAGTCGCAGTCTATGAATATCCACCTAGAAAATCCAAACAACGCTATGCTCACGGCAATGCACCTACACGCATGGGAAAAAGGATTGAAGACGGGTACATATTATCTCCGCTCCAAAGCTGCTACCAGAGCTTCTCAGGTGACTATCGAAAAAGAAATCGCTCAAATTCCTGTAGCCGAAGAAATCAAAAACTCGACCGTACAGCCTATCAAAGAACCTGCCAAATTCGCAGCAGACGTTCTCGATAGCTTTACCGCAGAACCTGTCAATGGTCCGGTATGCACCATGGAAGAAGGGTGTATCAGCTGTAGTGGGTAGGGGTTAGTTGTAAGTTATTCGTTTTAAGTTTCAGTTATCGTGAAAAACGAAATAGATAATCAAGAGGGAATAGATGACGAAGAATACATAGAATCTGAGATAGATTGGGGTGAATTTTTCGAACAAAATGATATTGAACTCCAATATGGAAAGATATTAAGATATATATTTTGTTTAGTCGTCTTCTCCTTGCTACTTGGTTTTACTCTAGTGAGTTTATCTATGTTAGTTCCAAATATTAAATCCTACTTTGGATGGGGTGAATTAACCGTGGCATTCTGGATACTCTTAATTTTT
>CAYXKX010000006.1:24675-40960 GCA_964465185.1 uncultured Chitinophagaceae bacterium
GACTTGTTTTATTCTCGTGTTTTTATTCAAGATGAAAAGATTATATATAAAAGCATTTTGGGTACAAAATCTCTCAGTTTAGGTGAAATTAAGGGATATGACATCGTCGATAATTATATTATATTTTATCCTGAGGATGAATCAAAATCAAATCTGAAAATAACACAGTATTTTAAAAACGATTATTATTTGTCCATCTGGGCTGAATACTATTTAACCAATATTTCAGAAGAAGAAAAAGAAGAAGAGGTTAAAGAAGTTACCATGGAATTAGGTATAGATGAAAATGAGTTGGAGAACCAAATTTCAAAATGGAGAACCCCAGTTACAATTTTAAATGTAATTGCATTTGTTTGTTTTTTTGTTGTGGTATTTTTCGAAAGATGGATATTGGCTATAAACTGTGCTTTATTTTTTTCACCTTTGATATTCTACTTTATTTTAAAAAAATCGAATGGTGCTGTTAAATTTTATTCACGTGAAAATAGCGTTTTTCCATCCCTTTTTTATGCCATTTTAGGATGTGGAGTTTCATTTGCTTTTGCCTCTAGTGCAAATATTACAATGATCTCTTACGATAATTTTTGGCTCATACCTTTATCAATAGGATTTTTAAGTTTATATATTTTTAGAACATTTTTAAATGATAAACGAGACAAAAAAATAGATAGTATTCTGGTCAAATTGTTTTTTGCCATCTGCTCAAGTTCATTTATATTTGGGTACTTTTATTTTATAAATAGTTTCTTAATCCAAACTCCATTAAAATCAATTGCTGTAGAAATTCTTGATAAATATCAATCAAGTGGTAAGTCGAAATCGTGTCATTTTACTATTCCGGTAATAAAAGAGGTAAGTAATGATAAAAGTATTCAAGTCCCAAGAGATTTATATCGAGTTAAAGAAATTGGAGACAGTGTACAAATAGTAATTTATAAGGGCAACCTAGGATTAAATTATTATAAAATAGAAATTTAAAGGTATATTTTTCTCAGTTTGGCGAAGTTTGAACTTTCCCGTAAAAAGGACGGGACAGGCTGTCTCGGTGTAAGTAAAATTCTAATTTATAAAATAAATACTAGTTTTGTATATAAAGAAAAAACATGACCTCACCTACTTCTCTCAATGTATTCGAAGAGCCCCTTCAGGCTTGTTGTTTTGAACCTAGAACGGGCTGGTACCGCGATGGATACTGCCATACAGATGAGGATGATATGGGCGTGCATACCGTCTGTGTGGTAGTCACAGAAGAATTTTTATCCTTTTCAAAGGCTGCGGGTAATGATTTATCCACCCCTAATCCATGGTTTCAGGGACTAAAACCCGGCGATAAATGGTGCCTATGTGCTGAACGATGGCAGGAAGCATTCGAGGCGGGTTGCGCTCCTAAAGTATTCATGGATGGCACTCATATCCGAACCTTAGATATCATCAAGTTAAGTGATTTGGAAAGGCATAGTTTGTATGCAGCTAAATCTTAGGCGTGATAAGCTTCCGCTTAACCTTGATTCTTTTTTTTGTTAAGTTCTTTATTTCCTTTGTAATTTTGTACTAGATTTAAGTTGTTATGGAAATCATAGAATTAAAGGCCGAAGGCAAAAAATTAGACATACTTAAAGCTTTATTGAAAGAGCTTAAAATTTCCTTTACTGCCAAGAAAGAGGAAAAAGGGTACAATAAAGAATTTGTCAAAATGATTAAAGATGCTACCAAAGAAAAAGGCGGCAAAAAAATCAATCCAGAAGATTTATGGGAAAGTATCAAATAATACTTAAGCCCAAGGCTGAAAGAGATTTACTCATAATAAAAAAATCTGGAAACAAAGCTGCAATAAACAAGATTCAGCAAATTTTTAAAGAATTATCGAATACACCTTACGAAGGAACTTGAAATCCTGAAGCATTAAAATATGAACTTTCAGGATATTGGAGTCGAAGGATAAACAAAAAAGATCGTTTGATTTATCAAGTCAATGAAGAGGAAGTAATTGTTCTGGTTATTTCAACTCTAGGGCATTATGATGATTAGATATTTCTAAAAAAATTGAATGCTGCCAGTCAAGGTGTTGCCACCTTGGCTAATGGTTTTATTAAGAATTTAATCCCGCAGATACAGGATTTAAAGACAGGCATTGTTTGTATGCGGCTAAATCGTAAAGAAGATAAATAGGCTTTACCATAAATATAAAATAATACGCTGAATCCTCTATTCGAGTGATTTAAAGTAAAGAGAATTCCTAAAATATCAATACTTGATAAATTTAGCTATACTTTTGTACTTTCAAAATTTGAATATGAATAAATTTACATCAGCCCTTTTACTAATTTTCATCAGCCAAAGCATTTTTTCTCAAAACCAGAAAAACATAGAAATTGCGCCTAAAGGTCTCTACGCCGAGATAGATGTGCAGAGAAGCAATGATCTACTAAAGTTTCTTCTAAAGGGAGAACCAGAGGTAAAGTTAAAAGCCGCTGAAGAGGTTTTGAAAAATCCGAATAATTACAACCCGACAGTTTTGTTTGGTTTATCTCAAGTACTTTTTAATTCCGATAGAAAAGATGAGGCTTGTTTTTGGTTTTATGTAGCTCAACTCAGAGCTCGATACGATGCTAATCTATGCATGGATAAAACAGCTACCTCTGGATTAACCGTTCTGAATGAACAATATGGACCTGAAATCAATCAGTATGCTTTTAAAGATATAAACAAACTGAAAGAAACGGTAGCCAACGTGGTAGGCTATGTGAGAACGAATGAAGAAAACTATGACCATAGATGGATGAATCTGCACGGCATGGATGCAATCAATGCAAGTCTAGATAAAGGTGCTGGTTCAAAAGCAAAACAGAAAGAACTCAGTCAGCCCAAAGCCAATTGGAAGGCAATAAAAGAAAAAACAATCAATGATTATTACGCAGATTTTCAAGTTTTTTTGAAAAACTTGAAATAGAAAATCTAGTATCATCGTCTGATTGAAGAATTGTTTAGTTTGTTAGTAATAGCAGACAATAAAGCGGGTAACCACTCCTAATAAGGCACCTTTCATTTATCCTTCAATCTCTAATGGATTTTAGTGTACATTTGCACTCCAATTTTCGCAATTCATGAACTACCTCGCTATAGAAAACCTCACACTCCATTATGGAGACAAGGTCATATTTGAAGATATCAATTTCTATATCAATAAAGGCGATAAAGTAGCGCTGGTAGCGAAAAATGGAACGGGTAAGACCACACTTTTGAAGATGATATTTGGGGAAGAACTACCGAGTAGCAATGCCAAGTTTTTCATCCACTCCGATGTCAAAGTGGGTTATTTGCAGCAAGACACTCCTTTAGACGAGACTAAGACTATTCGAGAAGTACTTTTTAGCCAGAATTCGGAAAAATTTCAAGCTATAGATAATTACAACAAAGCCATAGAAGGCAACTATTCCTTAGAAGATGCTATGGTGGCGATGGATAAATTGCAGGTTTGGGACTTGGAATCGAGAATGAGTCAGATATTGGGTAAACTCGATATCTATGACCTAGAACAGCGCGTGGGAAGCCTTTCTGGAGGTCAGAAGAAGCGTGTAGCCCTTTCAGCTATTTTGATAGAAGAGCCAGATTTAATCCTCATGGACGAGCCTACCAATCACCTAGATCCTGAGATGATAGAATGGTTGGAGAATTATCTAAAGAGTCGGGAATTGACCTTATTGGTCATCACCCACGACCGCTACTTTCTAGATGCTGTTTGTAACCAAATCGTAGAATTAGAAAACGGCAAAATGCAGAAGTATGCAGGCAACTATGCCTACTATCTCGATAAAAAGCAATTGCAAATGGATATTCTTTTCTCACAAAATGAGAAGATGAAAAACATATTTCGCAGGGAAAAAGAATGGATGAGCAAGCAGCCCAAAGCGCGCACAACCAAAGCTAAATCAAGAATAGATAACTTTGACACTATTGAAGAAAATACAGTTCTCAAACCGAAAAAGGAAGAATTAAAACTCGAGACTGTTGAAAATAGATTAGGGAGTAAAATTCTAGAATTTCACAAAGCGTATAAATCATTTGGTGATAAGAAAATACTAGAAAATTTCGAATATAAATTCAAGCGCAATGAAAAAGTCGGAATCGTAGGGAAAAATGGAGTCGGAAAAACGACCTTTCTCAATATGATTATGGGTTTGGAGAAGCCTGATAAAGGAGAGGTTGTACTTGGTGAAACCGTCAAAATAGGTTATTATAGGCAAGAGAATAATGAATTCGACGGAGAGAAGCGCATGATTGAAATCATCAAGGAGGCAGCAGAGCATATTCCACTCAAAGGAGGCAAATCATATACCGCCTCTCAAATGTTGGAACGATTTCTATTTCCTGGACACATGCATTATGTATTTGTCAAAAAACTGAGTGGAGGTGAAAAGCGCCGTCTATCCTTGATTCGCACCCTGATGCTCAATCCAAATTTTCTCATTCTCGATGAGCCTACGAATGATTTAGATATCATTACCCTCAATGTCCTCCAAGAATTTATCGAAGAGTTTGAAGGCTGTGTCATAGTCATATCGCACGATAGATACTTTATGGATAACTGTGTAGAGCATCTATTCTGCTTCGAGGGAAATGGGAAAGTGCGAGACTATTATGGCACCTATTCCGAGTATCGAAATGAACTGCTCGAAAATAAATATAGCAACACAGAAACGAAGCCTGAATCTGAAAAGGCAATTGAAAGCAAGTCTAACACTGCAAAAGCCACCAACAAACTCAACTTTAACGAACAACGAGAGTTTACTAAGATAGAAAAAGAGCTACCAAAGCTAGAAGAAGAACAATCTGAACTTTCAACTAAACTAACTGAAAACTTAGCTTTCGAAGAACTACAAAAAGTCACAGATAGGTTATCCACCATAGCAAAAACGTTGGAAGACTATAATATGCGCTGGCTAGAGCTGGCGGAGAAAATGGGGTAAAAAAAAGTGTTGAGTCTAACTTATATTAAACCGAATTCTAAAATGTTACATAAATATATACCGCCCATGATTATTCTTAGTGAGGAACGAACTTAGAATTAATCGGTTCGGTATAATAAACCCAACACTTAAAACTTATCATTTAAAACTTTTTACTTCAAACTCAATATCTCTCTGTACTTAGGCAACGGCCAAAGATTATTATCTACCAGTTGCTCTAGTTTGTCTGCATGATATCTAATTTCATCGAAATAAGGAACGACTTTGTCGCAATATGCTTTTGCTTTAGCCGCATTATCATCCATTTTGTTACAAACTTTTCGAGCCTCTATCATGGAGTCTACTAGTGATTTTACTTGAGCTAGATGACCAGAAATGGTTTGTACAAGTTCGGATTGTGCTTTGTACAAATTCTTATCGAAGCCAGCTTCTTTGAGTTTGATAATATTATCCAACATATTATTTTGATATTGAATAGCTGCTGGTATAATATTATTTACACAAAGCTCACCAATCAATCGCCCTTCGATTTGTACTTTGAGAAGATAGTTGTGGTTAAAAATATCATAGCGCGCTTCCATTTCTCTTTCGGAAAGAACACCATGACGAGCGAATACATCTACTGTATCTTTGACCATCCAGAAATCCAACGCATTCGGCGTGGTGCGCACATTATTCAATCCTCGTTTGGCTGCTTCAGCTGCCCATTCATCGCTGTAGTTGTCTCCTTCGAAAAGAATATTTTGAGACTCTAAAATATAGTTTTTCAGTACGCGCATGATCGCACCTTCTTTCTTTTCGCCTTCTTTGGTTATGAGATTTTCTACATCGTTTTTAAATCGAGTGAATTGATCAGCGACAATCGTATTGATCACCACCATAGTCGAAGAACAGTTGGCTGAAGAACCTGTGGCTCTGATTTCAAACTTATTTCCTGTAAATGCGAATGGCGACGTTCTATTTCTATCGGTGTTATCTAGTAAAATATCTGGAATCTGATTGTGAATATGCAGTTTTAAATCTTCTGTCAGAAGTGGATTTGACTTATTGTCACTCACTTTTTCAGCGACTTCATTCAAAACATTGGTCAGTGCCTTTCCTATAAAAACAGATATAATGGCAGGAGGGGCTTCGTTGGCTCCTAGTCTGTGATCATTTCCTGCAGAGGCTATCGCTGCTCTCAACACGTCGCTATATCTAGCTACAGCTGCTATCACATTGACAAATGTGGTCAAGAAAAGCATATTCGTTTTTGGAGTTTTACCTGGAGACAAAAGGTTTTTGCCAGTGTTGGTGCTCATCGACCAGTTATTGTGCTTGCCACTTCCATTGACACCCTTAAAAGGTTTTTCATGAAGTAAAACTTTCAGTTTATGCTTTTGTCCCACTTTTTCCATCACATCCATTAAGAGCTGGTTGTGATCTACCGCCACATTGCACTCTTCAAACATAGGTGCGCACTCAAACTGACATGGAGCTACCTCGTTATGTCGTGTGCGAATAGGAATACCTAATAGGTGGCACTCTCTTTCGAGGTCTATCATAAAGTTTAAGGCTCTATCGGGTATCGCACCGAAGTAATGATCTTCTAGTTGTTGGCCTTTGGCAGGGATAGCACCTAAAAGCGTTCTACCTGTGTACATAAGATCTGGCCTAGAGTGATAATAGGCTTCATCAATCAAAAAATATTCCTGCTCCCATCCAAGGGTAGCTGTGATTTTCGTAGCCGCTTTATCGAAGTAATTGACTACAGGCAACACTGCCTTTTCCATAGCCTCAATAGATTTTAAAAGGGGTGCTTTGAAATCTAAGGTCTCGCCTGTATAACTAATAAATATAGTAGGAATGCAAAGTGTTTTACCGAATTGGCTCTCCATCAAAAATGCCGGAGAAGTTGGATCCCATGCAGTATAACCCCTAGCCTCAAAGGTTTGACGAATACCACCATTGGGGAAACTCGAGGCATCTGGTTCTTGCTGTACGAGATTGCTCGCACCAAAACTCTCTATTGCTTTTCCATTTTCTGATGGTTCGAAAAATGAATCGTGCTTTTCGGCTGTCAAACCCGTCAAAGGTTGAAACCAATGCGTATAGCTCTTAGCACCATGCTCTATAGCCCAGTTTTTCATACCTTGAGCGATATGTTCTGCGGTCTCTCTATCTATTTTTTGATTATGTGATACGCATTCCTTTAGTTGCTTATATACTTTATTGGATACGTAGTTTTTTAGTTTATCATCTGTAAAAACGTTCTGCGCATAATAGTCAGATACCTTGTGAGAAATAAAGTCAATCTTTGGAATTTCTCTATTATTTGCTGCTTTGATTGCTGAAAATCGAGTCATAATTGAAATAATTTAAATTTTACAGCGACAAAAATAAAGTTTATTTTGATAAATGCAATTATTTATTCATATAGTTTTTTTTCTAATATTTAAAATAAGTCCGAAAATCATTAATACCAATAAAGGGGAACGATACCGCAAAATAGCTGCATAATTATGGACTAAAAGTGAAATGACAAGCATAAAAGAAAAAAAAGTTATTGTGAAATAGGCCGTTATTCGATTCCAAATCCGAGATTGATGATACAATAAATAAACAATGAAAACTAAGGTCAAAGCACAAACGAAATTTAAAATCACCAAAAAAGAAGAGGTGGTATAAATAGAGTAAAAAGCCAATAACCAACGTTTGAAGATCTGCCCAATTAACAAAATTGCGTCCGCATTCCAATCTATAAAATCAAAATGAGTATTTCCTGCTTTCAATCGCCCATATCTATTCAATTTATCCACTACATAGACTCTGTATGGAGAATTAAATAGCAGGATAAGAGGTACAAGGGGGAATAATAAAATTAAGATTTTATTTTTCGCCACTTAGATACTTCGATACGATAATACAGATAGACAATGAGGAAAATGACAGATAGCAGTATCACGGTATCTAAACGTATAAAAATAGCATTGACTAAACACAAAAGAGCGAGCAGATATTTCCACCACTTCGGCGGGCTATAGACAACATAAAGCATAACGCATAAGAAAAGAAGAAGTAAATTTTCTTTATAAACTCCAGAAACAAAAAAAACGTCCATCCCTCCTACCAATAGAAAGACGTAAAGAATTTTTATTTTCCGCGCATCAGGATCGATGTTGTGAAGAGTTTTAAGGATTAAACTTTTCGAGATAAAACTTAATACGCCAAAAAATAAAGAGACATTGAAAAGATTGGGTTTGGAGATAAGCGAAAAGAATAGATAAAATTTCTCAATGGTGAAACTCGTATAATTTGACCACATATTGGAAGCGATGAGCATAGGGAAATAATACTGTGGGTACAATCCGTTGCCACCGGTCAAGAAAAATAATCCGTAAAGACTTGGGTCCTTATCCACAAAGGATATCAACAAAATGGCATCCTTCATATATTTTCTTGAATCCAGCTCTGCTAGTTGAGCAGACAGCCCTGCTATAAAAATGGAGGCAATTAGAAGAATCACCGCCGGAACAAGTCCAATCGGTAAAAACTTATACTTTTTTTCTAGAAAGACAAAGCCAAAAACCAGAAAGACGAATTGAATACAGTAAATTGAAAATTCACTGCTATTCATCGCTTATTCTATATCAGAAAGATTGCGAATAGATACCTGTTTGGTATTTCCGAACCGACTCACAATAGCCGTTATATTCTTGGCACCTGATGGCAGAGTTGATCCACTAAAGCTAGCTGCAGACTGGGTAAAGTGTACGATATTGGATGAGGCATCTGCTATGGTCTTGCTACCGCTGTATGTTCCTGTACCTGTGAAACTGGCACCTATGATTTTTACCAAAGTAGACTCGTAGGTATCTATATTATTATTAATAGTCGCAATAGTAACAGTGGCTGGAATGATAGTTCCTGTTCCTATTTTTGTTACAGCGCTGCCCGGCACAAAGACCTGCATCAATTGATTAAATTTGGTCAAGCTATCCCCATTAAATGTTACCTTCAACCTCTCACCGAGGGCATAAGTATGTGCGGATGAAAAACGTATGATGATACCTCCTGTAGCATCTTGAATGGCCAAGTTTTGGCTATTGATATTCTTGCCATCTTTGTCCGAAATCACTACCCCTTCGATAAATTTATCAAACAACTTGGCTCCACTTCCGGCAAATAAAGCACGAATAGAAGCTATTGTAGCCAAAGTCGCGGTACCACCACCGCCACCGCCGCCACCGCCGCCGCCTGAACCAGCGCAAGGTGTCGTGCGATTTGAATCGGTTAATTTCACATCATTTAAATCGCGAATGACCATTTGAAAATCACTTCTGTAGACAGTAAATATCCCAGTAAACGTACCTTTGCCTGTCGCCACTTTCGCACCTGCAAAATTGGCATAGCCACTTGTTCGAACGATTAAATCATTCCCATTCTTATCTAGAAGCGTTCTGTTCGCATCATTAAGATTCGCTACATCGGCATAAGTTAACTTAGTATCTTCACACTTGAATTCTACATCTTTAAAGCGAACTAATTTATAGTGATAAGCCTCAGATAATTGGCCAATAGTGATTTCATCTACCTTGACTTCATTATTGACACTCCCCTTCAAAATAGTTTTGTCTATAGCAGTAGCAGGCACTTCACCCAAATCTTTAGCTCCAGGCGTAGATACTGTATCGATATACCCTCCTAGCTTGATCAAGTTATTTTGATTGGCCATGGCCATTCCCTTTAGTTTCAGAAATACTTTTCTACCCACAGGAAAGTCGTTGTAGAGATTACTTCGATTGATTAGTACTCCAATAGCTGCGCGATTATCTTTATCTTGAATCACGATTTCTTTATATAAGTTTCCTCCCACATCATTTCCACTGACAATTGCTTCGATAATTCTATTGGAATCTATGGTCCATATCGTCTTACCACTAGCTTTGAAATCTTGTTTTAAATCAAAAATGGTATAATTAGCCGTGATTGCCGGATCTTTTGGATTGGCGGGTGGATCTATGGCATCCTTCATACAACCTGATAGGACAAGCAATGAGGACATTAAGGCAATAAAAAATTTGTTCATATACGTTGAATATTATAATCTATAAATAAAATTGATATAAAAAGACCGTCCCATCATGTAGGAATAGGTGTTGGGAAATTTATCTGGATCGCGGTCTCTGAAGTCAAAGCGCAGCTGCTCTCGCCCTACGATGGCATAATCTTTTTTATCCAATAGATTGGTGAAATTGGCAGAGATATCAAAGAACATGCGCTTCTTAATGCCTTTGATAAACTTATTGATTAGAAATGATTTTCTAAAATAAGCATCGACGGTAAAGGCTCCTGGCATGCGCTCTTGGGAAAGAATCTTATTATACTGATCTGAACCTGGTGCGACAGCGACTACAGCCTCGGTAGTTCTTCTCTGCGGACTAGGATCTACATAGATTTTGTCAAAATAATTCACACTAATGGATGCTGACCAAAATTGTTTGGAGTTGTAATTTAGCTTCAACATTCCGGCCAATTGAGGTCCTGTAGCCAAATGCAAACCCTGAAAGTAAATGGTCTCCGGCGCAGTGACTTCATTAGAGTTGTCATAATAAAACTCAGCAGTCGGTCTGTTGTTATAGATATAATCTCCGATATTAGCCAGGGCAGTCGCAGTCAATCCTGTATTGGCTATCTTGGTCTCAATGGCGGCCTCAATCCCCATATAGCGCTTATCGATATCCTTGATTAGCAAAGTACCAAAGCTATTGGTCAACTCGGTAAAAAAGCGTCTTACCTCGGTTTCGCTTTGTGATAAAGTATAGAAGCCACTGAAATTTATTTTGGTTCGCGCGCCACGATGAAAATAAGAAATTTCTCCACTGTTGATATTCATGCTCTTGGCATTTTTATCAAAAAGATTGGATACACGTGCTAGTGGATATACTTGCTCGTACTGCGGAGCGTATGCCCAGCGAGCTGCTCCTAGAGATACATAATTTTTTCCATCAATTTTATAGGTAAATCCACCTTTAATATCTACATTCAAAAAATTGACGCTTTCTGATTTGCCAAAACTACTATACTCATGGGCTCCATTTTTAAACAAGCCTTCTCTGCCATAGCCTGTATATTCCATGCGAAGACCTCCATAGAAATCTATTTTGTCTAATGTCACTAAAGTTTGTCCCCATACTGTCGAATTGGACACGGTAGCGCGGTAGTTATACCCGTATTTATCTCCTACGCGCACGATGCCATATGGATTGTTCAAATCATTATGAATAGCATTGGCATTATCTGGATTCGCTCGTTGAGCGAACTGATTGATATTAACAAAGAAGTCTGCCCCTAGAAGGTCAGAAACCTGTCTGTAATATTCTGTACTATTAAACTGAAACATCGCTCCTCCCGTGAGGTTGATTCGATTATTGATTTGATGCTTGACCAATACATGGGCAGTAGCATTTTTCACATCGGAGATCTCTTTATTCATAATATAGCGCGCCCAATTGCCCGTCTCTCCTTTGGTTGGGACAGTTTCGAGATTCGTTCTATTCGCCTCATAGAGTCTATCCCAATCTACTTGCAATAAATCTGGATTGGTTTTGATAGCAGTAAAGACGGCATTGTAAGCGATAGGATCATCATTGTAGAAACTCGGAGCATTGCGGTAATAGGTCGGAGTAGGATTGTAAGAATTATACCAATCCAATCGCTCTTGAGAGCGCTTGCCAAACTGCACGCCGAGACTCGCATTGATATGGGTCGAAGCGGTCGGTTTAAAATCTCCTGAGAGGGTGATTAAAGGCACATTGTCCCTGCGAATATTGGAACTGCGTTTTTCACCGTTTTGTATACCCCAGTTCGGATTATAGAAATTGGTACCTGCGAGGTCGCTAAACTCTTTGATCACAGCACTCGCCACAGCGCGCTTGTTATCTACATAAAAGGCCGTAAGACTTGTGTTAAACTTTTGACTCCAGAGTTTGGAGACAGAAAAATAAGCCGAAAATGCCTGCATGGCTGTTCCTGGAATATAACCCTCTTTGGCGCCGCGAAAGCCGAGGGAGCCAGAGAATGCAAAATTATTTTTCAATAACCCCGTACTATAAGTTGCCGTCGTTCGGGAGGTAAAATTCCGATTGGAAAACCACTGCGATACACGAAGACCCTTGCGCTGATTGATCGCTTCGGCATCAATATCTATATTATTCGTCTGCTCGCCAAAGGTGAAAGGGATGGCTTTAATACCATAATAGTTGTTTCGAGAGCGAAGCACATCATTCAGTCCTGAGAAGTCATTGAAAGTAATGCTATTTCCCTGCACGATATTTTCCAAAGGAACACCATTTATAAATAAGGTCTGGTCTTGGAATCGCAATCCACGGTTTCTAAAACCACCTTGTCCTAGCCCGAACATAGAGTTGGACACGAAGATATCTCTCGATGAATTGAGCAAACTAGCAACCGAATTGCTGGCATCGTCTTCGGTCTGCTCTGTGACTGGGATTTCGTTATTCATATCCTTGCCCTGCTGCTGTTTTTCTATGATTATGTCCTCCACCACTTTCGTTTCTCCACCTACATAATCTACGTCTATACTGGCCTCGAAGAAGCCCGGTTCAGATACAATAATTGTAAAAATCGCTGTACTTAGGTTATCGAAAACATAATTTCCAAACTCATCGGTTGTGGTAAATCGCTCAAAGGTTGGTGCGACCAACTTGACCTGCACGCGCTTCACAGCTGCCTTGGTTTCGGCCTCTAGCACCTTGCCCTCTATCCTGCCCTGCGCCCAACCCGAAAGACTGAGAATCATAGCCCCTATAAGTAAATAATATCGCATTCCTATTAAAATGAAGAGCAAAAGTAGGAAAATTCAATTGTCTTGGAGTTATGAAATAATTAAATTATGCACAGATTGTGGAAACAAGCCAAGTCAAAATTGAATTTTAAAAAAACTCATCCCCCTTTTGAAAATAAACATATAGCACAACCCGACACGACGGAGAAAAGAATAATTGACAAAGGGTTTCGCTCTAACTTCTATATATTTAACGGATGTACTCTTGAGAGTTCTACTAAATTTGCACTTCCAAAAAATTATTCAATGTTCAAAGGAATTCTCTCTGCCATTAGTTTGGTATTCATATCTAGTCTTCATGCACAATCTATCTCGGGTAAAATTGAAGATAGTAAAACCGGAAAAGCAATGGAGCGCGTTCTGATCGTCATCATGGAACAGAAAAAGGCTGCGCCTGTGGCTACTGAATATACCGACTCGAGAGGTCAATTTAAATTTGATAATCTAAAATTGAAAGGGCAAGAGTTCTCCGTGACGACCAAGATGGTTGGATACACGGAGTTTCAAGAGATTTATTCGATTGATAAACTCCCTCTAAAAATAACTATAAAACTAGAACCCACGGCCAGTCAACTCAAAGAGGTTGAAATAGAAGGAACTAGAGCCAGAGTGACTATAAAGGAAGATACCGTGGTCTATGATGCCAAGGCTTTTAAAACCCACAAAGACGCGAATGTAGAAGATCTTGTCGTCAAAATGCCCGGCATCACTAGAGAGGGCGGTGAAGTCAAAGCTTATGGAGAAAAGGTTCAGAAAGTATTGGTCGATGGTCAAGAGTTTTTTGGTGAGGATGCGAATATCGCATTAAAAAATCTACCTGCAGAAACGGTAGATAAGGTGGAAATCTTCGATGCGATGAGTGATAAAAATGCTTTTACTGGCTTCAACGATGGCAATACAACCAAGACGATGAACCTCAAAACAAAGCCTGGTATGAATAAGGGCTATTTTGGAAAGGCCTATGCGGGTTATGGAACTTCAGATCGATATCAAGCAGGTGGTAATTATAACTACTACAATGGCTCTAAAAGAGTTTCCATTTTAGGTTTAGCGAATAATATCAACAACCTCAACTTCTCTACCTCTGAAATCGTAGGTGCTATGACTGGTTCTAGCAATATGGGCGGTGCAGGTGGGGCCAATATGATGCGTGGGATGAGCTTTGGGATGAGCGTTTCGGGAGCTGGTGGTCGCCGAGGCGGATTTGGAGGCCCTATGTCCAACTTTACCGTATCCAACAGAGATGGCGTCAATGACGGTTATTCATTTGGTATGAACTATAACGATAAGTGGGGGAAAAATAAAAATACAACGGTAAGTATGAGCTATTTTGGGAATAGAACAGATAATTTCACCTTGGGACAGACGAGTCAGAAAAATCTATTGGACACAATAAACACATTATCTACTAATCAAAATGAGAATAACTCTGATCAAGCTTATAAACATAGATTTAGCTCAAGAATAGACGGTAAATTGGATAATAAAAACAGTTATATCTGGACGAATAAATTGAATTTTGGAGATAACAACGGACAGTATATTACAGAAGTCAATAACTTCTTTGAAATCAGCGGTGGCACATTACGTAATATTAATCAATCAAGAACTCTAGGCAACTCCGTTGACTTTAATTCCAATTTTCTTTACAAACTTGCTTTTACTAGAAAGGGTAGAACGCTCTCATTAAACTCGATTGTGGATGTCAATTCTCAAAAGGGCACTTCTTTACAAAACGTGATTACAGAGCGCGGGGGACTGACTAGCGTATTTGGACTAGATTATATAACCAATCAGTGGTCCACTACATTCACAAACATACTTACCTACACAGAACCTAGCGGCAAATACGGACAATGGTTAATCAACTACAGCCCATCCATATCTAATAGGAGAAATGATAGAGAGGTGAGCACGTTTAACTCTGTAAATCCTTCTCCAATTTTGGCTGATAGTTTATCCAATAATTTTACGAACAATTTATTTTACAATATCGGTGGGTTGAGTTACCGCCTTCAGTTCAGCAAATGGAGAATCATGTTTGGCTCTAATGTGCAGAACATTAACTTTATTGGCAGAGAGAGATTCCCAGGTTCTAGCAGTATAGAACGAAATTTCTTTGGAGTCTTACCTTACTTCAATATTCAGTTTAATTCCAAGCCAATGAATCGTTTGAGATTGACTTATAATACGAGCATGAATGTACCTTCGGTGACCCAGATCCAGCCGGTATTAGACTTATCCAATCCAGTATCTATATACAAAGGAAACGATAAGCTGACGAATGAATACAGTCACAACTTATTCTTTCACTATATGAAGCCCAATATAGTCAAAGGTACCTTCCTGATTTTCGTATCCAATTTGAATTACACCTTCAATAGAATCTCCAATTTTACCTTCACAGCTATAAACGACACAAGCATCGATAATTTAGCCTTGCGAAGAGGAGTCACCTACAATAAGAATGTCAACTTAGACAATGCGTTTACTGGATTCTTATTTGCAAACTATACACTACCGATTAAGCCCCTTAAATCGAACTTTAGTATCAATGGAAACTACACCTATTCCCAGAACCCATCGATAGTCAATTTAAAAGAAAATATGACGCGCACCAATATGTTTTCAATGGGGTCTATGTTATCCAGCAATGTAAGTCCAGATATCGATTTCTCATTGAGTTATAATCCAAAATATTTCGTCAACACGTTTAGTCTTGAAGGACTCCCGAATAATAACTATTGGATACATACCGTGTCGAATAATGTTCGTTTGACATTTTTCAAAAACTTTGTTTGGAGTTATGATTTCAGTTATAACTATAATAGTCAAATCGATGCTGCTATCAATCAACATATATTTCTTATGGGTTCTAGCCTCGCATACAAATTTTTAAAGAATCGACAACTCGAAGCTAAAATTAGTGTTTTTGATATCCTGAATCAGAACCAAAATATTAGCCGAACGATAACCAACAACGCCATTATTGATTCACGTATCAATGCCATGAATCGCTACGGACTCTTCACCATGACTTATACCTTCAAGAAGTTTCAAGGAACAGACCCAGATAAAAAGGCAGGTGGTTTTATGCAGATGATGACTCCTAAAAGTGACTAAGGAAATGAAACGAAATAAAGAGGTTGTCAAAGTATCGGTTGGGTTTGATCAATGGTTGGATAAAAACCATTACAAAGAAAAAGCGCTCAATTTTAAAATAGCAGAAAACTGGCAGCAAATTGCAGGTAATACTATTTATAATCACACTGAACGCATCGATGTGCGTCTTCCAAAAATCTTTCTCAAAATCAATAACTCATCCTTGAAAGAAATGCTGTATCATGACAGCAAGCTTCTTATTGATAATGTAAACGATTTTTTAAGCGAAAAATGTGTAAAAGAGATTATCTTTACCTAACTTAAACATATGGCTAGTATTCGCAATTTGATACTAATAGTAATTATTAGT
>CAYXKX010000006.1:40970-51839 GCA_964465185.1 uncultured Chitinophagaceae bacterium
CTATCTACATTATCTTCTTAAGCTGTTGCTTCTGCTGTTGTTGTTGTTGAATTAGCAATCGATTTATTATATTTCAAAACAATAATAATGAGATAAATGCATAATAAAGTGATAATGATACTAATAGTAATAAAAAGTAGTTGTTTTATAAAATCTAGTGCACAAACTTATGTGCATATTGTGACCGACCGTGACAATATATACAAAATTGCAAGAATTTATGGAGTGACGCCCCTTCAGATATTGAAAATAAATAAAATGGATACTTCCAATCTCAAGTTGATGGAACATTCTATTCTTATAGTCCCTGACAAAAACTACAATACCAGTGGGTCAGGTGGTAAGATAATAAAAACCATAGAGCATCGCATAGCGAAGGGTGAATCCCTCTACACCATTGCCCGCAAATATGGTGTCACAGTTTATGACTTACTATTAATAAATCCACACCTATCTAGAGGCAATTCTTTGCCCGTGGATGAGGAGATGAAGATCCAAGTCACTCTCAATGCTGAATCGCAGTATAGCCGTCAAATTGTTTATCTCAATGGCGATTTATTTAAATATAATCTCATAGAAATAAGGGACAGTGCAGAATTCGAATTGGTGAAAGCCTTCAATTCTACTTTAGATGATCGAATTTCATCCATATATGAGGCTCAGGAAGTCGAAGTGGCCTTTGATTCATTTCCGTATCCAGAGGATGATAGCGATCCTATGACGAGGCTCATTTACCATTTGGTCAAAAATGGTGCAGATTCTTCCGTAAATAAAGATTTATGGTTAGACTCCTTATATGAAGAAGTCTTCTATGTAGGCTCTGAATTGAATGAAAAAAAGATAAATACAGATGCCATTTTTCTCTCTAGAGCTTTTAATGTTTTAGCCAAATTAAATAAGGCTCATCCTCGGAACGATTTCTTATTTGGATTGCGCAGTGTGCTATACTATTGGTTGGAAAATTATGAGAAATCAATCATTTTCACGGACGAAGCACTTGGTTTGAATCCGAACTGCGAGTCAGCTATAATAGTAAGAGCGGCTATGGGTCAAGTAGACAACCATATTCCTTATGCCAAGGAGCTTTATAATAAAGTAGGCACTATGAAACCAGGAAGAGATTTCATCACCTATAATCTAGGAACACTGCATTATACAGACAACGAATTCACCACCGCTATAGAGTATTATAGTAAATTAATTGCTAAAAAACACCGACTCACTCCTGAGATCAATTTTAGAATCGGACATTCCTATATCCTACTCGGCAACGACGATGTGGGCTGTGAATACTTGCGAGCATCTGAAAAAGAGCGGTTTCATCGAGCACTTTCTATTAGAACGAGACTTTGTAAATAGTCCCTTTCTTTAATATCTGATCTGGTGACATACACCCGATAACTATCAGAATCGCCAACCAACGCGCTAATTTTAACTCTAAGCCGAGCGGGGTATCGGTCAATCTGATACACGAGGTCATGAGCGTAGCCATAAATGTTAGATTTTAGACATAAAAAAGGCGGAGACCTACCTAATCTCCACCTTATAAAAACGACTGAAACTAATATTTATTTATGATTTTCAACTACTTGAAATCTCAAATATAACTTATCAGTCAGTTTGATACATTACCATACTAGAACTCTATGATTTATTTATGCAAAATACAATTCCAATAAGACCCCATAGAAAATTCGCTAGACACAAACTCCCTAAAAATAAACGACATATGAATTATAAATCTGTATAAACCCTTAAGTTAATGACATTGACAGTAGCATATTAAATTTTTCATTATTTGAAATTATAAATAATATAAATACTAATGCTTAACTATTCTCAGCCACAAACTTCTTGAAATCTTCTAGAAACTTATTCATTTCATCATGAGTGAATTTATACTCTAGTTCTTCTGGTTTTACAGCACCAGCTCTCATGGCCAATCGATCAATCATAAAAACTCCATACTGATTGCTAATCATATCGATATTGTCATTTGACCATTCATATGGCTTTGCTCTAGGTTTATTTCTTCCGGCATTTACGCCGTCTATGATTTCTTGAATGAGAGAGATAGTCCAGTCGTGGCTATAGAATTTTTCGAGTACTGAATCGGTTGTTGAATTAACATAATAGAAATAAAGTCTAGCACTTTCTGAATATTTCTTACTAAAGTTATAGATCATAATTTATAAAATTGGATGAGCATTAATAATTTTTCCACCTAAAATCTGTATTTTGATATTGAAACCAGCTGAAGAAGGTGCAACAAAATCAGATATTCCTTCTTTACTAATAAAGTCAGGTTTTAAACCCAGTTCGGCGGAGTCTCTGACTGCGTCGCTGTGTACTGAAATCTCTGATTTCATTCTATTATTTTTACATTGATAATTCCTTCTCCTAAAATATAGTTCGATGCACTGCTGTACATATAGTCTTCTGCTTTATAAACGATACCTGCTCTTACTGGATTTTCATGAATATAATTCAGTTTCTGATCAATAAATTTATTTGTTATTAACTCAACCGCATGATTCTCGTGCGTCCATATTTGAAACTCACTGTTTCTTTTATGTCTTTTGGCTGCGAATTCAAATCGTTTTAACATCCAATCATTTCTACTTTCTGTCGGCTTATTTATTTGTTCTAAAAATTGTTTAGCTGTATATTTCTTGAAGTCTCTTATGATATCACTCAATGCAAATCCTTCTCTAGCACTAGCTATTAAATGAATATGGTTAGACATAATGACATAAGCATATAAATTCAATCCTTTATTTTCCATACAATACACAAAACTTTCTATTACAATATCTTTATAAATTTTTCGAGTAAAAATATCAACCCAATCAACTATCTGAAAAGTCAAATAGAATAATGCATTCTGGTCTAAAATCTTGTATCCTGTGCTCATCTTTATTGTTACAAAATTAGCTTTTATTTTGTAAATTTCAAATTTACTAACGCATTGACGAAGTCACAGACTTCGCCAAACAACCGCCGAACTATTGCACTAGCATTTAATCACAAACTACCGATAGCGGGGGCCTCTACCAACTCATCAAGCCATTGGTTAAATTTTTCAAAGAACTTCTTATCATCGGATTTTATTGCATTAAAAGCCTTATTCAGCAGACCGTGTATATTGTCAAAAAGCTTGACTGTATGCTTGTCTACATCCTTCACCCCACGAGTGACTCTGCTAGCTCCTTTTCCTAATAGCTTCAGTACGTCCTTGACTGCCGCAGTACCACCTGTCAGAAATGCTTCTAGTAGAAAACTAACTACAAAGCCGACGATGTAGCCACAAAAATAAGCAACTTGTTTATAAAATTCCGAACATATCCGCTCGTTTTTTTTAAAATAAAATCACTTCAGTTTCTTATAACTCATAACATCTTTATATACCTTCAGCGGATAGATGGTATTATTACTTTCTATAGTTATTTTTGATAACGGAATTCCCTGAAATCGAACAAAATTAGATTCCCCACCTCTTAATATACCCTCACAATAGACCTCAAATCCTCTATCATTAAGTTTAGAACTATACCAGTGCCATTTTTTAATATTTTTACTTAAAACCTTATATACCATCATATCTACATTACAGAGCAAATCATCGTTTTTAAAATCTTCATCATCAAACTGACGGATAATATTGACAATTTTCTGAGGCAATAGCTGTTCCCATTTTTTATCTTCATAACTCAGGTCTTGATTTTCTAAAATAACAATAATGCTCTGCTTAAATATATCCAAGACTTCTTTCGGATTATCTATATCTTCTACATGTAATATCTCATATTTTTCCTTTGGAATTTCTCCATTTACATTCTTCTTGATTTTTTCTATTTCAGTCATAATTTTTATTTTTTAATGATTACAGCATTCATGTTGAATAATTCTTCAAACTCCTCAATGGCACAAGAGTATGAGGACCCCTGATTCATAGGGAGAGGGTCTCGAATTATAACTCTGCCATCTATGACGTCATCGATCAATACAGCATGGTATCCAGCGTCCTTTGTATAAATACTCACAATCGCTTTATCTCCCGATTCCAGCTTTGAAAGTAATTTATCCAGCGGAATTCCTTTTTCTATTTGTGTGACAACATCATCTATATAGCTATGATGAAGCGCACTAGGAATATCCAAAATTCTAGCACCATTTTTATCAGTTTTTAGAGCTGTCGCCAAATATTCTTCAGTCTTCATAATGTTTTTATCACTCAATGCCATTCGAAGTGAATTTGCTACACAAGTATAATCTTTGGTTTGTCCATAGACTTTACCTATTACTTTAATTCTTTTTATAGCTATTCCTGCATTCTCAAAAAATGATTTTGTAAAATCTCCACCTTTATGAAGTTTGGCTTCGACCATTCCCAACTTCTTCTTAACAGCCTCTACCAACTCATCCAGCCACTGTTTAAAATCTTCAAAGAACTGCTTGGAATCTTTCTTTATCAGTCGAAAGGCTTCTGATAGTAACCCATGAATATTGTCAAAGAGCTTCGTGGCTTGCTTGCCTACATCCTTCACCCCACGAGTGACTCTGCTAGCTCCTTTTCCCAGTAGCTTGACCACGTCCTTGACAGCTGCAGCACCTCCTGTCAGAAATGCTTCTAGTAGAAAACTAACTACAACGCCGACTATATAACCACAAAAATAAGAATCTTATTTAAAAAAAAGCCGAGCAATGCGATGCTCGGCTTGGATTAAAATTATTTATTTTTTCTCAACATATTTCCCATCTGCATCTTTCATAATTTCCATAACAAGATGTTTAGATTGAATATATAGTGGTTCTCCTGTTTCATCTGAAATTATTAAAAAATCTGTGGTATCAAAAACTTGTAAATCAAATGCAACAGTCCAGGCTGGAATTATTTTACCTTTAGGTCTTGCTAGCTCATCTTTTTCAGTAAAAAAAATTGTTTCAATTTGATAAAAATCAAAATTATCACCTTGTAAATCTTTCATGATTTTTTTTGATTTTTCTAAAATTTGTTCTTTTGAATATTTCATCTTATTATAATTTTGTTAATTTAAGACCAGCTTTGGCTCTTTCTCTATTAATATAATTTAAAGCATCATCCAATTCAGCTTTTGTCCATTTATTTCTATTGCCTAAAATTTGTTTCCAGACATATGTTTCTTTATCAAGTTTTGAAAGGGTTTTATAAGCCACTTCTCCTATCGATTCAAAGTGTTTCAAGTGTGCTAGTTCATGAAAAGCTACGATTTCAGTACATTCAGAAATAAGTATAAACTGCTTAGTCTCTGCATGAAATAAACCAACTTTCGGAGGTCTAAAAGATTGCATGTGTAAAATAAGCTCATCAAAGCTTTTAAAACCACCCATCGGCTTAAATAGTTTGGTAACAGCCTTTATATCTCCTTCTACAATTAGTTGAAATCCTTTATTTTTAAGTGTGCCTCTTAGTTTTCTAATCTGACCAGCAGTTAATAGCCTACCTCCAAGATTTCCAAAATTCCGAGAAGCCATCCAGTCTAATTCACTTGGATTAAGGTCGTCTATTTTCTTTTTTAAAACATCTACTCCAAACTTAAAAAACTTCTTAATCGCCTCTATCAGCTCATCAAGCCATTGCTCAAATTTTTCAAAGAACTTCTTGCCGTCGGATTTTATTGCATTAAAAGCCCTATTCAGCAGACCGTGTATATTGTCAAATAGCTTGACTGTATGCTTACCTACATCCTTGATACCTCGTGTGATTCTACTAGCACCTTTACCTATTAACTCTATTGCTTCTTTGACAGCAGCTGTACCTCCTGTCAGAAAGCACTCTAGTAGAAAGCTTACTACTAAACCTACGATGTAACCACAAAAATAAGCTGCTTGGATGAAATGATTGCGATTTATTTTAGATAGAGATGCTTTTTTGGCCGCTACGATGATTTGTCTTATCAGCTGATCTTTTTTCTCAAAGAATAAATCTAGATATTGATCGAAATTCATTCTATCATACATTTCAAGCAAATTTTCTAAGGTCTCTACTATCCAGCTAGTATATACTTCTTTATTGGCATTGGCATCTATGACATAGGCTCGAGCCATACAGATCATACCCAATAGCTCGAAAAAACCGGCTATCGTGTCTACGATCGCATTGACAATACCACAGATATAAGCCATAACTAAATCAGGTAGAGTATCCATAATACTGAGGAAACCATCCAGTTTTTCAATCAGTTTGTTTTTTTGATTAGTGATAGAAAGTGATAACGACTTCCATTGATTTTCTACTTTCTGAGCGATGGATTTAGAAAAAATACTATATAGTTTCAGCTCTTGTATGATTCCATCTCCTTTCCCAATCACCTCGCCGAGATTACTATTGATATGAGATAAGACAAAGTCTCGTATTTTTTCTTGTTTTTGCTCTGAGTTTTCAGATCCTTTCGTCAGATCATCTATTTTTCGCTGGGGGAGTATGGCCTGGCTAGGATAGTCTTTATGATCAGGATTCCATCGAGACTCATCTATACGCAGTTCGTCTAGCCACCCTGTCACCTTGACACCAAAAAATTCACCTACTTTTGTAAATACAACTTTTTCTAATTCGTCTTTCGCCTTAAATATGGCATGAATTATAGTAAAAATTATAAATCCTTTTTTACCCTGCTTATATACTGCTAGATTGAGTAATCTTTCGGCAGATTCAGCGTCTATTTCTAGTTTTTTAGCTTTACTAGCTTTTATTAGAATATCTCGAAATGGAAGATTTTTCTTCGAATAAATATCAGATCCTACTTTTACTTGAAAGAAAGTTCCTAGTTTATTATAGCTATCCTTGGCCTCAAGAAATATCATAATCTGATCATGCCTCGGTTCACCCAAACTCAAATGTAATTTTGCTAGGCTAGCGGCATTAGGTGCTACATATACATAAAATTCAAATCCGTTATATTCTATTATTTCCAAACTTCCCGAAATCCTTACTTCTTTTAGTTTGACAGTATCTAAAGCATATACTTTAGAAGAATCATTGTCTTCTATCTTTTCAAATCCTTGTTCACGCAGTGTTTTATCAAAAGTGGGCAGAGGATTGGCATCATCTACTTCTTTTTTGATTATATCTTTAATATTGGGAAACTTTATAATAGCGTCTCCTATTATATCATTCATAACTTGTAAAATTAATTTAGTGAATAAAATTAATTTTTAGAGAGTCTCATGGTATGACCCAAGAGACTCTATAAAAAATTTACTTGTTTTCATCGTTTTAGGCTAAACCTCTAATCCACCTTCACTTCAAGATTAGTCAAGGTAGTAGTATCTGCTTCAAAACCCTGACCCTGATGCTGAACACAAGTTTGCATACATGGTAAACCTGATGTATTGAGAGCTATGGTATCTGCCTGTATAACATTAAGGGTGCTCGGCACACGGCTTTCCCACTCTTCTTCTATGATACTAGCAGGTTGTCTCAGTTCATCCACAATCGATAGGAACAGAGGATCTCCTATGACAGGAGGTTGAGAACCCATCCATACCTGACCTGTAGCCAGATACCAGTTGACCACTTCTTCAAATCCTGGTCTTACTGTCACGAATACCCGCGCCATACCACTTTGAAGGAATTTTGTGAAGAGTTTGTCACTAGTTTCTTGCTTATACAGATTATTCCAATTGCTTTTAGAAGCCCAGTAGAATGGATAGAACTGATAGCCCATGATCTCCCATTCAAACGCTTGCTCCAAAAATTTCACTTTAGATGCATAGTCTTCTAATGCTTTATTTTGTACTACATTATGCTGCGCTATTTCGGTTCCACTGACAAAACTAGTTCCGAGAAAATTATTTTCTAATAAATAGGCCATACAGTTTTTTCTCAGCACCATTTGTTCTATTTCACGGTAATACATAGAATTGGTTTGTCGGGTTTCTGCTTGCTGGGCTTGAATAGCTGCGAGTTTTTCTTCGTAAATTTTCAGCTTTTCATTGTATCCTTGCATCATTTGGCTAAATGCTTTGCTTTGCCATTCCATATATAGCTTTTCTGTCCGCTCAAATACTGCAGTGACATTAAGTGCGAAACTTCCAATATCCCATGTTGCTAGACTTATGGCTAGATTATCTGTAGTCAATTGTTCGTCCCCATTGAAATAAAATGTGTCAGATTTTAGATTAGACTCATTTCCCATATACCAATTCCCCGCCTTATAAAACAAAGTTGATTTATTACCTATTGATAACGTAGCTCTAAGGTTCGTACTATAATCACTGTTGTTATCTTTTGAGTAGCGTCTATGGTCATAGGTCCAATACACTTTAGCTAATCTATAGCCATCAGGGACTACAATGTCATTAAAGGAAAATTTACTTGGTCCACTTTGGTTCTCACCACCTGTATATGATTTAGAGATGGATAGTACATAATTTGGTTCCGGGTCAATCTCTACCTCATATCTACCAGCAGAATAAACCGCTTGATTTCTATTCATATCTGATGGTCTATAAACACCAACTTCGTTTGGATGTAGAGGCTTCTCCATTGTTACCGCTATATTACTCTTTGCAGCTATGGACAATTCATGAAAACTAGCAGGTTCAGGTATCATAAACTCATAGATAAGACGCTTACCATAATTATGGACTACATTCTTGTATATTTTATCTACCCATCTATACACCCCTGAAATATGCTTATCCCCTTGACGATTATCTACACCATGTTGATTCTCGTCACTATATTCTTCCACAATTTTCTGAACTCGTTCCTCTCTAGTCTTATCAAGAATTCGCTCTGTGGCTTTCATGGTCATCTCTTTAGCCATAGATTTAGCCATATTATTAGCTTCTTCTTTACTAGTATGATAGGCAAAAGAACCATTTACAAAACCATTTATACTAGGACTGGAATAACTAATGCCAGCATTGAGTTGAAAGTCCTTATTTTCTTGCATCAGCTTGGAGATTTCTTCCTGCATCTCATTTTTCTCCGTCGTACTCGTGTCAGTCAATTTTTCACGTTCAGATTCTGTTTCAGTCGTAGTGGTGTTTTCTGAACGACGAAGCCTTCTCGTAGTTCTGGATTTATATTCGCGTGCCATCACATTTTCTATATGCGATACCTCTCCTGGGACATAACAGCAGATATACTGCTCTACTTTTCGGTAGTCCATGATACCTTGTCTTACGATTCCAAAAATTGGATTTTCATTGTCAGGAGACGCGAGGTAATTTTCAAGCACTCCAGTAGCACATGATTGAGGATAACCAAAATTTAAAGTAGTTTCATAATAATTGCCGAGATTCGTTTCAAGTCGAATACTAATTGAAATAGGTCCGTTTGCATAATTTGGGTCAGACTCAGAAATTGTAAATTCATTATTAAAAATAGTCCCCGATAGAAATAAACCTGAGTCACCAATTCGATAGGTTAGACTCGTCACAATTTCACTTGAATTTGCAAAAGTGACAGTACCCATATCAAAAACCAAATTCCCAAGTTTATAATCCAAACAGAGATTTAAGCTGTTATTACTATTTTGAAATGAAGAAGAGTTAAACGACTGTCCATCTAGCACAAGAATTTCATTCATTGGAGGAATACTGGCAAATTTTTCTTCATAGCTCGTACGATTGACCTCCTGAAGTTTGTTCTCAATATCTGAAATCGAGCTTTCTGAGGATAGTCCATATCTTTCTATATAGGCAATCTGATCTTCGGAAAGATTTGCTTCTAGTGTAGTTTTTTGTAATTCAGCATAATCAAACTCATCTGTAGGCTTTGGCGTTACAAAAGCGGGAGGATTCGTTTCATTTTCTATACCGTTGGGAAATTGTGCTAAATAAGTTTGATATGCTGTTTCAATCACTGTCTCGACAGAAGCCGAGAATATTGCCTTTTGATTACTCTCCAAAACTTCGTACTTCTTTTGAGTTTCATTCAATTTCTTTAAAACTGTCTCACATTCAGCTATATTTCTTGAAGCAGTTAAATCTTTTTCTTTCGCAACTTTAAGAGCAAAATTCATTGGTCTTACTGCATTTTGATTTGAATTACCTCCTCCTGTAATTACTATTGGATTATTCTCAGGTGAGATAAACTCTTTAGGAACTACTATTTTTGATTCTAAAAATCTTCGAAAGGCTTCCATGTCCAGAGTCTCACCTTCTGTATGGTCTTGAATAAATTGCTCTCCATTGGCTTTACAAAAATAGCCATAGATAAATGTAGACAGGATATCTCTCTCCTCTTGAGAATGTCCCTTAAATACTTGATAAGAAAAATTATCCCAAATTTCTTGAAATTGATTCTGGGATAACTGTGGAGTTTCAGAAATTTTATTGAGAAATTCTTGAGAAGAAATAAAACTCCTAGCTTGCAATAAGGACTCAGAGACTTTGAAAAATTCGACATTATTTGCTTTAAAATCCTTAGCTGATATAGCTTGAAAAGAATTTAAATTACTTTGAAAATTTTCATTCGAATTAGCATAGAGAGGACTTCCAGTTACATTCGGATGCTGAATAAAAAATCTAGTGAGACTATCTTCACTAACTGTTTGCGGGGCTCTTATCGTTTGGAATCTAAAGAGTGTTTGGCTGTTTTCCAGCTCTAATTTTGGTTCTTTGATCATAATGATTGAATTTTAATGGTTAACAATTTATTAATTTTTGATTGCAAAACTAGTTTGAACTGGTGTCATTATTTGACGTTTTCACTTTTAATTTTTTATACTATTAAAGTATAGTTTGAAATGATTATTTTTCCTGTGTTTATATCCTCGATTCATTATTTTCTATAGTTTCACGTATGCAAAAGCCGCAACTACAGAACGTAATAATTTTTATTTCCTTAAAGAAAACAAATTAAATAATAATAAAAAC
>CAYXKX010000006.1:51849-79239 GCA_964465185.1 uncultured Chitinophagaceae bacterium
CGAAATTCTACCCCACTTTCTCTTTGTTCACCCTTTGTTCAGTTCTCATTGTTAGTCTAGTTTATTTGTTTTAATTGTTTGTTATTTCAATATTCTAACGCAAAGATAATTTCAATATTTGACAATGTCAAGTTTTTAAAATGTTAATATTTTATTTTTCACTTGTAGTAGTCCAAAAATTCATCCAAGCTGTGTTTTCTGCTATAAGGATATTTTCAGTTTGGTGTATTAATTGCTCATCACTTATTTTATTTGAATATCTATATTTCATGAGAAGTATATCCAACTGCTTAGCGGTAGCATTATAGCTATTTTTTTGTTCCTTGAGTTTTAGGGCAGTGTAATAGGAAGCCAAGGTAGTAGTCATTGTAGTAACAAGTGCGATAAGTACCGAAGCATCATACACTGTCACTAAACTACCAAAGGCAACAGAGACTATCCCTAAGCCAATAGTCATACGCTCATAGCGTTTGAGTTGCTTAATGAACACTATTGCTTTTGCTTTATAATAATTTTCTTTTTTATCAACGAGTCGTTTTTGAATATAGGTTTCTATATTCATATCGATTGGAGGTTTACCTTCCAAATTTTTTACTGCATCTAATATTAAATTTTCACTCTGCATGAGATATTCATTCGTCTTATCTATCAATAGGCTATTCTGCTCACTTTCTCTTAGGTTACTGTACTCTCCATTATTGGTAATGTATCTATAAATATTAGATAACAAAGCTTCTGCCATAGACTTCGTGTTTTTCCAAATATTTTCTTTATCCGAGAGCATAATCTTGCTGCCGAAATAGGAACTGATGGATAGGATTAAGGTACTCACAATTCCAAGGAGGTATCCTATTTTTTTTGTCATTGCGGTATTGCTAATACAAATAATTGCAGTACTTCTATCTATTTGAAATAAATCAGTAATAAAAACTGGTAGACATAAATTAAATACTTGCAAATAGCCTGCTACAGAGCCAAGCAGAGCTGTGGTAATGGATGATATGAGAAACAACCTTCTCCATAACATTACTTTGTTCTGATTTTTTTCACTATGTAGCAAGAGATTGGAATATACATTCCATACATAGTCTAGAGTGTCTTTTTTCATTGGTTAGATTTTCAGTGTTGCAAAAATAGTAAACTGGTTTGTCAAAAAATGACGTCATAGATTTTTTTTACTGGTATTATGAAACGAAGCTTGATTATAGATTATTGTATTAAATAATTTTAAATTTCTCAAAGATTATGTATACCTTTGCCAACTGTCACCATGAAAAAACCTATGTTATGAAAAAGACTACCATCCCAATTTATTTAGTTTGGATATTTACATTATCACTTATTTTTCAAAGCTGTTTTTCTGTTCGTCTCATTAGTGAATATGATGAAACGATGGATAAAACAATCACGAGTCTGCAAGAAGATGTAATGAGACTACTGGTCAATATAGAAACACACCTGGGCAGTGATAAAGCTAGTTATACAAATCATACATCCACCTACGAAAATATAAAGGTAAAATTAAGAATACTAGAAGCACGTGCCTCTATATTAGATAAGAATAAAGTAATAAGTGGTCAAGTAGCAGAATTAAAAAATGTAATGGCCAATTTTGAAAAGCTACACCGCATTGGATTTAGCAATCTAGATCAGCTAAAGCTATTGGACAATCAAATGAATACGTTATTTGCCAGTCTTATCAAATTTCAAATAGCTTTAAAACGAGGAGAGAAACAATAATTCAGAAAATCAATATAACGTATGGAAATAAATTATAGTCAACTAACCAAAGATATGTTAGAAGCAGCCAAAGGAGTTCTTACCAGTCATTGGAAAGAAGCAAAACCTTTTGCCGAGAAAGAAATGAAATCATATGCTGAAAATATTAAACTTATCGCCAAGCTTAAGGCTGAAAGTAAAATAACGGAGGAACAGGCGCTACTCTATCTCGATATTCAAAAAAGCACCATGCGTGTTGTATTATTGACAATAGAAGGCTTAGGAATACTAACCGTAGAGAATGCTATTAATGGAGCCATTAATGCCGTTAAATCAACAGTTAACAAAGCTATTGGGTGGGAGATATTGTAGCAATTAAAATCAACTTAACAATCATGATCATGCATTCTAAATTCTTTATTCTACTTCTTCCTCCACCTAATCATCTCGATAATAACCGTCATAGCATTAACTGCTTTTCTAGAGATGGAATATCCGCATTTATCTGATACATTAGCGCCTATGTAGAACAGTTATGTGAAAATCACTTGCAAAGGTGAAACCTCCCCTTAATCCAACCCCCTGCCCGTCTTCAAGATTTTTCCTTCTGTCTGCAGTTCACGCATGATTCTATCCATGATGCCGTTGACGAAATCTTTACTTTTGACAGAACAAAACAATTTAGTCAAATCAATATATTCATTGACACTGACTTTGAGTGGTATGGTTGGGAAATGAAGCATTTCACTGATAGCCATTTTGATAATCGTCATATCGAGAATAGGAATTCGCTCCGCTTCCCAGCCCTTGAGTTTGGGTTTGATGAGTTTCATATACTCCTGCTGCTGCTCGAGGGTGACCTTAATAAGGTTGTAGGCAAACTCTTTTAGTTCTTTCGTCTCTTGAATACCGAATGAGATTTCCAATGCTGTTTTATCAATAATAGCCTTGATAGAACGCTTTAATGTGAAGTGAACTAAATCGGCATCTTCCTCTATATTGGCATAATAGGATTCTAAATAATCAATTAAATCTTCATTCTTAAACAAAATTTTCTTGAAAAAAGAATTACATAAATTGTATTCCGTCTGACTATTTCTCGCCAGCACAAACTCTTTATATTCGTGAGTTCCTATGAGCTCAGTAAACATTTTCTTGATATATTCAGACTGGATATACTGATCCAATTTGAATTTTTTAATGAGCTTATGAAATGCAACATTTTCTTTCAGATATACATACAATTGAGCATCGACCAAACTTGTGTTAACCTTTTTCTCTTCATCTGTCAGCAAATACATTTGGCTTTGCTGCACAGAATACTCTTCTATGTATTTAAATGTCTGAAATAAATAGTTCAAATAAATGACATTAATTTCTATGACATCTTGTATGCTCTTGTCATAGATTTCATAGGCTTTTTCTACATTTTCTTCATTTAAAAGAAATTGACCATAAATAGCCTGTAATACCTTAATGCGAATACTTCTTCTGCTTATCATATGCTAGTTCGCTAGGCTTTTAAGTTTAGCATTCTCTATCCTCTCTTTCGCTATAGCCATAGCTGCCAGTTGTGGATTAATAGAATCTCTTTCTGATTTCTCGAAAATCTCAATCACTTTATTATAAATTGGTTCTATAAACTGCATCGTTTTTTCTTTGCTATATTCTCCGATAGCTTCGGTATAACAGTTGATCACACCGCCCGCATTGATGAGGAAATCTGGAGCATACAAAATGCCTCGCTGCATAATGGCATTTCCATCAGCTATCTCATCCTTCAATTGATTATTCGCAGCTCCACACACCACTTTGCATTTCAACTGAGGAATGGAAGTTGAATTTAGCGTAGCTCCTAGTGCACATGGAGAATACACATCTACTTCTGAGGTAGCAATAGATTCTGGAGACACCACATGAATAGTTGAATACTTCTTGGTGACTAGGTCCAAGTTTGCCTGATTAATGTCGGCTATGGATACAAAACCATGCACACTCATAAGATGATCTATGAGATATTGACCACCGCTACCTTCACACCACTGAGCGAGTCCTGACCCGTTAGTTTTTTCCATGACGCTTTCATAGAAACATAGACTCCATAGGCAGTAAATGGACTTGGATCTCCACTCCCTCCAAGGTGAAATGGTTTTCCTGCCACATGTTTAGTCTCTTTTGCGATATACTCTATTTCTTTAGGCGATGTTCCTACATCTTCTGCAGTGATATATTTCCCATTGAGGCTATTCACAAATTCACCATATTTACGCCAGAACTTCTCATCTCTTTTTACTGCATCATCTGCTAGTATAACGGCTTTACCGCCACCTAGATTAATCCCACTAATAGAAGACTTGAAGGTCATACCTCGAGACAATCTTAGCACATCTTGTAGCGCTTCAACTTCATTACTATACTTCCAAACTCTCGTACCACCTAAGGATGGACCCAATACTGTATTATGGATAGCAATGATAGCGCGTAGACCTGTTTCTTTATCATAACAGTGAACTACTTGTTCATGTTCTGTCTCATTTAATACTGAAAAAAGATTTGATGTTAACTCCATTTTTTAAATGCTTTATGTTAAATTTTTAATACTATAGTTGAATTCTAATTTTCTTTATTCTTGTTATATATTCGTCATAATAAAATTGACTCATTTTAGTTCAAATTCAAAATATCCTATTTTCTCATCTCTACAAGTATGGAATCATGCGTTTTGCATTAATTTCATTAGAATACAATTCATTGAGGACTTTTTCTCTTTCTTTAATTCTCTCTTCGGTTTTAATCTCCCCCCAACACTCATTGATCCTAGCTAATATTTCATCAGGGGTATTGGCTATTATGCATAATCGATCCAATCCAGAATTTAAGACCATTTTATCATTGGCTATTATAAATCTGCCTCTATACAATGCATTGATGAGTTTATGTTTTAAACCAGTGGCTTGAAATGTAAACAAAACATTGCATTGAGCATTTTCTATGAGCGTGTCGAGTTCTTCTTGAGGCAAATTAGCTTTTAACTTGACATTAGGATGCGTCTTTATTAATTCTATTAGGCTGGATTTTGGCTCTTTCCCAGCGATTATGACGTCTTTATCCATGCGAGAAAACACAGATTTAATCAAATAGACTGCTGCTTGATGATTTTCGACCACGTCCAAACTGCCGTGATAGAGTATATAATCCCCAATTCCTGTTTTTACGGTTACTTTTTCATTTAGGTGAAACGGTGGAATAAAGATAGAATTTTCACAATACTGTTTCATATACTGAGCATCTGCTTGATTCACACTAAAGATAGTCTGAGCTGAAGTCAAATATTTCTCAAACTGTTTCAACTTTTTACTTTCTACATTGAAATGTATCTTGTGAATGAAATTCTTATCTGCATGGCTGAGATTTTTGTAATAATCCCATTCTATGTTGTGCATCCAAACTAGTTTATTTCGATCTTTCAGCTGTGGATGTGCCAGATAAAAACAAGTATGGAGTCCTTCAAAGATAATTGGGTCATTATCTTCTAACAAATTGGAAAGCAATTCATTTGAAGATCGAGAACTGACAATATAAGGCACCAAACTAAAGAAAACTTTATAGATTTTCTTTCGCTGATAGTAAAAGACTTTTTCACAGTATTCATTCAGTATGGTCTGTTCATTCTTATCTTTGTATTGATAGCAGTGTAGTGTGATTTTATAACCTAAACTGTGTAGGGACTTGATTTTATAAAAGACATCTATAATGCCGCCATATATAGGTGGGTAAGGTATATCAAACGAAATGATATGTATGTGCTTAGACATTGTTATATATAGAACTCAGTTTTTCTTCTTGATTTTCCCATGTGAGAAAAGAAGCTGCAATATCGCCATTTCTAAGCAAATCGTGATACTTATTTTCATTGACAATCACTTCTTCCAAAGCTATCAAATAAAGTGCTTTATCCAATGATGGAATCAATATAGAGCAATTGTATTGATCCTGAATTCTTCTGTATTCAGGAAAGTCCATAGAGATGGGAATAACACCTGCCTGTATGTAATCAAAAAACTTGTTTGCCAGGGAGAAATAGTAGTTAAGTCCTTTATTCTCCAACAAGTTAATCCCAAATTTGGCCTTCTGAGTTAAAATTTTGAGTTCAGCTGGAGTCTTTCTTCCAAGAAATTCTATAGAATCGGTATTTTGAATCCCATCAGCTATTTCTTCCAGCACTTCTTTATGATAACCATCCCCAACTATCCATAATTTCCAACCATATAAATTATCCATAGCGCTTATTGCCATTTCTAACCCACGACCTTCATTCAAATCCCCTTGATATAGTATTACATTTTCTTTTGCTTTTTGACTATCCCTAATGCTTCGCAAAGGATAATTATAAATCACTTCAATATACTTTCTGTACTCAGATTCAAATCTAAGAGCAATAGAATTGGAAACTGTGTATATACTACGACATGATGGCAGGGTCAGTTTTTCAACCCATTTCCAGATAGATTTTTCAAGAATTCTTCCCTCCAATTCCGGCACTTCAGTATAATATTCATGGGCGTCATATACCAGTGGCTTTCTTCTAACCTTACTTACCAAAAAATTAGGCAAAATAGTATCTAAATCGACCGCACAGTATATATCGGCATTTCTCTTGAGTAGATAAAAAAGTAGTCTAAGATTATATTCAAAATAGAAAAACTTCCCACGCTGGAAAAACATTTGGAACCGGTGAGAAGTAAAAATAGAAGAATTCAAATCGACACTAGAATCTCTATCTTTCAATCGACCCACTATATGGACCTCAAAGCCACTTTTTTGAAGGGTATACGCTGTCTTTTGCATGCGCTGATCATAAGCGATATCATTCGTGACCGAAATAAGTATTTTCTTTTTCAAACTAAGTTTCAAATTGATTTATGTAGGTGTTTATACGAGCTAAAAAATCACTCCAACTCAGAGGATCCATACATACCTCTACAGGCAAAACTAATACTTCAATACCTGACTCTTCAAACAAACTCCTAAATTCTATGATTCTCACCGCATCTTTTGCTGTCATGACTATCTGCATCACGTCATGATTTCTGCACCTATCCATCCATAGTCGGATATTATCTACAGAAAAATTATGATGGTCATGGTATTGAAACCTAGCTAAAATAACACTCCTCTTCTCTACTTCTTTATAAAAAAGGGTCGGATTAGCAATAGCGGTAACAACCAGAACTTTCGGCTGAATCTGAGTTTCAATTCCAGTAAACCAATTTTGATAGGGCAAGTACTTCAGGCTGCTATGATAAACAGGCGACTTGGTATAATTTTTTATACCTTCTTTCAATTCAGCTATTTCTGGTCCACTATCTTCCGTTTTTGTAATAACTACCATGTTCACTTTTTCTGATCTTGACTTTAAATCTCTCAGCTTACCAGCAGGAAAAAGGTCATCTTTATAAAACGGAAGCGAATACTCTGTCAATAATATTTCATACCCTCCTCGGAGTCGTCTGTGCTGGAGACAATCATCTAGAATGATGAGCTTTTTATCATTACTTAAAGAGTTGATATGATGGATTCCTGCAACTCTGTCCCCTGATACGAATACTCTGCAATCTGGTAGACTTTTTTTCATCATCAATGGTTCGTCACCCACTTCATTATGACTGCTATTGACCAAAACTTCTTGAATTCCCTTGGTCGATCTCCCATATCCTCTACTCAAAATGTAAACCATAGTTTGATTAGATAAAGCTTTCGCCAAGTAGATAGTCATTGGGCTCTTACCTGTTCCTCCAAAGGATAAATTACCTATTTTGATTATAGGCTGGTCAAAAGTCTTAGAAAAGAAAAAACCTCTATCGTACAATTGATTTCTTACCCAAAGGATAAGACCATACAACCACGATAGAGGTTTCAAAATAAGAGAAAGACCTCTCATTAAATTTTAATTATCAATTCAGCACCATATTGTACTGATTCATTTTCTGTTGTATTTTGGTAGACATTGTCGTATCTCCCGATCTAGCCAATATTTCTTGCATTCCATTTAAAGAACTCATATATAAACGCAATTCCTCTTGAGCCAATTTTGCCTTTTTTGCATTGTTTAAATTTGTCATCCAATCCAGATTAGAAACACAAACAGAAAACAAACCTTCAGAAATCTGCTTCATATACTTTTGGTTCTTTGCTATAGATGCAGCCTGCAGGGCAGGCAGATCCACATAACTATATGGAAGCTTACTTGGTGGTATATTTGTATATAAATGATTGAGTAATTTATCCACCTTTTCAGGATTATTATTGATAGCGTAATACATTGCCAAATTAGCTATAGCCGGTTTCATTCCCCCATTGAAACTTATTAACGTGTGCTCATCTAGTAGTATATCATTTTCTTTAATCTTTCCAAAATCATATTTAAACACTAAGTCGTAAACTCGCTCTGCATCTATAGACTCCAGACCATTGACATCAGGGAAACCCACAGGTGAGAACATAATAAGCATACCCTCACTCATCAAATAATTTTTCAAACCTAAACCAGTCACTGATGGATTTGACGAAGCAAAACAAACAGGTCTTTCATACATATTATTCAATAATACATCGAGCTGAAGTAAAGCTCCTCTAGATAAACTCGACGGAAGCTGAAGGTAAACCCTTGTAGGCACTGTGGATTCTTTACCCTTAGGAATCAAAAATCCAGATTTAATGGCCTTGGCAGGATCTATATCAATATACACATTTGTTGTAGGTAAATAATTCTCTGCAGGGTAATTTGGATTATAAGAAACTTTTGCCGCAGGATCATCGCTCATCATAAAATCAATGACATCCTTCAAAGCCATAGTATCTCCTGAAGAACCGCTTTGATTCAATCTAAAGTAAGAACGTTTGTCCCCTTTTATTTTATCCTGAGCCATAGATAATTTGACAGCCTTACTTTCATTCATCGGCAGTCTCAGCTGACCAATATATGCATCGCCTTCCACAAGACTCGTATTTATGACTCGTATATCTGGTCTGATATTTTCTATCTCTTGGGCATACCATAACGGGTATGTATCATTATCTCCATAGCAGAAAAGAATCGCATTGGGTGGACATGCATTCAACATATTTTTTGCAAATGCTAACGTAGTCGATCGATTGCCTCTATTATGGTCATCCCAGCCTTGGAAACCCATAAGAATGGGGGCAGCTGCTCCGATGGCTAATGAAACGATAAGAGACATTTTTGCTGCTAATCGGCTTTTCAAAAGGTCGTAAACGAATAAAATACCAAATGGTAACCAAAGAACAAATGCCCAGTAAGACGGAGCATAGACATAATCTCGCTCTCGTGGCTCCACAGGAGGCTCATTATGAAAGACAACCTGCATGATACCTGAAGCAAACACTAATAACAAAATAATAGAAAACGATTTTCTGTCTTTGGTGTAATTATAATATAATCCTAGAATGCATAATAAAAATGGAATCATGAAAAAGACATTGTGCGATTTAGAGGTTCTGGCCTCTTTTGGTCTTCCACTTTCATCGAGTTGAACATTTCCCCATATATCTCCTATAAGCGGTAAATTGTCAATAAAGGTGATGCCGGATGTCCATCTTCCATAATCATTGGTGGCCCTCCCTTGATGATCATCTACTTTGCCTGCCGTATTCCACATCATATATCTAAAATACATGAATCCTATTTGATATTTGCACATATACCAAATGTTGTCAATAAAGCTCACTTTGTCTTTGACAGCATATTGTTGACCACCAGTTCCATTCATTTGGGCTGCAGTTTGTTCTGCCTGCTCTGACTCTCCTCGTCCAAATGTTTGAACTGAGTTGCCTGTCCCTCTGTCAATAATCTCATACTTAGGATCTATCCAAGCTCTATAATAGTTTTTCTTATCCTCCCCTTCGTGACCTACACGAGGAAAAAACTTTTTAACCCTTGAAGGATACTTGTACTGCTTATTAGCACCTACCAGCTCATACTTATTTGTTACCGTATTTTTTAAATAAATATCTCCCTTATCCTCTACTGCCTCAACCTCATTCACATCATAATAATGTGGCCCGAATAAAAGGGGTCTATCGCCATATTGTTCGCGGTCTATGTATGATTTCAAAGTGAGGAAATTATTTGGCACATTCATATTAATTGGAAGATTAGCATTCCCTCTAATCACCACCATAAAGTAGCTGGTATAACCCATTAATAAAAAGGCAAAAAACAAAATGACTGTATTTAATGGTATTTTTGTTAGATTTTCATTCCAATATTTAAACGATCTTTTATTGGATGTATATCTCAACAAAAAGATATAGAGAAGTACAATCAATATAATACCAACTATCGTACCCGAATAAAAAGGCATACCTAAGGAATTGACAAAAAACAAATCCATTTTTCCCAAGAAAGACGATGTGGTACTCAAGATTCCTTTCATCACAATTTGAATCATAACCACTGAAATTACAAAGGAAATTAAAGCTCCGAGGAGGGTTGGTTTGAATCGCTTGTAATAAAATATGAGTGCAATTATTGGAAATACAAGTAAAGAGAGTAAATGCACTCCGATGCTCATACCAGTGCAAACACCTATTAATAATAGCCAATTATCAGCCTTTGGACCATCGTCCTCATTCCATTTTAATATTGCCCAAACGTTAAATGCCATAAAGAATACGGAAAATGCATATACCTCTCCTTCTAGAGCATTAAACCACATGGAATCTAAAAACGTAGCCGCAAGTGCAGCAATAAATGAACCCAAAAGTATAAGATACATTTTGGACTCTTCTATTTCTTCGCCCTTTTTTATGAATACCATTTTCATGAGCATCACCGATGACCAAAAGAAAAACAATGAACAAAATGCCGTAGATAATGCACTTAGAAAATTGATAGACATAGCCACCTTGGCAGGATCACCAAATGAAAACAAGGAAAATAGTTTGCCGACTAGCATAAAGAATGGCGCTCCTGGTGGGTGCGCTACCTGAAGCTTATAAGTACAACTTAGAAACTCCCCGCAATCCCATAGGCTACCGGTTTTTTCCATAGTCAAGGTATAGGTGGCAAGTGCTATGAAAAACACCGCCCAACCTAAAATTTTGTTTAATCGATTAAATTGATTCATTTAAATATTTTTATCTGCAAACGACAAAAATATAAAAATGAGACTTTCTAGGCTTATTTTTAAACCTAAATACCATTATTTATTCTTACTAAGTATCAATTAATTTCACTATTTTTGTATAAAACATTCGTATTATGCCAATTGTATCCAACAAAGGGATCGGAGCCTACACAGGCAGCTTCGGCGAGAAAGAGCTAAAACACCTTCTACGAAGAACTAGGTTTGGTATTCGCAGAACTGATTTGACTGCTTATAATGGGCAAACACTTAATCAAGTGCTTAGCTCTATTCTAACGCAATCAGCAGAACCTGCGCCACCCCTCAATCATTATGAGAACATCATTCAGCCTCAATACAAAGAGGCTGCAATTCCATATGGGAATACTTGGGTCAATACAACACCGCAGTACCCTGAAATAAATTTTCAAAAAATAGAATCCTTCAGAAGTTGGTTAGCTATCAATTATTTCAACGATGTGACCATTACAGAAAAAATGGCTCTTTTTCTGCATAGTTTTATTCCAATTACTCATGATGTGGGTGATCCTCGATTTCTCTATCAAAACTACAAAATGCTTCGTGCCAATTGTATGGGGAATTTTAAAACGGTCATAAAACAATCACTCTTGGATAGTGGGGTTTTGAGATATTTGAATGGAGATGTCAATCAAAAAAATGCCCCAGATGAAAACTTGGCAAGAGAATTGCAAGAACTATTTACACTTGGAAAAGGATTTTCCCCTATTTATAATGAGTCTGATGTCAAAGAAGCAGCCAAGGTTTTGACCGGGTACCAAATAGATAGAACTACTGGTTTAGTGAAATTTACGCCCACGAGACATGACACCTCAAATAAGACGTTTTCTTCTTATTATAGTAATACCATAATTACCGGGAAAACTGGAACAGCTGGACAAGATGAGTTAGATGATCTAGTTAATATGATATTCCAAAGAAATGATGTAGCACTTCATTTCTGTAGAAAGCTCTATGGTTTTTTTGTCTATTATGACATAGATAGTACCGTAGAGGCTAATATAATTGTTCCATTAGCGAATATCATGCGTTCAAATAATTACGATATACTACCTGTCATTCAAGCTCTTTTCGCATCCGAACATTTTTATGATACAGATTTATATGGCAGTCATATTAAATCGCCTGTAGATGTCATGTATGGCCAATACAAAGAAATGGAAGTAGTCCTTCCTGACAATTCTGATTTACTAAAGCAATATGATGTTTACACCGAATTATTCACAGGTTCATTTATATTAAGACAACTCCCATATGATCCACCTAATGTTTCTGGCTGGGAAGCCTATTATCAGAAGCCTCTTATGCATGAAAACTGGATTACGACAGATACTATCGCCAATAGAAATAAATTGGCGGTGGCTCTCTTGATAGGTTATACGAAACGATCCTATAAAATACAAGTAGACACAATTAATTTCACAAAAGGATTTTCAACTCCATCAGATCCCAATAAATTGATAGATGATGCTTTAGGTTTCTTGCATACTATTCCTGCTACAGCTGAACTAAAGACTTATTTAAAATCCATTTTACTGTTTGGACAGAGTCAAGACTATTATTGGACCAATGCATGGAATGACCACATCAATAATCCAAGTGATGCTGCTAAGAAGAAAATAGTATCTGACCTACTTTTAGCATTTTATAAATACATCTTAGAATTGGCAGAATATCAATTAATGTAAAATAGAGACATATGCAACGCAGAGAATTTTTAAGCAAAACAGGTAAAACGATAGCCCTAGGGAGCGTTATACCAGGATTTAGTTTTTCAGCTATCCAGAAAAATTCAGCCTTGGGTTCGCTACTGGCAGGATCCGCTGAAATCAATGACCATGTATTAGTCATAATTCAGCTCAATGGTGGCAATGATGGTTTAAACACCTTGATACCACTAGATCAATATACTAATCTTGCCATCCATAGAGCTAATGTATTGATTCCAGAAAGTAAAGTATTAAAACTAAATAAAGTTGATAAGACAGGTCTCCACCCCTCCATGACTGGTATACAAACTTTGTATAATGAAGGTAAGGTAAATTTCATTCAGAATGTGGGTTATCCAGATCAGAATTACTCTCATTTTAGAAGTACGGACATATGGCTAACAGGATCTGATGCCAAGGTAGTGGAGAATTCAGGTTGGATGGGACGCTATTTAAATCATCAGTTTCCCAATTATCCTGATGCATATCCTACAACAGATATGCCTGATCCACTTGCCATACAAATAGGAGCCTTAGTTTCCCCAGGTTTCCAGGGACCAACACCAGGTCCGGGTATACCTATGGCTATTTCAGTCACTAGCGACAAAGACTTTTACGACTTAGTCAATGGCTCACACTCTACTCCGAGCAGCAATGCAATAGGAAAAGAACTAGCTTATGTAAGGGAAGTGGCAGGACAGGCTAAAATTTATAATATTGCTATAAAAAACGCTGCACTGAAAGTTACTACTCAAGCTACCTATCCAGCTAATAACAAGCTAGCTGACCAATTGAAAATTGTAGCCAAACTTATAAAGGGTGGACTGAAGACTAAAATCTATATGGTGAGTCTTGGTGGATTTGACACTCATTCAGACCAGGTAGATAGTGCTGATTATACCAAAGGATCACATGCAGACTTACTAGCTACTTTGTCCAATGCTATTTCTGCTTTCCAAAATGATTTGAAATTTTTATCCATTGAGGATAAAGTTTTGGGAATGACTTTTTCTGAATTTGGTCGAAGAATCAAATCCAATGGCAGCAATGGCACAGACCATGGCTCGGCCTTACCAATTTTAGTATTTGGTACTCAGGTTCAGAATGGAATTATTGGGATGAATCCAACGATAAATCCAAGCTTTACTGTGGAAGATAATTTAGCTATGCAATACGACTTTAGATCGGTATATGCATCCATACTTAGACAATGGTTCTGTATTGAAGAAAGTGCTATTTCTACGATTTTATTTAAAAATCATCAAACTATACCTATTGTTAAAAATGCCGCATGTGATAGTGGCAGTTTATCAGTGTATCAATCGGCTCTAGAGGAAAAGAGATTGCAGTGCTTTCCAAATCCATTTACGAACTCCGATACAGTTAAAATTGATATCAACTCCAAGGGTGGACATTCTTTAGTAGAGGTATTCAATACGGAAGGTAGGTTACTTGCCACTTTGATGGATGAAAAATCAGCCCCAGGAATATATCAACTCACTTGGAAAGAGGAGCAATTGCCTTCAGGATTCTATTATTGTCGATATCAAAACGAAGGGTATCAATCTGTATTTACACTGCAGAAGGTAAGGTAATTATTGCCCCCCCATCTGACTTGTGATTTGCTGATAAATATTCAAATATTGTTGAGCCAATGCACTGTTACCCTGCTGCTGATAAATCTGACCTAAAAGTCTATATGGTTCAGGATTGTTAGGATTATCTTCAATCATACTCATTAATACCGATTGTGCATATGGTAGGTTTCCAGTTTGCAAATAGGCATAAGCCAAGTAATTTTTTGCCATAATACTACCTGGCGATACCTTTAATGCATTGGATAAAGACTGCACTGCTTCATTCGGCATATTTGAATTGAGTTGAGCAAACCCAAGATTCGTCCAAGCAGTCTCATTATTCGCATCATATTGAAGTGCCATATTTAGATATTCAATAGCCTTTGGAAAGTTCTGACTGTCCAATGCTTTCTTACCATAATAGTCATTTCTATCTTGTCGTTTGACAATAGCGCAAACTGGGATACCATCTACATCAATAGTTTTGATAGTGCCTTTAGGTGGAAATGATACGCCATTCTTCAGTACATCCTCAGAAATTAACTGATGTGTCATTATGTAATAATCCCAATTGCTGTTATCGCGTTCGCCAAATCTGACATAAGATGTTGTTTTTTTAGGAAATACCTTTTGAATATGATGATCTACTAATAAATTGGGATAATTTACCGCGATATTGGCTGACTCAATTTCAGATCTATGATTCTCAAGCAGCCATTCTGTTGCTTTTCGAAAAGAAACTCCAAAATAATCGGTTTCAAAATATCCTACGGCATTTTTTACCCCACCAAAATAGTTATTAAAATAAACGGATTGATGTGGGTGATTTAATATCATAAATTTTAATGGAAATAGCAGTCCAATTGCAATTAATGAAGCAAAAATCAATTTGGCAGTTTTATTCTTTAATAACCCAAATAAATAATAAAACCCAACAGAAGAAAGCACGAGAAACGATGGATAAATAAATGTAGTATGTCTCCAAGCATTATACATACCAGACTTTTTATAAATAATATAAAAAACAGGAAACAAAAATGTAAAGAGCACCATTAGTAAATACTTGAAGTTTTCTTCTTTTCGATACTTAAATGATAAAACAATGAATAGCAAAAAACCAATAATAACGATTTCAGGCACGGAGATAGAAATCCATTTAAATACATAATACCAGGGAATCTCCATAGATGACAACTTCGCTCCTTCAAATAGTGTTTTGATTTGATAGGTTTGATTTGTAAAAAAATCCAGGGCATGAAGAGGATTGGAAATAGGTGATACGAGACCAAATGGCCAAAAAATAATTCCCAAAAAGTAACTGCCTAAAACGATGATAATAGCTTTTTTTATCAGTGGCTTAAATGAATCACCAAAGACTTGGGATTTTAATACTTTACTTGAGAAAACAATTAGGATAGAAAATAAACCTAAATAACCAAACAACAATAACCCTCCAATTCTACTTCCGAGAGAAAGACCAATGCCACAAATTAATCCAATAATTGTCCATCGTCTAGGATCTGGCAATTCCTTGACAAATCGAATAATATAATACAGTGAGATCATATTAAAAGCAGCATAACTTGGGTCTTTCAAATTATTCATACTATCTCCAAACAAACGTGGTGACAATAAGGCTAAAACACATGTCAATAAACTAAAATAAAGATTATTGGTTATTAGATAAGTTAGTAATCCGCAAAACAAAATGATGAGCAACAAGCTAAAACTTGCGAAAATATGCCGTACTAGAAATATATCTTTCAGATTGAATGTATCCGAAACCACCTCTGAAAATAAATCTATCGACGGTCCGTAACAATGCAACTGACCGCCATCACCCGTATTTATAAAAAGCGCGGAAGTATCTTTGCCCATAGTTTTATAGAAGCTCCATGCTGACTTACCATATGGTTCATAAAATCGTTCATCACCCGTAATGCCATAATTTGTTGAAAGATATGCCAATGCGAGCAATAATCCAGCAATAGGTATAAATATCGTCCTTCTATTAAATAGTTCATTTAATGTCATATACTAAAGATTTAATGCGTCTTTTGATAAAATAAAATTTAAATAATCTTGCTCAAATTCAGGATTAGTTTTTATGTGTTCATAGTCCAATTTTTCAATACATGATTTTTTTGAATTAATCCTATATATATTAAAATTTAGACTTTTCAGTAAATCAATATATTCGTGAGGATTTACTCCCATATCTCGAAGTCCTTTAACCCAATACTCAGAAAAAATAATCAGCTTTGGAAATCTAGCTATCAATTCCTTCATTCCTTCAAAAGCAAAGAATTCAGCTCCTTGAATATCTATTTTGATAATATCAATTTTCTGCTCATTGCGCAAAAAATCATCTAACATCACTGCATCAATAGATGTTTGAAAATTGGCGGTTTTTTCCTTTCTTATCTGGTGATTACCTGAATTGAAGGTATTCTTTTCAAAATAGATTTTTTCATTCTTATTACTCACTGCATATGGATATACCATTACATTTTTGAATTGATTTGCAGTAATACTTTTTTTGAAAATAGTATAATTATCTATGTCAGGTTCGAATGCGATTACTTTACCACTTTTTCCGATTTTTGGAGAAGAAATCAAACTGTATACACCCATATTTGCACCTATATCAAGCATAACATCCCCTTCCTTTAAAAGAGATTGAAACAAATTCATTTCATAACCTTCCAAGAGTCCAAACTTCCATAAAAAGGTTGCAAGCATTCTATCAAGAGAATTAAAATAAACTTTAACTCCCTTGATGTTTATAAAAAATGGGAAAATTTTAGCGAACAGCTTATTCAAATATATTAAGAAACCTATCATCATGCAACTTTTTCAATTTCATAGGTTGCAAACATATTAAAATTTTTAGATGAAAATTTTGAATCTAAAAAAGTTACTAAACCATAAGCGAAACTTGGCACCAAAGTCTTCAATGAAACGCCTCCACTCAATAAATATGAAAAAGGAGTATGGCAATCTATTCTGTTAATTTTAAATTCTGGAAACAAAGCCAAAAATTTATCTCGATCTCTTTCAAAAACGATATATGGTAAGAAGATATTAGAACCGGATAATGGTCCAGTTGACTTAAATTTCCATTCTTCTTTCATATCTATTGTTTCGTGATGGAATGTCTTATAAATGAAACTGCTCCAGAAGCAATTATATGGTTCTACTAATACAATTTTACCACCGACACACAATGTTCGTTTTGCTTCATTTAGAAACCGTAAGCAATCTGGTATATGATGAAATACATTGACCATCAAAATAGCACCAATACTTTCATTTTCAAAAGGCAGTTCTTCCGCAGAGAAAACCATATCACAAACATTTAATGGCATAATATCGCTTGTGATTACCTCGGGATAAACATCTTTAAGAAATCCTCCTCCTGATCCTATCTCAATAATCTTTTTATTTGGTATCCCTTTAGTTCTTGCCATAATATCACTATACCATCTTAAATAAATCTCTTTTAAGAAGGGTTTTGATAATATAATTTCTCTATGAATCAACGTAGTATTAGGATCATCTATGTCTAATTCAGATTCTAGGTGTTTTAAAGCTAAAAGGGATCTAATCCATGAAATCATATGGCCAACTTTGAATACTTATTATATTTACAAATCAAATTCTTTATTTACTTTCAATCGCAAAACAAAACCAATGTTATCATCGTTCAATTATTTCACTTATCTATAATTTACAATAGTAGGATACATAGATAATCCATTTAAAAATAAGTTCAATATAACTCTAATTTATTATTCCTTTTCTCCATAAATAATAACCGAGCCAGCAATCTCATTTAAAATTGGGATAGATTCTATAATCGACCCTAGATTACTAACAAATGGAATCAAATTCTCGGGAGTATATGGATGAAGGAAATCGTATGGGGTAATTTTGATATTTTTAAACCCATGCTTTTTCATAAGTGATTTGAAACTCCAACGAACAATCGCAGTTTCATCAGGTGAATCGCCTAGTTTTTCTTTTATAAATGGTACGTTTTTTTGAACCAAGATTTGTGGATTCAGCATATTGGGTTCTGCAAAAATAAATCTACCTCCAGATTTCAACACCCGATTCATTTCTTTTAAGGACTGATCAAAGTCAAGATGGTGTATAATACTACTGCCATAAACTCCATCAAAAGATTCATTTTCAAAACTTAAATTCATTGCATCTTCTATCTGAAAATTAATCTTTGGATGTTTCAACTTTGCAATTTCAATCAATTCTGGCACTAAATCTGTAGCTATAATATTTGCTTTTGTCGCTTCATATACCATTCCAGTAAAAAGCCCTGTTCCACACCCAATTTCTAATACCCTATCGTTAGATGTGAACTTACCTAGATCAATGAAAAAATCCGCCCTTCTTCTAGCTCTAATTTTCCCTGCAACAGTTCCCCATCCCCAAATATCTTCAGCTCGATCCATGATTTTTTTCCCATGTTCTAATTCATGCTCCAATCTGGAAACTTCAATATTATCCATACTAATTAACTTGATTTACTTGATTAATAATTTGTGTCGTTATTTCTTTTAGACTATAGCGTACATCCCAATTAGGATAATCCGCTCTCATTTTTTTCAAATCAGAAATATAACATATATGATCACCAATTCTATTTTCTTGACTCAAAGTATAGTTTAATTTCTTACCAGAAAGCTCGTGAATTAAATCAATACATTCTATAACTGAAGCTGCATTTTCTCTGCCACCTCCTAAATTATATACTTCGCCAGGTTTTGGACTATCAATAAAACACTCAAATGCTTTGACGACATCTTCACTATGGATTTGGTCCCTAACCTGTTTTCCTTTATATCCAAATATTGTGTAATGTTTCCCTGTAATAGCACATCGAATCAAATAATTTAAAAATCCATGTAATTCAACGCCACTATGACTAGGTCCTGTCAAACACCCCCCTCGAAAACATACTGTCGGCATTCCAAAATATTTACCATATTCTTGAGTCATAATATCTGCCGCTACCTTCGATGCCCCAAATAAACTGTGCTTGGTACGATCTATTCTAAAGTCTTCAGCGATACCATTGTAAAACTCTTTGTCTGCGTAGTCCCATCTAGTTTCCGTTTCTACAAGTTTGAGCTCATTGGGGGCATCTCCATAGACTTTATTGGTACTCATAAAAACAAATGGCGAATCAAAACTATACCGACGCGATGCTTCTAGTAAGTTCATTGTTCCGACGGCATTGGTATCAAAATCTTCAAAAGGCATTTTTGCTGCTAAATCATGGGAGGGTTGCGCTGCACAATGAATAGTTGCATCTGGTTTGACCTCTTTATAAAAGTTCAATACCGCTTCTCGATCTCTTATGTCTAATGAATGATGAGAGAAATCTATCTTCAGCTCTTGGAGCAAATTTAAATTCCAAGTAGTATCACCGCCATCACCAAAGAAAAATTTTCTAAGATTACTGTCAACGCCAATAACCTTGTGGCCTTTCTTTCCAAAATATCTTACCGCTTCAGAACCTATCAATCCACTGCTTCCTGTAACAATTATTTTCATTTTTCAATTTGTAATTTAGCTTCGTTTAATATTGAATTATTATCTTTTAAAACAACTTTATAAATACCATTGGTTAACTCTGCAATGTCTAATGGAATTGAATATTCCCCTAAAACAAGTTTTTTATATGTCTGACATAATTGCCCTTTTAAATTATAAATTTCTATTTTTAAAGTTGACCTTTCATTACTAAAACCGCTAATTACGGAAATATTTGTTGCAGGATTAGGACTTAATAAAAATTCAATTTTATCTTCTAAATTCTCAATATTTGACGTAGAAAATTTGATTCTTCTAATTTTATTGCCATGTGCTTCTGATATATACATGTTCCCTGCATTTTTATCGTAAACAAAATCAACTGGATAGTTAAAACTTGATTGAAGTAAATTTGAGTTTTGTGATCCAATACTGCCATTTCCTGCAAACGTGCTTACTTTACCATTTAAATCTATCTTTCTAATTTTATGACCAAGAAAGTCTGCAACATATAAATTACTAGTTCCATCAAAACAAATTCCAACTGGTCCTTCAAAACTTGAGTTAACACCTTGACCATCCATATTTTTTTGAATTCCATTACCAACAAATGTAGAAACTAAACCAGTAGGGGTTATTTTCCGAATTATATTATTTTTATAATCAGTAACGTAGAAATTTCCTGAATTATCCTCACATATTTGATGTGGTTCGAAAAATTCTGCAACTGCTCCTTGTCCATCTTTTTTCCCTGCTACACCAGAACCAGCAAAAGTTGTTACACCTCCTGTCAAAGTAATTCTACGAATCAAATGATTGTCTTCATCTGCTACATAGATAGCTCCAGATTTAGAATAAAACAATCCATAAGGACCTTGAAACTCTGCAGCTCCACCTTGCCCATTTTTTGTGCCTGGATTTCCAGAACCAGCAAATGTCGAGACAATTCCTGCTGAGGTTATTTTTCTAATCTTATTATTCCCTTGATCAGCTACATAAATATTTCCTTGCGTATCTATACATATGCCTTTCGGATTATTAAAGCTAGCATTTATTCCATTACCATCCTGATCTCCAGACAATCCAGACCCAGCAAATGTAGAAACAATTCCTGTTGGACTAATCTTACGAATTAAATGGTTATAAAAATCAGCTACGTAGATATTTTTTGAAGCATCCATACAAACTCCTACAGGATAATTGAAGGTTGCCTTCATAGAAGAGTCATTCAAACTACCAGTAATTCCATTTCCTGCATAAGTACTAATTGTTTGAGAATTCAACAACAGAATGCAAAATGAAATAATTGAAGTTGCTATTATTTTGATTTTCATAAATATAAGTTAATGCCGTTTAATGAAATTTAATTTTGCTTAAAGCCGCCCAGCACATCTTGAGCATTATAATACCATTATTTATTCTACCCGTCATCTTAGTTTCACCATAGGTTCTTTCATAGTAATGGACTGGTAAGTCTATAATTTTTAAATTTAGCTTGGCTGCACTAAAAATCAATTCATAATCACCCCATCTATCTGTTATGCCCCACGTTCCTCTCAATTTCTTTATTCTATAATAGTCTTTACGCCACATAACCTTGGTACCACATAGCGTATCTTTTATTGGTCTGTCCAAAATATAACTAAAAGCAATACTAAAGAACTTATTTCCAATTATATTAAACAATTTCATAGCATTATTATGCATAGGGTATACCAGTCTAGACCCATTTATAAATTCTCCATTTCTTTTGACTATTGCCTCATAGAAATATGGCAATTCTTCAGGTATGACGGTAAGATCTGCATCTAAAATTAAAACAATATCTCCCTGAGCCAAGTCAAATCCAGTCCATACATTTTCTGATTTACTAATACCTGGGCCTTGATAAAGCTTAATGTCCTTTTCTGGGAATTTGGCTATCATCTCACGAACCTTATCTGCTGTCCCATCTGTGGACTTATCATCTCCAAACAATATTTCAGTATGTATACCTAATTTAGGTATACGACTAACTGCATCCTCTATATTTCCAGCCTCATTTCTGCATGGAATTATCACTGATACGGAGTAGTCTTTTGGTTCGAAATCCCGCACTCTTGCTACTGTAAAATTGAGCATAGTCATTCGTCTCAATATTGGTAATCTAGCTAAATATTTATTGACAAACCAAGAGAATATCGGTATGTAAAATGGAAACAATATAGCTCTATAATTAATTATTTTTTCAAACTGACTCAATTCTAAAAATGAGTTAACATCTTGCTCGCTGATCCAATTATGAAGGTTTTGGGGAATTTTCATTCCAAATTTTTCGGCCAAATTTACCAAAGGATTCCATAAAAAATTATAATTGAGAACTATTACACGGGTAAACTCATGAGAATGCTTCTTTATGCAGTCTAAAACGGCTTTAACATCCACAACATCCTCCACAGAGGTCAATAAGATGAAATCAAACGTTTTATCTAAGGAAAAATTTTCAGTATTCGATGTATTGAATTCAATTTCTGGAAATTGAATCTTAGCTTCTTCTATTTGATTTTCACTATCATCTATTCCCACACGATAGTTTGCATGAATCCCATTCAATATATAGCCAGAGCTGCATCGAATGTGCAAAACTGAATTTTCTGGTTCAATGATATAATTAAGTGTATTAAGAACATGCTTATAATAATATTTATTTGACTTCACCCACTTGGAGCGAATGCTTGCAATATTGTTGTTCTTTGCCTTAATAGATTGCCTTAGTTCTTCTAAATAAGGATGTAAAATCATATTTTGCTATAGTGAAAATGCTAAAAAAGACAAATGTATAAATAATAAGCCAATTATAACTTTCCATTCTTTTATTTATATTTTAAAGCTTATTTTAAAAACTTTGAAATATAGTTAAATTAACTATTATACCTCTTCCCTCGTCAAATTTTTGGAATTAATTTTGTGTTATAATCTCAAACAAAAAACATATGATTAAAATACATTATAAAATAGCAGCTCTTTTTCTAGTACTTCTCTTTCTATTGCAATGCCAAGCAAAACCAAAAGAACAAAATGGTTTAGAAAATGGCAATTATCACGAACTTTCTGAGTTACTCAAAAATGCGAACAAACTCAATAACGGAATTAGCTTTGTGGCTGCAGCAGCTGTCTCTACCCCATGCGTGGTTCACATAAAAACTAAAATACAAGTAACGATCAATTATCAAAATCCTTTTCACAGTTTCTTTGGTTTTGATTTCTATCAACCAAAAACGCACAATCAGGAATCTAGCGGTTCAGGGGTCATCGTAGCAAAGGATGGATACATAATAACGAATTATCATGTTATTCAAAACGCTACAGAAATAGAAGTGACGCTGAGAAATAAAAACACGTATACGGCCAAAATAGTTGGTTCTGACAAGGATACTGATCTTGCCTTGATAAAAATAGAGGAATCAAACTTGCCGTCTATAGAACTGGCAAATTCAGATGAGGTCATGGTTGGGGAATGGGTACTCGCTGTAGGCAATCCATTTAATCTAGAAAGCACTGTTACACAAGGTATTGTAAGTGCAAAAGGGCGCTCACTCAGTTTGAATAATCAGAATCAACAAGGTGGAAATCCCATAGAATCCTTTATACAGACAGATGCTGCAGTGAATCCCGGGAACTCAGGCGGGGCCTTAGTGAATCTCAGTGGACAACTCATTGGTATCAATACAGCCATAGCCTCCCCTACAGGAGCTTATGCGGGCTATTCATTTGCTGTACCTTCCAATATTGTCAAAAAAGTTGTGACAGATTTAAAAGAACATGGTATGGTGCAGCGTGCTTATCTAGGCATAAAACCAAGCCAATTGACCTCCGACATGGCTAAGAAACTGCATTTACCTTCTCCTAATGGAATCCTAGTAGACAATGTATTTGATGGCAGCGCAGCTAAAGAAGCCGGTTTAAAGACCAATGACGTTATTGTAAAAATCAATTCCAATACCATAAATAGTTATCCTGAATTGAAAGAACACCTAGCAACACAAAGCCCGGGAGAAAAGATCAAAATCACCTATATTAGAAATGGAAATATATCTGAGACTTCTGCCGTTTTAAAGAACATAAAAAACACCATAGAAATCATCAAGAGCAATACGAACGATCTTCAAAATCTAGGTATCAAGGTAGAGCCGTTATCCGCACAAGAAATAAATCATTTCAAAGTAAAGGGAGGCTTAAAAATCATCCAAATTGAAGATGGTCTCATCTCGAAAAATACGGCTATAAAGGCTGGCTTTGTCATTATTAGTATAAATGATAGAGCTATCCAATCAGAATCGGATATTGCAAGCATTTTGAAAGAAAAAAATGGTAATAAAATATTTATTGATGGATTCTATCCGAGTAGACCTTACTTAGTGCGGTATGAGTTTATCCTTTAATCTAGAATTCTAGATGTTTTTTCATGTTTTTAAATCAAAGATTCACAGGGCAGTAGTAACACAAGCTGACCTAAACTATATTGGGAGTATCACCATTGACGAAAATTTGATGGATGCCGCCAAAATTTATGAGAATGAACGAGTCCAAATCGTCAATGTCAATAATGGTGAGCGACTAGAAACCTATGTAATCAAAGGAGAGCGAGGCAGTGGTGTCATATGCCTAAATGGACCTGCGGCCAGAAAAGTAGAACCAGGAGACATAGTCATTATTATATCCTATGCCTATATGACGGAAGATGAAATGAAGAGCCATCAGCCTGTAATGGTATACCCATCTCAACCACATAATCAACTAAACTAGTTTAGATGAAACTCAATTTTGGTGCCATTGTCAAATTTATCCTCTCTCTAGGGATTGGGTTGGGGTTGGTTTATTACCTCCAATCAAATATTTCTTCCGAACAGAGGCTTCAAATCATTCATGGTATAAAAAATATACAACCATGGTTGCTAATACTCTCGATACTACTCGCTGGCTTAGCATGCATTATAAGAGCATATAGATGGAAGATGCTTTTAGAACCTTTGGGATATCAGCCTCGAAACTCTACCTTAATTTCCTCCATATTTATCATGTATCTGGGCAACTTGATTTTCCTCGACTGGGCGAAGTTCTTCGCTGCTCAGTATTGATGAGGGAAGAGAAAATTCCAATGGACAAAGGAATTGGAACCATGATTACTGAGCGTTTAATTGATATATTGGGCTTAGGACTCTATGTAATATTGGCTATTATCTTCGAATATGATAAGTTTTTCGATATTTATAACCAGTATTCATCTATGAAAGGAGAAACTAGCCTAGTGATTCCAGGCGTTTTATTTTGTATACTTCTTATTGGTGGTCTGATAGTATGGAGAATGAGCGCCCTTCGTCAGTTCATTCTAGAAAAAATTTATGGTGTCCTTGAAGGATTAAAATCCATCTTGAAATTAAAAAATCCATTCTTGTTTGTATTCTATAGCCTAACAATTTATTCAATTTATTTTTTTAGTACCTATATCCTATTTCTTGGCTTCGAAGAGACCAATGGTTTAAGTTTAGGTTGTGGGATTGTGGTCCTCATAGCGGGCACTTTGGGTATAGGTCTCACTCAGGGAGGTATAGGAGCCTACCAGGTTTTGGTAACCTGGACCTTGGTTCTTTATGGGATTAGTAATACTACAGCGCAGACCTTTTCCTGGGCAGCGTGGATACTGCCTACGGCTAGCTTAGTTTTGTTCGGAATTATAGCATGGATCTATCTATTAAAGAGAAGTCATGTCAAAAGCTTCTAAATTCTATGTAGTTTGGAGAGGTCATCAACCTGGAGTTTATGACAGCTGGTTGCAATGTAAAGCTCAAATTGATGGCTTCCACGGTGCACAATACAAAGCGTTTCCAAATAAAGAGCAAGCTGAATTCGCCATTAAAGATTCTTATTGGAAATTTGTTAGCCCAGAAAATAAGGTTAAAACTAGTCCAATTAAAAATGTAAACCTTCCAATCCAGCATAATAGCATCTGTGTAGATGCTGCCTGCAGCGGAAATCCTGGTGCAATGGAATATAGATGTGTAGATACACAATCCGGAAAAGAATTATTCAAAAGAGGGCCGTATAAGGAAGGAACGAATAATATCGGCGAGTTTCTGGCTCTCGTTCATGGCCTAGCTTATCTTCAAAAAAACAACCTAAATAAATCCATATACTCTGACAGCGCTACTGCCATAGCTTGGGTAAAAAATAAAAAAGCTAAGACAAAACTAGAGATGACAAAGAATAATGAAGAATTGTTTGACCTCATTCTAAGAGCAGAAAATTATATCAAACAACACGAAATCAACTTGGAAATATTGAAGTGGGATACAGAAAATTGGGGAGAAATTCCTGCTGATTTTGGCAGAAAATAATCGAGCTACTGAACCGAATTTAAAAAACATTTGTTATTATACCCAAAATAGAACCCCAATGTCATATAAAAAGACAGAAGAATATAACTCAGAAGTATTAGAAGGTATTTCAGCCAATATAAAATCATCCTTAGATCTTTTGGGTGAGGACTCTTCTCGTGAAGGTCTAATTAGCACGCCTCTGAGAGTAGCTAAGGCATGGAGCTTTATGACTAATGGATATCAACTAGACGCCTTGGCAATATTAAAATCAGCCATTTTTAATGAGAATTCACAGGAAATGGTCATCGTAAAGGATATTGAACTCTATTCTATGTGCGAGCATCATATGGTGCCTTTTTATGGAAAAGCACATATTGGTTATTTACCAAACGGGAAAATAACAGGGCTAAGCAAACTCGCAAGAGTGGTGGACGTATATTCCCGGAGACTGCAGGTGCAGGAGCGAATGACTACACAAATACGCGATGCCATACAAGAAGCCTTAGATCCCCATGGAGTAGCTGTGGTTATTGAAGCTAAGCACCTATGTATGATGATGCGTGGCGTGCAGAAACAGAATTCATCTACTGTTACTTCAGCTTTCACAGGTCCATTTTTAGAAAATTCTTCTACCAGAAAAGAGTTTATGAACTTGATTAGTCATAAACTTTCTTAAACTTCTAAGGCTTTTGAGCTTGAGAATTTGTAGTAGCTAAGGCATCAATAGATTTTTCTACCTTTCCACTTTCAGAAGTCAACTGTGCTATTTTATCCGCTATTTCTGATAGGGATTGATTATTTAATGTGTTAAACTTTAAAAGCGAATCTACCATAACTTGACTTAACTTTATGGACTCTACTTCTTTGAGCAAGAGGCTATCCTCTATAGGAAGTTTCGCTTCCAATTCTCCTATTTTTTCCTTCAATTTTGATAATTCAAATTTCGCACTAGATACCAACATGCTGTTATTTGAGTCTTTTCTGTATTTTTTAAATACAATAAAAACTGCCGCGATATTTATCAGTATAAATACTGAAAAGGCGAATAAATAAATTTTTTTATACTTTCCTTTCATAAATCAAAAGTAAGAATATTTTTAGAGTTCTAGTTAGTTTTTCTAAACCCAGATAAATACTTATCTCAATGTCACTCATTTAAAGACTTTTCACCTTAATTTATGTTTTCAAGAAATAGTTAGGAGCACAATGTTATTTCAATACAAGCTCGGCGGGGAAAAAAGGAAACGGGTTTTTTTGCCGCGGGGTTGGGGGGGGGAGGGGTTGGCCC
>CAYXKX010000007.1:0-1165 GCA_964465185.1 uncultured Chitinophagaceae bacterium
GTTACTTGCCGAAATTGGCAATTTGTAAATGATTCCTGAACGTGGTTCTATCATGACACCCAGAATAGTATCCACTCCTTTTTTCCATAAAATCGTTGTATAATAGCCTGCAAAACTCACCTCTTGCTTTTCATAGCCATCTCTAATCTCCTTTATTTTATTTTTAAATGGGTTTGTTTGCCAATTAATCATAGCACGCTTCTTTACTTCTTCAGCTACTGCAGGATATTTTGATAGGTCTTCACCTTCCACCGATTGGCTATAGACTAGGCAAGATACAAATAGGAAATTTAATAGTAATAGATGTTTCATTTTTGACATTTATAGTATAGGGAATCCATCGTAAAAATAAATCAAATTTATTTTAATAAAACTTTTATCAATAAAATTTGTCTTCAGACTTTACTATGCTCCATTTTCTTCAAAATCTTATGATCTAAATAAAATGTACCAAAAGGAATAAAACACGAAATCATTAATTTCAATGGAAGGTCTTTATACTTCCAGTTTTTTTCTTCAGCAGTCAGATACAACTGAATAGCAAATAAAATAAATAACGCTCCATGAATGGAGCCGATCATTCTTACAAAGGAAGGATCACCCCATATATACTTCATAGGCATAGCAAATCCCATCAATACAATGAGCGATAACCCTTCTAAAATTCCTGCAATTCGAAGCCTCCCAATACTCGTTTTCAATAATTCCATTATCTATTTTTATTTAATTCGTTTTCCACTATAGGTTTTTGTTATAAAAAACTTTTTGCCGACAAATCGCATTTCTTGTTCATTATCGAAATAAACTTTTGTTGAGATATTCATTTTAGACTTAGGGGTTATGAATGTCCCCTCAAGGTAGGAATGCCCTTCCTGAATTTTTCCTTTGTAAATTACCTGATTTACATACACTGCATTGTCCGATCTCACAATTGTACTATACCAGTATCCATCAGCTCCTTTATAGAATTTAACTACCGAATTAGATAAATCTTTTACCATCCATTCGCCTTCTAGGGAGATTATCTTGGTCTGTCCATAGAATTCAGAGACCCCTAAACTGAATAATAAAAATAATACTACTCTTAACATATTGCTACTTGGTTGGTTTATAATTTGCATTTTTCAATATCTCTTTGGGAGATGTTTGCATCAGGTCTTTCAGT
>CAYXKX010000007.1:1175-8380 GCA_964465185.1 uncultured Chitinophagaceae bacterium
GGCATTCCTGGGGTGGTAGGCCCCGGCTCGGTCATTCTTTTCATATCCATGGTCTCCGTGCTATACAGAACTTTATTTTCTTTCAAATGAGCCCAAATTTCAAATTCGTTTTCTTCACACCATTTATACTGTTTTTCTGTATATCCAATTTTTGTTTCACTTTTCATTTTTGGACAAACCTTATCCAAAAAATAAAACTCTTTCCCTTTTTCAATCATATTATAAATAAGCTCACTGTACTCCTCCTTGGATCCATTTTTTTCTTGTAGCAATCTATATTCTACGAGCATTATATTTCTGTTGATATAGTCTTGTTGATTCCACTCGATCATATAGCTATATCCTTCATAGAGCGGAGCATAAAGGGGAAAGCTTTTCCCGAGATAGTTAAACCAATTAAACCCTACTGTATCTTGTCCATAAGTAAAAGCTGAAGCAGGATTTGCACCCATTGGCGAAATAAAAAAAGAATAAACTGTGCTTGGTTTCTTTTCGGGAAATTCAGCACAGAGCCTGCCATAACTCATTGTCAACTCATCTTCTATTCTACTGATATCATTTGTTATATATTTATCGAACGTGTCCATGATAGCGGGATACTCCTCTTGGAGAAAGTTCTTTAAATGTGGCTTATAATAATATTGGTGATTAGGTTGTAAGCTACCTAATCCCATTAATTTCTCTATATAGAAAGTATAAATATCGCCATACTTGCGAATCATTTTTCTCTCCGCCTCCTCGAAATTTGTTGTATCGAAATCTTTTAAATCTAGGTCAAAACGATGAATTTTAACCTGAGGAATGTCCGCTAATTTCTCTCCATCACAGGATACAAAATAAAATAATGAAATGAAGAATATGACCCTCGCTGTCAGAATTAAGGTACTATACATTTATTTACACTTTTCAATTCGAATGGCTACTCTTCTATTCTTTGCTTTACACTCCTCCGTGTCATTGTCCGGACAAAGTGGGTGTTCTGGACCATAACCCTCTGAAGATAGGCTCGACGCCGGCACCCCATTTTGAACAATTGCTTGCAATACTTGTGCGGCTCTGTCTCCCGATAATTTCTTATTGAAAACCACATCTCCAGTATTGTCGGTATATCCTCCTATTTTGAATTTGGAGTCAGGGAAGGCTTTCATTAGTGCGGCTATATCGCCTATTTGATCTAAGGATGCAGAATTCAGCTCCACAGAGCCCGTTTTGAAAAGTAAGCGATCGCAATTAAACCACTTCGTTTTAAGTTCTCCCGGACAACCCTGACTAAGAAATCCCAACAAGGACTTTTCAAAGCCATTTTCGGGCACGGAAAGTTTGCTGCCATTTGGCAAATTTAGCTCCACATTACCCCCAAGCGTTTTAGTCCATAATTCAGCAGCAGCTTTCCCTTCTTTATCCAGATCAACACTATCTATACTTGTAGTATTATTATGGCTAATATTCAAAGCACTACTCTGTGCAGTATGATCCGAATTCGTAAAATAAAACCACAACAGACCGGCTATAAATAGCATGATAGCTAACGGTAAAAACCTCTTTACTAATCTTAGACTGATATCTGGGGTTTCTTTGACATCTTCTGCTATCTTTTGTATATAATCCTTGTCGTTTATGCTCATTGTTTATATTTTTGAACAAAAATAGCCATTTTACCATCTTTTTACTTCATTAAATTAATAATCAACTCGCGTAGTTTTCATAAAGTACTTAAGTCATTCTAAGCAAATTCATGCCAAATAGAAATATAGCAATAATTGGAGGCGGACTGGCAGGCGCCTGTTTAGCCAAACTTTTCCATGAAAAAGAGGTGCGCTTTCATTGGTATTCTGACGAGATTTCATCTGCTAGTCATATTTCCTCAGGCATTCTCAACCCTGTAACAGGTAGACGTTATGCTCTGGCGTGGAACTACGATGATCTAATTAGCATTGCCAAAGAATTTTACGGCAAGTTTCTAGTCCCAATTCGATTGGAAAAGCACTTTAAGCCATTTAAGGATGAAGCAACTATAGACGAAGTCATTCTAGGAAAAGAAAAGTATCTAAGTAAAATCAATGAAGAATGGATCGAAGTGAAGGAGAGTTTTCAACTCAGGACTAATGATTTTATTAGCCTTATAAGTAAAAATCTCCATAAAAATAATCAAGTTATAAATAAAGAATTCAATTATACACTTCTCCATAATACTGAAAATCAATGGCACTATCTAGACCATGTATATGATAATATAATATTCGCAGAAGGCATTTTTATCAAAAATAACCCATTTTTCAACTATCTACCCTTCCAACCAAATCGAGGAGAAGCATTACTTATAGAAATTCAAGAGAATAAACCCAGTTCCGTGAAAAAATACGGCAAGTTCATCTGCCCTTTTGGTGAAAAATTTTGGGTAGGTTCATCCTTTGATAAGGTGGACTTTAAAGCACCTCTGCATACAGAAAAAACCAAACAGGATATATTGGATGCAATCCCTAATCTCATAGGAGACACCAGTTATCAAATTACGAGCCATCTAGGCGCCTTGCGCTCTACTACCCCGGACCGCCGACCTATCATTGGCGAACACCCTTTACATAAAGGGCTATATCTTTTCAATGGATTTGGAACGAAAGGGGCATCATTAATCCCATGGTGTGCCATTCAGCTACTTAATTCTCTACTTAAAGATACAGACGTGCCATACGAAGTATCTATCACACGCATTTGAAATTAACCAACTGACTTGTAAAATTTTAAATCCATTTTTCAAGGTAACTATATTAAATTTGCACATTAAACAAAATATGGAGTCATTATTAATAACAGGTGGTGCGGGATTTATAGGATCCCATGTGGTTCGTCGATTTGTCAATACTTATCCAAACTATAAAATTTACAATTTAGATAAACTCACCTATGCGGGCAACCTCGAAAACTTAAAGGATATAGAAGATAAGCCAAACTATGAGTTTATCAAAGGGGATATTCAAGATTTTGATTTTGTCAATCAACTATTTCAAGAGAAAAATATTGATGGGGTTATTCATCTGGCAGCGGAGAGCCATGTAGACAGAAGTATCGCCAATCCCTTGGAGTTCGTCATGACCAATGTAGTCGGAACTGTGAATCTCCTCAATGCGGCCAAAAACCACTGGGGAAGCAATCTTTCTGATAAAAGATTTTATCATGTCTCCACAGATGAAGTCTATGGTGCGCTTGGCGAAGTAGGTTTTTTTACAGAAGATACGAGCTATGACCCACACAGCCCTTACTCCGCATCCAAGGCGAGTAGTGATCATTTCGTTCGAGCTTACCATGATACATATGGCTTACCTGTTGTGATTTCTAATTGTTCGAACAATTATGGTTCTCATCACTTCCCTGAGAAATTAATCCCACTTTGTATTCATAATATAAAAAATAACAAGCCTCTTCCGATATATGGAGATGGTAAATACACTCGCGACTGGCTGTATGTGGTAGATCATGCAAGAGCTATTGACGATGTGTTTCATAAAGGAAAATTAGGTGACACCTATAATATAGGCGGCTTCAACGAATGGCAAAATATAGACCTTGTCAAACTTCTCTGCAACGTCATGGATGAGAAACTAGGAAGAGAAAAAGGGACTAGTCAAAATTTGATTACCTTTGTCAAAGATAGGCCAGGACACGATTTGCGCTATGCAATTGATGCTTCAAAAATAGAAAGAGAACTTGGATGGAGACCTTCGGTTACCTTTGAACAAGGCCTTGAAAAAACAGTCTCTTGGTATCTAGAAAATGATGACTGGCTCAATAATGTGACAAGTGGAAACTATCAAGACTATTATAAAAAACAATATCAGCATTAGTGGATATCGCTAACCAAATTTCGGGAAAACGCTTTTTAATTACGGGCGGAGCTGGATTTATTGGTTCGCATATTGTTCGGTTTATTTTAGAAAACGGCGGTTTTGTTCGTGTGTTAGATAATTTACTTACGGGTCATATTGAAAATATTGAAGAGCATAGAAACTCTTCAAATTTTGAATTTATCGAAGGGGATATTACCGAATTAGCAATTTGTAAAAAAGTGTGCGAAGGAATAGACTATGTATGTCATCAGGCCGCACTGGGCTCGGTTCCTCGATCTCTATTATTCCCAGAAAAAACAAACGAAATCAATGTATCGGGATTTGTCAATATGTTGATCGCAGCTAAAGAAAACAATGTGAAGCGCTTCGTGTACGCAAGTAGTTCATCTGTATATGGCGATGAATATAGTCTGCCTAAAGTGGAAACCAAAATAGGAGCGCAGCTCTCTCCATATGCAGTATCTAAATATACCAATGAGCTTTATGCCAGTGTATTTGCCAAGTCCTATGGATTAGAAACCATCGGTTTGAGATATTTTAATATTTTCGGCGCAAACCAAGACCCTAATGGTCCCTACGCAGCAGTGATTCCTCTTTTTATATCACAGTTATTGCAGGGACAGACGATCAATATAAATGGAGATGGGAAGACTACTCGCGACTTTACTTATGTAGCCAATGCGGTGCAAGCGAATATTTGCGCATTGTTGACCACAAATGAAAATGCTTGCAATCAGGTCTATAATATAGCATGTGGTAAGAATTTCTCCTTATTAGATTTAGTAGCTAGTTTGGAAAGTGCTACTGGCAAAAAAGCTATCATTGAGCATAAAGACTTTCGACAAGGAGACATTAGAGATTCTCTTGCTGATATTTCTAAAGCAAAAAACTTACTTGGCTATGATCCTAAAGTTGATTTCAATCAGGGAATCAAAGAAACTGTAGCTAGTTTTTTGGCGAATCAAACCAATTCCTAAAAGTTACATAGGATTTCTTTGTATCATGATTAATCCATATTACTATTAGGATAAGTAACATTAGTGTTAGTATAGGCCAGTAGCGCAAGGTAAAAAACCAAAACTTTGAAATTAGTTTAAGTCCATGACCTAACTCGATTCTCGTCTGAACTAAAAAGGGAGTCTTGTACTCTTCCATTAGTCTTGGAATTCCAATTTTTTCTACCCTTATTTCTGGATTCTGGTAAATAGACAGAATGACAGCACCATAATTACTCGTGTACTCGTCGATAAGTTTATCATAGTTGATTTCGCCCTCCCATTTTTGAAACGAAATACCTTCTGAATAGCTTTGATTTAAACGCTGCAAATAACTGCTAGCAGTATAAATACCGATAAAGGAGTCATTCACTTTAGAAAATTTATAATCTATAAATTCTAAATTCTCACTTATTTCTTTTAGTGCAGTATCCAAATAGAAGTGAGGTATTCGAAGCACTATAGTATTTGAAGTATAATACTGCGTAATGAGTAAGCTACTATCTTCCTTAACTTTCTTTGAAGTCTTATTGAGTTGATTATTTTTTACTTGATCGCTGGAAATATAACCGCCATATTTGTTGGTAATAAATGATAATTTTGTCATACAACTAAAGACATTAGGGACTTTAGCCTTATACTCTACCATTCGGACGTTTTGAACTAACCCAGAGTCAATCATATCCATGTAAAGTACAATTGTACTATCATTCTTTTTGGTCACTTCCTTTACCAATGCACGATGAATGTAATCAGATCTCTCCGTTACGTTTGTTGTACATGTAAAAAGAAGCATCACCAATATGCTGCTTATAACTTTTCTTCTCACCTTTCAAATAAGATGACACGAAACTAGATACAATAATTTATTACCCTAATTCAGTTACGAATACCTGTCAACAATTTTAGACAAATTTTAAAGTCTACATTCTTCCCTATAAAGATTCAATTTACGGTATATATTGACTTAGAAGCTTTTCTATGATTTTGGGAAACCATTCAAATTCTAGTTGATGAATCTTTGCTTGAATCGAAGTCAAACTGTCATCTCCTGTCACTTTAAATTTTTCTTGAAAAATGATTTCTCCTTTGTCAAATTCTTCATTGACATAATGTATCGTAATCCCATGAAATTCTTCTTTATTTTCCAAAACAGCCCTGTGCACATGATCGCCATACATTCCCTTACCCCCATATTTAGGAAGAAGTGCAGGATGTACATTGATGATTTTATCTGGAAACGATTGAATCAGAATGGGAGGAATCAGAATTAAGAAACCGGCTAGTACAATTAAATCAATATCTTTTAACTTTTGAATAAATTCCTCAGATTTTAAATCAGTTTTACTCACGAGTAGTATTTCTACCCCTTTATTTTCAAACCTTGTCAAAACGCCTGCGGTCGCATGATTGCAAACCAAATATTTGACGTTAATATTTGAGTCTTGAAAATAGTTATATATATTTTCTGCATTACTACCACTGCCTGAGGCAAAAATGGCAATATGTTTGGCATGATGTATTTCGGACACTCCGTATAATTTTTAGTAAAGATAATTCATCAAAAGTTTAACACGCTTTAATTTTCTAAGACTTGTAATTCTATAAATTTCATTTAGATTTGTAATAGTGATTTTCCCATCACTTATTTTGTAAATTTATCTTTTACATAGCTGAATATTTAATAGTAAAACCCGTTTAAAGTCATCGCAAAAAATACACCTCATGCTATAACAATTGGAGCTGGTATTTCTGAAATTACCAGTGCATTAAGGCTACGAACTGCTGAAATGCGTTCGGTGGTATATGAAGCCAATACCTACCCTGATGGCAAACTTCATGCTTTTGAATTAAACAGTTACCACTTCCATGTAAATTCAAACAGAGATTTTTTTGCACAAGAAGTACCGTTAAAGAATTATATAGATTGGTTTGTTGCCTCCTTTACTTTTCAAATGGTGATGAAGCAAGATTTACCAACAGAAAAACAGCCTTTCCCGCTGCATAATTTTATTTCTCAAGTTCTATTTTTTGTTTATTTCTATGTCTACTTCCAATTTTGATATTGCTATTATTGGAGCGGGCGCAGCAGGTCTCCACCTTGCATTAGCTATGAAGGATGATTCTTTTTTCCAACATAAGAGCATACTCATTCTAGAAAAATCAGCCAAAGACCAAAACGATAGAACCTGGTGTTTCTGGGAAAAAGGAGAAGGATTGTGGGATTCATTGTTACAACAAAGCTGGTCAAAGGGAGATTTCTTCACTGCCAAAAATGCGGTTCCGCTTTCCTTAGCGCCCTATCGTTATAAAATGCTTCGCGCAATTGATTTCTATGAATTTGCAAAAAAAGAAATCACGGAGA
>CAYXKX010000007.1:8390-10170 GCA_964465185.1 uncultured Chitinophagaceae bacterium
CCACTATTTCATTGGGTAACCGAGGAGGTACAAGCAGTCGAAAATGGCACCCCAATTCAAATCAGAGGACTGAAGTCGAACTATTCGGCGGACTATGTTTTTGATAGTCGGATTCCAGAGGAGTTTTTCCAGGCCAAGGATCCGTATACTCGACTTCTACAACATTTTAAAGGTTGGGTTATACGCAGCAAAACCGACCTATTTGACCCAGACCGCTTTACTATGATGGATTTTCGACTTGTATGGCCAAACTCCACGAGTTTTACCTATGTATTGCCGCTCAATAAGCGAGAAGCTTTGGTTGAATTTACTCTATTCACGCCTGCTTTGCTTAATGATAGCGACTATGATATCTATTTACAACGCTACATTTCGGAAATCTTAAAACTGGAGGAATATGAAATCATAGAGTATGAAAAAGGAGTGATTCCTATGACTGATTTTCCTTTTGAAGATTATTCAAAGGGAAATCATATCCGAATAGGCACAGGTGGCGGCTGGGTAAAGCCTTCGACTGGTTATTCGTTCATGAATTGCGAGCGAAATTCGAAGCAGCTAGTCGCCAATTTAAAATCGAATAAGCCAATATTAACGAGTATGCACAAGCTCAATTTTCGTTTTTATGATGCCCTATTTCTCGATGTGCTCTACCGTCAAAATGAACGTGGCCCCAAGCTTTTTGAGACTATGTACACTCAGATTCCTGTACAAAAAATCTTTGCCTTTCTCGATAACAAGACTAGTCTTTTAGAAGATATGTCTATAACCTTTCGCTTTCCTTGGCTACCTTTTCTTCATTCTATCACCAAACTTATTTCTCGATTATGGAAAAAGTAGCACATTGCCTCGCCTAAAATTCAAGTCAATTCATGTCATTTATTCATACATCGGCTATGATGCATGACTACACTGCTGACCAATATAATTTTGATCGTTGTGAAGATTGTGGACACGTATTTCTCAATAGTCGTGTTCCACAATTAGAATTAGGTAAGTTTTATACAAAAAACTTCTTGCCATATAGGATCAAAGAAGAATGGGGAAAACACGTTTCCTTTATCAAAAGAGATCCATTAAATATAGATATTTAGTCCTGAAATAGTGATAAATTAAAAATTGTCAAAGCAATAAAGGTCAGTGAAGTAATAGAGTTCACTTTTAATTTATCTTAGTTTAAAAAAGGGTTATTTTTCATTTCATAACCCACGGTCGTCTCATCACCATGACCTGAATAGACAGTGGTATCTTTTGGGAGAACAAATAATTTAGTCTTAATGGTATCAATCAATGTGTCGAAATCTCCTCCAGGCAAGTCCGTTCTGCCTATACTCATTCTAAACAGTACATCTCCAGCGATTACAAATTTATGCGCTTGACTATAAAAACTAACACTTCCCGAACTATGTCCAGGAGTAAATAAAATGGATAAGGTAGAGTTTCCAAATTTAATTTCGTCGCCTCCTTTCAAATCTAATTCAATAGGTGGACTAGGCTCAATAGGCATATTATAAAGGATCCCTGCTTCGATACTTCGCTGCAAATTATATTCATCTAGTTTGTTGGCTTCTAATTTCAACTTCCACGTTTCTGCTACATATTTATTCCCACAAATATGATCTAAGTGGCAGTGTGTATTGATGAGTTTGACTGGTCTCAATTCATTTTCTTCTATAAAACTTTTCAGTTCTTCTCTCTCTTGATGAAAATAACATCCAGGGTCAATGATAATACATTCTTTGGTATCATCATAGATGACATACATATTTTCTTGAATAGGATT
>CAYXKX010000007.1:10180-13354 GCA_964465185.1 uncultured Chitinophagaceae bacterium
GCATCGGGCGAATTAGTAAATAATGGGAGTAAATAAAAAAGAATAATCTTCTTCACTTTCGATCAGCAATATACAATACTTATCATGATTGTTTTTGTACTGAAATTTAAAGTCTTCCAATTTTTCTTCTAAGACAACCTTTTTGTGATATAATTCTTCTAAATGCGTTATGAAAACATTCCATTTCTCTTTGTTCTGGGCCTGATCAAGAATACGTTTACCTAAAATAGTTTGCGAGGGCCTCTGAAAGACAAAAATAGGATAATTCGATACTTTCTGCTCTATGAGTAGCGTGCGAACATTTACGAATAGCTCACTTTGGAGTTCTATAACTTTTTCTATGCTAAATAAATTGTCTCTTTTTGCCAATGACTCTAATTTGGTGCAAATTTAGAAAATAGTGTTCTATCCAAAATGAAAATCTAATTATATTTGTTGTCTATGCACAGAACAACGGAATCAGAATCTTTATATAACGAACTAGAGAGCCAAAATATCTCAGATATTCTTCAATGGATGAATGAAGAGGACAAAAAAGTGCCTCAAGTCATTGAAGGCATATTGCCCGATATTGAACGATTTGTAGAAGCCGCATTGCTAAAATTACAAGATGGAGGCAGAATGTTTTATTTGGGTTCAGGGACCAGTGGCCGATTGGGTGTAGTTGATGCATCCGAATTGCCGCCTACCTTCGGTGTTGCTTTCGAAAAAGTAATAGGTATTATAGCGGGTGGCGATAGTGCTATTCGCAAGGCTGTCGAAGGTGCCGAAGATGATACAGAGCAGGGTTGGAAAGATTTAGTATCTTGGAATATTTCTGCAAAGGATGTAGTCATAGGAATAGCAGCTAGTGGTAGCACACCATATGTTATAGGCGCATTGAAAAAATGTAGAGAAAATAAAATAATTACAGGTTGTATTACTTGTAATCAATCAGCCCCACTTATTGAACATAGCAATTTCCCTATCGTAGCTGTCGTAGGTCCGGAATTTATCACAGGCAGCACGAGACTAAAAGCAGGTACAGCACAGAAGCTCATTCTCAATATGATCTCAACTTCCCTCATGATCAAGCTGGGTCATGTAAAGGGCAATAAAATGGTCGATATGCAGCTCTCCAATGCCAAACTTGTAGACCGCGGTACTAGAATGATTATGGCAGAAATAGGAAGAGAATACGAGGAATGCAAGGAATTATTGTTGAAGTATGGAAGTGTGCGAAAGGCAGTGGATAATTTTTTGATGTGATCATGGGTTGATATGATGATTTGAAAATTTGATGATGTGACAATTAATTATAAATACATACTGTGACTCCCGATAGCTATCGGGACTGCGACTTCATACTAACTACTAACTAAAAACTTGTAACTAACAACTGAAATTATGCTCATCAAAACTTTCGGAAGCGCTGTATATGGGGTAGATGCAGTGACCATCACAATCGAAGTGGGGATCGATAAAGCTAGCACCAAATACTATATGGTGGGACTACCAGACAATGCAGTCAAGGAAAGTTTACAGCGCATCGAAATGTCTCTCAAGCATGTGGGATTCAAAATGCCTCGCTACAAAATTGTCATCAACCTCGCACCTGCCGATATTAAAAAAGAAGGTTCTGCTTATGATCTCCCCATAGCTATAGGCATATTGATAGCCTCGGGTCAGATAGAAGATAAAATCGATGTTAATAAATATATCATCATGGGAGAACTATCACTCGATGGTTCTATCCAGCCCATTCGCGGTGCTCTACCCATATCTATTCAAGCTAGAAAAGAAAATTTCGAAGGCTTCATACTTCCTAAACACAATGAACGTGAAGCTGGCATCGTAGACAAATTAGATGTTTTTGGTGTGAATACACTCCAAGATGTCGTGAACATTATCGAACAGAAAAAAGACATTAAACCAGTATTTGTAGATACACGTGCGGAATTTGAAGAAAATATGAAAAGTGTTCGCTATGATTTCACTGATGTCAAAGGGCAAGAAAACATCAAGCGCGCCATGGAAATAGCCGCTGCGGGTGGACACAATCTCATACTTATAGGACCTCCAGGTGCAGGAAAAACAATGCTGGCTAAGCGTATGTCTTCTATTTTACCTCCATTAAACTTACATGAATCCTTAGAGACAACTAAAATTCACTCTGTAGCCGGATTATTAAATAAAGGCGATTCGCTCGTCTTCGAACGCCCATTCAGAAGTCCACATCACACTGTGAGCGATGTAGCCCTCGTAGGTGGAGGCAATCATCCTCAGCCTGGAGAAATTTCCTTAGCGCATAATGGTGTTTTATTTTTAGATGAATTACCAGAGTTTAAGCGAACAGCTTTGGAAGTTCTTCGCCAACCCATGGAGGATAGAGTGGTGACCATTTCTAGAGCTAAATTTTCCATTACATTTCCATCTAGTTTCATGTTGGTCGCCTCTATGAACCCCTGCCCCTGTGGCTTCTACAATCATCCAGAGAAGGAATGTGTCTGCCCACCTGGAGCAGTACAGAAATATTTGAATAAAATATCGGGGCCTCTACTAGATAGAATAGACTTGCATGTAGAGGTAGTTCCTGTTAATTTTAATGAACTCATATCCGAAACCAAATCCGAAAAGAGCACCAATGTACGAGAACGTGTCATCAAAGCCCGTGATATCCAGCAAGAGCGATTCAAAGAAATAGAAGGTCTCCACTCCAATGCACAAATGGGAGGTAAAGAGGTTCAAGAAATTTGTCAAATCTCCGATGCTGGACGCAATCTCCTCAAACGCGCCATGGAAAAACTCAATCTCTCCGCCCGCGCCTACGACCGCATTCTAAAAGTCTCCCGCACAATAGCTGACCTCGCGCAAAGCGAAGAAATCAAAGTAGAGCATTTAGCAGAAGCGATTCATTATCGCAGTTTGGATAGGGAGAACTGGGCGAATAATTAATTTGTAAATTTTTATCTAACTAACATTACCTCCCCTGTTTTCAAATATAATCTTCGATTTGTTTCATACTCTAATATATATGAGTATAAACCCGTAGGGCATTCGATATTTTTAAATGTACCATCCCAACCTTGCAATGTTATGCTATTAGAAGAATAAACCTTTTCACCTAAACGGTTATAAATATCAAATTGGATTTTTTCTATCCTTCCATTAATATTAGGTCGGAAAAAACGATTT
>CAYXKX010000007.1:13505-53886 GCA_964465185.1 uncultured Chitinophagaceae bacterium
ATAAGGAGCGAATGCATTTGGAATGTCAACTATAGTGGGATCAAGAGCAATTAATAGAGCCCCAATTTTTGCAGAACATTTAACATTATTCCATCCAGTAACATTTATATCAATGTTTTCCGTAATTTTAAATTGAATTTGGCTATTTGATTCCCCTGTATTCCATAGATAATATTTAGCTGGACTAGCTTTAATAGAAACCATATTGCCTTTATAAAAGGTATCTATTTCTTTGACAGATAAAATCAAATTGGGGGTATGATATATTGTGTAAGAATAAGGCTGATAAAGACTATCACATATAGGAGGAATGTTTGTTTTTATGGTGTCAGAATAACTAAAAGATGATGTGTATAGAGTATTTTTGATTCGAATAGAATCACAAATTGTATCATACCGAACCTGAAGACTTTTTGCAGGAGACTTCAATTTTACAAAGCGGTTAAGAAAAACGCTATCACATTTTTCTTGACTTCTTATTGAATCAATAATGGTCAAATTATCTGTGTAATTTTTGCCTTTATAGAAAAAAGGATTACAAGCTAGAACCGTGTCAAACAAATTTAATGGAGGATTTAATATATTTAGGGTTAATTGAATAGTAGAATCACAACCGTCACTATCCACATATTTTTCTGTATAGATTCCGGAACTATTGTAGCCGTTATAAGTCATATTATGGCAAATCGTCTTGTATAAATTTTGACTGAATAGAGGTTTTACATATAATTGGAGTGCGATTATACTATCGCAGCCTTTTGAATTTGATAAGGTATCATAGTATATACCTGAATTGCCTATATTAGTACCTTTAAAAAAATAAGAACTTCCATAACATATTTTTTTCTGAATAATCGTCTTGTCGATAGAGTTAAAACTTAAGTTTAATTTTACCAAACTGTCACAGCCAGATTTACTTGTAAAGGTATCATAGAAAGTTCCTTCAGAGGTTAAAAGTTTACCATTAAAATAATATGGTATGTTTGAACATGTTGTAGCATTTACAGTTTTTATTATACTTGAAAATACATTTAAATTTAAAGTGACAATACTATCACAATTATTGGTTGATTTTAAATTATCACTATAATAGCCTGTGATTTTCAGAAATCTAGAATTAAACCAAAAACTATCTCCTGTGCAGATCGATTTAACAATTGTGTCATTGTAGGTATTGTGGTAATTCAATTTAAGGATTATCAGACTATCAAAACCTTTTATAGATTTTAAACTATCTATATACAAGCCAGCATTTTTAAGGTATTTGTTTTTAAAAAGAAAACTATCTCCCTTGCAAATCAACTTTGATAAGGTGTCTATATAAAGTTCTTTAAGTTTTAAGTTTAAAACTACAATACTATCACAGCCAATCTTTGTTTTAAGGGTATCATGATAGATTCCGGCCAGACGAATATATTTAGACTTAAATAGTAAACTATCAAATGAGAATATACTTTTATATTGAGAATCTATAATGCTATTTTTTACAATTAAATTTAAAACTCTAATACCTTCACATCCATTAAAAATATGTGAGCTATCTATATAATACCCTGAGGTTTTTCTATATTTATTCTTGAAGAGGTAACTATCTTTGGCGCAGATGATTTTAGTTAGAGTGTCAATAATGAATGGATTGTAAGCAATTGATAATGAAATTATGCTATCACATCCACTTTGGTTTTTTCTAACTATTGTATCTTGTCTGTAAGACTTTGTAAATCTTTTTCCATACCAAGTAAATGGTAGATTTTTTTCACAAATAGTTGTATCCTTTTCAGTAAGAGTATAGTTGCAACTACAATACTTAGCTACATAATATTTGTTAGTACTATTTTTGAATGCTCCTGCAGCATATATACAGCCTGAATAACTGGCAATAGAGTATATAGTTCCATTTGCATTAAGACCATTAACTCCACCTAGCTCAGTCCAGCTACTTCCATTCCATTTGGCCACATAGTTCTTCCCACTGGAATTTTTAAAACTTCCCGCAGCATAAACATTTCCACTATTATCCGTACATATAGTTAATATTAAATCAGTATTAGTTAAACTACTACCTAAGGATCCTAAGCTAGTCCAGTTTGAACCATTCCATTTCGCAATGTATGGGGGAGAACCTGTACCTCCCATTGCAGCATAAATATGGTTATTATTGTGATCACAGTGAAGATAATAAATACTTGCACTTGTATTTAACCCACTACTACCACCGATGGTATCCCATTGTGTTCCGTTCCATTTAAGAACAGAGCATAAATTTGTACCCCCTCCATTATAATGTCTATGAACATGATTATTAGTATCCATACACATCCCATAAATTGTATGACTATTATTATTATTAACAGGTGGTAGGTGAGTTAAACTGACTCCATTCCATTTATAAATTCCATAGAAAAGACCTCCCGTTGGCATTGTACCTTTCAAATTCCCAGTATAATAAATATTGCCAAGCTTATCAGTGCGACTAACATAAACATAGTCTGAAGTAACTGAAGAAATACTAATTCCTCCTCCTAATTGATTCCAATTAACTCCATTATACTTCATCAATTGAAATTTTCCAGATGGATTTGTAAATTTTCCAGATACACATACGGCACCAGTATAATCAAGACAAATTGAATTTATAACATTATTGGCATTTAAGCTATTGTTTCCACCAAGCTCTCCCCAGCTACTTCCATTCCACTTAGCGACATAATATGAATTACTGGAATTTTTAAAACTACCCCCTGCATATAAGTTTCCACTGACATCTAAAGCAATAGTATTAATAGTGCTATTTGCATTCAGATTATTCCCAGAATTCCCTACTTCAGACCATTGACCAAAGAGAGATCCAAACATTAAAAAAAACGATGATAATAATGCTGTTTTCATATAAATTATCAAATATTCAAGAAAAGACTTAAGTTATCTCAAAACTTAAGTCTTTTATCGATGTACATGCAAATTTAACAAAAATGACTTTATTAATGAAAAAAAATATGGGTTTCATTCTAAGTTTGACTGCATATGGATTACAAAAGGAATGGGTTGAATCGTATAATCTGATTTCAAGAGACTTCTTTTTACAAAGGAAATCATGTAGTAGCTAGGGTGGCATACAAAGAAGTTCAAGAAATCTGTCAAATATCGGATGCAGGTCGCAATCTCCTCAAACGCGCCATGGAAAAACTCAACCTCTCCGCACGCGCCTACGACCGCATTCTCAAGGTCTCTCGCACCATAGCTGACCTCGCGCAAAGCGAAGAAATCAAAGTAGAGCATTTAGCTGAAGCCATTCACTATCGTAGTTTAGATAGGGAGAATTGGGCGAGTAAAGGATAAATTGCATACTATTTTTCTGGCATTCTATCTTTCACTTTGACATAGAAAAATAGTCTCGCATCCCTAACCTCCTTTTGGTTATTCCTTTGAACGACGTCAATTTCATGTAACCCTGGTATAGTTATATTAGGTAGATTAAACTCAAAATTTCCGTTATCATCTGTCTTAATATAGTCTACAACCTGACCTTTATCTATTCGAATTTCTGTTGTAGCACCCTGGTTCGCTGACACCCAGCTGCGACCTACTAATTTTGTAGATTCACCTGAATATACTACTGGAATTGCATTTCCGGGTACAACAGATTGTAGATATAAACTAGGAGTATTAGGGATATTTTGATTGTTCCCACCTCTTGATATAGGACCTCCTGGAAACCCACCTGGTACTGTAGTACCCCCTGGATCTCCAGGAATCAAAATTGGTTCATCGCTCGGTCCAGGTACACATAACTTTATTTTCCATAATCCTCTACCATAGGTGGATACAAAAGCTGAAGTATCCGAGTCAAAAAAGAAACCATTCGCTAAAAATATTTTCTCTGAACTTCTAATTTTACACCATGATCTTCCTCGATCATTCGAGTAAAATACTCCCGCTTGATAGGTTCCCAGCAAGACCTGATTAGAATTATTAGGATTAAATGTTATGTGCCTTACTTGTGGCCAAGAAAAACTCCTATGGAAAGCTAAATTTCCACCTTCTGTGACCATATTAAATAATTCACGCTTCGGGGTCCATGCGGTTCTCCCACCATCAGCACTTATGACTATTTTATTATTTACGACATCTGGAATAATTATATAATTGGGATCCCTTGGATCTACAGCATACACGGGATGCCAATCAAACTCACTAGAATATGTTCCCAGATTGCAATTTATTGGAAGTGTAATTGGAATCACTCGCTCATCGCCAATCCTGGCATTCAAAGCATTCTCAATTTTATAGAGTCCATAAGTTGGCAAAGGGGCTCCTCTACGCAAACTACCAAAGTCGAAATAAGGCACTATTAAAGTCTCATTACCTGCCGTTCCTGTCACACTAATGAAATTGACTGGAACTTTCGGTAATGTGAGATTTGTTCTAGTCCATGTCCTTCCTTCATCATCGCTTATTTGCATATAGATGACAGACGTATCAGACAAAGTCGCAAAACAAACATATCGCTTTCCTCTGACATGCACTGGCAAGGTTTGCCAAAGCGTGTCCGAAGGTCTAGGGACACAGGCTTCATCTCGAAAATTAGGATTAAATCGAAAAATAGAACAATCTCTTCCGATATTTAACAAGGTAATGGCGCTGTCAGATCTGGAATTATATCGGTGTGGCCCTTGGATATTATAGCCCTCTTCTCCGAAAGAATGCGGCCAAGAACTACCCTTGTTGCTTGAAGACCAAAAACCATTGTCCTGTGTTCCGAAATAAACATCGATCCTATCAGGATGATCGGTGTTGAATGAGCCCTTAACTGTATATGCTTGAAGTGCATTATACATTTTTGAAGGATTTGTTATACTCTTCCATGAGGTACCACTATCCTTAGATTCCTCTATACCACCATCATTTGAAGCATAAATTGGTCTTCTACCATCTCTTGAAAAGACTAAGTCTGCAGGATCTGGGTGTCTGAAAGGTAAAATAGTCCATGCTTCTGTGAAACTATAATCTCTTCCCGACCATTTCAATGTTTTTCTGTGCACTTGTGCACGGTTTGAATAGTATAGATCAATTTCATTTGCATTACCAGATAGGGAACGAGCTACCTTGACATAAGGTTGACGACCATCATACCACCCAGAATCTGGTTGAATATTTCTAAAGCTACCTCCTCCATCTAGAGAATACCAAAGTGAATTCCAACCATTGGTAAAAAAAACATGATTCCCATTAAGAGGCGAAACTGCTAATGCATTCGGAATTCCCCAGCCAAACATAGCACGTCTGTCACCACCTCTCCAGTCTGTGCTACCATTGTCAGAAATGAGAATACCAGAGTTACCATAAGCTAAAACTTTTCCAGAATTTAAGGCCAATACCGTATATATAGGACGAGGGGACGCACCTAAAAGCTCAGGATTTATATAATTCCAGGTTCGACCCGTGTCTATACTTTTACATATTCCATTGTCTGTTCCAACATAAACAATACCAGTTCGAGGTTGAAAACAAATTCCATATGCCTGAGAAGGTGGGGTTCCTGCGAGAACTATTGGAATACTGCCTCTCGGTTGCCTCCAGGTCCTGCCGGCATCTCTACTCACCCATATTCCCGCTCCAGAATTACTAACACGAGTATCCAACCTTGTGGTCGCTATGATCACATTCGGATCTATAGGACAAATTTCGACATCATTTGTGGCGAAGGGCACAGAATCTACATGCCTCCAGATATCACCTCCATTGGTCGTATAAAATAAACCTCCCGACTCTGATGCGGCCCAGATGATTTGTTCATTCGTAGGATGAACAGCAAGACTCATCGTGCGACCTCCCCATGAAATTTCAGATGGGATATTATAGATATTACACTGTCTGCAAGAAAATAAACATAGTATGAATAGAATGGAAATTAAATTCCTAAATTTATTACTAACCATATATTTAAGTTTTATTTACAAATGTACTATCTATTATATTAAACAACAACAACTTATTGTGATTTGTTGTTTTATTTTCGAGTCTGTTTTCCATTCTCTAAATGCACTTGATTTATAAAAACAATCTGAACTATAAAATCTAGTTAAATTTACCCCTAATTTTAAGTCTCTATGCAAAAAATCCTTATAGCCAATCGCGGTGAAATAGCCCTCCGCGTCATGAAATCAGCCAAAGAAATGGGTATAGCTACAGTAGCTATTTATTCAGAAGCGGATAGAGAAAGTCCACACGTGCTTTATGCTGATGAAGCCGTCTGTGTCGGTCCGCCACCTAGCAATCAGTCCTATTTATTAGGAGATAAAATCATAGAAATTTGCAAAGATTTAAGCGTAGACGGAGTACATCCAGGCTATGGATTTTTGAGCGAGAATGCGGATTTTGCTAGAAAGTTGAGAGATGCGAAGATCCAACTGATTGGTCCGAGTCCAGAAGCTATGGATATCATGGGAGATAAAATTTCCTCCAAAAATGCAGTTAAAAAATATGGGACGCCACTCGTGCCCGGCACGGAAGAAGCCATCTCGGATATTCCAGCAGCTAAAAGACTCGCCTTAGAAATAGGATATCCTATTATCATCAAAGCTAGTGCTGGTGGAGGTGGTAAAGGTATGCGCATCGTGCAAAACGAAGGAGAGTTTGTAGAACAGATGGATAGAGCTATGAGTGAAGCGCGGAATTCCTTTGGGAATGATGCCTGCTTCATCGAAAAATATGTCACCAATCCTCGCCACATTGAGGTACAGGTATTAGGAGATCACCATGGAAATTATGTCTATGTATTTGAGCGCGAGTGCAGTATTCAGAGACGTCACCAAAAGGTAGTGGAGGAAGCCCCTAGTTGTATTCTTACACCAGAAATCAGAGAAAAAATAGGTGAAGCAGCGATAAATGCTGCAAAATCTTGTAATTATACGAATGCTGGTACAGTAGAATTTATCGTAGATGACAAATTGAATTTCTACTTTCTCGAAATGAATACTAGGCTCCAAGTAGAGCACCCTGTTTCAGAAATGATTTCTGGACTCGACTTGGTCAAAGAACAAATAAAAATAGCCCGAGGCGAAAAATTAGGGTTCAAACAAGAAGATTTGAAAATCAATGGACACGCCCTCGAACTGCGTGTATACGCAGAAGATCCTCAGAATAATTTTCTCCCTGATATTGGTAGATTAGAGGTTTATCAAAAGCCGGAGGGGTTAGGAATACGAGTAGATGACGGATTTAGAGAAGGCATGGATATTCCTATTTATTACGACCCTATGATAGCTAAATTAGTCGTACATGGCACAGATAGGAATGATGCTATCAACAAAATGAAACGCGCCATCCTTGATTATAAAATAAGAGGAGTGAAAACCACCTTAGATTTTGGCTTGTTTGTCTTGAACCATCCGAGCTTTATTAGTGGCAACTTTGATACAGGGTTTGTAGATAAATTCTATAAACCTGAATACCTAAACTGCCCTGTGAATGAGGCGCAAAAAGAGGTTCTGGAGAAATTTTTCGCGATATTCCAGCAAGCGACCCCTGCTGAATTATCGCGAACGCCCAATAAAATAGCCTCCAATTGGAAAAAAAATAGAACCATTAGATAAAAGACATTCTATATTTGTCAATAATATCTTTATTTCAAAACTTCTTATGCAGAAGATTTTTTTATTTTTTATAATTCTCAGCAGTTCGCTTCTTGGTCAAAATAAGATGCAAAAATGGCAGTTAAACGCCGGCTGGGGTATTCATAAAATAATCGATCAGAATGTTAGCCCAATAGGGAATCTAACGCAAACAGATAAGTTTAACGTAGGCTTTCCACTTAATTATCTCAGTGTTTCCAGACATATGTTTGGAGGGCTTTCACCTGAACTTAAATTTTCAACCAACACTGTAGCTAGAGACCCTAAAAAAGAAATCAGCAAAATTCTCTTAGCTAATGGTATGTTCAATTTGAAATACTCTTTTGCGAATGGTTATTTATTAAGCGAAAATTCATTTTTTGAACCATATTTGAAAGTGGGCGCAGGTATGACCTACCTAGACGCTCGAGATAATGACAAATTTCTGACTACCTATAGTTTTGGGGGAGGCCTTGCCTTTTGGTTAAATAATAAGAGAAATTTTGGTATCCAATTGCAACAACTGTATCACGCCATACCGTTGCATGCCACACAGGAGACCAATATGGACTATTTTGAATACTCAGCCACTTTGGGCTACCGATTTGGAATGAAAGATAGAGACAAAGACGGAATTCCTGACGATAAGGATGAATGTCCTGACGCACCCGGTCCTAAGAAATTCAATGGCTGTCCAGATAAGGATGGAGATGGAATTCCTGACACAAAAGACCGCTGTCCAGAAGATGCTGGTCCAGAAGAATTTGAAGGATGTCCTGACAGGGATGGAGATAAAGTACCTGACATAGATGACAAATGCCCAGATACACCGGGGCTTATCATCTTCCAAGGTTGTCCTGACTTTGACAAGGATAGTATTCCAGATTATCAAGATTCATGTCCTAAAGTCAAAGGAATTAAGAAGTTCTTTGGATGTCCAGATAGAGACAATGATGGCATACAAGATAAAGATGACAAGTGCCCGGATACACCTGGTATAGTTCGATTCCAAGGATGTCCGGATAGAGATAATGACAGCGTGCCAGATTATATGGACGATTGTCCGGATACACCTGGACTGGTGAAGTTTAAGGGATGCCCAGACCCAAATGAAGTACAGAAGAAGTCTCTAGACTCCACTATATCCTTCAAAGCGCAATCCATCTTCTTTGAAACGGCTAAATTTAAAATACTGCCTAAATCCTACAAGATACTAGATGAAATAGTAGCCATAATTTTGGCTAATCCTGAGATGATATTCCTAATAGAAGGGCACACGGATATACGAGGTGGCGAATTATATAATCTCGAGCTCTCGAAGAATAGGGCTAATTCGGTCGCAGAATACCTGATTTCGAAAGGGGTAGCACGTGTATATCTAGAAGCACTCGGATTTGGAATGAAATACCCGATAGCCGATAACAGAACCGAGTCTGGGAGATCCAAAAACAGACGCGTTGACATTACGGTCAAACGATAAAGAAAATCTTATTAAATTTGAGGCGCTTAATCTTTGGATTAAGCGCTTTTTATTATACGTGAATAGATACTTGCTTCTTTTTATTATTGCGACACTATCCTTGCGGTTAGCTGCTCAATTAGATTTTTCCGACAGAAAAGGTAGCATAAGCGTAGAGCGATTTGCGACTATCCACAAAGACCGGCATATCATAGGCTATGTAGCATCGGTAAATAATGAACATAAAAAACTCACCAGCAAAATCATATCTATTCTCGATACTAAGGCAGATGTATTGTTTCAACTAGAATTCGTAAATAGCAAGAACTACTATCTGATAGAAACCGCCTATAATGGAAGCAACTACGCTCTCTTATTTCTCGATGTATCCAAGAGAGAACTAAGTCTGCACATCTATGGTCTTAAAGGTGAACTCCTTCGGGAAATACCCAAGTCTCTCTCTCAGGCAGATATAGAATATTTTTTGGCCCATGTGACTCATAATAATAATTATACAGGATACAATCAGTTTGTTCAAGAAATTGGCGAACATGGATTTATACTTCTTCTTCACTCTGTGGAGAAGAATCTCAATACCTGCCAAATTTTTAAGACCGGATCGGATAGCAGCCAAGATAAGTTCTATACGTTTATGACCGAAAGTCCAATCTATGAAACGAATTACCTAGGAAAAAGCAAGAGTCAAGTATACTTCTCCTTCGAGATTGATGGTTCAAAAAAGGGAACCTTCTTTACAGAATGTATTGCCCTCAATCTAGAGACGTTCAATAGCGTATTTGAAATAAAACAAATGAAAGACCAAGACTATTTTTTCTTTCCTAAAATTGCGCTCACCTCTGATACCTCAGATCAGGTAAAGCTTGTTGGATATTTCTTCGAAGCGGAAAAAAATATGGAGGGAGAGTTTTACGATGGGTTTGCCCTCTGGGATTTAGAACCCAAAGGAGATTTTAAAAATGAAAAATATCTCTCTTTCCAAAAAGATTTCAATGATTTAAAATTTAAAAAAGATAATCAGGGCAAAGATTTGGGTTTCTTATTTCTACAAAATGTTTTTTCTGATGGCCATGGCCATATCTATCTTCTCACTGAGGGCTATCAAAAGGTGGCTCAGAGCTCTGCTATCGGCGTCGCTGTGATAGGCATGGGCACTGTTTACGACTATACCCGAGTCAAAACCTATGATTTAGCCCTTTCAAAATTTGATCTAGATTTCAATTATCAAGGATCTCAAATTATTGAGAAACCGGGAAATGCAATTCAGCTTTCCTACCACTTTAATCAGCCTATTTTTGAGATTGGCAAAATCTATAATCGCTATGGTCTTTTTGATTATTTGGGTACAGAGATGAGGAATGATCGATTCGAAGTCTATTTTAAAAATTTCCGACTAGAAGCCATGAGTGGAAGCTCCTATAAAATAGGTCGATTTACCAAAAATAACAATGGCACAGTAGATTATGTAAATGTAGACAAATTGCCGAATACCAGTGAGACCTATATTCTTCCCAATGTGAATGGTCGCGTTTTATTCGCTGAAAAAATAAAAAAGACCATCTATTTTGATTTTAAGAAATAAAGCTACATGAAAAACGTAAAATATGAAGCCCCTTCCAATATAGCATTGGTGAAATACTGGGGCAAGTATGGAAATCAACTGCCGAGAAATGCTTCAATCAGTTTTACACTGACGAAATGTAAGTCTATTTTTGATATTCAATTACTTGATAAATCAAATCATGCTATAGAGGTAGAGATTAATTTTGAAGGGAAAAGTAATCCAAAATTCGCCGAAAAAATCAGCCAATTTTTTGGAAAAATAGCCGCCGATTATCCTATCGTAAACCAGTATAAATTTAGCATAGTAAGTTCAAACACCTTTCCTCATTCTAGCGGTATAGCGTCCAGCGCTTCTTCGATGGCAGCTTTAGCCATGTGCTTAGAAGAATTGCAGCAGGACACTCCAGATTTGCAACGCGCATCTTATATAGCCAGAATAGGCAGTGGCAGTGCTTCTCGCTCTGTCATACCTAAACTTGGTTGGTGGGGAGACCATCGTGCTCAGCCTATGAGCTCAAATGAATACGCCATTTCGGTATGGGAAGAAACAGATGAAGTTTTTCATAATTATCAGAATGCTATCCTCATCGCCTCTTCGGGAGAGAAATCCGTGAGCAGCTCTATGGGACATGAACTGATGAATAATCACGTCTATGGAGATTTGCGTTTTCAAAATGCCAATCAAACTATCGTAGAACTATATGGTGCTATGCGAGAAGGGGATCTTGAGAAATGGGGTGAAATTGTAGAGTATGAAGCACTTTCTTTGCATGCTTTGATGATGATGTCGCATCCATCGTTTATACTTATGAAGCCCAATTCGATAAGTATGATTGAAAAAATCCGAGACTTCAGGACTAGCAGTAAACTACCCGTTTATTTTACTCTCGATGCGGGACCCAATATTCACCTCCTCTATCCTAAATATATCGAAAAACAAGTGAGTGAGTTTATTAAAAATGATATGGAAGCCCTCTGCGAAAATGGCGTTTGGATTCAAGATTTTGTAGGCGATGGACCACAAAAACTCTAGAGCTTTTTCATCGAAAATTCTTTTATTTGGCGAATACCTTGTATTGCTCGGAGGTCAGTCGCTCTCCTTTCCCTACGATAAATACAATTTAAAAAGAAGCAGCCAATATCTCTCCAAGAATACCTTTTTCTTTCAGAAATTAGTAAACTATATTGACCAAAACGAAGACTTGAGGTCTCGGTTAAGCCCTCGCTTTATAGAAGAGGTCCTAAAAGGAATCCACTTTGAAAGTAGCATTCCCGTTGGGTACGGATTAGGGAGCTCTGGAGCCTTGGTAGCAGCTATATATGATGAATTTTTCCTAGAAAAAGCAACTGATTACGTACAGTTAAAGAACGATTTAGCCGCATTAGAATCCTTCTTTCATGAAAAAAGTAGTGGCATAGATCCATTGACATCCTATTTGAATCAGCCTATCCTGAGCGGACAAGAAGGGCTAGAAGTTTTAACCACTATAGATTTAGGCAACTTTACCTTATATGACAGCGGCAAAAAACGCAGTGCCAAAGAAGCCATTAGGCATTTTAACGCATTAAAAGCAGAACCAAAATTTCTCTTAGGTTTAACTCATTTGACAGAACTATCTAATTCAATGATTGAGAAATATGTAGGCAAGGAACCTATTCTTGCGGAGTTGAAAGAATACTCTAAGCAACAAGCCAATATCTTTCATGACTTTATTCCTGAGAATGTGAGCCTTGAGTGGCAGAAAGGTCTTGATTCTGAAGAATTTTTTATGAAACTATGCGGAGCAGGCATGGGGGGAATGTATCTGAAATATGTGCCAAAATCATAACTTGTACCGCAATGATTTCTGTAATAGACCAATATAGATTGGCCTAAACAGCTATCTATGCGGTATAAGCTCCCGCACGTGCGGGATATGATTTGGTCAATTAACCAAATCACATTGGCTTTATACGAAATAGGCAATTTTTTTACAATTTTCACCATTCTATCTTTGATTTTCGTTTGAAATTCCTTACTTTTGCACTCTCAAAATTAAAATCAAACTCATTATTAAATAATAAATCATGTCAAAAAACGGTAAGATTCAGCAGGTTATCGGTCCGGTAGTAGATGTATACTTCGGCGAAGGTGCAGCGTTACCTAAAATTCTGAACGCTTTGGAAATACACAAAGGCAACGGTCAGAAAACTATTTTGGAAGTTCAACAACACTTAGGAGATAACAAGGTGCGTACCATAGCGATGGAATCTACCGATGGATTGACAAGAGGTATGGAAGTCTCTGACACTGGAGCTCCAATAACGATGCCTACAGGAAATGCCATTAGAGGGCGTCTATTTAATGTAATGGGTGATGCTATTGATGGTATTCAAAGAGATTTATCCAAAGTAGGGGGTTATCCTATTCACAGCAAACCTCCTAGATATGAGGATTTGTCCACTTCTGCTGATGTACTTTTTACTGGTATCAAGGTGATCGATTTGATCGAACCGTATGCCAAAGGTGGTAAAATTGGACTTTTCGGTGGTGCTGGTGTAGGCAAGACTGTATTGATCATGGAATTGGTTAATAATATCGCCAAAGCCTACGACGGTATGTCGGTTTTCGCTGGTGTGGGCGAGCGTACAAGAGAAGGAAATGACCTATTGAGAGAATTTATAGAATCGGATGTAATCAATTATGGAGAAGCATTCAAACATGAAATGGAGAATGGCGGATGGGATTTATCTAAAGTAGATACCAAAGCCTTGGAATCTTCAAAAGCGACCTTGGTCTTCGGCCAAATGAATGAGCCTCCTGGAGCGAGAGCGCGAGTTGCCCTTTCAGGATTGACTATGGCAGAATATTTCCGTGACGGTGGACCTGATGCAGACAAAGGTGGAAAGGATATCCTTTTCTTCGTAGATAATATCTTTAGATTTACCCAAGCGGGTTCTGAAGTATCGGCCCTATTAGGTCGTATGCCATCCGCCGTGGGCTATCAGCCTACCTTGGCTACGGAGATGGGTATCATGCAAGAGCGTATTACTTCCACTAAGAAAGGATCTATCACTTCCGTTCAAGCGGTATATGTACCTGCAGATGACTTGACTGACCCGGCTCCGGCGACTACATTTGCTCACTTAGATGCGACAACGGTACTTTCTAGAAAAATAGCTGAGTTAGGTATCTATCCTGCTGTGGATCCATTGGATTCTACTTCTAGAATTTTGGACCCGAAAGTAGTCGGTGAGGCGCACTATAGTTGTGCTCAAAGAGTGAAAGAGTTACTTCAGAGATACAAAGAACTTCAAGATATTATCGCTATTCTCGGTATGGATGAATTGTCTGAAGAAGATAAATTGGTTGTACATAGAGCGAGAAGAGTTCAGCGATTCTTATCTCAGCCATTCCACGTAGCCGAGCAGTTTACAGGTTTGAAAGGGGTACTTGTACCTATCGAAGAGACGATCAAAGGTTTCAATATGATCTTAGCTGGTGAGGTAGATGAATATCCAGAAGCTGCCTTCAACCTAGTAGGTAATATAGAAGAAGCGATAGAGAAAGGTAAAAAATTAATGGCGCAAGCTTAATATAAGTACAAGGTATTAAGTATAAAGTATTAGGATACTAACTTTATACTTAATACTCAATACCTAATAGAATAATATATGACCCTCAACATCATCACTCCAGAAAAGACGCTCTATAGCTCTGAAAATGCAACTTCAGTCATCTGCCCAGGTATGGATGGAGCCTTCCAGCTAATGAATAATCACTCGGCGATCGTTTCTGCTTTGAAAAAAGGCAAGGTCATTGTAGCAGATAGTGATCATAAAGCATTAGAGTTTCCTATTGCATCTGGCTTAGTAGAATGTTCTAATAATGTGGTGAACGTTATGGTAGAAGAAAATCAATAAATTTTCAAAGTTGGTAGTATACTACTAATTTATGTTGTACTTCAAACGACTCACCTAGGTGGGTCGTTTTTTTTATGTCTATTCTTTAAACTATCCCATTTTTTCTTACCTTTGCTAGACAACTATAAAATTTATGTCTGACAACAATCCCATACTCACCGACAAGGCTGCCAAGCCTCTCGGTCTATATCCACACTCGCGTAAGGTAGGAAACTTATTATTCCTAAGTGGCATAGGGCCTCGCAAGGCTGGCACAGATGAAATCCCTGGCTTGAAGTTGGATAAATATGGCAACTATCTAGAATTTAATTTTGAAGCCCAAGTGCGCTCTGTTTTTGACAATGTGAAAACGGTGCTGGAAGAAAGCGGATCTAGCTGGGACAAACTATTGGATGTCACCGTATTTCTCGTCAATATGAAACGAGATTTTCATGTTTACAATAAACTATATGCCGAATACTTCAAGGACGCTATGCCCTGCAGAACGACCGTGGAGGTTTCCTCGCTGCCTAGTTCCATTTCTATAGAATTGAAGTGCCTAGCTACTATCTAGTCGACAGTTTAAAGTGGAAAGTTTAGTGAGAAAAATTTATAGTTAAACTATAATCTATGAAATCTGGGCGCAAATTTTTATTGACAGATTTGCTTTATCTGAAGGTTTTTATAGCGTTCGGTATAGGTGTTATTGCCGCAGATAACATAGAAAATCTATGGCTATTGGTATCCATACCCTTCATCGTCTTTGGGCTTCTCATGCTCTCTTATCATCTTCTCAAAACGAGTCGCAGCAAACTGGGAGACAGCACTGTTTTCTCCCTTATTTTAGGATCTGGGATTGTGTTTCACAGCCTTGCGCTCTATGACCAAACAACCAGTATAGAAAAACTAGCTCCCATACTAGACCATGAAGCCTATCACCTCGTTCGTATCGAAGATAAACCCATAGCTAAGGCGAAGTCTCTACAAGTAGAAGTGAGCCTATTGAAAAGTGAAACGGATTCCCTGACGCTGAATGTGCAGGAAAAAATCCTTCTTTATCTTCCCAAGGAAAGCGATCTGTCGCCTCCATATTATGGTCAAATTATACAGATACAAGGTAGGCTAAGTCGTCCGAAATCGGCTCACTATCCATTTGAATTTGACTATGCGCAATGGCTATCAAGAAAAAAAATTTACACAACGATTTACTCTCGGGAATATACTGTTGTGAGCAGGGATTCAGGTTTTGTATATCAGGCTATGAAACTACCTCTAAAATTGAGAGATTATTTCGAGAAGGAGATTGATAGCGCTATTCCTGAACCCTCCTCCAATGCGATAGCGAAATCTATTTTGATAGGCATTCGCACCGATATAGATAGAGAGCTCTACACCGCATATGCCGATACGGGGACCATTCATATACTATCTATTTCTGGTCTACACTTTGGCATTCTCATCTTATTTTTAGAATATCTTCTGTCATTCTTCATTAAAAAAGAAACCCTTCGCATTGCGATCAAACATTCTATTTCCTTTCTCTATGCACTCATGACAGGCTTTAGTGCACCTATCATGCGCAGCTTTATCATGTTCCTGTTTTTTGATATTGCCAAATGGAAGCAGATGCGCATCAGTTCCTATAATATTTTATTTCTGTCTGCTTGGTTGATTCTGCTCTACGATACGCATCAATTGTTTAACGTAGGCTATCAATTTTCTTATGTAGCTCTTCTTGGTATTATGCTCATCTATCAGCGCACAGTTTGGAAAATTCAATTCGACTCCGTAGTGACTAATTTTATGTGGAAGTCTTTGATTACACTCTTTGCAGCTTGGTTGTTTACCGTACCCTTGACGATTTATTACTACCATAAGTTTTCTCTATTAGGATCCTTGAGCAATATTCTTGTGGTTCCCTTGACAACTTTAATTATGTACACGGGCTTTGTATTTTTACTATTCTCTAAATTGGCTCTGCTATCCCAGGTGCTTGGCAGTATTTTATCCCTTTTAATCGCCATTCAGAATCACATCATCACCTTCTTTAGCCACTTACCTTTTTCTAGTATATCTTCTAATGCCCTCGATGGATTCGGATTGATTGTTTTCTTTCTTTTCATTGCTCTTTTATTGACGCTTCTATACACTAAGTCCCGACTGAGTCTTCGTTGGACGTTCGTCTATTTTACCATTATAGTATTTTACAGTTCCTTTCTAGGCTATAGACTTCTAAAAGATGAAAAATGGTTTCTCGTATCAAATTATAATCATAGTGCCATCGTGTATAAGAATAAAAATACAGTACATGTATTTGCAGATTCTATCGATGAAAATATGAAATACTACTTTCTTAATAGTTTGACTTCCTGCTATAATACAGACTCGCCTATCTTGCATTCGAAATATGAATATTTTACTACGGTACCCAATCAATACAGTTTTCAGTTGGAATCTAACCCACAATCATTAGTTCTAGCAAAAGAGAATAAAAATAAATGGACAGAATATATCGACAAAAGAGATAGTTTTGTCGTGATGTCGAATTTAGGTTATGCTAAATCTCAATTAATAACCAATTTAAGAGCCAAGAATAAATATTTCTATGTTTATTAAGTCACAATTAGAATTTCTTCGGAATAAAAAATTCGCCCTAGCCTGCAGTGGCGGTGTGGATAGTATGGTACTGGCGCATCTTTTATTGAAGAGCAAACTACCCTTTTCCATTATTCATTGTAATTTTCAATTAAGAGGCGAAGATTCTCTAAAGGATGAAAACTTTGTCAAATCCTTCGCAGAAAGCAATGAAATTTCTATCTTCATACGAAGATTCGACACGTTAGATAGTGCAAATGATAATCAAATCTCGATAGAAATGGAGGCAAGAAATCTGCGATACGCCTACTTTGAAGAATTAATAAAACAAGAAAAATTTGACCTCGTCCTATTGGCTCACCATGCCGATGATCAGGCGGAGACTATTTTTATGAGGATGCTAAAAGGGGCTGGCCTATTGGGATTGACTGGCATGAAAAAAGTGCGTGACGAAAAATACTGTAGACCCCTTTTGCAAATTAGTAAAGAAGATATCCTTGGCTATGCAAGAGAGAATCAGATAAAACATATAGAAGATGCCTCAAATCTGGCAACCATTTATCAAAGAAATAAAATTAGAAATCAAATTTTTCCCTTGGTAAAAGAGATTAATCCGTCTTATCGAGAAGCCTTGCAACACATCGGAGATTTGAGCGCTCAGGCGCTGTCTTTATTGGATGACAATTTTTCAGACTTAAATCAAGAATGGAAGACGAAGGGTGAAGTTAATTTAAACGTCATCGCAACTAAATCGTATTTGTCGCTTGTGCTATCGTATTTATTAGAAGGAGAAATTACACATCGATCCATCCTATCTGATATCTGCAAATCCATATCGAGCAGCGAATCAAAATACTTTCGACTCAGCTTTGGAGATATCGAAGTGAAAAACTTTGTTCTTAAACGAATATTAATTAATTCTAGTGAACCAAAAGTATTTTCTTCTGTAAATGAATTAACGCTTGAAAAAGATTTAAAAGTACAAGTAATAAATGAGATTCCCCCACTATTTCTCGAAAGGCATTTGTATTTTGATATTGAAAAAGTCAAATTCCCAATTCTTCTCCGCCCAATGGCTGATGGCGATAAGATAATTGCCTACGGCATGGGAAGCAAATCCAGAAAAGTCTCAGACATTGCCCAAGAAGCAAATTGGTCTAAAACTAAAAAGATGTCGAATACTATTCTTTTGGATAGCAACAAGGAAATTATTGCAATTTTAGGCTATCGAATTTCCGAAAAAGTGAAACTAGATTCGAACACCAAACAAATCCTTATCATAAATTAATTGGACACCCATTTAAATTCCATTTAAACATGAAAAATTTTATCAATATAAAAAATCTATACGGCATCCTCGACGAAGATATTCGGAGGCTCTCCGGTATAGAAATGAAGACCGTTGCCTCTATACCCAACGCCTATGTAAAAGTAGAAAATGGACGTATATCCGCCTTTGGCGATATGGGAAATTGGATAGAAAACGGAGCGCCCATTATTGACTTAAAGGGTAAATCCGTTTTACCCTGCTATGCAGACTCCCATACGCATATCGTTTTTGCCGAACCCAGAGAACATGAATTTGAACTTAAAATTCAAGGAAAAACCTATGAAGAGATAGCTGCTGCGGGTGGTGGTATCTTGAATAGTGCAGCCAAATTAATAGAAACAAGTGAAGAAAAGCTATTGGAATCCGCCACTCAGAGAGTAAAACAGGTGATTCGCATGGGAACTGGGGCATTGGAAATCAAAAGTGGTTATGGCTTGACCATAGATGCCGAACTGAAAATGCTTCGTGTCATACAAAAAATATATGAGAATTTTGCCATTCCAATAAAGGCAAGTTTCCTAGGTGCGCATGCAATTCCATTTATTTATAAAGCCAATCCAAAAGAGTATATCGATAAAGTCATTTATCCATGTATTGAAATCGTCGCCAAAGAAGAACTCGCTGAATACATCGATATTTTCATTGAGAAAAATTATTTCTCTATAGAAGATGCACATCGCATTTTAGACTATTCAGATAAATTTGGGCTCAAACCGAAACTTCATGTGAATCAACTCTCCAATATGGGAGCATTGCAACTCGCCGTGGATAGAGGCGCACTGTCGGCAGACCATCTCGAGGAAATGACTCAAAAAGAAATTGATTATTTAAAAGATAAATCTACGATAGGAACTCTCCTGCCATCTTGTTCTTTTTTTCTCAAAATACCGTATTCGCCAGCGCGCCAAATGATTGACAGTGGGTTACCTATAGCATTGGCTTCCGATTATAATCCTGGCAGCACGCCGAGTGGAAATATGAATTTCGTTATTTCACTGGCCTGTATCTATCAGAACCTACTCCCAGCGGAAGCATTCAATGCGGCCACCATCAACGGTGCTTATGCTATGGATCTAAGCCACGAGCTTGGCAGTATTTCCATCGGAAAAAGAGCGAACTTCTTTACTTCAACTGATTTGAATACGTTAGCTTCTATTCCATACAATTTTGGAAAACCTATTATAGATGAGGTTTATATCAATGGGGAAAGATTTGTGTAGTTAAAGAAAGATTTTATTATCTTTGCTCTCCCAAAAAAATTAACCTAGGGAAAGTTGGAGGAGTGGTTGAACTCGCTCGCTTGGAAAGCGGGTAGGCCGCAAGGTCTCAAGGGTTCGAATCCCTTACTTTCCTCATTTTTTAGTTGTTAGTAACTAGCAACTAGTAACTAGCAACTATAAAGACCATGTTTCGTACCCACACTTGCGGAGAATTAAATTTAAAAAATCAAGGACAAACCGTTACCTTATCGGGATGGGTGCAGAATTTGAGAGAATTTGGCAAATTGACATTTCTTGATTTAAGAGACCGCTATGGTATCACCCAAGTAGTTTTTAATGCGGAAGAAAATCAAGCCCTTTATGAAAAAGCGCATGAGCTCGGTAGAGAATTCGTAGTTCAAGTAACAGGTCTGGTCAAGGAAAGAGAGAATAAAAATTTGAATATTCCCACAGGCGAAATTGAAATTATCGCTTCTGAGTTTAGCATTCTCAATTCTAGTGAAATTCCGCCTTTTACTATCATAGATGATACGGATGGGAGCGAGGAGTTGAGATTAAAGTATAGATATTTGGATTTACGAAGACCTGAAATGTCTAAAAAACTCATTGGAAGAGCCAAATTGTTTTCTATATTCAGAAAATATTTGGACCCACGAGGTTTCTTAGAAATAGAAACCCCAGTATTGATAAAATCTACACCTGAAGGTGCAAGAGATTTTCTAGTTCCCTCTAGAATACAGCCAGGAGCATTTTATGCACTTCCTCAGTCACCTCAAATATTGAAACAACTTTTGATGGTTTCAGGCGCTGATAGATATTATCAAATAGTTAAGTGCTTTCGAGATGAAGATTTCCGAGGTGATAGACAGCCAGAATTCACACAACTAGACTGTGAAATGAGTTTTGTATCCCAAGAAGATGTTTTATCTACGTTTGAAGGATTGGTAAAAACAGTTTATAGTGAAATGCTAGCAATTGATGTAACAGTTGAAAGGCTAACGTATGCAGAATGCATTAAGAACTATGGCAGCGACAAACCTGATTTACGCTTTGATTGTAAGATTATTGATGTCCAAGACTCTTTGCCTTCATCTGAGTTTGTAGTATTCAATCAAGCTATAGAAAACGGAGGAATAGTATCGGGAATCAACGCAAAAGGATGCGCAGCATTTACGCGCAAACAAATAGATGCAGTCATAGACTATGTCAAAGAACCAAATAGAAAATTAAATGGCCTTGTCTGGATAAAACTAGATGACAATGGGTACAAATCATCGGTAGATAAATTTTACAATGCAGAACAGTTAGCAGCTTTAGGTAGTTTGTTAGCGATGGAAAAAGGAGATATTGTCTTTTTAGCAGCGGATAAAGAATCAAGGGTTCGAAAGGCTCTAGGCGATTTGCGCTTAAAATTGGCTAAAGAAAATGGCTGGATAGATGAAACCAAATGGAGTATATTTTGGGTGATAGATTTTCCACTATTTGAGAAAGATGAAGAAACAGGCGAGACCCATTTTGTGCATCATCCTTTCTGTATGCCGCATACTGAAGACATTCAATTTTTAGAAACAGAACCTCTAAAAGTAAGAGGTCAGTTATATGATTTAGTTATAAATGGAAATGAGATATTAAGTGGTTCTATTCGTATCCATCAAAAAGATTTACAAGATAGAATTTTCAAAATTCTAGGATTGAGTGAAGAAGAAAAAATGGATAAATTCGGTTTTATGCTAGAAGCCTTTAAGTATGGAGCTCCTCCACACGGTGGATGTGCTTTCGGGGTTGATAGATGGTTAATGCTTATGCTTGGCGGTGATACAATACGCGATGTTATTCCTTTTCCGAAATCATCAAATGGCAAAGATATGATGATGGATGCACCTACAGGTGTAGATATTAGTCAATTAGAAGAATTAGCAATAAAGCTAATAACTCAATAGGCAAGCCTATGTTTAGCATTCTCTACGAAGATAACCATCTCATCATTTACAACAAGCCGCCCGGAATGTTAGTGCAGTGGGACAAGGAGCGCATAGTCAAACCTCTTGAGGAAATAGCCAAAGATTATCAGCGTGAGAAAAAAGGCAAGGGTCCAGATGAAAATGTTTTTATAGGATTACCACATCGAATTGATAGGCCTACGAGTGGTATAGTGATTGTATGCAAGACGTCAAAGTCGCTAGAGAGAATGTGCGATTTATTCGTGGCGAGAGAAATTAAAAAAACCTACTGGGCTATTATTGAAAAAGGCAATCTACCGAAAGAAGGGCACTGGGTCAACTATCTGCGCAAAATAGAAAATCACAATAAGTCTTATGTGAGTGATGTCGATAAGGCTATGCACAAACGCGCAGAGTTGAAATACAAAATTATAGCGGAACTAGATAACTATATGCTAGCTGAAGTGGACCTCATGACAGGTCGTCATCATCAGATAAGAGCTCAGTTTGCGCATCACGGCTTTCCTATCAAAGGAGATGTAAAGTACAACTTCAAACGACCGAATGAAGATGGATTTTTCGATTTACATTCTAAATACTTGCGCTTCACTCATCCTGTTTCCAAAGAAGAAATTATCATTGATGCCCCTGTGAGAGATGATAAGATATGGCAGTTATTTGATGAGCAGATAAAAAGAAATCGTGAGAAATAAGAAACTTAAAGTACCTCAAAAATACATTCCCAAACCTCAACAAACCTCCATTTTTATTCAAGGAGGCAAGGAGTATTGTATTGTCAACTTAAAGGGAGAGATTTATGCAATAGACAACATCTGTCATCAAGGAGCTAGTCTAGGTCTAGGGGAAATCAAAGGGGAAGAAATCATCTGCCCACTGCATCAGTGGCGATTTAATGTCAAAACAGGAGCTTGCAGTGTAGAGAAATACTGTTTAGAGCAGTATGAGGTGGAAATTTTGGATTAATTCACCCCACAGACATATATTTTATTAAATTTGCCCATACTTAATCCATAACCCAACACATCAATTCATACCATGTCAGTATTAGTCAATAAAAATTCGAAAATTATCGTTCAAGGATTCACAGGAAAAGAAGGCACCTTCCATGCAGAGCAGATGCTCGAGTATGGCACCAATGTAGTGGGCGGTGTGACTCCAGGAAAAGGTGGACAAAAACACCTTGATAGACCTGTATTTAATTCTGTATTGGATGCTCGAAAAGCTACAGGATGTGATGTTTCAATTATTTTCGTTCCGCCTGCTTTCGCAGCAGATGGCATTTTAGAGGCAGTGGATGCTGGGATTGAAACCATCGTTTGTATCACAGAAGGGATTCCTATTCAGGATATGGTCAAGGTCAAAGCGGTGGTAGAAAAATCGAAATCTCGATTGATAGGCCCGAATTGTCCAGGGGTTATAACTCCAGACGGAGCGAAAGTGGGCATTATGCCTGGCTTTGTATTTAAAAATGGTAGAATAGGTATTGTATCTAAATCTGGTACGCTGACATATGAAGCAGCAGACCAAATAGTCAAAGCGGGCATGGGAATCTCCACTGCTATAGGCATAGGTGGGGATCCGATTATCGGCACGACTACCAAAGAAGCGGTAGAATTATTTATGAATGACCCCGACACAGACGCTATTGTCATGATAGGTGAAATAGGCGGGGGTATGGAAGCGGAGGCGAGCCGGTGGATTCGGGAAACAGGAAATAAAAAACCAGTTGTCGGTTTTATCGCTGGACAAACAGCTCCTGCTGGTCGCCGAATGGGTCATGCGGGTGCTATCATAGGTGGCAAAGACGACACGGCTGCGGCTAAAATGGCCATCATGCGTGAGTGCGGCATTACCGTTTGCGATAGTCCTGCGGAAATTGGTGCCACTATGGCTGGGTTATTGGGACTCAAAGCAAATTAGAATATTCTATCTATTACTCAACCGTTCTTATCTAATATCTCATATCTGACATCTCAAATCTAACTAGAAATGAAGGTCAGCTACATCGTAAAGCGTTATATAGCCATTCTCGGGCGACTATCCAACCAAAAGAAAGCGACATTTCAACAACTCATGGACGCCATCGAGCGCATGGGAGGCGAAGATATGACTGTATCGCAGCGCACTTTCCAGCGAATGATTAATGATATTGAAGATTTATTTCAAGTAGTTATCAAGTGCAATCGAGATGGATTTTATTTTATTGTAGAAAGCGAATCTGATATTCAGAATTCTAAAATTACCCAATCCCTTCAATTTTTTAACTATCAGAAATACTTGGAAAACTTCGAGTCCAAGATAGCCTATGATAAGAGCTGTATGGTAGGTCAACAATTTATCTACGATATTCAAACGGCTATAAAAGAAAAAAAATGCATTCAGTTTGACTATACAAAATACAATCCACAAGAAAATATCAAAGAGACGAGAGATATAGCGCCATATGGATTGAAGGAATATAGAGGTCGATGGTATTTGGTCGGTTTGGATAATTTTAAAAAAGAAATACGGATTTTCGGTTTAGACAGAATAACCAACTTAAGAGAATCCGAAACAAGAATGGTTTCCTCAAAAGATTTCAATATACACGTATATTTCAAACACTCCATTGGAATTTCTGTCGACAAAGATGATATTTCAGAATTTGTAGAATTAGAATTTAGCGATAAATTAGCAGGCTACATTCGCAATTTTCCTATCCATCCTAGTCAGACCATTTTATCAGAAACCACCAAAGGGCTGGTAGTCAAATTGAGAACCTATATCAACCTAGAATTAGTGAATGAACTCATGCAATACTCCGATGATATCAAAATTATAAAGCCTGCCAAACTGAAAAAAATGATGATCAAGCGCCACGAAGACTTCTTAAAAAATAATCAATAATCCTATTCATTCTATAGAATTGAATCCACAAACTAGTAATTTGACGACATCTGCCCCACAAAAAATCGCGATCAATACTAGAGTTTTAATCCCAGATAAGCTTGATGGCATTGGTTGGTTTACCTACCAAGTAGTTAAACGGTGGGTAGAAAAAAATCCTGACATCCAGTTTTATTTTTTATTCGATAGACCCTATGATAGCAGTTTTATTTTTGGGAAAAATGTAACTCCCGTTGTTGTTTGGCCTCCTGCTCGTCATCCGCTTCTTTGGTATATTTGGTTCGAGTGGATGGTTCCTCGTGCACTCAACAAGATTAAGCCTGACATTTTTATCTCGTTGGACACCTATACATCAGTAAGGTGGATGGGCAGAAAAATAACAGGAATTCATGATATTGCCTTTGCTCTTTTTGATGGCCAAGTGGATAAACTGACTGAGAAATTCTTTCGAAGCTATATTCCGAAATATATTTCGACCTCTGAAAAAATAGTTACGGTATCCAATTCGACAAAAAATGATTTGCTAAATTTTTATCATTGTCCCGAGGATAAAATTGTTGTCTCTAACAATGCTGCTGCAGAGGTTTATCAACCTTTGAAAGATGAAGAGATCAAAAAGTTCAAGCAAGAAAACACCCAAGGTTGCGACTATTTTATTTTTGTTGGTTCTATTCATCCGAGGAAGAATGTCTTAAACTTATTAAAAGCATTTAATAGGTATAAAAAACAACATAATAAACAGGTTAAACTTGTATTGATTGGTAGAATTTGGAAGTACGAAGATGTAACCAATTACCTAAACCAAATGGGCTCAAAAAGCGATGTCATTCAAATACCACATTCTCCTCCTGAGATTATTGCAAAGTGGGTGGGTTCATCGATTGCTTTGGTTATGGTATCTATTTATGAAGGATTCGGAGTTCCTATTGTAGAATCTATGGCTTGCGGAGTTCCCGTAATTTGTTCCAATATATCGTCTATGCCTGAAGTAGCAGGAAATGCAGCTATTTTAGTATCTCCACACAATATCGAAGAGATAGCGGAAGCCATGCATTCAATAGAGAGTAATTATAATTTAAGAGAGACCTTGTCTAAAAATGCGCTTATACAATCTGCTAAATACGATTGGGATACAGCTGCGAAAGTGATATGGGAAGCCATAAAACCTACGTAAAAAAAATGGACAAGAAATTAAACTAATTCTTGTCCACTCTTTATTCTAATTATTCATGACTAAAACCCACCGTCAAACTTAAAGTCCAACTTAAAGCTATCATCTTTTTCCTTTGGCTTGCGCTCTCTTTTTTCATAAGAACCGCCCTCTTTATTACCTCCAAATCTAGATCCGCCATCACGAGATCCACCAAATCGGCTACCGCCATCACGACTGCCACCTCTATCGTTTGAAGAGAATCTGTCACCACCGCGTTTGTCACCAAATTTAGGTCCACCAAAAGAAGCTGGTCGATCTCCACCTGTGCCAGATACGCTGGTTCCCTCACTAGCTAAGTCCACTCTTAGCGAACGACCATTATGATTTATATTTTTCAGTCCAGCAAGAATATCTTTTTTAAACTTAGACTCCACTTCAAAGAATGAAAACTTATCTTTCATGTCGATACGACCAATACTTCCACCGCGTACATTTGAGCTATCACACACGATTCTCAGCAAGTCCCCTTTGGTGATTTTATCTAGATTTCCTATATTGATAAAATATCGATCATAGCCAGTCTGCGGGAGAATGGTTCCACCGCTATCTCTTCGGTCTACTCGCTCACGCGGTGCTCCTCTCTCAGATCGTTCACCACCAAATCGTTCTGGTCGCTCGCTTCTACCTCTGACCTCGCCTCTACCGAAATCTCCTCCACTTTGATTCAAATCTCTAGAGTCTTGATAATATTCTAAAAAGCGATTGAACTCCATAGATGCAAATCTTTTGATCACATCTTCTTTAGACATGTCTTCAAATTCTGCATTTATTTGATCCATAAATGGGCCTAATTGTTCTTCATTGACTTCGACAGCATGCGCTCTATGGATGAGTGCTAGTAGTTGATTTTGACAAACTTCCGCTCCGGTTGGCACATTAACTTTTTCAAACTTCTTGCTTACGATTTTCTCTAATTCGGAAATTTTATAAGTCTCCCTTTTTGAAACTAAAGAAATGGAAATGCCTTTTTTACCAGCACGAGCGGTACGACCACTTCTATGCGTATAGTTTTCCGCATCATCAGGTAATGCATAATTAATGACATGCGTCACATCGCTCACATCAATCCCTCTAGCCGCCACATCGGTTGCGATTAACAATTGAAGTGATTTTTCTCTATAGCGATTCATCACGATATCACGTTGCTGCTGAGTCAAATCGCCATGCAATGCATCCGAATTGTAGCCATCTTTGATGAGCATATCGGCTACGTCTTTGGTTTCATTCTTTGTTCTACAAAATACAATACCGAAAATATCCGGGTAGAAATCAACGATTCTCTTCACAGCGGCGTATCTATCTCTTGGATTGATAACATAGTATTGGTGATCGATATTCTCATTACCTTTATTGACCGATACACTGACCTCGAGAGGATTGCGCATATACTTTTTGGTGATAATTTTAATATCCTTTGGCATGGTGGCCGTAAACAACCATGTATTCTTCTCATCTGGGGTATTCGAAAGTATTTGATTGATACTTTCTTTGAAACCCATGTTGAGCATTTCATCCGCCTCGTCTAGGACGACAATTTTCACCTGCTCGAAGTTGACTTCACCTCGCTCGATGATATCTATCATTCTGCCTGGGGTAGCTACTATTACTTGAACACCTCTTCTCAGATCTCTAATCTGCATAGAGATGCTAGCACCACCATATACAGCTACGGTTCTGACTTCTGGAGTCATGGAACTAAACTTCTCAATATCTTTGGTGATTTGCATACATAGCTCTCTGGTAGGACACAAAATAAGCGCTTGTGGCTTTCTATTGCTTGCGTCTATTTTTTCCAATATAGGTAAAGCAAATGCTGCGGTTTTCCCTGTACCGGTTTGAGCTAGTCCTAATAGGTCGATGTCAGCTTCCATCAATTTTGGGATAGCTTGTTCCTGAATAGGAGTGGGGATGGTAAAATTCATTTCGGCTAATGCACGAAGTGTCTTAGGGCTTAAGCCCAACTGTTCGAATGTCATATTCTAATCGTTTATTTATTTTTAAAAAAGCAAAAAATAAAACCCGATATAGAATAACCCGTTAAGAACCAAAGTCTATTTTGAGGTCTTATTTTTTATGAACGCGCAAAGGTACAACAAATAAAATAAAAAAGCCCTCTCAAAATTGAGAGGGCTTTTAAAAAACTATAAGAGAGTAAAATTATTTACCTCCAAATTTGTAACCGAATGTAAGAGTCGGTCTTACAGCAACGTCTTTACCAGTTAACATATACGCACCACCACAAGAAACGTCTAAAAACATTTTGTCGCTCAATGGATGAGTGTAACCTGCTAATGCTCCAACAGCCATTTGACCAGCAGAAGCTGTTTGCTCAGGGAAAATTACAACACCACCAAAAGAAATAGCAGGGATTGTAACTGAACTTCTCAAGTAGCCTACGTTAGTTCCAATGTGAAAACCATCGAAAGCTGATTTCAAATAATAATCGAATCTTGGCTCGATGTTCATCAAAGAAGAACTAGCGCTACCCAAATGATAGTCAAAGTTAAGACCGATTACAATGTTTTCGTTAATTCCATACTGGAAAGAAGCACCTGGGCCAAAATAAGTAGCACCACCAGCAAGTGTAAGACCACCTCTAAGGCCAGCTGCTGCTTGTGAATTAGCTGAATGTGCAAGAACGATTGTTGCAAGAATTAAAAAGATTTTTTTCATGATTTGATTAAGTTTTAAATTGTTTCTGCAAATATATAGGGATTCTATAAAATACATATCGTTTTTTTTGTTTTTTTGTAAAAAACTCATTGATTTATTGACTTTCTGCTAGTTATAAACATCCATTTTCTCCATACCTAGCCTCACTATCTTATTTTGTCCTCCTAACTTCCCTTTACTATCTCTATATACATCTAGGCTACCTAGGCTTAGTTGCACAATTTCACATGGATTTATGATACATCCTTGAATTAAATGTGCATAATATTTATTTTTAGAGGACAACTCCTTATCTAGATGGATGGCTAAATTCAATCGTATTTTTTCAGAATACTCTTTTGCAAATTCGATATACCAAATATATTTCTTTTGAGCGACACTGGCCCTTACATAATAATCTGCAATCGTTATATCTAGATTGGACGAAGCCAGCTCTAATGCTTTCTCCACTTCAGATGCTATCACGTGCTCCCCAAAAGCAGAGATAAATTGACTCGTGCGACCGACCACTTTTATTCGATACGGAGTTAAAGAAGTAAATTCGATCAAATCTCCCATAGCATAGCGGTAGAGGCCACTATTATTGGTGATGATAAGTTCGTAGCGCGTATGGAGTTTTACGTTATCTATGGACACAACATCTTCTAGTTCTTGATTGAAGGTTCGAAATTCGTAAAAAATTCCTTGATTCAGCAGAAGCAGCATATCCTCTGATTCTAACCTATCTTGTAAAGCAAAAAAACCTTCGGAAGCAGGAAACGTCTGCAAATGCGCTACGCCCTCGCCCAAAAGATTTTTCATTCGCTCCTTGTAATTGCTGTAATCTAATCCGCCATGGATATAAACAGCTAAGTTTGGATAGAGATGCTTTAATGTGTGTTTTTTCGATTTTTCCAATAACTTTTCAAAATATTGCAGACACCACGGTGGAATACCTCCAAAAATTGAAATGTCTTCGCGATATGTTTCCGCTACAACAGCATCTACCTTTTTCTGCCAATCATCCATAATATTCACTTGATAGCTTGGCAATTTATTCTTCTGAAAAAATTTCGGAATATGATGGTAAACTACCCCAGATAATCTACCAGACGGCATAGCATAGGTATGATCCAACTCAGGACTTCCCTGTAGAAATATCATTTTATGATTCATAAACTCTGCACTTTTTTTGTTTACAGCGTAGAAACACAATACTTTCAAAGCGGCATCTATTTGATGTTTTATTCCCAATTTAGAAATAGGGATATACTTGCTGCCCGCAGTAGTGCCGCTAGTCATTAATAGATAGAGTGGATCATTCTTGGTTAAAATATTATTCTCCCCTTTTTTAATTTTCTCAATAAACGGTAGAAATTCTTCGTAATTTCGAATTGGAATACTCGATTTAAATTGAGTATAATTTTTAATATTATGAAAAGAATGTTCCTGGCCAAACAGAGTCTTGGCATAATTTTTAAGTGAGTTATTGAGAAATTGATTCTGATAAAATACTGATCTAGAATGCGTTTCGAGCTCTTTAGCTACTTTCCATTGCGCGAATTTTAAAAATAAAAATGACTTTAACGACATGAGGAATTCTATTTTTTATCTCTTGATTTGACAATTCGGTCTTAAATTTGGCTGAATACGTTTAGCGCTTGATTTTTTGTTAACTCTAAATAAATAATAAAACTCATGCAAAATTCGTCATTATTAATTATTAATTCTTATTTGATTTGCGCGCTTGGATATATATTATAATCGCCGTCGTATTACAAACCCTATGGGGTATTGTACTGAAAGTCTTGGATTTCGGCAAGGCGTTTGAATTCATTCGACAAGGTCAAATATGGAATACAGCTTTTTTAGAGCAAATAATACCTATTATCGCCTATTTTGTTTTAGGATTAGTCATAGCGATTGTCATTTCCAAAGCCTATAAATTACTTCCCATGTCCATAGTCTATGCTGCATGGATGGGATTGACCCTCTTGCTACAAGTTATAGTCGATGTATTTTTTTATCAGATTCCTATGCATCTTATTCAATACTTATTTATCGCTTGTATCCTCGCTGGCATAATAGGTATGAAACTTTCCAATCCCAAATCCATTCAACCCGTAGAAATAGAAATAGATGATAGCTTGGATTAGTATTATGTTGGCTTCGCTATGTGAAACCCTCTGGGCTTCATCGCTGAAATTCCTCAATTTTCGGCATATAAAAATTCGCCTCAAGCGAAATGGTTTTTTCTCTCAAGAATTTGGTATAGCTTTTTTGCCCCTATGCACCTATGTCGTTTTCGGTATTCTGAATATGGTCTTTCTTACTATGGCTCTCAAAACTATCCCCTTAGCTATCTGTTATGCGGTTTGGATGGGTCTTGCCCTTTTACTTCAGGCATTGATCGATGTATTTTACTTTAAAGAGAATATCAGTCTAAAGCAGATAGGCTTTTTACTTCTCATTTTATTAGGCATTATAGGCTTACAATTTTCTTCGCAGTATGGCAAAGAGTAAAAAGAAAAAATCGAAACTATACATCCATATCGAGACTCAAAATCGGGAAAAGGCTAAGGAGCAGGGCTTCTATGATGGTAGATTTAAAACCAAAATCATCCGCAATAAGAAAAAAGAGGCGATAAAAAAGCAAACGAGGAAGAAATTATTATTTTGACATTCAGAAAGTCCTAAGACATTCTGAATGTCAAAAGTTAAAATATTTACTCCACCATCACCTTCTTCACTACAATCAGCTTATCCCCACTCATACATCGAATATGATAAATCCCTTGAGTCATTCCCTGTGCGGAGACTTCGATTGTTTGGTTGTTTGGAGAAGACACTGACTTTATCATTCTACCCTGCATATCATAAATTTCGATGGATAGATCTTTGATAGGTTCAGACATTTTTAAATAAAACTTATCTCGAGCTGGGATTGGATATATATCTGCATCATGGTCATAGACATTATTAACTTGAGAATTACTACTAGGAGCTTGAACTATAACCAAGTTCTTACTTGGCGCATTACTTGAAGTTGCAGTAATTGTTGCAATTCTTTTACTAATGCTTGAATTTGCCTGAATATTTAAACTAATCGATTTATTGTTAGCGCCAGAATTAGCACTCAAAGACAACCAAGGATGAGTATTAAGAAAGCTCCAGCTTGTATTTGAATTTACAAAAATTTGCAAATTATTTGATGTAGCAGCTGGTGCAAAGATTGTATCAGGAGAAACAATTAAAAATCTAGTCTGCGAATCCATCTGAGTTAATTTAACAGTTTTAATAATGCTGCTGCCTGAAAGGATTGATATAATAGCGACTCGTTTTGAACCAACATTTGTTGAGGCTTGAATTGAAATCTGCTTGCTTCCAGTGCCTGAATTCAAGCTTAAATTTGCCCAAGATTTATCAGAGTTGGCAGTCCATGATTTAGTAGTTTGAATATTAATCAAGCCCAGTGAATTTGCATAAGCCGGCACATTTAAAGAGTCGGGAGAAACGATCACAGTATCCGTATTTGGTTTTATTGAATCATTTTGAATGACATTTACTAAAATAGGAGGACTTCCTACAGACAACAATTCTATCCGAGCAGTTCTGCTAGCTCCAGTATTTGTTTGTGCGGATAAAGTAAGTTGAGTATTGCCAAACCCAGAACTGGCACTTAGCGTTAACCATGACTGATTAGAACTTGCGGTCCAAGCTTTATTCGACTTTATGTCGATTTTACCTAGATTATTAGATAGTGCAGGTATCTTCAGTGAATCGGGAGTCGCTAAAAAAGTATCGACCACTGCAGTCTTAGGTATATAGACAAGTATAGTGTCGAATATGGTATTAATTACTGTATTCGTTCGGATAGGCGTATTATAGTCAAAATAGATATCAACTTTATTTTCTATCTTGGTTTTAGGGCTAATACCTGGGATATGTTTGATTTTAAAATTTACATAGCCGTGGCTTGCGGGTTCATTAGTTCCGCTGTCTACTAGTCTTATAGGATCAAAAATAAACTTGACAGCTCGTCCACCAAACTCCACGGAATAAGGATGAGAAGAAACACCAGGTACAAAACTAGCAATATTCAAAAACGAACTCAACGTATCAACCAAGACCACTCGGAAAGCGGTATCTGTACCCGTATTTTGGAAGTCAATTCTGTATTTCAGTTCATTACCTGTAGAAGTATAATGTTCTGCAAACATGCCCACAGGCTGCACGGACTTGATATTCGGGTCATAAGAGCCTCGCACAATCATACAGGCTTCTTCATATTCCTTGGCTTCATCGTGACGAGTGAAGTTGAGTGCAGGGTTTGCTGGAATCATCGAACGTTTATTGGCACAGAGGTCATCGTGGCGAATGAGAATCGGTGTCACTGGGTGGAAGTTAGAATTAAATACTTCGGCAGTATAAACTTTATTGGCATCTATCTTATACCTCCATATTCTACTATCGCCTTTTTTCAGTTTGAAACTATCGATTTTGAATATAATAATATCTTCATAAGACTTTACTAATCCCCAATCTTTTTGATCTTTGGCACCCATATTTCTTAATGTAAATTCAACAGTGTCATTTGGTAAACAACGAATCATGGGTTGAATCACCGAGCTATCATAGACAGAGCTTGGATAGAGATTGCAGATAGGAATGACCTTCGCTCTATGGCAGTGACTAGAGCCTATGATAACCGTTGTTTTAAGCTTGATAGAATAAGATACCGAACTAAAACCAAATGGTCTCACATGTCCTAGATTGAAGCGGAGTATGTTTCCAGTCAAGGTAAAACTAAAAAGTGATTTTATCGTATCAATTGCCAAAGTATCCACCTCTATTTCGATATAAGCATTATAAGCCGTATCAAAGGTATTATTTTGATAATTGAGATGATAGTCTCCCCATCTGCCGGGCCGTAATAGTCCCGAACTAAATGAAGTAATATTGATGCAATGCCCTGTTTTGGTGCTTCTTATTGGAAAGTCGATACCAGCGGTATCTGTTTTACCTCGTAAATCTATTTTTATACTATCCCTTCCACAAGCTACATAGAGATTGGAGTCGAGGTTAAGTATTTTGAGGACTGCAGAATCACTATAAAATAATGGCATAAAATATCGATCACCTTGGATAGTCACCCCATGTTGTTCTATAGAATTATATACGATAAAATTTTTCAAGCTATATTCACCTGGTGGATTGTATATACAATTACTATTAAAATCCGCATACACTTTTCCTTCTATTAAATGATTAGGTTCCTTTATACTAAGTAACCAAACATTACCACCCGCAATGGTTCTATCTTGAGAAATACCTGACCATGAATGGCCCATAACAAAAAAATGTTTATCATTGATACTCATTATTTGTCGAAGCATATCATATCCAGCACTACCTATAGATAAATCCCATAATTTAGTTCCATTAATATCTAGCTTACAAATCCAATAATCATCGCCCCCCTTTGTTGTATCATTTTTTGTAACAGAGGTTAATGAATTCGAGGTACAACCTAATAAGATATCACCGTTTAGATTTACATCTATACTATAACCAATATCATCTAAACTCCCACCCAGCAGTTTATTCCATAATATATTGCCAATGCTGTTTATACAAACTACCCAAACATCTTTTTCTCCAAAAATTGAATCACTAACATCCCCTGATTTACTAGATTCTGAATATCCAGATATTATAAAATTTCCTTGATTCTCTTTAATTCCACCGTATAAGAACTCATCGCTTATACCTCCATATGTTTTGTCAAAAATTTTATTCCCTTGATTGTCTATATTCACAACCCAGTAATCATAATTCCCCTTGGAATTAGATGACTTATTTCCACTAATCCCTGAATTTGAAGTCCCAACTAATAAAATTGAATTATTCGAGGTTATGATTGCTTTATTCAGCACATCATTGCCATCACCACCAAATGTCTTCTGCCATATCTCATTGCCAGATTGATTTAACATAATAATCCAATAATCAAAATGACCATAATGAACCGTCTTTTTGTTGCCAGAATCTTTCGAGCTTGTTGATGACCCACATATAACTATGTTTCCATTATTCAAAATAAGGATAGAATATAAAACATCCCTGCCGTTACCCCCATATGTTTTTGACCATAGCTTATTCCCTAACGAGTCAATTTTCGCTAACCAAATATCATATTCAACAATATTGTTCTTCTTAAAATGTCCGCCAACAATAAATCCTTTATCTGAGGTCTTGCTAAAGGTCGTAATTTCTTTAAAACTATCAATTATTCTCTGCCATTTTATTATTCCAAAAGTATCGACCTTTATTAATTTGTTAAAAGTATCCTGTATTCCTAAAACAAATGAGTTTGAACTTTCCTTAAATGAATGATTACAAATACTTGCATCATAAATTGCTCCATAGGTTTTTTGCCATCGAATTTTATATGAACTCGTTTGAGAATTTAAACTCCCCATGCTTAGCAATACCAATATCAATACAAAATTCCGTATTAGCGGTTTTTGATACTGTTCCATTCTTTCCATTGTCGGTTTCATATCGCTTTAGTTTAATTGGTAACTTGATATTATTTTACGATACAAAAGAACGACAATTTGAAGGGCAACAGTATTTCAAATAACGTATATTTGTTTCCATATTCATATACTATTTATTACTTATAGTATTGTTATTCATATTATTATAATCTTTTTTGTTTCAATTTGAAAGAAATTAAATCTCTTATTGATCGTTTTAATGCTACCGAACGCCAGCGCTTTCTCAGATTTCTTCGCTTAGAATGTCCTGATAGCATTTACCATAGTCTATTTATCTCTCTACTATCCAAAGATACGAAAACTAAACAGGAATTATTCGAAATTCTCTATCCTAGCGAGACCTATAAAGATAGCCGTATGCGCTTAGTATTTCATAGAGCGAAACATCTTTTACTAGATTTTATAGCTTCTACTCAGAAAACTGAACTCGATGAATTCAAACAAGTAGATAGTTTTTATAAACAAAAGAAAATTGATGGCCTGCGAGAAACATTTATTTCTAAAAATGCCGAAAAGGTCAAGTTAGAAAATGATAGCTATCACTACCTCATTCATTTTGATAGCTCGATCAAAGACTCCGATGCTATCATCAGTCTTGGAAATAGATCCGTAGAGCCCAGACTCCAAGAGGCACACAATGCCTTGGACTATTTTTATTTTATTGAAAAATTAAAACTGGCATGCAACACGGCCAACTATACTCGACTGACAAATCATACTTATAGTCTCCGTTTTTTGATTCCCATTGTTGACTATCTGCAAACTGAGAATCTAGAAACCCAACCCCTTCTCTATCTCTATTTTCATACCTATTTATTCATAGCCCATCAAGATGAAGCTGAATTTAATTTGGTCTTAGAATATTTGAAAACCAATCCCATACCTGAAAACGATGACTACCGTGAGATTTTAATTTCCTGCCTAAACTTTTGTATTCAAAAGATCAATAAAGGTCTGCATACATATGCGGCGAAGACCTTAGAAGTCTATCAATTGCAATTGAGTTCTCAAAACATATACGTGAATGGAAAACTTCCATCGAATACATTTAAAAACGTGGCTACACTAGGCTTGCGACTAAAAGAGTACGACTGGACCTTAAATTTTATAGAGACCGAAAAAACAAAACTAGCGAGTAAATTTCCTGAAGAAGATTATCAACTAGTGAAAGCGCGTTATCATTTTGAGATTGCCGAATATGACCGATGCATTCAGCTCATACAACTCTCTCGACCTACCGATGTATTGGACAGTTTGCAATTTAGAGTACTCCTCTGCAAAGCCCATTTCGAAAATGACGAATGGGAACTTGTAGATAGCACTATTCAAAATGCTAAAATCTTTCTCCTTCGTCATAAATCCAAAGCTTATCAATTGCAGATTTATAAAAACTTTTTCAAATTACTCCACAGCATCATTCATTCCAAACAAACCAAAACGGATATCATAAGACTAAATAATCTCATCTCCGAAACCAATCCCGCAGCGGAAAAGGCATGGTTGATAGAAAAGGTGAGAGAGATTGAAAAGTAGGAACGCGCCTCGTAGGAACACGCCTCGAGGCGTGTTCTTACTGCACCATCACTTTTTTCACCACTATCAGCTTCTCCCCACTCATACATCGGATATGATAAATCCCTTTAGTCATTCCCTGTGCGGAGACTTCGACTGTTTGATTATTCGCAGAAGAAACGGACTTTATAAACCTACCTTGCATATCGTAAATATCAATAGATAACTCTGTAACTGGTTCGCTCATCTGAATGAAGAATTTATCTGTCGTTGGATTTGGGAAAACTAGAATTGAAGTTTGATTCACAGCTTGGATTGAGTTTGTTGTATCTTCTCCTTTAGAGGTATCTCCAGCCTTAGGCACATAAATCTGAATCGTATCGAAGATAGTATTAAATACGGTATTCGTTCTAACAGGCGCATTGTAGTCAAAATAAATATCTGCTTTATTTTCTATCTTGGTTTTAGGGCTAATACCTGAGATGTGTTTGATTTTGAAATGCACATAACCATGACTTTCCTGTTCATTATGGAACGAATCTACTAACCTAATCGGATCAAAGATAAACTTGACTGCACGACCTCCAAACTCAATGGAATAAGGATTAGAAGAAACTCCAGGCACAAAACTCGCGATATTTAAAAACGAACTCAAGGTATCAACCAAGACTACTCGGAAAGCAGTATCCGTTCCTGTATTTTGAAAATCTATTCTGTATTTCAGTTCAGTTCCTGTTGATGTATAATGCTCTGCAAACATACCTACAGGCTGCACGGACTTGATATTCGGGTCATAAGAGCCTCTAACTATATCACAGTCTTCTTCGTATTCTCTTGCCTCGTCATGGCGAGAAAAGTTGAGCGCTGGGTTTGAAGGTATCATAGGACGTTTATTCGCACAGAGGTCATTGTGGCGAATGAGAATCGGGGTCACAGGATGGAAGTTCGAATTAAACACTTCGGCGGTAAATACTTTATTCTTATCGAGTTTATATTTAAATATTCGAGAATTTCCGACAGTGAGCTTGAAGCTATCTTTTTTCATCATCAAGTCATCCATATAGATAATCGAATGACCCCAATCCTTTTGGTCTCTGAGTCCAATATTTTTTAGTGTGAATTCCACCGTGTCATTCGGCAAGCAGCGCATTATAGGCTGTATCTCGGAGCTATCATAGACCGCACTCGGATAGAGATTGCAGATAGGGTAAACCTTGGCTCTATGGCAGTGGCAAGAACCGATGATAACGGTTGTTTTCAGCTTGATAGAATAGGCTACTGAATTAAAACCAAAAGGTCTCATATGTCCGAGATTAAAGCGCAGAATAGTTCCAGTCAAAGTAAAACTATAGGGTGATTTTATAGAATCTATTGCGGCCGTATCGACTTCTATTACTATATGAGCATTATAAGCCGTATCAAAAGCATGGTTTTGATAATTTAGTTGATAGTCGCCCCATCTTCCAGGTCTTAATAGTCCCGAACTAAAAGAAGTGATATTGATGCAATACCCTGCCTTAGTACTTCGAATAGGAAAATCAATCCTATTGGTATCTGTCTTACTTGTCAAATCCACGGCGATGCTATCTTTACCACATCCGACATAGAGGTTAGAGTCGAGGTTGACAATTTTAAGGACAGCGGTATCACGGTCGAAGAGATACAAAGTGTAGATACTGTCATTGGTAATGGTGTATGTGTTTTCTGTTTTGTTATGAATGAGAATGTTTGGAATATTATATTCGCTGGGTTTGTTATAGATGCAATTGAAGTTGAAGTCAACATAGGCAGAACCAGTAATCTTTTTCTCTGATTTTTTTAAATATAAAATCCATATATCACTAAGCCCTTTATTTAAAATGGTTCTATCACCTGAGTATGTTGAATTTTTTCCTGAACTTGAACTGCCAATTAGAAATAAATCGTTGTTTAAGGCTTCTAGTTTATATGCAAAATCCGTCCCACTGCCACCATAAACAAAATCTTCAATAACCATGCCATTCAAGTTCAATTTAACAAGCCAATAGTCATAATCTCCTTTACTCTTTTTAGTTTTATCCGCAAAAACATCAGAATTAGAACTAGCCAACATAAAAATTGTATCATTTTTAATTTTTATATCATTCCCGTATTCATCTCTTTTTCCACCATAAGAATATATCCAATTGGTATTTAAACTTGAATCAACACAAATGATAAAAGCATCGAATGTAATACCACCTAAAGTATGGATGGTATCTGTAAAGTCGCCATTAGCTGAGGAATTAGTCTGACCAGTTAAATAAATTTTATTCTTATATAAAGTTGCGCTAGAAATACCTTCACTAAGATTGCCCCCAATTGTTTTTTCAGATAACTTATTTCCACTTTGATCAAGTTTTAAAAGCCATAAATCACTTGCCCCTTTATTTGTTGATACTTTATCCCCTGAAATGTCAGAATATGAACCTCCATAGATATAAAACTTATCTCCAATTTGAAAAATACCTTGAGCAAAATCATTATCAGCACCTCCATAGCTTTTATCCCAAATAGTATTACCTAACGAATCTACTTTAACAAGCCATAGATCATAGCCACCTTTATTTGAAGCTGTTTTTGTTCCATTTGCACTAGACGAAGATTCGCCAAACAACAACAATGATGAATTTTCAATTTCAATCACATCTCGAATTTGATCTACAGCACTACCCCCATATGTTTTATCCCACACCTTGTTTCCTAATGAATCAATTTTGACAATCCAAAAATCCATATTGCCATTATTACTTGAAGTTTTGTTTCCAGAAATTGGAGATTCGGAAGAGCCATAAACAAAGAAACCACCATTCTTTGATTTAGTAATTTTATGTGCAAAATCACTTAATGTACCCCCATATGAATTACTCCATAAAATATTCCCCTTATGGTCAATTTCCATAAGCCATATATCCTCCTCTCCAAAATTGACTAATTTTTTATCATTCGATGCTCCTGAAGGAGTACTAATACAAACTATTGCTCCCTTCTTTGTAGATACAGATGTTATGTTATTATAATACAAAAGTGTATCTCCAATAATACTTTTTTGCCAACGTATTGAACTTTGACAAAAGAAAAGTGAATATACAATTGAAAATAAAAAGGTAAAAATAATTTTTATATTCATTTACAGATAATTACTAACAAAGATAATATATTAGATATCAAATTACTAAGAAATTTTTTGAATGGTTTCAATTTTAATTTTACTTTGAGAAAGTTGAAAGAACACGCCTCGTAGGATCGCGCCTCTAGGCGCGTTCTTACACACGTGGAAAACCCATTTCCTTCCATCAACCCATTTCCCTATATTTGCCTTATGTCTAAATATTATAAATTGGTGCTGCCCATCGAAGGGGAAGAAAACCAAGAGAATGCCATAGCTGTACTGAATTTTCAGAGCAATTTTGAATCGGTGGTGCAGGAAGAAAAGCAACTGATTGTTTCCTATGATAGTCGCTTGCAAACCAAGGATGAATTAAAAGAAATCCTCGCCGAAATCAACCTGTGTGTAAAATGGGACATTATAGATGAGGCGGACATTAACTGGAATGAGACCTATGAAAAGTCTTTTCAGCCCATAACCATTCTCGATAATTTATGGGGCGTGCGAGCATCTTTTCATGCACCATTACCCGTCCAGAATGAAATCGTCATCGACCCTAAAATGAGTTTCGGCACAGGACATCACGAGACTACCAAGCAGATGATGGAGATGATGCAGCGATTGGATTTTAAGGACAAAAAAGTCTGGGACTATGGCAGTGGCACAGGCATACTCGCTATCATGGCGGAGAAAATGGGTGCAGCCAGTGTGATAGGAAATGATAATGAAGAGTGGGCTTATCAAAATTCGATAGAAAATGCGGGCATTAATCAATGTGCTCATCTGA
>CAYXKX010000007.1:53896-74729 GCA_964465185.1 uncultured Chitinophagaceae bacterium
TCCTGAAACCTTCGGACAAATTCGACATTATCATAGCGAATATCACCAAAAATATATTGCTGGATAGTGCGTTAAAGCTAAACCAGTATAGTCAGAAAAATTCACATTTATTATTAAGCGGATTTTACGCTAAAGATATCCAAGACATAGTAGTAGAATATAATCAATTCCATTTTTCCCTTGTCGAATCCACTACGGAGAATGACTGGGCCTGCCTTTATTTAGTAAAAAATTAAAGTAAAAAGATGAAAAATAATAGTTATCAGTGGTCTGCAATCAGTGGTCAGTTTAAAGTAATTTTAAATAGGACTTCACATATACTTAAAATTCAGAACCTTAAAATAGTCATACTCATACTTCTGATAACTGACTACTGTCCACTGACTTCTCAAACCGAAAAATACTTCGACCCGCAGCCGGAAAATTTCATGAAGCAGCTAGGTGTTTTATTCAAAGAAAATCAGCACGATGAACTAAAGGAGATATACGAAAAATTAGAAAAAGAGTTTAAAGCTAAAAAAATCAACGATTATCAGTTGACGAAAATGTGTGACATACTCAATGTCATGCACGGTCGAAAGATGAATGTTTATCCAATGTACAAAGAGTTTATTTCAGCTTGTTTGAACGCGACAAACTCTGGCTATGATGAGAAATTTCAGGATAGATGGTATCTATTTGTCAAAGGAATATTGGATAATGCGAAAAAGGGAAACAACCGAGATTTTAAAATTTTCATGGATTTTTCCAATGATCTATTCTCTCAGAATGCACTGGTAGCAGAGAAATCCAAGACCTACCGTATTGAAACCAAAGATTTGAGCTTTGACTATGACAAAGGAAATTTTATAGTCAAGGTACCACAAACAAACATCCAAGGATTCTTCAAAACAGATACGGTCTACATCTTTAATACGAGTGGACAATACAATATCATGGAAAAAATGTGGACGGGAAATATGGGTGTCATCAACTGGGCGCGAGTAGGATTTGCTGCTAGCGAGGTCAGCGCCAGCTTTGGTCGCTACAAGATAGATATGTCAAAACCTGAGTATGCCATAGACTCCGTGATGCTCAATTATCCTGAATATTTTCCTAAACCTATTATGGGTAGACTTTTGGACAAAATAACCAAAGAACAGGATTTTACCACTGTGCGTTACCCTCAATTTACTTCCTATAATAAAAACTATTCTTTTGACAATAAGATAGCCGCCAACTTGAGAATGAGTGGAGGTTTCGTTATGAAAGGACCAGATGTGGTTGTAGGTTCGGAGGATGGGTCTGCAGTAAAAGTTGTTATTTACAATCTCGCCAATACAAAGAAACTATTAGAGGCAGAGGGATTGAGTTGTTTGTTCAAACGTGGCATGTATATTCGAATGGATAAAGCTCGCGTTAAACTCTATGCCGATAAAGATTCTATCACCCATCCTTTTACTTCTGTAAAATATGAAGTCGATAAAAAACTAATATCCTTGGTGGGTGAAGAATACGGTTCTGGAAAAGCTCGTTATAGAAGCAGCTATCACAATATGGCCTTCGATGCAGAAATGCTTACCTGGAAAATTGATGAAGAAGATATGAACCTCAGCATGCTGGTAGGTAGAGGCAAAAATGCATCCAGATTTATCTCAGAAAATAATTTCGACAAGCAAACCTATAGTCAAGCCCGCACAGCCTCTGCGGAAGTCAATCCCTTAAATATCCTATCCAAATTGAGCAAGAATGGCTCCTATCCTATTCCTCTCAATGATTATGTAGCAGCCTATGGGCCTTCTTTCTCAAGCTCCACAGTTCTGCCTGCGGTATTCGCTTTGGAAAAAGATGGATTTGTCAACTATAGCAGCAGTGATCAGACTATTACCATCAATTCAGAAAAAGTCAATTTCTACCAGAAAGCCTATAAGAAAGAGATTGACTATGATTTATTGCGGTTTAAAGGATATGGAGAGAAAAGTATTGGCAAATTCTCGACTGGCAGTAAAAAAATAACAGTCAAGAGTGTAGCGCATATTCCCTTTAATGATTCTAGCTATGTGCATGCATATCCTTTTGCGACCTCCTCTACTGAAATTGGGAAAAACAGAGACCTCAGCTTTTCTGGCAAACTACTAGCTGGTCGTCTAGATTTATATGGCAACAAATACCAATTCAATTATGATAGCTTTTCTATCAAATCAGATAGTATAGAAAAAATTAGAATCAATATCCCAGATGGAGAGGATGTGACGACGGGGCAGGAATTATTGCAGCCATTAAAATCTACTATTGAAAAAGTGAAAGGTCAAATTTTTATCAATGGAAGGTTTAACCGATCCGGAAAAGAAATGGCTAGAATGTATCCCAAGATGATTTCCTACGACAATTCATTTGTGTATTATGACAACCCAAATATCTATGACGGCCGATATAAAAGAGATGCCTTCTTTTTCAAAGTGTTTCCGTTTAAAAAGGATTCTTTATTGCATTTCGAACCGAGCTCGCTTTTCTATGATGGAGAACTCAACTCAGCTGATATCTTCCAGCCATTCAAAGAAAAATTAGTTATACAAAAAGATTTATCCTTGGGCTTCACAACCCAAACCCCTGCCAATGGTTACAAAAACTACAAAGGAAAGGGGAATTTTAATGGTACTATTAAGCTAAGTAACTCGGGATTGGTAGGTAAAGGAGATCTTACGTATATGACTACAACATTGAATTCAGATAGTATATTGTACTTCCCTGATGAAACTCATCTACTAGCAAAGACAGTAGATATGAAGGAACAAAAAGGATTAGTCGAATATCCTCAGATGTCTGGAGATAGTGCATTGGTTGCCTGGAGACCATACTCTGACAGTATGCTGCTAGCCTCCACGAAACGAAATCCATTTGACATGTTTAACAATGGCACAAAAATGCATGGACTGCTCATACTTGAGAATAGCGGATTATCAGGAGATGGCTTTCTCGATTTTGAGGAGGCTAAAATCACTTCAGACCAGATGCGATTTAAGTCTACAACTATGAAAGCTGATACTTCCTCAATGGAAATAAAGAGTCTTGGAAACAAGATAACTTTTAAGACTCCTAATGTAAGTTGTTTTATGAATTTTGAAACAAAAATTGGTGACTTCAAATCAAATGAAAAAGATATTTCGACAGACTTCGCTTACAACCAATATAGAGGTGAGATCAATGAATTCCGCTGGGATATCAATAAAAAAATACTGACATTTAGCGCGAAAGAAGGTACTAGAGGATCAAGATTCACATCCACCCATCCCATGCAGGATAGTTTATCTTTTTACTGTCAAAAAGCAGAGTATAACATGGTATCTTCTATTATTAAAATGGATGGTGTAGATGAAATATTAATCGCAGACTCCAAAATAATTCCTGATGGAGGCAAGGTGAATATTTTTCCTGAGGCCAAAATGGAAACATTGAAGAATGCTACTATTGAAGGCGATACCCTCAACAAATATCATATCATCGAGAAAGCTACAGTCGATATAAAAGGGAAATATGACATACTGGGATATGGAGAATATAATCTGACAGTAAATAATCAAATCTATCCTATAAAACTACATTCTATCCGTGTAGATAAGAAAGAATTGCCTATACAAAGAAAAGCAAAGCAAATTCGCTATACTCATACCATAGAAGGTATTGGAAAAGTGGAAAAATCCCAAAATTTAAAAATCTATCGAAATACAGACTTTCATGGCAATGTTCATATTTTCCTAAACAAAAAGTATCCGCACTTCGAAGGTATGCAAAGGATAGAATTTACTAACCCCGCATACAAATCAAACTGGTTTGCTGTTGACAATGAGATCAACGTATCGGAATTATCGATGTATAAAAAGGAATTAAAGGCGGAGAATGACAAAGACTTGTATACTGGATTCTTTATTGACAGAGAAACCCACACGGGCTTATACACAGGTCTCTTGGCGCCACTAAGAAGCGAATCCGATAATGTGGTTTTAGATGGGCGAGGTGTTATTAAACATTTGCCAATAGATAATCATTATCATTTCGGAGATTCTGCACGTATTCTTGGGGGAGCCTCTACCGGCACTAAGATTGACTATAGCGATGCAGAAGGTGTACTAGTCGGAGAAGGCAAAATAAATCCTTCATTGAAAATTGGAGGAATTCCATTTATCATGGCCGGAGCGATGCAAAACAATATGATAGAAAATACCTATAAATATATGGGGGGTGCCGGTATGCATGTCACCTTAGATCAAAAAGTAATGTATGGCTTAGCAAACTTTATATCTACAGAGTTCGCTGAGAACAAAGAAATCCTCTATGGCAAAAAAGAAACACGCTATGCACTGAATGAGTTGTGTCATCCCAAAGATTACGTCAGTTTTTATGGCGATATCGAAAAAGGAATTAACATACAGAATGGCCCCAAATACACTCCATTCAATATTCTATTTACCGATCTCATCATGGATTATGATAAAGTAGATGTGGCCTTTAGATCTAAACCCGAACTCGGCATTGCCATTTTTGGTGGCGTACCTATTAATAAACTAACACAAGGCTATTTAGAAATTGGGTATGGAGAAATATTCGACTATTTCACTCTGTATATAAAATCCAAAAATAAGGAATGGCTCTATATGAGCTATGGCGATGGTGAGGTATCGATACTTACCTCCAACGAATTCGTCAATAGTACAATAAATCAATTAGACTCGAGAAAAAGAACCATTCGCAAATCAGCCAATGAGTACTACCTGTATAAGCAAGCCAGCAATTATGAGATTGATGCTTTTGTAAAGAGAATGGCTAAAGGAGGAAAGTACAATGAAGAAGAAAGGAGAATTGTTCCAAACCAAGATAAGGAAAAGCCATCTGAAAAAGAACTTCAAAAATTAGAGATACTGGATGACAAGACCCCAGAACTCAAGCAGCTAGAAGAGGAGGAGAAAAAACAACTCAGTGCAGAAGAGTTAGAATTAAAAGCCTTAGAGGCGGAGCTAAAAGCCTTAGAAGACCAAAAGGCCGCTCTTCAAAAAGCCAAGGCAGAAAAAGGTGTAGAGCTCGAAGAATTCTCGACAGAAAACAAAAAAGCTCCGAACTTAGAGCCTGCTCCACAGAAAGCTGAACCAGAAACCGAAACACCTAAAGAAGAAACACCTATCGAAAATAAACCAGTGGAGACTGAGAAAAAAGATGGTGAAGAAACCGAAGATGATGAAACACCTAAAGGACCTAGAGCGACTCCAGAAGAAACCCCTGAAGAAAAGAAAGAGTCCGAACCTGAGAAAAAAGAAGAAGGTGAGAGTATGTTTGATTCGATGTTTAAATAATCTCTCTTCGTAAAATCAGAAAAGCCCCATGAATTTCATAGGGCTTTTCCTTTACCAAATTTAAAAATATGAAAATCGCTATTTCTCTCAAAATAGCCATTCTATTCACGATACCTTTTCTATTTCAAAAGCATCGATTTAACAAAGATATGCCGCATTGCATCTTGACTAGAAAACAGATTGTCTTTTTTGTGACTTGAATCACAAATATTCAATAATCTATTCTTCAGCATAATCCTTCGGCAAATTTGTCTGCTCTTTATACTTACCAGTCTGTTTAAATGGCAGATAATAGTATCTAAGAAACTCTTCTTTATTATCTCGATAGGATTCGATGCCTCCTAGAAAATGTAAAAATTTCACATAAAGAAATGGGAGATCCAATTGATAAGGTAAAAAACCTGCACGAGCACTGGTGCCATAGACATGGTGATTATTGTGCCATTCGCCTGCCACAAATCCAGGCCAAAGCTGATTAATAGAATAATCGCCGCGGAAATAATCTGAATCGCTCCACGCTTTTTTTCCTTTACCGGCACCATGGCCACCATAATTAAACGTACGAATACCAATCGCCCAAACAAAGGTGCCAGAAAACATAGCTGTCACTAATGCCCAGCCACCGCCTGTGACAGGTATCCACTCTCCTAGAAAATAAAAGAATGCTGTCCAGAAAGTCCAATTCAATATCCAACTTAAGAATATATACATAGGCGAAACGATCGTTCCATATTTCTGATAAGCTTCATAAGAGTTAATTCTACAGCCCGTATGCTCCATCATTTTAGAAGCCGTTTTATAATCCTCGGGAGAAAGATTTCTATTCATCAATTGGTGATTGGTATCTGCGAGAAAACAATACAAAAATCCACCAAATGCATTGTATGGATCGCCAGGCCTATCAGATCTATCATGATGAATATGGTGCGAAACAACATAGAGTTCTTCTGGAATCATTTTGATGACCATATGCTGACTGATAAATTTCCAAAAACTATTTTTAAATACAAATGCACTGTGTGTAGAATATCGATGATACCACATGGTGCCATGGCTCGCCATCAAAACCAAGCCATAGAAGAAAGCGGCTATAGCTAAGCCTATAGTGAAATACTTAAAAATAAATATGAGAAAAACAGGCACTAAAATCAAAACGACAAACCATGCAAAAAATGGGAACCAGTTTTTAGAATCTCGAATGAAATTCATCCGATAAAAAAATTCAGATAAAATTTGTCCAACGGTTGGTCTTACAAATTCACCTTTCTCATCTGTCCACTTATAGCGTGGTTCTATCAATATATAATCGAGTAATTTCATGATTTTTTACTTTAAGTTTATAATTATGTATAATTTAAAAATTAGAATTAGTTAACTTAACCACATAGTTCATATAGTTTGAAGAATATTTATAATTCAAAAGTCTATGAAAAATTTATTTTTTCTATGTTCTTGCTTTTAAAATTTACGAAAGTGAGAATTCCATAGAAAGCTTCGCTTTTTACCATAAGGCAACACCTTCCTATTCTCATTTTTCGCTGTTTGTCAACAGACAAGTATATGCCTATGTGGTTAAAATAAATTTGTTTTTATCCTTTTAATAATTTAGCAATCCACTCCCCAGTTCGCAATTTCTTCTTCCGACCAGAGCGAAGGGAAAAAAATACGCCGTTGGTATTTCGGGTGCATATATTTCTGCCAATGGCTACCGCCTGTTGCCGCTCCGTCCCCTAGATATTTCGCTGCTGCATTGTAGTGCGCCATAACCCATTCTATATTGACCGTATAATCAAAGTGGCGCATCATGGATATGAGTGCAGGGCTATTCTGTGCCTCCTTAGATAAGGAAAGAAACTTCGTATATAAGTTATTTACTCTCCCATTTTCAATATCTTCTACTAATTGTTTTTTATACTTTTTCTCAAACAACTTTATGAGCAATGATTTTTCACCCGTCGTGTAATCCTTCCCTGCTGCTTGCCAATAAAGGTGTTCGTATATGTCTTCAGCTGATCTGGTCGCATCAAAATCTTTTCTGAATCTGTTGTCTACCAAATTTATAGCACTGGTAGATGCTAACTCAATTTGTCTATATTGACAACTCTGAAATCCACTCGCTGGCGTAAGGGTATTTCTAAATTTTTCATACTGCGCTTTTTCCATCCCATCACCCATCACATCGAAGGAAGACGAAAGCATATCGAAATATCGACTGACTCTTTTCAACTTTTCGATAAAGAAATTTTCGTTGATGGACTCGTTTTCGAATACTTGATTGATCTCCCACAGAATCATTTTAAAAATGAGTTCATTGATCTGGTGATAGCCTATAAAGATCATCTCATCCGGAAGCGTTGTTCGCTGTATTTGTAGATTTAACAAACTATCGGTCATCACATAATCCCAGTAAGTAATAGGCCTGCTCCATAGCAGTCCCTCCATGTATACATCAGGATTTTGCCCCAATTTTTGATATTTATCTGTGATACGTTCAATCATCGGCTTATCATCGATACAGCCACAGTTTGCACAATCTTTGTTACAATTCTCACTCATATCCTAGGGGTTATTCATTTATAAAATAGTCGAACAGCTTATAGCGTGCCTCTTCGTTCCTGCTCTGCTTCGATACTTTCGAAGAGTGCTTGGAAATTTCCCTTGCCGAAGGACTTCGCTCCTTTTCGTTGTATAATTTCAAAGAATAGGGTCGGTCGGTCCTCCACTGGTTTGGTAAAAATCTGAAGTAGATAGCCATCTTCATCTCTATCCACCATAATTCCTAGTGATTTCAAAATAGCCAAATCCTCTGCAATAGTTCCAACTCTAGCCGCCACTGTGTCATAGTATGTACCCGGTACATGGAGAAATTCCACTCCTGATTTTCTCATTTCTGAAATCGTGAAAACGATATCATCTGTCGCTACAGCTATGTGCTGGCAGCCTGGACCACCATAAAAATCTAGGTATTCTTCGACTTGTGATTTTTTCAATCCCTTCGCTGGCTCATTGATAGGGAATTTGATTCTTCCATTTCCATTGGTCATTACCTTGCTCATCAAAGCGGTGTATTGCGTAGAAATATCTTTGTCATCAAATGTAATCAAATTGGCGAAGCCCATTGTATTCGCATAGAAGCTCGCCCATTTGTTCATTTCACCTAGGCCTACATTGCCGACCATATGATCTATAAATTTCAACCCCTTGGTACCAGGATTGTATTCACTTTCCCATTTTTCAAATCCCGGCATGAATACTCCCTTGTAATTTTTTCTTTCCACAAATGTGTGAATCGTATCGCCATAGGTTTTAATCGAAGCTTTGACAATTTCTCCATTTTCGTCCTTCATAACGGTAGGCTCCATGACGACTTCGGCGCCTCTTTTTGTAGTCTCCTCGAACGCTTTTCTAGCATCGTCAACCCAAAGGGCTATTACTTTTACGCCATCTCCATGTCTACGAATATGATGTGAAATTTCACTATCTGGATTGAATGGTGAAGTGAGAACTAATTTGATTTTATCTTGCTTGACGACATAGGAACAATATTCTTTGTTGCCCGTTTCCAACCCACAATAAGCATAGCTTTCAAAACCGAAAGCCGTCTTGTAAAAATGTGCTGCTTGCTTGGCATTTCCTACATAAAATTCCACAAAATCAGTTCCATTGATAGGAAGAAAATCCTGTGCGTCTGCAAAAATTTTTTCAATTCCGTAGTCGAAATTCTTTACTTGGGATAAATTTTCCATGGCTTTACTATTTAATTTTATTTATACTGTTTGTGTTTGTTCGCGATTGATTCTTTCTGTAAATACTGCATTCGGCTCTACATAGATTCCTTTATCTACATAGGTTTTTATTTTTTCTGCAATGATCGGGATACTTTCAGCTAGCTGCTGATAAGACTCAAGAACAAAATATTTCTCTTGAAATTTTTCCTTGATATACTGTGATTCTAAAACGGCATCGACATCATAAGGGAATCGAACAGCATCATCACTCAAGCAAAATCTGGATTCACCAGGTGAAGACAAAATACCTGCGCCATAAATTCTTAAATTTCCATCTTCCTTAATCAATCCAAATTCTACCGTATACCAATAAATTCTTGAAATCAATTCTAAGGCAGAAGGATTGTCAATGTACTGTAATCCGATACCACTCATTCCCTCAAGAAAGTCGCAGAAAAATTGTTCACTCAAAAGGGGTACATGTCCAAATACATCGTGAAACATATCGGGTTCGACGATATAATCAAATTTAGATAAATCCCGCAACCATGTCGTCACAGGAAATTCTTTGCGACCTAAGTGGGAAAAAAAGGGATAGTTATCTACATAACCTGGCACAACATAGACCGTCCATCCTGTTAGATTTTTGAGCGCTTCATTGACTTCTGTAAAGCGTGGTACTTCATGTGATTTAAATCCCACTTTTTTGATTCCATCCATAAAAGCTCTCGTCGCCATATTGGGCAATTGTTTCATTTGCTCTTCGTAGAGCAGAGACCACACCTTATGGTCATTTTCTGTGTATTTGTCGTATTCTTGATTCATATTTATTATGTTTAGATTTTACCACTAAGACGCAAGTATTTTATTTTATACCTTAGTGACAATAAAAAATTACTTTTCATTTTCTTCCAACCATGATTTGTAATAATCCTCCACTTGTATTTTTACCGCTTCCTCTGTAATCATTACTGGGGCAAAGGGATCAATCATTACTGCTAACTCTCCAGTCTCTTTTTTACCAATACTTCGCTCAATAGCTCCAGGGTGAGGGCCATGAGGTAAACCGCCAGGGTGTAGGGTGATCTGTCCTTTTTCAATATTATTTCTGCTCATAAAATCGCCATCGACATAATACAATAATTCGTCACTATCGATATTGCTGTGGTGATAAGGTGCAGGAATCGCCTCTGGGTGATAGTCGTAGAGACGTGGCACGAAGGAACAAATGACAAAATTGACATTTTCAAAGGTCTGGTGGATTGGCGGTGGCATATGTATGCGACCCGTAATCGGCTCGAAATTGAAAATAGAAAATATATAAGGATAATGATAACCATCCCAGCCTGCGACATCAAATGGATGATTGGCATAGACGTAAGGATACATCATGCCTTTTTTCTTGATATAAATATCAAACTCTCCCTGCTCATCATGGGTCTTTAGATTTTTTGGTCTCACGATATCGCGCTCACAGAAAGGGGAATGCTCTAGTAGCTGCCCGAATTGATTTCGATATCTACTTGGTGTAAATATGGGTGAGAAACTCTCTACATAGAGGAGTCTATTTTTATCCGTATCAAAATTGATTTTATAAACCGTCCCTCTTGGGATAATGATATAATCACCATATTTGAAATTCAGTTCGCCATACATAGTGAATAAAGTACCTGAACCTTCATGGACAAAAATCATTTCATCTGCATCGGCATTTTTATAAAAGTAGGGTGTGCTCTCCATCGGCGCTGCCAATCCTATATGCATACCGCTATTCACGAAAAGGGTCTTTCTGCTCTTGATATAGTCTTTTTCTGGCTCAAGGTTGAATCCTTTGAAGCTCATGCAGTCCAGACTATGTTCGCTAGCAATTTTCGGTGCTACTGAATAGGCCTTGTCTTTTTGCTTCACTCGAGTCGGTGGATATAAATGATACACCAAAGAAGACATCCCCGCGAACCCTTGTGTTCCGACAAGTTCTTCGTGATACAATTTGCCATTTTCTTGACGGCTTACAATATGTCTTTTGTAGGGGACTTTTCCTAATTCATGATAAATGGGCATATACTATTCGTTTTTTTCTAAAACAAAAGTAAGCATTGTCTCCACTAGCATTTGTGATAGTGGTCACAAAAATCCACTTATTATCTAGCTTAAAAAAATATAAGTGTAAGGGCGAGGTTGTTTTTAGTATAACCCCGACATAGGACAGAAGAGTGGAATTTAGTATAGCCTTTAGCTCATCATTCTAGAACAAAAAAAACTAAAGTTCAAAATAAAATCTTTTTGAAACCCCATGATTTTTATTGAATCAATACTCCATTTAAAATGAATCCGTCTACCTCAAGTCTTTCTGTAGTTTATTATAGAGGCAATTCCATTTCATCTACAATTTCAACAGCTGGCTTAAGAGACTTAAATCTCGAAACAATAAACCAAGTCAAAGGCAATACTCCGCCAAAGAAAAATACACTTGCACCAATACCCCTCATCCATGTCAACTTATTAAAAATACCATAATCAATAAACTCGTGAGACCGACCATACCAAAGTCCCTGTTCAACTACAGCTTTAAATTGTATAGATCCGGCTGGAAATAAATCTAACAAGACCATAAGCATTAATCCAATATTAATAGACCAGAAAGAAAAATTGACAACTTTTGCATTCCAATATTCTTGTTTTATCATTAATCGGGAAGCAAACAGCAGGGCTGCTAGTGATATATTCCCATATACACCCATTAAAGCTGCATGCGCATGATTTACCGTTAAGTATGTTCCATGTTCAAAGTAATTCATTATAGGCAGATTAATGATTATTCCCAAGACACCCGCACCAAAGAAATTCCAAAAATTGACCGCTATCAAAAACAAAAACACCTCAGGAAAACCGAAATCCCCAATATTTTTATGTTCTAGTTCACCAACTGCAATCTTTGGCATATTCTTAAACCTCCATGCTTCGACTGTAAGTAAAATTAGAGGTACAAATTGTAATGTAGAAAATACACTGCCCAATGCCATTGTCGCTACTGGTTTTGCATTCCAATAAAAATTGTGTGAAATGCCTAAAAGACCTGTCCCAAGAAATAAAAGAGTAGCGAAGTAAACAACCCTGATAGCGGCCTGTCGACTTACCAATCCCATTAATACCATCAAATAACTGACAATAACGGTGATGAAAACTTCAAAAAATGCCTCAACCCACATATGTATAACCATCCATCTCCAAAAATCTGCTATTACGAAGTTTGTTTCAGGTTTTGCTACAAATCCAGATAAAAACAATAGCGGTATTCCAATCACTGAGTATAGAATCCAATTTGGTAGATTCCATGGCTCCCTCTTGATTAGAGCAGGTTTGATGCCTCTGTACACGACAACCATCCATAGGATAAAAATGATCATGAGTAAAAATTGAAATCCTTTTCCAAAGTCTACAAATTCCCATCCTTGATGACCCAACCAATACCACCATTCGCCCATCATACCCAATGGTCCAAGAGCCATGCCTGTGAGCGAGCCAACCACTAAAATAAACAAAAGTATAAACAAAAGATTTATTAGTCGAAGCTGACCTGGAATTTCTTTCTTAGATAAAATAGGTAAAATGAATATAGATGAAGCAATCCAGCATGTCGATATCCAATAAAGCGACAACATCAAATGCCAACTCCTAGAAATAGTAACAGGGACACTATTATTTATTTCGATGCCAAAGTATCCCAACCAATTAATAAAATCATTCAGGGTGATTAATCCGCTAGAAACCTGTAAAAAGAATAAGAGTATGGCAACAAGGAAGAATTTGAAAGTTGCTTTTTGTGTGGCGGTAGGAGAAAACATTTTTACTCTTTCTACTGAAAATAAATCCTTAGTTGAAGGCTTAAAGAATTTGTTGGGCAATTGATTATACTGGCCAATAAAATACAAAACGATTCCACACATGAGAACAAAGGCAAGCAACCCTAATACACTCCATAGAATAACTGGCGATGTAGGCAAATTTCCAGCTCCTGGGTCGAATGGCCAATTGTGCGTATAGCTGTAATTTTCTCCAGGTCGCTGCGCTACACATACCCATGAACCCCAAAAGAAAAATGAACTCAAGTCATTTACCTCATTCTGACTTTTAATATAATTTGAGGGTAGCGATCCTAAACCACCCTTATCATTTATAAAAATATTTGAATAGTATTTTTGCAATTCTCGATGAGCATATATTTGTGACGGAGTAAGAGTCACTAGTCCACTAGAGTCATTATACCTATTTACTTTTAACTCTTGTTTTACTTTTTCATTTATTAATTTTAGCTCGAATTCATCAGGCATTTTGCCATCTGTAGTATTAAAGATTTTTGCATAATACAATATCATTGAATTTGAAACTATATGAAGTGCTTCTGCTGTGAAGTCAGGACCTCGTTGCGCTCCATCTCCAAAAAAACTACCGTATTCCATCAAAGCATATTTATGAAAGACCTCTTGGCCTCTCTCTATTGTCTTTTGATCAAACACGATATGATTATTCTCGTCATTAAATCCTGCCATAGGAGGCGCATCAATATAAGTTTGAAAACCTATCAGTCCAACTCCCAATAAGCTTATGACCAGTATGAAAGTAAGTGGCGCCCACCAATTTTTGGTATTCATTATGTACCTCATACTTCCTGAACTTGTATTTTGTTTGGCCATAATAATAACTTTAATAGATTTAAGTGATAAATGCAACGTTTATTTTGTCAAAAGATATAATTGTCATTAGTCAATATTTAGTGCCATTTTCTTTTTCTAGTTTTTAGTTTATCGCCATGTGAACCATTTAAGTTGGTTGAATAGACCTCAATTTGCTAATTAAAAAAGACTATAAAAATCTCACTTCCCCACTTTTTACATCATAATATGCTCCCACGATTTCTAGATGCTTCTTTGCAATAGCAGATTTTATTATGGGGCTGTTTTGTTGAATATCATTTATAGTTTTTCTAATATTATTTAAAGCGGTTATCGTGACATCATTTTCTCTAACTTGATGGTCTTGTCTTACAGATGGGTTGATATCATCCATGATACAAGATAAATTATCTAATTGAACATGATCTAGAGCTCCATTAACTGCACCACAATTTCCATGACCCATCACTACAATTAATTTAATGTGCTTCACCGCTACTGCATATTCCATGCTACCTAGAATATGCGCGCTCTCTATATTTCCTGCAACTCGCGCTACAAAAATATTTCCAATACCCTGATCAAAAATTATTTCTGGAGGAATTCGCGAATCAATACAAGAGAGAATAAACGAATGAGGGTGTTGATCACCGACAGTTGAATCAATTTGATTTTGGTAATCTGTATTGATTAAATGGTTATCTAAAAAGCGAGCATTCCCATACTTCAATTCAGCTAAAGCTTCAAAAGGTGAATTTATCTTTTGATGCACTTTTCTATGTGATACCTTAGAATCTGTGCAACTTAATATAAAATAGGTGCAAATTATTGAGACCAGTAGTTTAGCCATATTTAAGGTGTTCTTACCACTTTAGTCCAGTAAATTTATTCTTCAAACCAGGTCTGAAAAGGATGGCTAAATATGCCCAATTTTGCACTGCATCCTTGTTTCCACCACGGAGCATTTGCAGTGATTCAGAACCGAACATTTGAGAATATCCGCCCTGGAAAGATATCGCTTCAGAAAATTTATACCCTCCAGTTACGTCCAGCTCTGTACCCAAATAAGAGCTCGCTTTGTTCAAACCTCCTAAATTTATATCGCGAATATCGGCAGCAGAATTGAAAATATGCATTGTGGCACCAATAAATATATTAGGATTAAATTCATACTTTGTTCTTAAATAACCATCCATTAGCCCTACAGAGTTGATATGACGTCCTCCAACATAGAAATAATCCATATAGCCATTGTGCCTATGGTTGGTTCCATATAGGGGATTGAATGAATTGTTTTGTGTATTTGCTGGATCTATTTGGCTCGTTCCGCTTATATATTCAAAACCCCCAGTGAGTGATATCTTGTTCTTTTTTGTTGCATCGAGTTGTTTTGTATAATTGATTTCAGCGTTTCCATCAAAAGCTGCTACATTTTTGTCTCTCTGATCCCATCCAAATTGATAATAGAAAAATCCTCTGAATGTCCAATCTTTTTCTTTGTACTCTAATACAGGAATACCAAAGGTAGCTGTGTAATTGACTTTATCTTTATTTTTCGTAATAGTAGTATCCGACTGCATTCCATTGTTCCAAAATAAAAATCCTACAGTGAATTTATTCCATTTTTTATTTAACCAAAACATCTGAGCTATTTTATACTGATTCGCTTGATTGTAATAGGTGCCTGACATAAAATCTCCAGTCTGGTTAAATGCAAATCCAGCATGAACTTGGAGGTGATTCGCACTATCATTATATTTCAATAAGGCTATATCATGCGCTCTTGCTTGCAAGGCCCAATCTAGATTACCTAAAAATCGAGCATCATCATAATCCAATTCCTGACGACCAATTTTAGCAGAAATATTAGAATTAAATTGAATGTCCATCCATGCCTCATGAACGGAAAACATTCCATCTGTAATTTTTATTTGTGAAGTATTGCCCCATGTTCTGATATCCTGTACAGCCATACCGAATTTAACTTTATCAGCTGAATAAGTTGCATTTAAACGACTTCGCTGACCAATAGAAAATCCAGCCTCAACTCCTGTGTCCAAAAGTGTCCCAAAGCCGTGACGATATTCGGAGCGATTCAAAATTTGACCTGAAAGATTGAACTGAGAAAATAGATTATTTGAACTAGTCAAATAAATTGCGAGAATTACTATTATTTTTTTCATGTGTTAATGATTTAAACAGTGAAGTGATTTTTAATTTTTGGAAATAAAATATTATTTTCTGTGTGTATATGTAGGTGAAGCCTTTGTTCAAATTTTCGTAAGAGTTCATATAAATATTTATACGAATTACAGGCATCTTCTGGTGCTGTATATTGATTCGTTAATTCAGCTATGCGCTTATAACGATCGCCTTCATGTTCGTGCTCAGACTCCATGACTAGAATAGGACTCAATATAAATTTGTCGACTTGTCCTTGGTCGAGTTTTTGCACCAATGGAAAAAGAATTCGCTCTTCTTTTTCTAAATGATTTAGTAAATCTTCAAAGCCTTCCTCCAACAACTCTTTAACAATAAAAAGCTCTGTATGATTAGACCCATGAGCTATACAAACTTTTTCTACATAACTATGTATTAAAGGTATTTGAATTCGTATTTCATCGTGAAATTCTCTTTGCAGGTAATCCGTCAATTCAGTTAAGGTCATTGCATTTGCATTTACCTTCTGCTCCATTGGCGGAATGGATAATAAGTCATTTTTTACAGAAATAGTATTCACTCCACGGGCTTCACAAGCTTCTTCCAGAGATTTACCTCCGCCACAGCAAAAATCAATACCATAGCTATCTAAAACCCCAGCGTAGTTTATATTTTCGGCTACCCAATCTCCTACTTTCGATTTCTCAGTCAGTGTCATTTTTGTAAATCTTATTTGTTTAATTCAGCTATTTTTTTAATCGTCGCGCTCGGTTCTTGTTCGAGACCTTCTTGAGCAAAAACTATGTTTCCATTCTTATCTATTACATAAATTGTATTCGAATGATCAAAACCTCCGTCAGATAATTTTTTAATTTTCACACCGAGTACATTCGCTATTTCATCTGTAGCCTCTTGACCAGAAGATAACATAATCCAATTAGAACCTAATTGTCTCTCCGCAGCAAATTCCTTAAATCGTTCAGGAGTATCTCTCTCGGGATCCATGCTTATCAATAGAAATTGAATATCTGAAATACCAGAAGACTCTTTTTCTATTCGTTGTATATCTGCTACAATCCGTGGGCAAGCGGACTCACAATGCGTAAACACCATCGCAGCTACCACTGTTTTACCTTTCAAATCTGTTAGCTTCATCATGGTACCATCTTGCTTCTTCCAATCCGTATCTAAATTATATATGGATTCATCAGATAATGTGGTGCTATGGTTACTTGATTCATCTTTTTTACAGCATTCCTTTTTTTGATTACAGGAAAAAATGAAAATAGATAGTAGAGTTAAAATTCTTAATTTCATGATTGATTATTTTATGAGGTTTATATAAAATTTAGTGAGAGATTCAGAAAGTTGAGACGAATGATTTAATATTGTGTATCCGTTTAATCCAAACATCTTTGGAAAATAAAATTTGGCATTCGCATCAATAGCTATAGCAGAAGTATAAATTGATTTCTGTCTAGCTTCTTGAATAGCTTTCTTAACATCATAGATGCCATAATCCCCTTCGTAGGTATCATAATCATTTGGCTTGCCATCTGACAACAATAAGAGCCATTTCTTATCTGCTTTGGCTTGATCTAATAAATAAGTAGCATGTCGCAAAGCAGCGCCTATTCGTGTATATCCAGAACTCTGCATATCTCCTATTCGACCTTTAGTCAGTTTCCAATCCTCATGAAATCCTTTGTAAGTCGTATAAAAACATTGGCTATGCGTATGGCTAGAAAAGCTATCTATTTGAAATTTTAATTCAAATCGATTCCAGACTTCAGATGCCATTATGATCGCTTCTTTTTCCAAATCTAGAATGCGTTGATTGTTCGTATAGCCATCCGTACTCAAACTACAATCTACCAATACTAGTATAGCGATATCCTTGCTTTTTTTTCTCTTTGAGATATATAGATTCTCAGAAGGGGTTTTACCGGTTTGAATGTCTACATAGGCATCAACCATGGCATCGAGATCGGGTTCATCTCCATCTGAAAGTCTTTTCTTGACAAAATATTCTGATAGATATTTCTCTGAATTTTTTGTTAAGCGATTGATTCCAACTTTATTTTTTTCTATGACATTTTGAACATAATCTGTTTGACTATTATTGTGTCTTTCATAAATCACTTTACAATAATCCTCACGGTATACTCTATTGCCTTCATGCCACTCTGGGTAGGAAAAATGATAATGTGTGATAGTACTATCCATATTCATAAGACCCATAGCATTGACAAAATCTGATCTATAGATTGAATGGACTGGACTATCTACTCTTACAAGCTGATCTAAATTTAGCTCTCGGAGGGCCTCTTCGTGTTCGTCCATATCATCGCTACCATCAAAATCTCGCCATTGACCAGAGAATGAATCCAAGGTTTCTATCTTTTCAAAATTATGCGTCATGGTGTATTCTTCCTGCGCCTTAGTATCCACTTGCAGCACAGTGGTATCTTCTACATGCTTACCTTCAATTTCTGTATACTCGTCCTTTTCTTTATCCATAGCTACAGTTTGCTTTTGGATTGGCTGCAGCAGATTCTGATAATCTTCCAAATCTTGCTCGCTAAATACGAACCATTTGCCATAAAGCCAGAAATCGGAATCAATTGCTGACTTAGGATTTGATTCACAATAAGCCACTTCTAGCTTATACACCGAATCAAATAGACTTTCAAAATGGGGAAATTCATTTGAGATGAATTTTAAAACCTCTTTTGATTTATTAAAAGATTGAATATAAGCTTCTTTCTCTGCAGTTTCATTCTTAAAAAAATGTTTGAGTCGAAATTGACCATACATATAGAAAACGCGATAAATGTAAAAATCTAAATTGCCTTCTTTATCCATGGCCCTTCCATACGAGGCAGGTAGAAAAAATTGTGCTCCTTTCCATCCACCTGTCGTTTCTGCAGGCAGTATTGATATCGCACTACCAGTGAGCAACTGTGCCAAATAAGTTAGACGTGATTTAATGACTAATAGGGATACTTTATTCTCTTCTTCTATAGGGTTCAGTTTGGGTTTTCGAATTTCCTGAACTATCCCATTTATTTTTTTGAAAATGTATTGATCCCAATCCATTAGAATGTCATATTGATAATATCATCTAATGCTTTTTGAATATCAACTTCATCGGTCAATGGTTCTGAAATAGCTACCTTACAAGCTAGACGAGGTGGCAAGCCAGAATGAATCAACTTACCTGCGTCTATTAGTTGTCGAGTAGAAATAGTTTCTGACAATCCCAATTCAACTAGGTTACGTATTTTAGCAGCAATCGCTACTAATTTCGACGAAGTAGATTTATCAATGCCTGTTTCCTGTTCTAATATTTCCATCTCCACATTTTTGTCGGGATACTGAAAACTCATCATTATAAATCGCTGTCTAGTAGAGGCCTTTAATTCCTTAAAACCACGCTGATATCATGGGTTAAATGAGGCTACGAGCATAAAATCTTTCGGTGCATCTAAGACCTCATCATGTCTATCGAGAAATAATTTTCTTCTGTGATCCGTGAGAGAATGTATCGCCACGAGCACATCAGGTCTCGCTTCTGCTATTTCATCTAAATAAATGATGGCTCCTCTTCGAATTGCTTGCGTCAATGGTCCATCTATCCATTCTGTACTAGCACCTTTGACGATATACCTTCCAAGCAGATCTACAGTAGATGTTTCTTCATGACAGACCACCGATATCAATTCTCTATTTAATCTCTCTGCCATGTATTCAATAAATCTCGACTTCCCTGTACCCGTAGGTCCCTTTAAAATCAAAGGAAGATTATTTTGAAAGCAATGCTCAAAAACTTCTATTTCCCTACCTGTAGCCTTATAATAAATGCTATTTTCACTTGCCTTGATATCTTCCATATGTTTTGCAGCTGGATTCATTACTCTTGATTGGAGTCTAATGCCACTAAAGCCTCATCGCTTGGTCGCCCATATTTAATGAAGTCCACTATATACAAAATGATTCCTATGGTAAATACAGTTGCAGCTAGTATTAATCCTAGAAAATGAGTTTCAATTTCTTGCTGCACCAATCCAAATTCCATACCTGATTTTCTTTCTAAATATACTTGAGCAATACCAGCTACTGCAAATGCTCCTGTCATGCCAATCATACCTATATTAGATAGCCAGAATGCTAATGTACCATACATGCTATTGTAGTTTTTTCTACCAGTAATCAATGGCATAGCATAACTAATAATAGCCAGAACAATCATGGCATAAGCACCCCAGAATGCAAGGTGTCCATGCATAGCGGTTACTAGAGTACCATGTGTCCACATATTGACATTTGGTAATGTATGAGCAAAACCAAGAAAACCAGCGCCTACAAAAGACATAATAGCACAACCTATGGTCCACATCAAGGCGATTTTATTGGGGTGTTCTCTGCCACTTCTTCTATACATAACTATAGCGAATAAAGCCATCCCTAAAAAGGCAAGAGGCTCCAATGCAGAGAATATACCACCAACCATTAACCAGTATTTTGGAGCTCCTATATAATAATAATGATGACCCGTACCTAAAATTCCAGATAAGAAAGTCAAACCAACAATTACATATAACCATTTTTCAATTACCTCTCTATCTACACCAGTCAATTTGATCAACAAATAAGCGAGAATACCTCCCATAATTAATTCCCAAACTCCCTCTACCCAAAGGTGAACGACCCACCATCTAAAGTATGAATCCATGGTTTGATTTTCAAAATAAATCATCCCTGGGAGATAAAGTAATGCTGCTGCAACTAGACCAGTATATAGAACCATACTAGTTGTAGATGTGCGCTTTGCTCGAAATAATGTCATACCTATATTAAAAATAAATGTCAAAACATTCACCACAACTAGATAATCAAGAGGTCTAGGTATTTCTAAAAATTTTCGACCTTCCCACCAGTTAAAATG
>CAYXKX010000008.1:0-18177 GCA_964465185.1 uncultured Chitinophagaceae bacterium
GGTTGTGAATTTGGATTCCTTGCGTTTTCAAAGCATGATTATAGGGGATACTAACTCGCTTTTTTCTTTACTAGATGATTCTTTACTCTATATTCATTCAAACGGTTTGGTAGAATCAAAACAGAGTTTCATTTATTCTATAACGACTAGAAAAATAGTCTATCAAAAGTTTGAGTTTTTAACTCGACGAAAGACATCTATGAGTCGCAATGCTGTCACCTTCCGCGGTATGGTAATGGTAGATGGATTGTTTGAGCAACAGCCCTTTAGCATCCGACTGGCCTTTTCATCGATGTATAGAAGAAAAGGAAATCAATTTCGATTAACCTACTGGCAGTCAACTAAATTGAAAGACTGATTTTGTAGAATGGTGGCTCGAGGCACCTTTCTATTAATGGCGCTTCACTACTTTTTCTTCGTCGTTTTAGCCGTTTTCTTTGCAGTTGTTTTAGCAGTAGCTTTCGCTGTTTTCTTGGGGGATTTGGTTGTTGAAGTCTTCGATTCGCCTTTGATTATTTCAAGAATCGTATCTAAACTTAATTTATCAGCTTCTTCTCCCTTAGGAATTCTATAGTTTTCCTTACCCTGTTTGATAAAAGGTCCCCATCTACCTTGAAGTACCTGGATTCCTTCTTCAGGGAAATCAAGAATGAGCTTTTTAGCGTCTGACTCTCGCTTGTCTACTATTCGTTGTATGGCTGTTTCCAAATCTATCGACATGATATCGTCCTCTTTCTTCAATGAAGTAAAAGTTGTTCCTTGCTGGACATAAGGTCCAAATCGTCCAACATTCACCTTGAGCTCTTTTCCCTCAAATTCGCCGACAATTCGTGGAAGTTTGAATAGATCCAAAGCCTGCTCCATAGTAATGGTCTCGATACTTTGATCCTTTCTCAGTCTCGCATAACGCGGCTTGTACTCTGGGTTATTTTCATCCGTGACACCTATTTGTATCATGGGTCCAAATCGCCCCATTCGGGCGATCATAGGCTCTTTCGTGTCAGGGTGATTGCCTATACTTCGCTCACCAGAGACCCTTTCCGCCGTTTCGAGGGTTATTTCTACTTCTTCATGAAATGGCTTGTAGAACTTTTCTAACATTTTTTGCCACTCAATCTTACCATTGGAGATTTCATCGAAGTCCTCTTCCATATTGGCAGTAAACTTATAGTCTATGACTTTTTCAAAATGTATTTTTAGAAAATCTGTGACTAGCATACCTATATCTGTAGGAAACAACTTAGCTTTCTCAGCGCCCGTGATCATGGATTCTGTCAATAAGCTCACTTGATTATTCTCTAATTTATAAACTTGAAAATCAAGTTTTTTTCCATCTCTGTAATCTTTTAAAACATACTCTCTATTCTGAATTGTTGAAATTGTTGGAGCATAGGTTGATGGTCGACCAATGCCCAATTCCTCGAGTTTTTTTACTAAGCTTGCTTCATTGTATCGAGCAGGGTGCTTGGAATATTTCTGTGTAGCTGTTAAATTTGCCAACTGCATTGCCTGACCTTCTTTCATAGGAGGTAGGTACCCGCCAGTGTTTTCTTCATCATCCTCATCCTTCTCTACCATATAGGCTTTTAGAAATCCTTCAAAGGTCACGACCTCTTGTCGGGCAATAAGGTCTATTTCATTTTGATTGTTGCCAATGGTGACTATTGTATTTTCTATAGCGGCATCACTCATTTGAGATGCGATAGCTCTTTTCCAAATTAAATCGTAAAGTTTCGTCTCATCTGACTCAGCATCTACGCTGCTCTTGGTAAAATCTGTCGGTCTTATAGCTTCGTGAGCCTCCTGAGCATTGGCTATTTTGCTCGCGTACTTTCTCATTTTGTGATAGTCTTTGCCATAAAATTTCTCCACAGCTTTTTGTGCATCATTAATTGCTGTATCACTCAGATTCACGGAATCTGTTCTCATATATGTGATATGTCCTGCTTCATATAGCCTCTGAGCCACCTGCATTGTCTTAGCTACAGAATACCCCATTTTTTTAGATGCTTCTTGCTGAAGGGTAGAGGTGGTGAAAGGAGCTACAGGAGACTTCTTGCCTGCCTTCTTTTCAATTTTGGAAATGCTGAAATTAGCACCTACAAAACTTTCTACAACTTTTTTAGCTTCTACATCAGTAGAGAGGTCTTTGGCACTTTCGGCTTTGACTTTGACAGGCTTGCCCTCTATGTCTTTTTCGTCAAAAAGTGCCGCTACTTTATAATACATCTTAGCTTGAAACTGTTGTATCTCTCGCTCGCGCTCAACAATGATTCTAACCGCTACAGACTGCACTCTTCCTGCACTGAGGTTGGGTCTTACCTTTCTCCAAAGAATAGGCGAGATTTCAAAACCGACGATTCTATCCAATACTCTTCTAGCCTGCTGCGCATTGACTAGATTCATATTGATTGTTCTTGGATTGGATATGGCTTTTTTAATGGCCGATTCTGTAATTTCAGAGTAAGTAACCCGTTTGGTCGTTTTTGGGTCTAAACCCAAGACCTCACATAGATGCCATGAAATTGCTTCCCCTTCGCGGTCTTCATCCGTCGCTAGATAAACTTCTTTAGCCTCTTTTTTTAGCTTTTTGAGTTCAGACACCACTTTTTCTTTTTCCTTCGAAACTTCATAGCTTGGGACAAAACCATTCTCTATATCTATCGCTTTATTATTTTTAGGTAGGTCTCTGATATGACCATAACTCGATGCCACGATAAAATCGCCACCTAGATATTTGGTAATAGTTTTTGCTTTGGCTGGGGACTCTACGATCAATAAATTTTTTGACATACCTTTTTCGTTAGCTTCTCTGTTAAAAATCGCAAAACTATATAGAAAACCATCTTACCTTTGAGTTTTTTTATAAAATGAGACCATGGAGCCAGTTTATTTCTTCCCTAGAATTTGACACTAGTCGTCTGATAGCGATTGATGTAACGAAGTTTTTGCTACCTGAAACAAATTTATTTTTCTACCTCGACTATCTCAATCATTTAGACTTTAGTGGGAATAAAATCCGAAAACTTTATGGGACACTCATGCAAATTAAAGATTCGGATATTCAAAATATTATCACCATTGGGGGAAATTATTCTAACTATTTATATGCATGTGGATTTTTACCAGCATTGCTAAACAAAAATCTAATCATAATTATAAAAGGTCATGAACCGAAAGAATATGGATACACTTTAAAGCATTTAAAGGAAAAAGGTGCTCTTCTCCATTTTTATCCACGAGAGAAATTGAGAAACGATTTGGATAGTATAGTAAAAGAGATGAAGGAGTTGTATCCACATTCCATTTTCATTCCAGAAGGAGGAAGCAATGAATATGCCCACGAAGGATTTGAATCATTGGCAAGAGGTCTAGAGGACTTTGATACTATATGCTCTCCTGTTGGCACCTTGGGCACCTACAAAGGGATTCAAACATACATTTTACCAAATCAAAGACTTACGGGCTATGCTGCACATCTTGATTATTCATTAGCTGATCAAGGAAATATAAATTATGACTATGCCTTCGGAGGCTTCGCAAAATTGCCTGCGGAGTTATTAAAATTTTGTATGGAGTTCGAAAGGACTTATCAAATAAAACTAGACCCGATTTATACATCTAAAATGATGTTTGGTATATTCAAAGAAATTGAAAATGGCAAGTTCTCTAAGAATGAAAAAATTGTAGCCATCCACACAGGAGGCCTACAAGGATGGGAAGGGTTTAAAAACTAATATTGAATAGGCAATAAGGAATAAATTATTTCATTTGATTAGATTTGATAAAACAATAAGGTATTGTCGAGAGAAACGCCTACAACGAAGTGTTAACTATCAATCTTCAACTATCCCTTGTATTAGTTATTACCTATTAGTTATTAACTTTTTCTTATCTTTGTAGGAGTAATTTCTGTGTTATGCGAACATCATATTTTCTAATTATTGGTTTAATCTTTGGTTTGTTTTCTAGCTGTAGTTCGGAGGATCCACAAACGAATACTAAACCTTATGCACTGAAAGTTCCTAGCCATTTTCCTCCAGCTATCATCCCCGCCGATAATCCGCTGACAGAGGCTAAAGTGAAATTAGGTCGCATGCTCTTCTATGAAAAACGAATCTCTGAAGACCAACTCGTTGCCTGCGCCAATTGTCATAAACAAGAATTTGCTTTCGGTTCGGACAAACCCCTAGATAAAAAAGTGCACGGGGATATGACTACACGCAATAGTTCGGTGCTTTTTAATCTTGCTTTTACCAAAGAATTTTTCTGGGATGGACGAACCAAAACGCTGGAGGCTACATGTAAAGACGCACTTAAGGGAGAACAAAAATTTAATATAGATTTTGTCAAAACGAGACTCATGCCCGAGCAGCGTTATAAAGATGCTTTCAATGCTGCATTTAATGCAGCAGAACCAACAGATGATATGGTAGAAAAAGCTTTGGCTAGTTTTATTCGTACGATGGTTTCAGGAACATCTAAGGTAGATAAAGGCAAAGCGGAAGGCAATCCAAATAAATATTTATCTGCTTTGGAAATAGAAGGGCGAACCATTTTTGAAACTGAAGAAGGAGACTGTTTTCACTGCCATGGAGATATCACAGGTCAGCCTTTGATGACAGATAATTTATTTCACAATAATGGTCTAGATCCATATATGAGTGCAGGACTATTCAAGGATCCTGGCTTAGGTTTTGTCACTGGAGTTTCTGGTCCTGATGTAGGTAAATTTAAAACGGGGGCACTTCGAAATCTTTCTCATTCTGCGCCTTTCATGCATGATGGTAGATTGCCAAATCTTGATGCTGTCTTGAAGCACTATAACTCTGGGGTCAAAGTAAACGTCACCATTGACCCAAATATGAAGAAGGCCAATCAAGGTGGACTGCAATTAACACCTGATAGAATAGCTCGACTCAAAGCTTACTTACTTGCTTTTGATGATCCTACATTTATAGCAGATACCAGTTTTAGTAATCCATTTAAGTAAGATTTAATTATAGTCACAGTTCTCAGTAGATGGTATCATTAATTTAACTCTTGCCACTGCCATCTGGTTAATAACTACTTAAAAATGACCTCCATACTCCTCGATTGCGATGATTCTTATACCTTGAACATATATGACTATCTGATGCAGTGTGGATTTGAAGTTGATGTGATAAATCATCGAGAAGTTTCTCTTGAAAAAATGGAAAAATTTGATTCAATAGTTTTATCTCCTGGCCCTAATTCACCCAATCAAGTTCCCATTTTATTTGATATCTTGACAACCTATGCTGATTATAAACCCATTTTAGGTATTTGTCTTGGTCATCAAGCTATAGGAATGTATTATGGACATTCTTTGACTCCGTCACGTTTACCTATGCATGGTATTTCTGTGAAAATTTCTACGACTAGAAATCCTATTTTCCATAATATTGACACAGAAAATCTGATGGTGATGCGCTACAATAGTATAGCTATCGCAGATAAAGAATATTCAGAACTAGAAGTTATAGCAAGGGATGAGACAGGGGAAATCATGGCATTTAAGCACAAAATACACAATATTTATAGTTTTCAGTTTCACCCAGAATCCGTCGGTACACCGCAAGGGTTGAAGTTGATAGAAAATTGGAAGAAACAGTTAATTACTAATAGACAATAACGAAAATCTAAACACTAACAACTTAAAACTACAAAATGTCGTTAATAGCATCTATATCCGGAATACGTGGCACCATAGGAGGGAAACTAGGTGAAGGTTTATCTCCTCTCGATATTCAGCGTTATGCGCTCGCTTATGGTCAATTGGTCAAAACCAAATACGCGCGACCCAAACTAGTCATAGGACGAGACGCCCGAATTTCAGGAGAAATGGTATATAATATCGTTTCAGGTTCCTTGATTGGTTTAGGAATAGATATCATCAATTTGGGACTATCGACTACACCTACGGTGGAGAAAGCCGTGAAAAAGTTAAATGCTCAAGGAGGCATTATCCTTACCGCTAGTCATAATCCCAAAGAATGGAATGCCCTCAAACTTCTAAATGATGTAGGCGAGTTTATCTCAGCCGAAGAAGGTCAAAAAGTCATCGATATGGCGAAAGAAGTCGATAATATAAACTTTTCCATTGTAGATGAACTCGGTAAAATAACAACGGATGACACTATCCTAGATTGGCACATAGCTGAGATAGCCAATTCTAAATGGACTAATGTGCAAGCGATACGAGGGAAAAAAATAAAGGTCGTCGTCGATGGGATCAATAGCAGCGGTAGCATAGCTGTACCTAAACTCCTAAAAGCTCTAGGGGTAGATGATATTGTCTTGCTCAATGGAGATACTTCAGGAAATTTCGCGCACAATCCAGAGCCTCTAGCTCCTCATCTTAAGCAAATATGTGAAAGCGTCATTAAGGAAAAAGCAGACCTAGGTATCGTAGTAGATCCAGATGTGGACAGACTTTGCTTTGTCAATGAAGATGGAAGTCTCTTTGGAGAAGAGTACACTCTCGTAGCGGTAGCAGATTATATTTTGTCTTTAGAGAAGGGAAATACAGTTTCGAATTTATCTTCTACCCGCGCGCTTCGAGAAGTGACCCTAAAACATGGAGGAGAGTATTATGCCTCTGCAGTCGGTGAGGTCAATGTTGTCACTAAAATGAAAGAAGTCAACGCCATCATAGGTGGCGAAGGAAATGGTGGGGTCATTTTCCCAGATTCTCACTATGGGAGAGATGCACTCATGGGTATTGGACTGTTCCTAAGCTACTACGCGCAGAAAAATCAGAAAATGTCTGTCATTAAAGCTGACCTACCAGCCTTCGAAATGGCAAAAAATAAAATTGAACTCACCCCGAATATCAATGTGGATGAGCTTATTCAAAAAATGTATTTAAAATATAAAGATATAGAGCATTGCAATACGGTGGACGGACTTAAAATAGACTTCGCTAATAGCTGGGTTCATCTCCGAAAGTCCAACACCGAACCAATCATACGCATCTACTCGGAGGCTCAGACTGCTGCCGAGGCGGAAAACTTGGCTGCTCGATTTGTGGAGGAATTGAAAAGTCTTAGTTAGCATTTTAGATGGAGTTCATACAGAATTTAGATACAAGTCTATTAAAATTTATTCATACTTATTTGGGATGTGAGGTTTTAGATAAGCTCTGTCCCATACTCCGCACTAAAACCACTTGGATACCGCTTTATCTGATATTAGCTTATTCCCTTTGGAAGAATTATAGAAGAGATTATTGGAAAATTATTTTAACTACCGTTGTGTTGGTTTCATTCTGTGATATTTTGTGCGCACAGTTCTTGAAGAATCTTTTTCAACGCATAAGACCTTGTCATTTAATGGAGTTTTCAGGCTGGCTGAGAGATTTTTCTCTATGCAGTAATACCTTTAGCTTTCCATCCTGCCATGCCATGAATCACGCGGCTTTGGCCAGCTTTGTTTCCTACTATCTAAATGCTAGGTATAAATGGCTGCTATTCGCATGGGTTCTGATCATTGGCTTCAGTCAGATGTATGTCGGGGTGCATTATCCATCGGATATTTTGGGTGGTATGTTTATCGGATGGCTTGTCAGTTTGACTGCTAGGCGACTCGTGAAGACATGGTTTTAAGACTGACGTTAATAATCCCCTTTTTTATCATTATAGGCTGGCATGCTGTCATCAGGAGGCAAATCTGGGTATTGGTTTGGATCTCCTAAAGGTTGAGTTGCATCTTGAAAGCTGCAATCAAATTTTTTGATTAACATGCTGTCTGTTTCAGTGAAAAACGATGCAGACTTATATTTTGGTAGGCTAGTTGCTTTTTTATAAAACTTGGCCCAGATAGGTAGTGCAGTATTGGCACCCTGTCCAAGTCTAGTAGAAGCAAAACTGACAGAAGGATCATCTGCACCCACCCATACGGTAGTGAGCAATTGAGATGTGCTTCCGATAAACCAACCATCGGAGTTGGATTGCGTTGTACCCGTTTTACAAGCAATTTCTTCTTTAAATCCATAGTGTCCACGAAGTCTGGCAGCGGTACCTTTATCTTTGGAGACTAGCTGCAGCATAAGGTTCATCTGCTTAGCGACCTCCTCTTGTATCACTTCCTTTGACTCCGGTTTATTCTCAAAAATGACGTTTCCATCTTTGTCTTCGATACGTTCTATATAGTAGGGTTTACTGTAAATTCCAGCATTCATATAGGGCGAATATGCTCCTGTCATTTCTATGACAGATATGTCAGTTGTTCCCAAACTGATTGCTGGCACTTCTTCAAATTCGGCATCTATCCCCAGCTGCTTAGCCTTGTCAATGAGCAGAGACGGTCCAAATTGTTTAATCAATAATGCCGCTATTCGGTTGTCCGAAACCTGCATGCCATCTTTTAAGGTGACTTCTTCGCCATCTTTAAAATTCTTGGAGCCTTTTGGATCCCAACTTTCATGTCCTTCTATGAGTGGTTTTTCATAGACTAGTTTACTGCATGGAGTTAGTCCATTTTCCAAAGCTACATTGTATAAGAATGGTTTGAAAGTCGAACCGGACTGTCTCTTGGTGGATTGTCTTACGTGGTCGTATTTAAAGAAATTGAAATCTATACCTCCGACCCAAGCGCGTATTTTTCCTGTTTGCGGATCCATGGCGCATAGTCCAGCTTGCAATATTTTTTTGATATATTTAATCGAGTCTATGACACTCATCTGGGTATCTATTGGTCCACGCCAAGTGAATATGCGCATAACATGTTTTTCCGTACTCAGAATTTTGAATATTTCATCTTCTGATTTTCCACCATCGCTTAGGATTTTGAAATATTCAGAAGCGCGAACGATATTTTTCACCAAATCGGGATTTGCTTTAGCTCCAAATTTATAGGGGTCTTTTGCTCCCCATTCGCGGAGAAATTCTTTTTGTAGCCAAGGCATGTGCTCAGATACAGATTCTTCAGCATAGGTTTGTAACTTAGAATTGATTGTGGTATAAATTTTTAAACCATCAGCGTAGATATCATAAGGATCTCCATTTTCTTTGGAATAATTTTGCAGAATTTCTCCGAGCTCCATTCTGATCTGTTCCCTTAGATACGGCGCCAAACCGGTGCTAGGGGAGGTTAATCTATAATCTAATTTAATCGGCAATTTTTTGGCACTTTCCGCCGTTATTTCATTAATGAATCCTGCTTTGCGCATTTGTTCCAAAACCACATTGCGTCTTTTGATCGCATTATCTGGCTTTGATTTGGGGTTGTAGAGCGAAGGTCCTTTAAGCATGCCAACTAGAATAGAGGATTCATCGAGGGTTAATTTTATAGGCTCTTTGTTGAAATAAGTTTTAGACGCTTCACGCAGACCATAGGAGTTGTGCAGAAAAGGCACCGTGTTGAAATATAAAGCGAGGATTTCTTGCTTAGAAAAATTGCGTTCTAATTCAATGGCGATATACCATTCTTTCATCTTTTGAAAGAATCGTTTAAGTTTATTTTTCCTCCCTTCTTCTGCGTGAAAAAGATTTTTGGCCAACTGTTGAGTGATTGTGCTGGCTCCTGATGGCTTGCCAAGCAGGAAAGTCCTAAAGGTAGCCGATATCAAACCATAGACATCAATGCCTGAATGATCATAAAAACGTTCGTCTTCTGTAGCGATGAGTGCTTGTATGGTCGTTGGAGAGATTTGTTTGTAATTGAGTTCGGTTCTATTCTCATAGTAGAGTTTCCCCATCACTTCAAAATCTTCAGAAAAGATGGTGGAAGATAACTGACTCGAAGGATTTTTAATATATTCGATGGATGGTAGCTCGCCAAGCCAGTTCTGTGATACAGCGAATAGCAAAATGCTAAAGAATAAAATGAAACCCAGTGAAATTTTAAGGAAAAGTCTGAAGTAAAATCGAAAGCTATTTTCCATCAAGGTAGTTTACTCTACGGTCACACTCTTGGCTAAATTTCTAGGCTGGTCAACGTTGCAGCCTCTTTCTATCGCCGTGTAGTAGGATAGTAGCTGTAGTGGAATGGAGGCTAAAATTGGACTTAAGCAGTCTTCCGTATCAGGCACTTCGATTACGTGTTTGGCCAGTTTTTTTATTTGAGCATCACCATGTCGGGCGATGGCTATCACTTGTCCTTTTCTAGCGGCCACCTCTTGCACATTGCTCAATGTTTTCTCATGGCTACTGATATTGTTGACTAAAAAGACAACAGGCATTTCTTCGTCTATCAAGGCGATTGGTCCATGCTTCATTTCAGCAGCAGGATAGCCTTCTGCATGTATGTATGAAATCTCTTTTAACTTTAGAGCGCCTTCAAGTGCAGCGGGAAAATTATATCCTCTTCCTAGATAGAGAAAGTGGCTTACGTCCTTATATTCCTTAGCTATTGCTTTTACCTTATCCTCGCAAGACTTGAGTAGCGATTCAATCTTAGAAGGTAAATTCTCTAATTCTTTGAGTAACTGTTTGACACGGGATTTGGAAAGCGTAGATTTATTATTTGCTATCCAAAGGGCTATGAGGAAAAGTACAGAAACCTGTGCAGTAAAAGCCTTGGTGCTAGCCACACCTATTTCGGGACCAGCATGCGTATAGCATCCTGCATGGGAAGCTCGAGGTATAGATGAACCTACCACATTGCATACCCCAAGTACGAGACACCCTTTCTGCTTCGCCATTTCAATAGCTGCTAGAGTATCTGCTGTTTCGCCAGACTGAGATATTGCGATGATTATATCATCTTCATCAATGACTGGATTTCGGTATCTAAATTCTGAGGCATATTCTACTTCTACGTTGGCTCGCGCTAGGTCTTCTATCATATACTCGGCCAGCAGGCCCGCGTGCCAGGACGTACCACATGCTACGATGATGATTCTTCTGGAAGCCATGATGCGGTCTTTGTATTCTTCCAATCCTCCTAATTTGATTTGACCAGTTTCGTAGTCTACCCTACCTCGAATGCTATCGTAGATGCTCTTTGGTTGTTCATGGATTTCCTTAAGCATAAAATGTTCGTATCCTCCTTTTTCTATGGACTCTAGATTGAGCTCCAATTCTTGAATATAAGGTGTTTTTTCTTGATTTTGAATGGTCTTCAACTCGAATTCCCCATTTCTATTCAGTGTTACCATTTCCTCATCATTGATATAGACCACCTTTTTGGTGTATTCTATAACAGGAGAGGCGTCAGAAGCTAGGAAGAATTCATTTTTCCCGATACCTACTATGAGTGGACTGCCTTTTCTGGCTCCTATGAGCACATTGGGTTCCTTTTTAGAGAATACGGCTATCGCATAGGCACCAGTTACTTCATTGAGTGCCAAGCGGACTGCTTTATCTAAATTGCATTTTTCATTTTTCTGTACTTCTTCGATAAGGTGTGCCAAGACTTCTGTATCTGTATCGGAAACAAAATTATACCCTCTGCGAGTCAGTTCTTCTTTGATCGACTGAAAGTTCTCTATAATGCCATTGTGAATGACTGCTATATCACCATTATTGCTAAGATGTGGGTGAGAATTTATCTGACTAGGCGGACCGTGAGTGGCCCAGCGTGTATGTCCTATCCCCAAGGTACCTGCGGTCTTAGACTTAGCCGCTAGTTCTTCCAATTCGGAAACCTTGCCCTTTTGTTTGATAAGAGAAATTTTCTCGTTTTCCAATAAAGCGACGCCAGCACTGTCATATCCGCGATATTCCAGTCTTTTCAATCCTTTAATCAATATAGGATACGCTTCTTTGGTGCCTATATATGCTACTATTCCACACATATTTGAACTAAATTAAATGTCTGTATAATATATTTTTAGCTTGGGTTTAGCCAAATGACTTGCCCCACCAATAACCGCACTGGAGGGTAAAAAATCTGAATATTTCGTCACTGCATTTGAAATTAGTAATGGAGCGGAATACACGCGAATTTTTCTACTAATCCCTGGAGTGGTAATCAATCTATTGATGTACATCCCAATATTGTATTTGAATTCCTTGCAAGCCTTGCCGCCAATGATTGTGTCCTTGGTTGATATAAGAAAAGCTTTTTTGTACAATTGGTCTGGAAGGGCAAATTCTCTATTACCGACCGTATCGAGATACATCAATCCCAAACTCTCCACACTTAAAATTCCTGTATCTATACTATAAAGACTCAATTCAGCTTTAAAAATACTTTTGGTTTTCGAAAAGCTTGTCAGGTCAGGTAAAACGAGAATGGGTGCATATCCATTTAATCCATGACTATATAGAAGGTTATCACCTATACTTGTGTTCGCACTGAGGCTTGTGGTTCTGGCTAGACTCGCTGGGTCATGTATATATTCATTGACGGTGGTAGAGTTGCTTCCTCCTGTTGTAAAGTCTGAGGTTATGGCCAATCCACTTGAATTTTTTCCGTAGATTCTTAGCATATTGTCAGAACTAATACTTAAAAGGACAAAGCCATTCGTATTGGCATTGGATGAACTCCTAATATAAAGTCCTTTCAGAATGTTTTGGAATTCTGCATCGCTGGCATAACTTCCTGGGGCGATGATTCTATTGGCAAGACTAATGCTAAGTGGAATTCTAATAGCAGGAGCTATTTTGCCACCACCATCGATAACACTGTCCACGACATTCGGTATAAAATTGTTTTTAGAGCCGAGCAGGGCAGGTGTATAGGCATAGCTCATTTTTTTACTACTAGGATCCGTCTCTATCCCTTCGGACATCTCATATACCTCGACACTAAATGGCTGATTTGCAGCGCCATATTTAGGAGTTGAGTTGAAATAAGGTAGGATTAATATAATAGAGTCCACTGAGCTGTATCCAAGAGATTTACTGGACAACGTGGTTTGATAGCTAGCGTAAAAACTGGCGCGGAAAGTTCCATAATTAGCATCCACCTTGGTGCCAAAAGGCACTACGCTTGTATTTCTAATAGATCGTACAGAATCTATTGCATTATATCCAAATATGGCTTGACTATCATCCATCTTTGCGTTGAGAGGGAAATTAGCGGTGTCGTCTATGAAGTCTGTACCTTCTTTGCTGCAAGAAGATAGAAAAACAAGTATACTAAGAAATAAGAATGTTTTTAACTGATTATGCGCCCTCACTTTCAATTATAGGTTTGAATGCATCGATAAATTCAAAGAAGGCTTTAGGATTTTCACTCGGTAAGTCTCTGTTGAATGTAGGTTTCTTGCTGTTCATTACACACTTATTGAGTTCACTATCTATTGAATGTGTATTGAGGATTATGGCATCTGCATATTGGATAGCTCCTTTACAGAGTGCAGTGTGCGTTGCTGGTTTGAATTCAGTCCCTTTGTCCTCCTTAATGGCTCCATCCAAAAGCGCTTTCTCTAAAAATTTAGTTTCGAGTGGATTTTTAAAGCCTTCGTCAAAAATGTTAAAGAAAATTTTGGAATCGGCAAAAATAGGGTCAGAACCGTAGGCTGTTCTGGCATAAAATGGCACTAAGCTGGTCATCCACCCATTGCAAATTATGAAGTCTGGAGCCCATCCAAATTTACGAACCGTCTCCATGATGCCTCTATTAAAGAAAATCATTCTCTCAGAGTTATCATCATAGAAATTTCCATCATCATCTAAAAAATCATTTTTGCGATTATAGAAATCATCATTATGCAGAAAATATATTTGTAATCTGTGTTTAGAGTTTGGAAGTGAGGCGACTTTTACCGTTAAGGCGAAGTCTTCATCATTGAACATGACATTGATTCCACTTAATCTAACAACCTCGTGCAGCTTGTGCCTTCTCTCATTGATAGTTCCAAATCGGGGCATTAATATTCTCACATCTAAACCGCATCCAGCGAGTTCATTGGGTAGTTCAGAAATTTTGGTAGCTATATCAGATAAATTGTTGAACGGTTCTAACTCAGAGGTTAGAAATAATAATTTTCTCTTAGTCATTTAAACGAAAAATTTAGATGTATGTAGAATCACTGGTTAAGTATATGCAAAGATAATACAAAAAAAACCGAAATCGACCTAATTATTTTGAAATTTCACTAAAAAGCATTTATTTATAAGGCTTTACGTCGGGTTTAACCTTTAAATACAACATTAGAGTTGGCCTGGGCGGTGCAGGTAATCAGTAGATCGCCAATATGGACATGTGCCGGTCTGCTGGCAATATAAAGGATGGCATCAGCTACATCAGCGGCATTTAAAGGTTCAAAGCCTTCGTATACCTTGTCGGCTTTGATCTTATCGCCATGAAAACGAACCTCTGAAAACTCGGTATTTACCATCCCTGGGGCTATACTACTCACTTTTATGCGATGTTCGAGAAGATCGAGTCGCAAGCTTTTGGTCAAGGCATCGACAGCACTTTTAGAAGCGCTGTATACATTGCCTCCTATATACATATCTCTAGCTGCCGTGCTGCTGACGTTGATAATGTGGCCTGATTGTCGCTTTATCATAAAGGGAAGGATAGCTTTGGTTAGATAAATTAGGCCTTTGACATTGGTGTCGATCATAGTTTCCCAGTCCGAATCCAGGCCATCTTGAAAAGACGATTTCCCTAGAGCTAGTCCCGCATTGTTTACGAGTAAATCTACCGAAGCCAATTTATCTCTATGTTTATCTATCTGACTTCGGAGCTCCGTTCTGTCTGCTATGTCAAAGCACAGAGGTAGCACTTCTATACCATAATCAGTGGTAAGGCTATTTGTTATTTCCTTTAGTCTATTTTCTCTTCTACCCGTAATGACAAGATTCCATCCGTGTTTGGCAAACAGCTCAGCAGCAGCTCTACCTATGCCCGATGTGCCTCCTGATATCAATGCTAACTTTTTTCTATCCATAACGTGATACAAAATTACGCCAAACTTTTTAAAATTTTGGTCTTTCTCTCAAAACGTAAAGACGGTATGAGGATAAGACTAGTAATAGTTTTTGCTTTAAGAATCATTTTGCCTTTCATAAGGTCTATATATGAATGGGTTTCGTATGAAATTTTTCTTTTACATTTGTTTTTATATTACATAATTATCATGCGCGTTTATCATCCACAGGATTGGTTTACTTTATTGTTGAAGCCACATCAGTCTTCCTCCTTTAGGCCAATGGCATGGTTGCTCGTTGGTGTATGTATATTTGCAGTATTAGTGGTTTACATTGAGCAGGATTTATTGAATTTGCCGGAAGATCACCCTGTAAAAAATGTCTTGATGCTTCAGACATTTCTCGGTTTTGCTATTTCTATACTACTCGTTTTTAGAACGAATACAGCCTATGATAGATGGTGGGAAGGGAGAAAGTTGTGGGGTAGTCTAGTCAACTCTTCCCGCAATTTGGCAATAAAAATCAATGCAATGATTCCCGAAGATAAAGGCCTAAGGATGTTTTATAAAATTACAATTCCTTTGTTTGCTGAAAATCTAAGATTACATCTCATGAAAGAGGAAACTAGACTCATGTTAGATGATCTAAATCATCCTGGTATTGAAATTGACAAATCAAAACATATTCCAAATCAACTATCCAATTTGATTTATCAAAAGACCTATAACTTATATAAGGACGATGTTTTAAATGCAGATGATTTGAGAATACTAAATCAAGAACTTTCAAATTTTGCAGAAATTTGCGGAGCGTGTGAACGAATAAAAAATACGCCCATTCCATATAGCTATTCGGCATTTATAAAAAAAGTAGTATTTTTTTACATTGCTACTATGCCAGTTGGTTTGAGTTTTAGCTTAGGCTATTGGTGCGTACCGATTGTGGCTTTGGTATTCTATACGATGTTAGGCATGGAGTTGGTTGCAGAAGAGATTGAAGATCCATTTAGTGGAGATGAGAATGACATACCTATGGATAAGATTGCCGCGAATATAAAAATACACATAGCTGAAATTTTAGACTAATGACGGATTGGAAACTTAAGATTGAGCATTATTTTTTAAGGTATGAAAATCTGTTGAAAATTTTTTCGGCTAATTTCCTAATGCGAGGCTCGGTAGTAGCTATAAATTTAGGCACAGGGATACTTATGCGCAGAGAGCTCGGGGAAGCTGATAGCGGATTGTTTGGACTATTTATTGGCTCTCTGGTTTTATTTGCCACTATGCTCAATTTTGGATTTAATGGCAGTGCTATCTATTTCGCAGGAAAGAAACCAGATAAACTCGAGCTTTACCTTACTACCAATTTTATTGTTACGGCTGTTAGTATTTTTGTGATCGCATTATCTTTGTTTGTCTTTAGTTTTTTCTTCCAATTCCAATCAAACTGGCTGCGCATTATTTTCATCATCTGTTATGCTATTTATTCCTTTTCACTGGTCTATCGTTCATTTCTTTTAGGAATGGGTGAAAATTTGTACATGCAAAAAATTGATTTATTGACCAGAATTGCTTATGCGTTATTTATGGTCTTTTCCTATTATTTTCATTGCTTGTCCGTATTAAACATTGCAATTTTCATGACCTTAGAATATTTGGTATTTACCTATTTAGCACATGGTAAAACCGAGTTGAAAATCTGGCCACTGAGCTGGGATACGAAATTTTTTAAGGAAAATATTTTATTTAACTCCAAGTCATATATCGCTGGTATTTTGTATATTCTCTTGCTCAAAGCGGATCAGTTTATTATTAAAATTTTCTTTAATAATCATCAGGTAGGAGTATATGGTATAGGTGGCACCATCGTTGAAAATCTATTTATGATTTCTACCATTATTTGCGTGATGTATTTGCCTAAGCTACTGGAGACGGATGACTTTACGATTATTATAAATAAGTCAAAGAAAATCTTGGGACTCATTTTCATTTCAAGTCTTGGTATGGCATTTGTTCTTTATTTTTTAAGTCCATGGTTATATTTATGGTACTATAAAAAGCCAAATATTGAAGGTGTAAGCTGCCTGAGAGTTTTATTGATTGGGTTTGTTACTTTTTCTTTATTTCTTCTAAATTACACTATCTATTTTTCTGTACGCCTTAAAAAATCGTTATTAATCATCCTTGGATTTGGAGTTGGTCTAAACTTAATCTTAAACTTCATTTATTTGCCAAAGTACGGAATTATAGCGTCGGCCTGGGCATCAACTATAGCCTATTCTTTGGTATCTCTTTTGTCCATTCTAGATTTATATTATCTCAAAAAGAGAAATTACATTAAAAAAACACTCGTTTTAGATGAAGAACGCCAATGAGTTTTTATTAGCGAGTGCTAAGCAAGATTTTGGGGTTTTAAAAAAGTGGACAAACCTAAAAATCATGTCCACAGAAGAAGTGTACGAGAATCTCCGCGATTTAATAGCCTATCATATTCAAAAAATGCTTGATCATGAGTATAGCAGATTGCTTGAACTGCTTTATAAAGCAGACATATCAGAAGTAAAGGTTCGAGCATGTTTTCAGGCGACTAAAACATCTCGTGAAATAGCTTTGGAACTTGCGGAGTTATACCTGGCCCGAATGCAATCAAAATGGAAAACCAGACAAGAGTATAATACTAGGGATATCAAGGGAGATTGGGATTAGTTATTGAAAATTAACACTTTAATTATTTGTGTTCCTTGGCTTTTAAATACTTTTGTATATCAATTTTAAAAATTAAATTATGAAATTAAGTGATTATTTATTGATGGAGCCTCGATACAAGTGGGCTGATGAAAATGGAAATTTCATCAAACCAACGCTCGGTCAGATTTTTTCTGAATATTTCTACAGAATTAACATATTTAGAGATAAGCGAAACTGGTTCCCTTTGTATGCATGGCTTCTAGTACTGTTATTGATGCCAGCCTTTCTATTATTGATTGCTAAATATTTGTCTATTGGTAATGTTTTAATTGCATTTGTATACGGTATGGTGATCATGGGAAGTCATGGAACTATGTGGTATCACAGATACTCTACTCATAGTGCATTTACCTTTAAAAATAAATTCTGGAAATTTATTTCTCAGCACTTAGTCATCAAAGTTATCCCAGAAGAACTATATGTGGTTTCACATCATATACACCATGAAAAATCAGATAAACCAGGTGATCCTTACAACGCTTTCGGAGGGTTTTTCTATTGTTTTTTAGCCGACACCAATCATCAGCTCATGAATAGAGAATTATCGGAGCAAGATTATAATGTGGCAAAAAAGAATATTGCGCATACTGGGTCCAGAATTAATACCTATGAGCAATACTTGAAATACGGTACCA
>CAYXKX010000008.1:18292-43164 GCA_964465185.1 uncultured Chitinophagaceae bacterium
GTGAGAACGTTTAACTACGAAGGCCACGGAAAAGGAAAGGGCAAAAAAGGCTGGGGTGATTCTGATTATAATCGATCAGATTATTCTATCAATCAGGTTTGGGCTGGATATGTAGCAGGAGAGTGGCATAATAATCATCATTTATTTGCGACGAGTGCTCGCAGCGGATTTCTACCTTATCAGTTGGATTTACCTTGGCTTTATGTGCAGCTATTATATAAATTAGGCGGTGTAACGGAGTTTAGAGACAACAAAAAGCAGTTTATGGAAAAGTATGTCGAACCATATAAGATAGAACACAAATTCATAGAGTCTTCAGCTCTGCCACCAGATATATCTGGTGTTTAAATCTAATTCAAGTGTGCTTAACGATTTTTAGGCATTCTTCTGTATTTTTTATCCTGAATTTATTGAAATTTGCTTCCACATAATATGCAACGATTTCAATATCCATATTTACTTCATTTATTCTGGCTTCTTTTGCCTCTCATGGCTTTGGTAATTTGGTATGTTCGGTGGCAAAAGAAGGTAAAAAGCCAAAACTTTGCGACAACAATTTTTAATCATATTATTCCTTATCGAAGCACAGCTCAAGAAAGAATAAAATTAGGCTTGTTTTTTTTGAGTCTTGTTTTACTTATTTTTGCTATTTCCAACCCTCAGATTGGAGTCAAAGGAGAAAAGATAAAGGGGCAAGGATTAGACATAATGCTTTTGCTGGATGTGTCGAATAGTATGCTGGCAGAAGATATTCAGCCGAATAGAATTAGTAGATCAAAGTATTTTATTGCAAAGTTTTTAGACCAACTGAAGCATGATAGAGTGGGTTTAATCTTGTTTGCAGGCAGCTCGTATTTGCAGGTCCCATTAACCATAGACTTTACCTCAATCAAAATGAGTTTACCTATAGTGGATCCAAATAGTTTCCCTTCTCAAGGCACCAATATTGGAGAGGCTGTCATGATGGCGGGCAAAACACTTGGGTTGACGGAGTCGAAAAGTAAAGCTATCGTGATTATCACCGATGGAGAAGATCATGACCAAGAAGCGAATGCCGCTATCGTAGAAGCAAGAAAAAATGGAATAAAAGTATTTGCCATTGGTGTAGGAGAAGAAAAAGGAGCTCCGATACCTGTCGGCAATGGAGAATATAAAAAAGATGAAGATGGAAATACGGTGATGACTTCCTTTAACAGAGGCGTTTTGGAAAATCTGGCATCCATCGGTAGTGGAAGTTTTTATCATCTGGGGCAGCAGGGAAGTATAGAAGAAGATATAGTGTCAGAGCTCAATAAGCTAGAAGGAAAAGATTTCGAAGAGTTTGATTATTCTAATTTTAATAGTTATTTCTATTGGTTTGCGCTGGTCGTTTTACTTTTACTTTTAATCGAGTTTATAATTCCTAGTATGGATTTTAAGCAATTTGTAAAAAATACGATTTGTTTTGGTTTTTTTACTCTTTTGACTCTTTCGTCCTTTGCTCAGAATAAGGAGGTAGAATCTCAAAAAAAGGCTGCAAAAACACTTATCCGAAAAGGAAATTCAAATTATCAAAATAATAATTTCCAAAAGGCGGAACTCCACTATAGAAAAGCATTAGCCATACAACCGAAAAATCGAACAGCAAGTTATAATCTTGGAAATTCGCTCTATAATCAACAAAAGTTTCAAGAGGCCCTAGAATTCTATGAAAAATGTATGAATAAGAATGATGATAAATTATCAAGAGCTAGGGTGTACCACAATATGGGCAATGCCTATTTTAAATCCAATCAACTGACTGATGCCATACAAGCATATGAAAATGCGTTAAAGCTGAACCCTACCGATATGGATACCAAATATAACTTGACCCTGGCCAAAAAACAACAGAAGAAGAGCGGAGGCAAGAACAATCAACAACAAAAGCAAGATAAAAAAGAGAATCAGGATAAAAAAGATAAAAAGGATGGATCAGGGAATAGTCAACCACAGGAAAAGCCAAGTGAGAGCAAACCTGAACAGAAGATGGATAACAAGGCCATGAATAAAGAACAGGCTCAGCGACTTTTAGAAGCTTTGAAAAATCAGGAACAGAACACGCAAAATAAAATGGAAGCTAAAAAGCCAAAACCTGAATCAAAGAAAAGTGGCAAGGATTGGTAGAGAATAGTGTTTAGTTTTGAATTATGAGTTGTAAGTTCAAATAAAAGGTATAATGACTTTGAATTTTTTAAAAAGTAAAAACACGCAAATAAGCAGGTTATAACTTAAAACTTATAACTCAAAATTTAAAATTAATTATGTCTGACAGTATTAAGCACGAATGTGGAGTGGCCCTCCTCAAATTAAACAAGCCACTTCAATTTTATATTGATAAGTATAAAACGCCGACCTACGCTCTCGACAAGATGTACCTCATGATGGAAAAAATGAGGAATAGGGGTCAGGATGGCTCAGGCATTGCAGTGATTAAACGCGATACCCATTTCGGTCATGACTTTATTTATAGAGAGCGCAGTGCCGATGCGAATAGTCTTCAACAAATTTTCCAAAGATCCTATGCTCATTTTGAGAAGTGCAGCGATGAACAAAAAAATGATGCGCAATATTTAATTCAAAATAGTGATTCTTTCGGTCATGTTTTTTTAGGGCATCTGCGTTATGGCACTCATGGAGTCAATTCTGAAAAAGTATGTCATCCTTTTTATAGAAAATCAAATTGGCTGACTAGAAATTTAGTTTTAGCGGGCAACTTTAATCTCACCAATGTCAAGGAATTGATGACGCAGTTGGTCAATCTTGGTCAGCACCCAAGACAAAGCACAGATACAGTTTTAGTTCTTGAAAAAATAGGACATTTTTTAGATGCAGAAGTTCAGACGTTGTTTGATCAATATAAAAAAGAAGGACTAGGGAATCAGGAAATTTCAGATAAGATTCAAAAGGAATTAGTTATAGAAAATTTATTGGCTCGTGCTGTCAAAGGATTCGATGGAGGTTACAATATTGCAGGAGTTTTGGGTTATGGAGATGCTTTTGCGTTTCGTGATCCAAGTGGGATAAGGCCTTGCCATTATTATACCGATGATGAAGTGACCGTAGTGGCGAGCGAGCGACCCGCCATAGCTACTACGTTTAATATAGATTATAATCAAATCAATGAACTACCGCCGGCACATGCATTGATATTGAAAAATGATCAGCCTTTGGTGATAAAGAAAATACAAGAGGAAAGAGAGCGCCTTTCATGTAGTTTTGAGCGCATTTATTTTGCTCGTGGCACAGATGGCGCTATTTATACTGAACGAAAAATGCTGGGGAAATTATTAGCACCGATCGTCTATGATAAAATAAAAGCCGATTTTAATAATACCGTTTTCTCGTTTATTCCTAATACTGCAGAGCTAGCATACATGGGTCTTATAAAAGGATTAGAGCAGATTTATCGTGCCAATATTATTTCTTCTCTAGACCAAGACCAAGACCATGCAGCAGAATTGGTAGAAGGAAGAATACGAGCAGAGAAGTTAATCGTGAAAGATGCTAAGCTTCGTACGTTTATAACCAACGATAGTAGTCGAAATGCGCTAGTGTCCCACGTTTATGACATTACCTATAATTCCATAGTGCCAGGCCAAGATACAATTTGTATTATTGATGACTCCATTGTACGTGGAACTACATTAAAACAAAGTATCATTAATATACTAGGAAGATTAAAGCCTAAAAAGGTTTTGGTCGTTTCTTCTGCGCCACAGATTCGCTACCCAGACTGCTATGGTATTGATATGAGTAGGCTTGGTGATTTATTAGTTTTTAGAGCTGCCAAAGAAATTTTAACGCGAAAAAATGATTTGAATTTTCTAGAAGAAATTTATAAAAAATGTCAAGCAGAAAATCAGAAACCATTCACAGAAATTCAAAATATACTGCAAGAGTTTTACGCTCGATTGGATGATGAAGAATTGACAAAAGTAGCTGGGGAGTTAGTGACTCCTGATCATGCTGATTACGAAGTAGAATTAGTATTCCAGACCATAGAGAATCTAGCGCAAGCCTGTCCTAATGATAGAGGAGACTGGTACTTTAGCGGAAACTATGCCACTCCAGGAGGTAATCGTGTAGCGAATCAATCGTTTATCAACTACTATGAAAATAATGGTGAGAGAGCGTATTGAGAATGGAGTAGATTAGAACAAAGTATTTAAGAATATGGCATTAGAGAATTACAGAAGAAAGAATACAGGATTCAGAATATAAGAATATAGAAAGGGACAATTAACAAGTAGGTAAAGAGAATTTAAATTACAAAATGTTGCTGACGACTTACCACAAGGACTATTATCTATATTTAAAATTTAAAACTTAAAATTCAAAATTAAAAGTATGTGGCAAGAAATTAAAAAATACGAAGACATTTTATTTGAATTTTATGATGGTATAGGTAAAATTACTATCAATAGACCTGAGCGCCACAATGCTTTTAGACCAGAGACTAATTTTGAAATCTTAGATGCCTTGGATATTTGTCGAGAAGATACAAATATTAATATCATCGTTCTAACTGGAGCAGGAAAGAAAGCCTTCTGCAGTGGAGGAGACCAACAGGTTAAAGGGGTAGGAGGCTATATAGGCAAAGACGGCGTACCTCGGTTGAATGTACTCGATATTCATAAAAAAATACGATCCATGCCTAAGCCAGTCATCGCTATGGTCAATGGCTATGCTATAGGAGGTGGCCATGTGTTGCATGTAGTTTGCGATCTGAGTATAGCCTCGGACAATGCTATCTTTGGACAAACGGGACCGAAAGTTGGTAGCTTTGATGCGGGTTTTGGTTCCAGCTTTTTAGCGAGAAATGTTGGTCAGAAAAAAGCGAGAGAAATATGGTATCTCTGCGAGCAGTATTCAGCCTATGAAGCCATGGATATGGGCTTGGTCAATAAAGTAGTCCCTATCGATTTCCTCGAAAGAGAAACCATCAAATGGGCAAAAACTATCATGAAACGCAGCCCGATGGCTATCCGTATGCTCAAGCGAGGCTTCAATGCAGAACTCGATGGCCAATTAGGCATCATGGAAATGGCAGGGGATGCTACCCTGATGTTCTATCTCATGGAAGAAGCTCAAGAAGGTAAAAATGCTTTCCTCGAAAAGCGTGAGCCCGATTTTCAAAAATATCCGAAGTTTCCATAGTCTTTGTCAATTATTTCAATTAACCATTACTCACAATAAATAATAATCCATGAAAAAAAATGTTTTATCAATCCTAGTCATTGCAACGCTTACCTTTATTTCAAGCTGTGGTCTTCATAATGGCCTTACTACGAATTCAAATGGGCACAATACCGAAGTCCAATTACATAAGAAAAATTTCAAAGTTATTAAAGCAATATCAGGCACCGAAGAAGCAGTATATGTCCTTGGAATTGGAGGCTTGAATAAAGCAGCATTGATAGCAAATGCTAGAGCAAAGATGCTTAAAGATGCAGGATTGGAAGGAAGTTCAAAAGCAATAATTAATGAGACCGTTGAAATTCAATTGACCAATATTGTGATTTATACCAAATATACTGTCACCGTAAGTGCACATGTGATTGAGTTTACAGAGTAGTTTACGAACTATTTTTTAAAGAGTTCTGCTACCTTATGTATATAAGGTTCCTGCACATTGATCGAGCAATATTCTCCACCTAGTTTTTTGAAAATGGTTTTGTGTTTTTTGAGATTTTCTTGAACTTTCATTTTCATGTGGTTTCGAAACTGTGAAGATGAAGTATCGACCCACTCATAGGATAGTTTTTCAGGATTGTAAAGCTCTACCAAGCCTAGATCGGGAAAATTTTCTTCCGCCTTATCATAAAATTGGAGGGCATAAAAGTTGTGTTTGGTGCGGGAAATAATCAACTCTTTTTCAAAATCCCCACTTTCAATAAAATCGGATAGCACAAAAACTGTAGACTTTTTTTTGATTGTATTATGTAAAAATAATATAGCTTCTCCTACATTGGTAGTAGACCGAGAAGGCTCGATATTAATTAGTTCTCTGAGTATGGTAAGAATATGTGATTTTCCTTTTTTCGGAGGAATATACTTTTCCACTTTCTCACTAAAAAAAATGACGCCTACTTTGTCATTATTGTTGAGTGCACTGAAAGATAACGTGGCTGCCACTTCATTGACAATATCGCGCTTGGTTGTCTCCTGGCTGCCAAAATAATTGGAAAGAGAAATATCGACTAGTAAAATAAAAGTCAATTCTCTTTCTTCTTCAAACTCTTTGATATAGGGTTCTTGACTTCTGGAAGTAACGTTCCAGTCTATGGTACGAATGTCATCTCCGTAGCTATAAGCTCTGACTCCATGGAAAGAAATACCCTTACCCTTAAACGTAGAGGTGTAATTTCCGGTAAAGAGGTCCTTGCTCTGTTTACGGGTCTTGAGTTCGAGTTTTCGAACTTTCTTTATGAGTTCAGATACTTCCATTCGGTTTATGGTACTTCTACAGCATTGAGCAGTTCGGTGATGATATCATCCGTGGTGATGTTTTCCGCCTCTGCTTCATAGGTGAGGCCTATTCTATGTCTCAATACATCATAGCATACATTTCTCACATCTTCTGGTATCACATAACCTCTGCGCTTCATAAAGGCATTGGCTTTGGCCGCGAGTGCTAAATTAATAGATGCCCTTGGAGATCCACCGTATGAGATAAGGTGCTTTAGTTTATCCAATTTATTTTCAGCTGGGAATCTTGAAGCAAATACAATGTCGATAATGTACTGTTCAATTTTCTCATCCATATAGATTTGCTTGACGATTTCTTTGGCCTTGATGATAGCCATTTTGTCAACCACTGGCTCTATGATAGAGCGATAGTCGCTGGAGTTTTGTTTTAAAATTTCGATTTCTTCTTTTTTTGAAGGGTATTTTACTATGATTTTCATCATAAATCTATCTAATTGAGCCTCTGGCAGGGGATAAGTGCCTTCCTGCTCTAAAGGATTCTGTGTGGCCATGACCAAAAACGGTTCATCTAATCTATACGATTGATCGCCTAAGGTGACTTGCTTCTCCTGCATGGCTTCCAAAAGGGCGGATTGTACCTTGGAAGGTGCTCGGTTGATTTCATCTGCTAACAGGAAATTGGCGAATACGGGGCCTTTCTTCACTTGGAATTCTCCTAGTTTTTGGTTATAAATCATAGTGCCGACGATGTCAGCAGGAAGTAAATCTGGAGTGAATTGGATGCGGTTAAAAGAACACTTCAATGAATCGGACAAAGACTTTATGGTAAGAGTCTTAGCCAATCCTGGCATACCTTCCAGTAAAATGTGACCATGGGATAGAAGAGCTAGTAAGATCTTATCAATCATATCCCTTTGTCCAATAATTTTTTTGGATAGTTCGCGTTCAATGACTTCGATAAATAAACTCTCTCTGTTGACGATTTCATTAAGCTCTCTAATATCCGTAGCGTTGTTTGCCATTATTTTTTGTTTTATGCAAATATAATTTTCTACACCGATTTGACGTTATATAAAAAAGATTAACCCTTGTAAAATATTGTTAATCCACCTTTAATTGATAAAGAAATAATATTTATTTAGTATTTATTTCTTTAAATTTGTAATTGTCAATCGCTTATACTTGAAACGAACAATTTTTTTTTATATAATTCTTCTATTAGGGCTCTTCTGCTCTTATAGTGGACATTCAACACATATTGTTGGAGGAGTTATATATTACGAATACATAGGAGGCAATCGATATAAACTTATTTTTGAAGTGTATAAGGACTGCGGTTCGACGGTGGTTGTAGGATTTGATGGCAGTCCATCCAACAATCCGCAATTTCAGTTACCCCCTTTTTATTTCAGTGTTTTTGAAGGAGATATAGACAATAATATTTATGCTGGCAGCAACGCGCTTAATCTTCTGGACAAAGTAGAAATTAGGCCAGTCATTGTCAATCCATGTTTGAAAATAGATAAAAGCACCTGTGTGGAACGTGGTGTTTATGAAACCATAATTAGTTTACCCAAAAATAATGTTGGTTATACCATTCAGCACATGCGCTGTTGCCGAAATGATGGTATTCTCAATATTCAAAATCAACCTGGCAAGCAGGACAAACCTGGCTTCACTTTGAGAACCTTTATTCCTCCATATGGCACCAAGCCTAATAATTCTGCCAGATTCAAGGAGTTCCCACCTATTTTCATTTGTGTCAATCAGACTTTTTATTTTGACCATGCTGCCACCGACATGGACGGCGACATTTTGAAATATTCCTTAACTACTCCTCTCGCTGGCTTGAACTCTGACAATCCAATTGATAAGATTCAAACCCTTAATGTAAGCCCTATTTCATGGTCAAATGGCTACGGCCTCAATAATATGATAGGAGGTACGCCACCTATGAGTATTGATTCTGTCACCGGTTTATTGGTATGCAAACCGAATAGAGTCGGACGATTTGTGGCTTCCGTTTTGGTACAGGAATATAGAAATGGCGTGGAGATAAATTCATTCGCCAGGGATTTTCAATACAACGTAGTTGATTGTGATTTACCCAATGCCGACGCGCCTTTCCTATCCGGAACCTTTGATCCAAAGCAAGATATCGGCACCTATATTCTTTGTTCTGATTTCAAAGTAAATTTTTCTAACACCAGCACCAATGCCGATCGATATGAGTGGAATTTCGGAGATCCCGCCAGTGGTGCCAACAATATTTCTACCCAGACCAATCCAACGCATACCTTCTCTGATACGGGAACTTACACAGTTGTATTGAGGGCTTTCAAAAAAAGAATAGACGGACAACTCTGCTTTGATACTACGCGTAGAATTTGTAAGGTCTATCCAAAACCAAGAGTGAATTTCAGTCGACAGGATCAAGTCTGTCAAGGCACCCCAGTCCAATTTAATGATTTAACACCTCCTACGAGTGGATCTATTGTCAAATGGGAGTGGGATTTTGGCAATGGGCAAAAATCAAGTTTAAAAAATTCGACTTATACTTATTTGACCTCTGGAGATTATCAAGTAAAACTTAAAGTGAATACCCAGGCAGGTTGCTCATCCGATACAGCAATGAAAATCACTATTTACGCGAAGCCAAATATTGCCGCTATTGTGCCCAACGGATGCATTGGGCAGCCTATGAATTTAGAATGTAATGTGACAATTAATTCTCCGTCTACAATTACAGCCTATAGATGGACATTGCCTAATGGTCTAGAGTTGCCAACTTGCAGCACCACTTATACCCCTACTAGCATGGCTAATGGTACGGTAAATCTTTGGGCTATCTCCAATTTCGGTTGTAGAGATTCTATGAATTTCCCTTTTAAGGTGAATCCACTTCCTGTTATTCGAGCTTTTGGAGATACAACGATTTGCTATGATCAGTCAGCTCCAATATCAGCTACGGGGGGTACTTCTTATCAATGGTCTCCTCCACTTTATTTAGAAAATTCTAATGCCGCATCAACTATTGCTAGTCCACCCTATCCAGACTCGATTATTTATATTGTAAAGGGAACAGATGCCAATCAATGTTATAATTTTGATTCTGTCAAAATTCGATATTATATAAAAACGTTTATCAATGCAGGTCCTGATACTAGTATATGTTTGCCACCGAGCATGAATGCTCGTGACTTCGTACAGCTGAATGGTACTGGAGTTTTCAACTCTGTATATTGGTTGCCAGCAGCTACATTGACAAATGCGAATACCTCAGCACCCATAGCCAGACCCTTGCAGAATACAGATTATATTTTTCATGGAATAGACTCGAACAAATGCCTGATGAAAGATACCATTCGTGTCATTGTCTTAGATCCAAATTTTAATTTTATCCTAATGGGAGATACTTCCATTTGCCCGCGTGATACATTTAAAATTATTCCTCATGATCAAGGTGATTTTTCTAGCTATAGTTGGACATCGAATCCAAGTACATTTTTGAATATCTCCAACCCAAATATTCGCACACCGATTCTGAAGCCAGCAGTCACTACAGAGTTTGTGCTGAGAATTGCCAATTATTGTTATACAAGATTTGATACAGTATTAGTTAAGGTATTTCCATTGCCAGTAGTTGGGCTTATTGACTTAGATTCTATCTGTTATGGCGAGACTTATCAGTTTATTTCTAATACAGGACATGTAGACTATACCTGGACTACTAATGAAACAAGTTTTAGTAATAAGAAAATTTATAATCCGACCGCCAAGCCAAATACCTCCCAAACCTATATTTTAAAAGTCATAGACACCAATACATGTACAAATACGGATTCGATAAGACTCTTAGTTCATGAATTGCCATATTTGGCTGTTCTGAATATCCCTCGCTATCTTTGTCAAGGTGATACAGTATCCCTCACTGTGGTGACCAAAGAAAGGTGCGACTATTTATGGAGACCTAGATTGGGACTTAGTTCCGACACAGCCAAAACTATTCAAGCTTTTCCAGAAGAAACCACCAAATACTATGTTCGATCCACCAATATCCATCAATGTACATGGACGGATAGCTTTGTGATAAATGTTCAGAAGCCAATAAGGCCCTATGCCAAGGGTCCTGTAAGAATCTGTAAGGGGAAATTCATTGATCTCTATGCAGAAGGAGGATTGTATTATCTCTGGAAACCTCCTTACAATATTAGCGATACATTATCCAGAACCCCTCAAGTTTTCCCGGATTCTTTTACAACCTATACGGCATTTATATCCAATGATTGTTTCTTAGATTCATTCAAAGTAGATGTATACGTAGATAGTTTGCCAAAAGTTAATTTGGGCAAGGACACTAGTATTTATCGAGGTCAAGAAATATTCATTTCTGCGGATGTAGACATTGATAAAGTAGAATGGTTCCCAAAACGTGAAGTGGAGTCCAATCCCTTTGCCAAAGTTATACGCGTAAGCCCAAGAGATACTACCCTATATTGGCTGGAGGCCACAGATGGCAGAGGCTGCATAGGTCGAGATAGTATTTATGTTTTCGTTTATGGCAAAAATGTCATGCTTATCCCTACAGGATTTTCACCTAATGGAGATGGCATTAATGATGAGTTCAAAATAGTTAAACATCTCAATATTCGCAGTATTAGTTATTTCAAGGTATTTAATCGATGGGGAGAATCCGTTTTTTCTACGACGGATATCAATACTGGTTGGGATGGGACAAAAGATGGAGAAAAATCTCCTGCAGGTGTTTATGTTTGGTATGCAGAGGCTTTTACTTTTGATGGTGAACGCATAGTTCAATCTGGTAATGTGACTCTTTTAAGATAAATGGAATCTTGGGACTTATATAACGCAGAAGGGGAGCTACAGGAAATTTCTATACGTCGTGGCGAGCCCATTCCAGAAGGTCTTTATCATAGGATAGTGCATATTTGGATATACAATGAAAACCAGGAATTTTTAATTCAGAAACGCGCGTCGCATCTGTCTTGGTTCCCCAACCGGTGGGCGACAACTACAGGTAGCATGGTCAGTGGTGAACAAGATGTACTAGCTGCTGCCTATCGTGAAGTTGAAGAAGAACTAAGTTTAAATTCAGTAGATATTGATTTAGAAAAAATAAAGGAAATTATTATAGGTAGCTCTATTGTTACTATTTTCAGCGGGTTTCTCCCTGCCAATATGTTTAGTCAGATAAAATTAAACAGTGAAGTATCAGATGTCAAATGGATGAAAACGGCGAAAATTGATCAACTCCGAAGAGAAAACCATTTTGCAGAATATAGTCAGGAAACCTTTGATCTAGCCTATCGGATAATTGACAAAAATTAGACTTTATAGAATTCCAATTCCATTTTTTACTAAATAGTGTATTTTTGAACGGTTAAACTACGATGAGTAAAAATAAATTAATTTATTCTACCAATCCTAATCAGTCATTGAATGATGAGGTAGTGGATGAAGATATAAGCCTCGAAGCTTCGAGTCAAAAACTTAGAATTCGACTAGAGACGAAACAACGTGCAGGAAAAAAAGCTACAATTATCCATGGATATCAAGGATCAGAAAGCGAATTGGAGGCATTGGCAAAAAAGTTGAAAACGAAATTGGGTGTAGGCGGCTCAGTGAAAGAAGGTGAAATTATCATTCAAGGAGATTATATAGCTAAGGCAAAGGAACTTCTTATACAATTAGGATATAAAAATACAAAATAATCATTTATAATTTGAAAGGATTGAAGACGCTACGAACAGAGCACATTGTCAAGGCATACAAAGGTAGAAAGGTGGTCAATGACGTTTCCATAGAAGTGAAACAAGGTGAAATTGTAGGCTTGCTTGGTCCTAACGGCGCAGGAAAGACTACCTCCTTTTATATCACAGTAGGTCTTATTAAACCAGACGCTGGCAAGGTCTTTCTCAACGATATAGAAATTTCTAAAATACCGATGTACAAACGGGCACAAATGGGGATAGGTTATTTGCCGCAAGAACCCTCCGTATTTAGAAAAATGACAGTAGAAGATAATATAACTGCCGTGCTGGAAATGACCAATCTCACCAAGCAAGAACAGAAAGATAGATTGGAAAATCTTATCGCAGAATTTAGACTAGGTCATGTGAGAAAAAGCAATGGTGATGTATTATCAGGAGGGGAGAGAAGAAGAACGGAGATAGCGCGCTGCTTGGCTACAAGTCCAGATTTTATACTTCTCGACGAACCCTTCGCGGGCATAGACCCTATTGCCGTAGAGGATATTCAAAAAATCGTCATACAGCTCAAAGACAAAAATATAGGTGTTCTCATCACCGATCATAATGTACAAGAAACACTCTCTATCATAGAACGAGCCTACCTTCTCTTCGAAGGAAGTGTTCTGAAATCCGGTACAGCTGAGGAACTCAGCCAAGATGAAACGGTAAGGAAAGTCTATTTAGGGCAAAATTTTGTGCTGAGAAAGAAGACGTAGCCCACTAATTCCGACTCTGCATTCTCTGCGAAAAAAGTAAATAAGTTACCGCCATACGCACCGCAACACCGTTTTCTACTTGGTCTAGAATGACAGAATGAGAAGAATCTGCCACATCGGTAGTAATTTCTACACCCCGATTGATAGGGCCAGGGTGAAGGATAGTTATATTTTTATTTAATGAATTGAGCCGCTCCATATTCACCCCATAAAACTGTGCGTATTCACTGGTCGAAGGGAAATAAGCATCGTCTGCACGTTCCATTTGAATGCGCAGAACATTAGCGACATCGCACCAAGCAAGAGTTTCTTCTATATTATGACTGACCGTGACGCCGAGTTCTTCGACATATTTTGGTATCAAGGTGGGAGGGCCGCAAAGCCTGACATTAGCTCCTAGTTTTTTCAAACAAAATATGTTTGACAACGCTACACGGGAATGCAAAATATCTCCAATAATGGCTACATTGAGTCCTTTAAATTCATTGAACTTTTCACGGATGGAAAATGCGTCGAGCAGAGCCTGAGTTGGGTGCTCATGGGTACCATCGCCTGCATTGATTATGTGGGCATCGATATGTTTTGAGAGGAAAATGGGCACACCGGGACTGCTATGTCTTATAACGACCATATCGACTTTCATCGCGAGGATATTGTTGACAGTATCGAGGAGTGTTTCTCCTTTTTTGACGGAAGAATTCGAACTAGAGAAGTTTAAAACATCAGCAGAGAGTCTCTTCTGTGCTAGCTCGAAGGAGAGCTTGGTGCGGGTAGAGTTTTCAAAAAATAAATTAGCAATGGTGAAATCACGGAGGGTCGGCACTTTTTTTACCGGTCGATTGATAATGTCTTTGAACTGCTGAGCTTGGTCTAGAATTTGAATAATTTCTTCCTTGTTCAGTGGCTCTATGCCCAGTAGGTGCTTGTGTTTAAACATATCTTTAGTCCTATGTGAGAATTTCTACTCTATTTTTTTTCGAATCTTTTTCTAACCACACCTTGACCTTTTCTTCTTCGATAGAATCTATGGAACGACCTACATATTTTGCCTGAATAGGAACATGTCTGTGGAGGCGCCGATCAATTAAAACTAATAACTCGATGTCTCTTGGTCTGCCAAAATCCATCAGGGTGTCCAAGGCAGCGCGTATAGTTCTACCTGTATATAGTACATCGTCGATGAGGATTATATTTTTTTTGTCTAAGGAAATTGGAATCTCCGTTTTAGCCATAGTTAAATTCGTTCCTTGTAGATGAATGTCATCCCTATGCATAGAAATATCAAGGTAGCCTTTATGGATAGCACAATTTAATTTTTTCTCTATGAGATGATGAATGATATCGCATAGCGTAATGCCTCTGGGTTGCACGCCTAGTAGGATAGAATCTTTGAAATCACCGTGTACTTCTATGAGCTGATGAGCTAAGCGGTGCAGAATAAAATCGAGCTGCTTAGTGTCTAAAATGACTTTGGAACTATCTTCTATAGGTTTAACCATGTTTTATATGGTATTCTAGATAAAATGAGTATTAGGGCTATGCCGAAATATAGAATACCCTTAATGTGTTTGGTTTGATCTAAAGCAGATTTCTTTATGGAAATAAAACCAATAGTGAGAATAGCAATACCCAAAATATTGACAGCTGGATGCTCTACCGCTAATAATCTTATCGATTTGTCACTCATAACTGCTTTCATATTTTCACTCATCAAGGTTAAGTAACCTTGGGTATACCAAAGGATAAATCCGAGAACTAATTGTGTGTGACATGAAATAAAAGATAGTCTAGCTAAGGTCATGTTAGCTTTCTTAAATTCCGACTTTTTAAAAAATCCAATAAAGGATGCTATTACAAAAAGAACAGTGGAAATGAGGAAGAAGTAAGCCACAAGTCCGTGAATGCTTTTGATGATCATGGGTTTAAATTTTGAACAAAATTAAGATTTTATTTCAATAAAATTTTATATTTCTCAATGCTTCCAGGATAAAAGACTAGTAAATGATACACACCAGAGGTTAAATGACGCAATGAAATGGTTTGTTTGTTCATAATCTGAGTATCAAAAACCTTAATCCCCAAGCCTGAATAAATGGAAATTGGAATAGAATTTATCCCTTTCGGTAGCGTGATACATATTTTATCTGAGGTTGGGTTAGGAAAAATATTAAATTCATCTTGGTCTCCACTTTGAATGATGGAAGTAGCATAAATACAAGAACCGTCATTGATGTTCGCTTTGGCATTATAATTGGTGGCTGTGGAATCTGTGCATCCATAGACTTTCTTTATACAGCTACCATTGTCAGTATTGGCGAGTGGGTTGTAGTTTATGCTCCCTGTATCTTTGCACCCATAAATCTTTTTAATGCAAGTTCCATTGTTTACATTGGCTAATGGATTATAATTAATACTGCCTGTATCTGTACATCCATAAACTTTTTTAATGCAAGTTCCATTGTCTATATTGACCAATGGGTCGTAATTGACACTTCCTGTATCAGAGCATCCATACACTTTTTTGATACAAGTCCCATTGTCATAATTCGCTAATGGATTATAATTGATGCTTCCTGTATCTAGGCAGCCGTATATTTTCTTTACACAGGTTCCATTATTAGTGTTGGCTAATGGGTTATAATTGACGCTTCCTGTATCGGTGCATCCATAGATTTTCTTTATACACGTGCTATTATTTACGTTGGCTATTGGATTGTAATTGATACTCCCAGTGTCGGTGCACCCATATACTTTTTTAATACATAAACTGCTATCTTCAAAATCAGTGCTCGGGTTATAATTTATACTTCCTGTATCTCTGCACCCAAAGGTAGACGGATAGCTTAGAAGTTTCATGCCATCTATTTTGCCATATCCATAGGTATTATTCGCAAGGTTCGTGGTAAAACTATCTTTTTTTGCCGTTTTTTTAATAAGATAGAGCATTTGGTGAGACCAATAATCAGATTTCTTTTCCAATAATAAAGCTAAAGCCCCTGTAACGACAGGTGAAGACATAGAAGTGCCCCCTGCTATGACATATTTGCCGGTAATGCCCAATCGCCTGCGCAGTGTAGGGTTGGCTGCATATGCAGCTCCAGTTATAGAATCAATGGTGGTCAAAGTTCCAGCTCCTGTAGCTACAATATCTGGTTTAATCCGATGGTCACGAGTAGGACCTTTACTGGAATTGCTCGCTATTTCATTTTGTTTACCACCAAAAGGTCGGTAGATGTTATCAATATCCGTTATTCCATATTTATTAACGTAGTTCCCCACTGTAATAACTTTATCTGAGCATTGAAATCCAGAAACAATAGAAGACGCCTGATCTGAGAGTTTATATCGCCCTATAGATGGATTCACTGCAGGTGAGGGAAGTGGACTGGTGTATAAGGAGGATGTAGTCTGTAAAGATGGATGCACCCACATATCTAGTTTGCCCTGACCAGCAGCCGTAAATCTCCACAGATAGGTCGTTTTATTCGGAATGATATAACATTGAAAATTGACGGTATTTTCTTGTTTTAAAACATAAAATTTGGCTTTCCCCATAGGACTGTCTATACTATTTCTTATGATTATCGAGTCTTCGTAGTAGCCATATTTTATCAACGAATCTAAGAATCGTGTTTTGAATGGAAAAAAATAAGACTTGGATAATGGTAAAAGAGTAGGATTGGAATCGGCTTGTATACCTATCGTAAGATTTCGCACATCCATAGTATCGGCCCAGAAGTTGAAATAGGTTCCTGAGAAGCCTGCGGTATAAGTGAAATCTGTAAAACTAGTGTCATTATTTGGAGCAAAGCGAATGTGCTGATTCATGTGTCCCGCATTCCCTGAGGCAGCTATAATAGCGCGACCTTTTTTGTTGAGTGTGGCTTCGATCATTCTGGTGCTGGCATCTCTGCCATCGTGCGAGCCGTCATAGGTGCCAACACTGAGATTTATGACTGCAGGAATACGAAGACTATCAGAGAGTCGAAACAGGTAGTTTATACCATCCAAAAGATTGGTTAACCAAGCCGCATTGTTTTTTAATGATACAAAAGCGATTTTCGCCTCAGGTGCTATGCCTCGATTGGGAGCATAGGAGTTTCCATTTCCAACAGCGATTCCCGTGACATTGGTTCCATGGCTAGTGGATATATTCGCAGGATGACGACAGTATCCAGAGTCGATGGAGCCTTTGGTCCATAGATGGCCATAGCTATAGCCAGCAGGTGGTAAGCTGTCCTTATTCTGATCCCATAGTCCCAGTATTCTGCTATCATTAGGACTGTTTTTAAAATCTAAATGCCGCCATTCCAAGCCAAAATCAATAAGTCCAACTAATACGTTTCTCCCTTTATAATTCGTTAAAAGTGGAGCTATACCGGCATGAACAGAATCAATGTTGTTTAAAATTCGGACAGAATCTAGGAGAGGTCTCATTTCTATAAGTCCATCTTCTATTCGTTTGATCCAAGACTGCTTATAAAGTTCTTGAATTTCATTTTGCGGAGCATATATAGTATGAAAATTGGCAATCGAAGACCCTATTTTAATCGTTTTGTGCACCTCTAAATAATTAGCTAAGTCGGCGGCCTCGGCTTCTATAATCAGTGGATAGTCTCCATTATGATCATTTAGCTTGAGTTTCATAGCCAGCGACTGTCCTTGGGAATTACCCGCTAACATAAAAGTGACAAATAAAATGGCAATTCGCATATACTTTGAACTATTTTCTTTCACAGGTTAGATTCTAACTAACTTTGTCTAATTACAAATTTAATCAATAATTGAGATTTACGAAAATAATATTTGATAGTGTGGAGTATTGGCAGCTATTGCGAATGCGCGAACTAGTGCTGCGCCTGCCGCTCGGTATGCGATATAGTGAGCAGGATATCGAAAAGGAGAAAGATGAATGGATTTACGCTTGTGAAGTTGATGGAAAAATTGTGGCATCCTGTCAATTTATATTAGAAAATAAAAAAGCTAAAATGCGACAAGTAGCTACCGCAGTTGACTTTCAAGGTAAAGGTTTGGGAAAGGAATTATATTTATATTGTGAAGAGGAATTGAAAAAACAGGGAGTCAATGAAATCTACTGTCATGCTCGAAAGGCAGCCATACCTTTTTATGAAAAAATGGACTTTAAGATCGCTTCGGGAGAATTTCAGGAAGTGGGAATTCCCCATGTGATTATGAAAAAAGACTTGCTGTGAGATGGATGTATAAGTGGATACAGTTTTGCTTCCCCAACATAGAATTTTATAAATCATACTCAAATAAATGGCATTTAACCATAGATGATAGCCCCAGCAATCATACCCCGTGGATTCTAGATTTGCTAGATTTCTACCAAGTTAAGGCCACCTTTTTTTGTGTTGGAATAAATATCGAAAGCTACCCAAACAACTTCCAATTAATCCTCGATCGAGGCCATAAGGTAGGTTATCATTCTTATCGTCATATCAATGCTTGGCGCCAGTCAAAGCAGGATTTTGTAGCTGATTTTGAAAAATGTGAAGCCCTATTTCCTTCGCCCATTTATCGACCTCCATATGGAAAATTGACTTGGTTTATGTACCGGTATTTAAATAATAAAGGAATAAAAATCATCCTATGGGACATACTCGCTGAGGATTGGAAAAAAGATATTGAACCTATAGAAAAAATTAAGACAAAAATAAAATTTGCAAAAGAGGGCTCCATTTTTGTCTTTCATGACAATGAAAAATCAATGGACAATTTGAGAATTATGTTGCCTTATTTTCTAGAACACAATCTGTAAGAACGCGCCTAAAGGCGAGCTCCTTGGAGGCGCATATCTACATTAAAATTTTTTTATTCAATTTAAAAAAAACACTACAGTTCGAAACTTTCAACTTTTATCTTGAAACTTTCAACTTACTAATGCACCCAGCTATAGGCATATTCTGCCCATTCAATATCCAATGCATATTGAGTGAGTTTGAGCGGTCGGAAGGTATCTATCATCACCGCGAGTTCATCGGTTTGTTCCTTGCCAAGACTTCGCTCGATAGCGCCTGGGTGAGGTCCATGGGGTATCCCTATCGGATGAAGAGAGAACATGCCTTTCTCCACATGATTTCGGCTCATAAAATCACCTGCTACGTAGTATAGTACTTCATCGCTATCGACATTGGCATGGTGGTAGGGCGCAGGAATAGAAAGCGGATGGTAATCGTACTTTCTCGGCACAAAACTACAGATGACGAAATCCTTGCCATCCCATGTTTGATGAATCGGTGGAGGCATATGCAGGCGTCCTGTAATCGGCTCGAAGTTGTGTATGGAAAATATATATGGATAGTGACAGCCGTCCCAACCTATAGCGCCAAATGGATGGTACATATACGTGGTGGGATACATCATTTGATTCTTTTTGATATAGACTAAAAATTCTCCTTTCTCATCATGTGTTTTGAGATTGGTAGGCGCTATGATATCTCGCTCATAATAGGGAGAATGCTCCATAAGTTGACCATATTTGGATAAATAGCGCTTAGGAAACTCATAAGGGCCGAAGGATTCGACTATAAGTAAACGGTTATTTTCTGAATTGAAATGCGGTTGATATATAGTTCCTCTCGGCACCATAATATAGTCTCCGTATTTAAACTCCAATTCACCATAAACAGATTTGAAAGTTCCCTCACCTTCGTGGATGAAAATACATTCATCAGCAGAACTATTTTTATAAAAATAATCCGTCATAGATTTAGTAGGTGCACACACAGTTATTTCACAATCATTATTGACCATAAGCGGTTTTCTCCCTTTGAGATAGTCCTCTGTAGGAGCGTGTTTGTATCCCATAAATGCTCGAGGTCTGCAATGCTCTACTTCAACCACCGGAGGCGCTACAGAGAAGGCTTCATGGTATTTAGTCGCTGTAGTAGGCGGATGGCTATGATAGACCAAAGAATAATTATTCGAAAAACCTTCCGTGCTAACTAATTCTTCCTGATATAGGCTGCCGTCGGGCTTTCTAAATTGAGTATGGCGCTTAGGTGGCACAGAGCCTACTCTTTGATAATGTGGCATATTTTAAAATTTGATAGACAAATATACGCTATTTTAGCAAATGAATTTGTCAAAAGCAACTCACTTTGTGCATAAATATAGCCATAGTAGCCCCTCATCTGCTATTAGGTTTGTCCGTCTGTCTGTATTCATTTTATTAGTCTTCATTGGCTTCTATAAAAGGTAAAATTCATTGTGTCATACTTTACTTCCTTTACATCGGATATTAGCCACTTTTCACTTCCTGAAAAATTTACTTTCCCTTTTAATTATACTCCGGAGCCCATAGCGGAATTCGCTGCAAAAGAATTGCAAGCCTATATAAAACTGCAAATTGAACCTCTTCACAATTTTGGATGGGATAATTCGCCACAGGGAATAGGAAAAATGTTTGGGGTATTGGTGGTGAGAAATTTAAAAGGTGAGTTGGGCTATATCAGCGCCTTTTCAGGCAAATTAGGTATGAAAAACGATTATGACAAATTTGTGCCTCCAGTGTATGATATGCTTTTAGCAGATGGGTTTTATAGAGAAGAAGAGATTAACATACATTTAAAAACTCAAGAAATACATGGCTTAGAGCAGGATGAAGAATTTATTCGGTGGCAAGATGAGCTTGAATTTGCCAATAATCAAAGTGTTTTAGAAATAGCGAAATTCAAGGAAGAAAAAAAAATAGCGAAGCTAAGTCGCGAGGAAAAGCGACAAGAGATTGAAACATGGCCTGACGAAATTGAAAGACAAAAGGCTCTGAAAGAGCTTGATAATGAGAGTGCTAAATTGCATTATGATTTAAAGCATCTCACCCTGCATTGGAAGAATGTGATTCATGCCTTAACAACAAAAATTGATACGCATAAGGAGGTTATACGCAATGTAAAGAGGCAAAGAAAAAATATGTCTGTCGCCCTACAACATAGATTGTTTGAAAATTATACCTTTCTCAATTCAAGGATGGAAAGCAAATCTCTGCATGCTATATTTCCTATTCATAATGGGGAGTTGCCTCCATCCGGTGCGGGTGAATGTGCCGCGCCCAAGTTATTGCAGTATGCTTATGCGCACAATCTAGACCCTATCTGCCTAGCTGAGTTCTGGTATGGAAAATCTCCCAATTCAGAGATTAGAAAACACGGTTATTTTTATCCTGCCTGTAAGACAAAATGCTTGCCTATATTAACCCATATGCTCGAAGGTTTGGAACTAGATCCAAACCCATTAGAAGATAACCCGGCTAAGATTACTCAACTAGATATTGTTTATGAAGATGAGGATATCATTGTCATCAATAAGCCATATGATTTTTTGTCTGTACCCGGAAGAAATATTGTGGATTCAATCTATACACGTATTCAGATTCTCTATCCCGAAATCAAAGAGCTCATGGTGGTTCACAGATTGGATATGTCTACCTCTGGGTTGATTTTATTTGCTAAGAATAAGTCAGCGCATAAACATATACAGCTGCAATTCTTGCATAAGACCATTCATAAAAAATACGTGGCGATACTAGATGGTTTGATTTTAGAGAACTCAGGCATTATAGATTTGCCACTTGTAGTAGATTATGAAAATAGACCGAGGCAAAAAGTATGCTACGAGCATGGGAAATCGGCACAAACACGATATGAAGTTGTTGAAAAGAGAAATAATAAAACCTTGATTCATTTCTTTCCAATAAATGGTCGCACGCATCAATTGCGCGTGCACTCAGCGCACCAGTCAGGGTTAAATACAGCTATACTCGGCGATGATTTATATGGCAAACGTGATAAAAGACTGTTTCTTCATGCAGAGCAGTTGTCTTTCATTCATCCGACTACCAATAAAAAAATGAATTTTATGGTGGAATCGGGGTTTAGTCTAGACTAAACGAGCAACTTTAAACACCTATTAGCGCAGATATAAGCGGTATCTGCGCTTTTTCTATAAATTGATTATCTTTACATCATAACACGCTTGTTTGTCTTATTGTATAGCATAGTGTGGTCTTCTAGTCTATGGAGGTCTGAAAGGTTGGAATTATGGTAAATAAAGCGATTTTATGAGATATCAAATTAAGGTGATTATATCAATTCTCATTATTCTTATTCTTTTAGGTTATCTAGTTTACAATAAGGATAAAAATAAGAGTATAACCGAACCAATAAATTCCAATTTTATAATAAAAGGGGTAAAGCTTAGAAATGATTCTTTTTTTTATTTAAAAGCAAAAGTGTGGGGAACATCTGGTGACCATACCGAAATAGTATTGTCGGAAAAATCAAATGATACTTATAGTAAAGAACAAGATATTATTTTTTATACAGATATAATTTTTTATAAGATATCTTTAAATCAAGATACTTTGATAGTTTACGCCGACGCTAGTTCGATCAGCACCTCTAAAAGAAATTTTTTAAATAAAATTAAAATCATTGAATTGAAAGATTTTGACGAGATAAACTATTACAGGAAAAACTATAAAAAATTAAATTTAGTAAAGTATTCTGTCTATGATTGACTTTTTTGTTCGCCATAGTCCCTTTGCATGGAGAATTTTCAAAAGAAAAACTTTTAGACGGTTCTAACACATATCAATTATTTAAAGATTGGTTCGGCAGTGCAAGCGGCAATGGAGATGAATCAAGAGACATCATGTCAATTAAAATGGGATTTAGACTATATGGAAAAGGATTTTTTAATACCAAGTAGCCTTGTATTTCTGCTCTTATTAGCTTCAGCTTGTACAAGTGATATTGCTAGAAGCAATTTAAAGGCGTACAAGGGACATTACTATTTGAATTCTGAGCATAAATATACAGGAGAAGTTTTTACATATTATAAAAATGGAAATATTGAAAGTAAAGGATATATGAAAAATGGTATTCCTATAAATAGGTTTGAATATTATGGCTATATTAACGAACTAATATCTAAGGAGGATTACAAACCAATTTCAACTGAAAAATTGAAAAATAATATTATTCGTGGCTACATATTAGTATCAAATGAAAATGGAGTTTTATTTTCTAGTCTAAACTTTATTGTCTTAAAGGAAAATTACAATAGTATAAATTTAAATCAAATTAAATCTGAGTATAAAAGACTGATTAGCGACCATAATGTAAATAAAATTAAGTTTAAAGAGTGCGAGTTTGAACCCGATTATAAGGTTTATGACATTTGAGACTTTCTCCGCCTTTCGCGGTGTTTCCACCGTAAAAATACAATAAGAAGTCGCAAAATGCGACCTCAAAGAAAGCCCCTGCTGAGCGAAGTCTCCCCGTTGAGCATAGTCTATTACTATGTTCGAGCGTCAGTAAATTTCTAATTTACATGCAGAAAATCCTCCGCATACTCCGCGCCCCCTGCCTGTCTTCTGACAGGTTTGCGGTTAAAAAAACAAACACCGCAAGTGTATATAATTCGTGCCAATCTGTGGCATTCGTGGCTACCCTTTCTTCAGTTCAAAATGCTCTGTGAATCTTTATTCATTTTTGTTTATTTTGGGGGTATTCATATTTGCTTCCCAGGAGTGACTTCTCCGTGCACCTCTGTGTCCAGCTACCAGTCAGCCCTCATTTATTAAGCAGCCTACAGAATCTCCACATCCACTATGTGATTCGTTTATGAGTATAGATCCCGATTTCTAATTTAGTCCATACATTATTTTCTTGATTCATTTCTGTAATATCAGCATATAAATCAAGTGCATTAATATTAATTAACCTACTAAGGGTTTCATTGCTTTCTGCTGGTATAAATCCAATTTTTTGCTTTTGAAAATATACCGCTATAGCAGATTCATCAAATTTGTTGTCTGGCTCTCGGACTAAATCAAGTGTATCTCCTAATTTCATTTTTGGAAATAGATTTTCTCCTTCGTAATATTGAAACCCACGAACATAGAAGCGGTGTAAATAGACTTTTTTATTTTGGCATAAATTTGTCTTAGGTAATACAGACAAACCAGAAACAGTAATTAGATTTTTGATAAACTCTAAACGATTCATAAGAGAAATTTTGATAAAATTACATATTATTAGCGACAAATAATGTCGTATTTATAGTAAAAAAATACCCCGCTGAGCATATTCTCCACCTATGTTCGAGCGATAGTAGATTTCAATGTTTATGTGTACGTATTTTCTCAATAGAATGATTTGTCGTTGCAAATCAATCAGTATATGAGTTACTATTGGAATAGAGCAATTTTATTTCTCCTAGAATAGATTTTCATTCATCCGACTACAAAAAAGAAAATGAACTTTATAGTTGACTCCAGCTTTAGTCTTGACTAAACTGGCAACTTTTAACTAGTAACAATTAACTAAAACCTATTGAGGCTCGAAGCTTAGAATAAATCTAAACTTACCGTATTTATCAAATATACTGGCATTCTGGAGTCCTGGAGGAACATATTTATCAACCCCTAGACCATAGTCAAATCCAAGTAACCCAAACATAGGTAGGAAGAATCGCACACCCAGTCCATAGGATTTTTTGACATTGAATGGATCGAAATCTTTGAAACGCTCCCATCCATTTCCTGCCTCTGCAAATAACATCGTATAAATAGAAGATCCAGGATTGAGCATAATTGGATAACGCAATTCAAAAATATATTTATTGAATACAGTAGCTCCTTGGAAAAATTCGCCTTCACGGTTTACTGTTACTTCTCGTTCATCGTATCCTCTTAAAGCATAGGTTTCCTGACCAAACTGATTCCACATAACTAATCCATCGCCCCCAATTCTAAATCGTTCGAAAGGAGAAATTCCATATCGGCTATTGAAGGAACCTATGGTTCCAAATCGGGAAGCAAAACGCGCTACTAAATTTCCCGCCACTGGCATATAGATATCTGTAGAAAATTTCCATTTATGATATTCGATCCAATTCCATTGTTGTG
>CAYXKX010000008.1:43241-68762 GCA_964465185.1 uncultured Chitinophagaceae bacterium
CGAGCTAAATATTTTTGAATAGGGAAGAGTGGCTTGAACGGAGAAGGAGATATTAGATCCAGTAGTAGGATATATCTGAGGACCTATAGGCCCATTCAATGAATTTCGCGTAAGGGTAAATCTTCCATATAGGTTATTGACCACCCCGGTAGAGAAGTCAGAACCAAATTGGTTATTGTTTTCCAGAATGTTGTTTTCCATCGTCACCCCAAAGAAGGCTACAAAATAATCATCTGGCCAGCGAAGGCGTTTACCTACTTCTACAGAAAAATTGTTTCGTATAAATAAGCTTCGCGATCCATCCTGCAATGGATTAGAAAATCGGCTATGTGTGCCAGCTACAGTAAGGGATGTAGGACTTTTGCCTCCTAACCACGGTTCTGTAAAGGACACATTAAAAATTTGACTTTGAGCGCCAGATGATTGAACATTGATAGCTAAGGTTTGACCATCCCCAGAAGGAAGGGGCTTCCAAGTCTTTAGATTGAACATGTTTCTCAGAGAGAAATTGGTGAAATTCATACCCACCTGCCCATAGAAAAAGTTAGCATAACCTAGCGATAAGGATAATTGGTCGTTTGGCTTTTCCTCTACAACGAGGTCAATATCAACCGTGCCATCTTCATTTGGTTTGGGTAGTATCTGCGTGGCTTCAGGATTGAAATAACCCATGGCTGCCAACTCACGCTGAGTTCGGATAAGTTTCGATCGGTCAAATTTATCTCCCGGTCTAAGTTTCAATTCACGGCGAATGACATGTTCATTTGTTTTAATGTTACCAGAAATGGTTATATTATTTATTGTGGATTGATTGCCCTCATACACGCGCATGAGATAATCTACGCTATCACCTACTACAGCTACTTCTTGTGGATCGATTCGGAAAAATAAATATCCGTCATCCATATATAGTCCAGACACATCGCCACCTTCTGGATTTTGTTGCAATCTTTGATCTAGCTTTTTCTGATCAAATGGATCCCCTTTTCTGATATCCAAAATCTGGGAGAGGATAGAATCGGCATACTTTGTGTTACCAACCCAGCTGATATTTCTGAAGTAGTATTTTTTTCCTTCATCTATTTTGATAAAAATCTTCACACGTTGGTTAGATTCCTCAACAACAGTATCCCAGGTGATTTTAGCATCCCGGTATCCCAGGCTGGCATAATGATCTTTGATAGAGGCAAAATCTGCCTGCTTTAACTCATCAGGTTTGTATTTAGCGCCGACAAAAATGTTTGGCTGTATAAACTCGGAGGCATAATTTTTTATGTTCTTAGGCGTAATAGCTCCAAGGTAGTCGTACCATGTCCAACCTGGATTTGCCAGATGCTTCTTAAATCGAAACATTTCTAACAATTGAATACCCGCCTGTGTTTTATTCTCCTTCATTTCTTTTTTAAGGCTTGAAGTAGAAGCTTTTTCATTGTCTATAAATACGATATCCTTCACTACATATTTATACCCCCTATCTATTTTGATTTGAATGGCTACTCCATTGGCTATAGTAGAGTCGGCTACCTTTTCAATCTGAATCTTAGGATAAATGAAAGCCTTTTCTTTGTAGTAATTTCTAACAATGTTTTGAATGTTAGTTTCCAATTGATCATTTAAAATCGAACCAGCACGCAACTCTAACTTAGGTCGCAATTCATCGATATCACCTTTTTTTATTCCAGTGATCTTATATTTTGTAATTCTTGGCTTTTCTTCAAGTTTTATAAGTAAAAAAACGCTTTTCCCTTGGTAGCGTTCTGCTTGAATATCAATATTGGAAAATAGCCCCTGCTTCCATAAAAGCTTGATAGCCTGAGTGACTTCCTGACCTGGGATATTAATTGTTTGGCCGACGCTAAGTCCAGATAATGCAACAATCATTGCCTTATCGGAGGTTAAGGGGCCTTCTACCCGGATAGCAGCTATGTTGAACCCATTCTCTTGGGCATGAGTCCCTCCTACGCACATTATTAATATGAGCGAGGCAATTATGTTTTTAAGACCTAAGCGAATCAATTGGTTCATTTTTGAATAAAGCCTCAAATATCCATATTTTAGTTCAAAACTAGTATATAATAATACTTTGCTATCCAAAATTAGGAAATAATTGGGTTAATTTCAGAATTATTTGAATTTTTTGTACAAATAGAATAAGCAATGAATTTGTAATAATGAATTACTAATCACTGAAATGCGGACTGAACTAAAAAGCTTGGATACTTGCACCCAAGATGCTTATTCAACCTACATTATGGAATAGACTTAGACGAAGGATCTCGAACAAGGAGAGATAATGAATTCCATTAAAAAATAATTCTAAAAACTATAACTATTCACAATAAATAACAATACAAGGTTTTTATTTTCCAATTTATTACATTTGCTCCTTACAAAAAGAAAAGATGAACGACAAGGTAATCGAAGGATTAATTCAAGAAGAATATGTAAGACAGCGGGAAGGCATAGAGCTCATAGCGAGTGAAAACTATACCTCTGAAAGCGTGATGCGAGCTATAGGCTCTTGTCTGACCAATAAATATGCTGAAGGATATCCTGGCAGAAGATATTATGGCGGATGCGCTGTAGTCGATAAAGTGGAGCAAGAAGCTATCGATAGATTAAAAAAACTATTTGGAGCGGATTATGCTAATGTGCAGCCGCACTCTGGTGCGCAAGCCAATGCGGCAGTCATGCTAGCTTGCCTTAAACCAGGTGATCACATTCTAGGTCTTGATCTAGCTCATGGAGGACATTTGACACATGGTTCACCTGTCAATTTCTCAGGAAAACTATATAAAGCTGAGTTCTATGGAGTAGAGCAGGAGACGGGCAGAATAGATATGGATAAAGTCCATGAGAAGGCAAAGACACATCTTCCTAAAATGATTATTTGTGGGGCATCGGCTTATACACGTGATTGGGATTTTAAGCGATTTAGAGCCATCGCAGATGAAGTTGGAGCCTTCTTATTGGCGGATATTTCACACACGGCAGGGCTGATAGCAGCCAAGCTAATGAATGATCCGGTTCCTTATTGTCATATCATAACGTCTACTACCCATAAAACACTCCGTGGTCCAAGAGGTGGCGTCATTATCATAGGAAAGGATTTTCCCAATCCTTGGGGGCATACCAATCCGAAAGGGGAGGTGAGAACTATGGGTGAATTGATTGACTTGGCGGTGTTTCCTGGTACGCAAGGTGGTCCTTTGGAGCATGTCATAGCTGGCAAGGCTGTAGCTTTTGGTGAAGCCTTAACGGAAGAATTTGTAAATTATCAGAAGCAGGTGCTAGCCAATGCGCAGGCTATGGCCAAGGCATTCACCGCCAAGGGTTATAATTTGGTGTCGGGAGGTACGGATAATCACCTCATGCTGATAGATTTGAGAAATAAAAACATCTCAGGCAAAAAAGCAGAAATTACCCTGGGTAAAGTAGATATTACGGTCAATAAAAACATGGTGCCATTCGATGATAAATCCCCATTTATTACCTCAGGCATACGGATTGGGACTCCTGCTATCACCTCTAGAAAGATGGATACTGCTGATATGGAGAAAATCGTCGACTGGATAGATAAAACCTTAATGAATCATGAAAATGACGAAGTTTTGTCTAGTATAAAACAAGAAGTCAATAATTTTTCTAACCAGTTTTATCTTCCTAGCTAAATTTGTACTTTTAAAATAAAAAATAAATAAATGAACTTCCCAGCTAATTTAAAATATACCAAAGAGCACGAATGGATTCTCATCGAAGGTAATAAAGCGAAAATCGGAATCACGGATTTTGCACAAAAAGAATTGGGCGATATCGTTTACCTCGATATCAATACACAAGGTAAGAAAGTAGCTCAGAATGAAATCTTTGGTACGATCGAAGCGGTGAAAACAGTTTCTGACCTTTATATGCCCGTTACAGGCACTATCATAGGAATGAACGCTGCTTTGGAAACGGATCCTCAGTTAGTGAATACAGATCCCTATGGTGCTGGCTGGATGGTAGAAATTGAGATAGCCAATGAAAGTGAATTAGCCGGTTTGCTCAGCGCAGATGACTACACAGCCATTGTGGGCTAATACCTACTTTTTTCCTACTTTTTTTCGAAACAAGTGGGGGTTATTTATATTTTTATTTATAATCATACTTGTATTATCTCTAATTCCTCAGCAATCAATACCTAAGGTAGGATTTACTCGCATGGATCTTGTGGTGCATCTGCTCATGTATGCCTCACTCGCCTACGCACTTAGTATCGCGCTCTATGAGAAAATCCTTGACCAATCCATTTCTCTTTGGTGGCTTCCTATTTTTTTGGGACTTTATGGGTTTATTATCGAAGTTTTACAGAAGGTACTTCCTTTCAATCGGTTTTTTTCTTGGGAAGATACGGTTTGCAATTTTATAGGAGCTTGCAGTATATTTCTTTGGGCTCGAAAAATTAGAAGCTAAGTATGGAAGTATTTCTCAATACCTGCACCTGCTGCAATAAACGGATCCTAGCTTCTAAGAACCTATTCTGCTTGGAATGCAATGGACTTTTACCGAGAACCTATTTTAATTTATCAGAAAATAATATCGTGTTGGATAAATTAAAACCCTTCATTCCACTTCGAGCCGCCGGATCATTTCTATACTATAATCAAAATGAAATGGTCAAGCAAATCCTCTGGGAGATGAAGTATAATAATAATAAAGAATTGGCAGTGGAGATGGGTCGATTGGCGGCAGGCGGCCAAGAAAGAATGTTTCAAGATGCGGCGGAGGTTATAATTCCAATTCCTTTGCACAAGACAAAATTGAGAATTAGAGGATATAATCAAACGGAATATTTCGCTATTGGCTTGCAGGAAGTTACAGGAATCCCAATGTTAAATGATCAACTCAAGCGTATAAAGAAAACAAGTTCCCAAACCAAACTCAATCGACAGGATCGTTTTCATAATTTGGACAGTGCATTTGCTATTGAAGATGTGAGTGTAATCCATGGGAAACGTGTTCTTTTATTGGACGATGTGGTCACTACGGGAGCTACATTGATTTCGGCTGCTAAGGCTCTATTGGATGCCGGCTGCGCCAGTTTGAGTATCTATACTTTAGCTAGTGCATTTGAAATGTAAACTATTTAGACTTTTGTCATATTTTTGTATTATTTTTGTAGCATATAACAAATACAACTAATGACTGCTTCGCAATCTTTAAACCTATACAATATTGCCATACGGTATTTTAAAAATGAAGCCGATGCAATTTCTTTTGTTAAGGAAATTGAGCTGGTAGTAGATAATAAGTTTGAAATTCAAAAGGATAACCTGGCGAGCAAAATAGACATAAATAATATGCGCGTAGAGATGAAAGACCAAAAATCTGAAATCATAAAGTGGATGTTTATATTTTGGGCAAGCCAAATAGCCGCAACTATTGGGTTTATCATGATGTATATTAGAAACTAGATCAGCCCTTTATTTGTTGATCTAATCTTTAACTATGATAACATTAACTCCTGCCACTCCGAATGATATCCCTCTGATTTATCAACTAGCTGTAAAAATATGGAATCACCACTACGTTCCTATTGTAGGGCAGGAGCAGGTGGACTATATGTTAGCCAAGATTTATTCTACAGAGGATCTGACTCATCAAATGACGGAGAAAAAACATCAATTTTACTTAATAGAAATCAATGAGGAAGTGATGGGATTTTTATCCGTCAGTGGTGGAGAGGATATGTTTATCCATAAATTCTATATAGACCAAGATGTCCAAGGCAAAGGTCATGGAGAAGCTACTTTTAAAAAGCTTCTCAGCTTGTATCCTTCATTAATATCATTTACTTTGACGGTGAATCGCAGCAATTATAAATCCATTAATTTCTATTTCAAACTCGGTTTTAAAATAGACCATGTCGCAGATTTTGACATAGGGCAAGGATATTTTATGAATGATTTTGTAATGAAGTGGGAGAGGAAATAATATTAGTTCTTCCCTTTCACTTTGAATCCGAATAAAGTCATAGGAATAAATATGACTAATCCAACAATAACAAACCAGGTTGGGTGAGGAAATGAAAGAAAATTGATTACTGCTGTGAGGGTTAGTATAGCGCCAGCTATCAAGGGTAATTTGATAGAATCTGATTTGCTGATAGCTCTAACTAATAATCCACATGTAAATGAACCAATTGCCCATCCGAAAAGAACCAAAGCCCAAAACAACAAGGGTAGATTATTTAAATGATTCTTTAATCCGACTTTGTCATTATGATTGAATTCCGGTGGGAATGCGTGCAGTTTCATATTAATTGTTTCAACAATGGTGAAGATTATACCTGCTGTGATGATACCAACGAAGACTGAAATAATATTGCGTTTCATTTAAAAAAATTTAGTTGAGTGCAAAAATACATGCGGGACTATGTGCATAATTGTAAAAATGTTACCTAGTTAAAATTGGTATATAATGTGGTGTATTTTTCATAGAGGAAAATGACTTTACAAATCTGATATATTCTGTTGGTTTTAAATCGGTAAATTGCTTAAAGTTCTTAATGAAGTGAGCTTGATCCGTATAATCCAATTCATAGGCGAGATAAGAGAGCTTGTTTGGACGCGTTTTAGACAAAGTTTGAAAGGTGCTATTTAATCTAATAATAGAAAGCAAGTTTTTTGGTGATACTCCTATAAAATTATTAAACAGATGGTTCAGATGCTTGCGAGATGTATTTATGTCAGTACTAATATTATTCACGTTACTTATTTCAAAATTCTTAAGAATAGCATTAATACTTTCAATCTTTCTATTTTTTGATTGTCTTTTTATAAGTTTAGCTAATAAAAAATTTTCTACAATCACTACTTTCTCTTCAAGGTTTTGAGCAGCAATCAATCGTTCCCAGATTTCCTCCGCTTCATTCGCAAACAGATTATCAAGAGTTACGAATTCATTTTTAAAAAGAGAAAGAGGTTCCTTAAAAAAAGCATAACAACCTATAGTTTTGAATTGAATAGTAAACATTCGACTAGTTCCATAACTCTCTACATAGTTCGGCTTGGTTTGTATTCCAGCTAGCCAATGTTTATTAAAGATGGTAAATGACCTAAAATTATTATCATGGAATAATTTGAATGCGTCCCCAAGGTTAAAAACCATACTCATATTCGTCTTAGGTAAGCTAGTTCCTATATTATTTCCTTCGATGTATATATAACTTTCAATATATTCATCTAGTGGTTTGCAAGGTTTTATCGTTTTAATGAGCATGGATTTGAAAATACTTTTAGAACCAAATATACGGGCAGAAGTCATAGTATCGCTCCTTTTCAGGGCGAGTGCGAATGACATAGCCAAATGATAACTCTAGGCCTCCATAACTATTGCTTGCTGTGCTGAGTGGAGAAGTATTCATATCATAGCTTAGCTGAATTGAACTTCGCTTGATATCATATTGAACCCAAGGGATAAATGCATCTTCTGCCCTCCAGCTTACCCCGAGTTTTAATTTATTGCGTTCTCTGCTTTTAGGCGCTAGATTCATTCCTATTCCTCCTCCAAAAACGACTTCATATTTTTTGTCTTGATGCTGATAGAAAAGAAGAGGTATGAGGCTAAATCCTTTGCCTATTCTAAATTCACCATTGATATAGGCATTGATTCTATTTTGCAATAAAGTATTGGTAGATTTCCGTAAAAAATTTTGTTCAGAGGATAGTAAATGTTGCATCGATCCCCCTATAGAAATGACATGCTGTTCCATAAACGTTTGCTGATAGTTCAGTCCTACTCCAAAATCAAAAAAGCCAAGGCTGAGTCGATCAAACTGCTCAGTGACCGGTAGGCTTGGGTCAAAATAGTCTCCGTTGAATTGCTCAGGAAATCGCAAGAGCTCTGGGTTATAGCTTCGATTGATATAATTGACATTGGCACCGATGGAAAGAATCATAAAATTCAATCCGGAGGTGACGAGATGATAGGCTCCAGATCCAGTAGCTTGAAAAGTGGTATACTTGGAGTCACCCGCACGATCTGCCAGCACTTGAATTCCTAATCCAATTTTATCTTTGGTGACTTTAAAGGGAAAATTCATGTCAGCACTCATGCCGATAGAATTATAGTTGACAGGAATGGTCGCCCATTGGTTTCTGGCTATAGCCATCAGTCGTATATCTTCCTCCATCGCACCTGTATTGGCTGGATTGAGGAAAATCGGAGTTCTGTAGTATTGTGAAAAGTGTAAATCTTGACAGTAAGTATAGCTGTATTTTGAAGAAATCAGAATGATGAGAATTACTAAATAAATTATTCTAAATTCTGCTTTTTGAATTCTATCTATCGCCCGAGGTTCACTTTTTGCAATTATTTGTCCGCTATCCACCGACTTCTATTTTAATATCGTAATATTCCCTTTTTTACTCATATTAGCTCCACCTATGCATTCTACATAGAGATGATAAGCAAATACACCAGGCTCTAACTCGATACCTTTATAAGTGCCATCCCACCCTTTTTTCTGATTGGTACTTTCAAAGACAAGCTGCCCCCACCGATCATAAATCATGAATTTGGATATTATCTCCCATCACGTAGAGGGCATCATTTTTTCCATCCTTGTTGGGGGTAAAGCCGGTAGGAACAAAAACTTCTGGATCATCGCATATTTCATAAATGACTGTCACAATAACGGAGTCCCCACTGCGGCAACCTAGGGGATCTCTCACCTCTACATAATAGGTGGTCGTCGTATCAGGTTTGGCTTCTGGCATGGGAATAAACTTATTGTCCAAGGTCTTAGACGGCGACCATACATAGCCGACGACGTTTGAAGCACTCGCTTGTAAAATCGTTTTCGAACCGTATTCAATTTTATCAGGATTGGCAGTGACACTCAGGTCATCTAAATATCTGCTATAATCCGCCTTGATAGAATCTCTATATTGACATTTAGTAAAAAGGCTGCTCAATGCTACGCATCGAATAAGCACGGAATCAACAATCTTATAACTGACAATGTTCTTGTTATTAGCAATCCAATTCGTCGGATTCCAATTATAGGTGAAGGTAGAATTAAAATTAGCATTGAGCGTTAAGGTATCTCCTTTGCATACGATTTTATTCCCTGCAATTTTTAAGAACAAAGTATCTTTTCTCATGGTTATACTATCTATCACAGAGCAACCTATTCCGCGATTCAAGTTTGCATTAATATAAAACTTTGTATCCTGATTTATCCAGGCTTTAATTTTACTTGTCCCTTGACCAGTCAAAATGGGTTGTGATGGAGCCCATTGATAGGTTACTTTTGATAGGTTGGGTACTTCTAATTTCACTGTATCAAATTTGCAGACAATAGAATCTCGCGATAAAAATTTAAAAATAGATGCATTAAAAATTTGAATTCGCAAGGAATCATTTAATCTACAATTATTCGAATCTATTACCGTGAGTCGATAAGTGGTGGGTTGAGTTATGGTCACTATCGTTTTATTGGTAGTGGCTCCTGTTGACCATTGATAGCTGGCTCCATTCAATAGTGTGGCATTGAGTGAGACCGTGTCGCCGGCACAAACCACGGTATCGGCCCATAGTTTTAAATTAGGGTTCCCCACAAAAACGAAATGCGTATCTACAGCAGTACATTGATTCTTAAATCGGGCAGTAACAAAATAATTTCTACTGACATCGGTTTTAAATACAGCAGTATTAAGAAGAGAATTGAAAAGGGCATTGATAGGTCCCCAGACATAAGACGTATTAGGAATCAAACTTGCCGATAGCCTCACAAAACTATCTTTGCAGTTGCTGACGGGGCCTTGTATTTGGATGAGGTTTTCAAATAAACGAACCCTAGCCGTGTCTCTATACATACAAGCTGGTCTTGAGATGAGGGTCGCTTGAATATAAATACTACTATCCGTGCTAAATGGCCCAAATCGCGCAGGACTGACCCCTTGCATGGTCTGTAATAGAGCATTTGGGTTCCAAATGAGTGCCCACCTAGAGTTTAAGTTTGCACTTACATCTACACTCTGCCCTCTGCATGTTATGGTATCCGGGTTCCAATTTACAGCATCCTGTAATAGTTTAAAAGAAATTGTTTTGTTCGCGAAGCAGGCATTATTAACCCTATATTCAATATTGATGGTTCGGGTGGTATCTACTCGAAATTGTGCCGAGGTGGCATTTTGAGAAATGATATTTGAACTAGGATTAAACGTATATTGGCCCCCTAATAAATTTGAGGAATAATTAATCGTTAATATCTCATCCTTGCAACCAATTGAATCCATCTGCAAGTTTAGTGCCGCATTGATTACTTGGACTTGCATACTATCATATGAAATGCAATTGTAATCTGAGACATAGCTCACTTTGACCATTGTATTGGTATTGATAATTAATCTAGCGCTATCTCTATTTTGAAATGCAATCAGGTTAAATGGCTCCCATTGATAAATTCCATTGGGATAGTTTGTGCCTATAAATAATGCGTCCTCTAACTTACAAACAACACTTGGACCATTTATAGATAAGGGTTTCGGAGTGTCTATGAGGACTGTTTGCTCTATGGTATCTGTACAACCATTTTTTGAGAGATAAGCTCTAAACGTGGTTTGTGTATTTACTTTTACCTTAGGAGAAAAAGTTGTACTCCCAGACATTTGACTATTCGGGGTCCAGGAAATAGTGGCTCCCGGATCAATAATACCCTTCAGGCCTATGATAACTGAATCTCCCTTACAACTTTTGATGGGAGGTAGAGTAGTAAAGGCGTTGTTTAGAATATAAATTGATTTCCTAATCGTGTCCGATTTGTTACATGATAAATTATCATTAATGATGAGAGTCACATTTTGCAAACCATAGCTTGTAAAAGTAAAGCTTGGATTGGTTTGCGTAGAGGTTCCTTGACCATTAAAGTTCCACGAATAATTAGGACTTGCCGATACAGCTCTTGAAGTGTTCGTAAAGTTAATAGATAGATTTTGACAATTGGTGTTGGCTGTAAAATCGGCCTTGGCGGTTTGAGAAGTATCTAAATGCCGCACATAGAACGAATCGAAGATATAACATTTTCGGGTATCTTGAATATGTACATAGAAATATTGCGATTGGCTTGGTTTGGCTTTTATTTTAGCAGTATCCGCCTTGCCTATAATAGGCGGGAAGGGCGTCCATTGATAGGTAGCGCCATTCATCAGGGTAGCTTGAATGTGTGAAGTATCACCAGGACAAATCACAGAATCTCCGGTAATTTTTATAAAATCATTCACAATGCGTATACGAATCGAATCAGTTTCTACGCAGTTATTATCGACTACCGTCATGCGATAAAATCCAGTTTGTGGAACCCTAAATGCAGCTGTAGTATCCGTTTGATTGAGAAGAAGAGAAGCTGGGCTCCACTGCACATTAGCACCTTTAGAACTGCTGTGGCGAATCGTCACAAGACTGTCTTTGCATTTTAAGGTGTCCGCAGTCAAGTCCATAAATAAATCAATGAATTTTACCAAAGTGGAATCCTTATATTGACAATAGCTTTTAAGATTATGCGTAGCTTCAATAAATACTTTTCTATTGGTATTGCTAAAATTAAAGCGCGCTGGGCTGGTACTTTGAGGTGTGACTAAAGTCGCAGCAGGTTGCCACAATATCGTATAGTTTAGATGCGTTGCGGCAGTAGCGACTATTTCTTCATTCCAGCAGACAATACTATCCACCTGCCAATTTACCTGGTCCTTTAACAACTTGAAGCGAATCGTATCGCGGGCAATGCAGTTGGTTGAAATTGTTTTCGTCACTATGAGACTAAAGGTGGTATCAAGTATGAATCTCGTGGTATCGCCATTTTGAAATAGTGGGCTTATAGAAGGAGAAAAACTAAGTGTACCCCCTTGAAAATTTGATTTCGCCAATAATGTGATTACATCTCCTTTGCAACCTATCGTATCCGCTTCCAGATTTAAGGTTGGTGTGCCGGCTACAATCGTCTTTTTGGCAGAGGAAATACAACCATAAAGACTCGTATAGTTTACAGTGATATCCAGTGGTAAAGTTGTAAATGTAAATTCAGCAGTGTCTCTATTTGATCTCGTTAAAATACTTTTTGGCAACCAATCATAATTGCCTTGCGAGTAGGGATTTGTGGTGAACAAAGTTTTAGCTCCTACACAAGAAATGTTGTCTCCTACTATGATGAGATTCTTAGGGGTATCTACTATCACCTTCTGGTAAAAGGTATCGGTGCAACCTGTCTTATTAATAATAAGACGATATTGGGTGGTATTCGATGGGGAAGCAAACGGTGACAGGATACTGGTATCGTCAATGCTTGAAGTGGGTGTCCAAGTAAAGGTCATACCTGTATCCTTTATATTGGTAAAGCCTATTCTCACAGAACTACCTGCACAGATAGTTTTATCGGATAAAGTATCTGCTGTAGTTCCTAAAACCACTATAGTTTTAATGATTGTATCTGCAATATTACAGGAAGTGGTATCTCTGACAATCAATCGGGCAGAATATATCCCAGAATTTGTGAAGGTTATTGTTGGTTCTCTGACTGTGGATGTGGCTCCATTGCTAAATAGCCAGAAAAATTGAGTATTGGTGCTGACCGTATGGCTAAAGTTATTCATCTTGATATTCGCCGGAGCACAGGCTGGGGTGTAGGTAAAATCTGCTTTTACCGGAAGCCCGAAGTCGAATTTAAAAACACCAAGGTTGCAATTACTGCTATTGTTTGTAGGACCCACTACAGAAGCTGCATTTGGGTATATGGGGAAATTTTGTTGTCCACCGCAGCCAGCGCACACAGCATGATAAACAATCCCATTTTTGTCAAATCGACTGGTTCCACCATCTACATGTTCTTCTGATAAAGCAGTAGTTCCGCCGAAAAAGCTGCCATAATACAAGGCACTCAAATCCCCTTCCAATATCATCATATAAAATCCATTGCCAAGAGTGGTGGACTGAAAAGCATTCGAAGTCACTGGTAGACCAGAGGTACTAAGGGAAAAAGTATTAAAGGATCCAAGATTACTACCCCATCCGGTGATGAATATTTTATCACAATAGTCCACCAAAAAGGCAGTAGGAGATATGTCTGGGTTTTGATTTCCTCTGCCAAACATGGTAGAGCGAAGTTTTGCACTTACAGTCGGATTTAAAACAGATACAAATTGACCTGTATGTGGAATTGAATAAGTAGCACTTACTAAAAAATAATTCGTACTACTATGGGTCGTCTGACCTAGTAAATACACTTTGTTGCTGTCGCCTGATTCTACAAAATAGATTTGATCATAATCTGAAGTTCCATAATAGGTTGCATAGCGCAGCGAGGTCAAATTGTTATTGAGTGACACGACCATGCCATCGGTGCCCCCACTATAGGTTCCGTTGACTACTCCGTTCGTAGCGCCTATGTTTGAAGACGCTGTTCCTCCGGCGGCTATGATGTTTCCCGCCTTATCAAAACATAAATCGTATAGCGCATCGTCTCCTGATCCTCCTATGTAGGTGAAACTAAGTAAAGTTGTCAGATTGGTATTAAATTTAGCTAGAATACCATCGTAGCTTCCAGAGTTGGTCGTTTTAAAACCACCAGTCACTGTAGGTAAATTGTTTGAATTGGATAGCGAGGCTAAATAGATATTCCCCAAAGTGTCCGTTTCTATTTCACCGCGAATACCATCCCCATAGTTTTTCACCAAGTCAGTGCTTATGCCGACTCCGTCTGAACTAGAGCCTCCAAAAAATGTAGAGCCGACGAGTCCTGTTCCTGCTGGATTAAATTTTGTTATGACTATGTCCGCACCATTTGGATAGGAGATTCCCAGCCCATTCAAAGAAGGTATGCCGGAAAGTGCGGGTCCTCCTGCATGTGTTCTTCGAAAGGCACCTACTGTGGTTGGGAAATTTGTAGAACTTGTCGTAGAAAGTAAAATGAGCCTATTATTCTGATCTACCACAAGGCTATGAGGTACATCAAAACTAGTCCCGCCAATATAAGTAGAATAAACTCGTGCATTTCCCGAAGGGCTAAATTTCGTAATTCCTATGTCGGATTGACCGCCAAAGGTTGTCTGATAGGCACCTGTTGTCGTTGGGTAGCCAGTAGCGAAAATCAAACCTGTTCCGTATAGGTGGCCAGCAAAATCATAGGTGGCTGATGCTCCAAAATTATCTCCTGTAGAACCACTATACGAACTAAAAATAATTTGAGGATCGATTTCTAATACTTGACTTCCAATGATTTCCTTTATATCTGCCTGAAAACTCAATACATTGTTTTCCAAAATAAAATTACTGCTGACATCTCTTATCTGACCTTCTTGATGCAGAAAGGTAATTGGTTTTTCATCTACAACGTCACCGAGGACAGTCGTTGAGACCAAATCACCTTTAGTATTTAGATATAAATTGGCCAGACCATTAAATTTCATTTTTATATCACTCACTTTAGCTCCAGCGCGGAGGTAAAAGGTGTATTTGGGTTGAAAATATTTAGAACTGATCACTAAATCAATGTGAGGATAAATATCTTTGTACCGGACATCTTCAAATCCATGACAACCTCCTTTCCACTTTGATGGATCCTCTCCAAGGAAATAATTGAAATACTCTTCAAATTTCTTCTCAGGGTTGATTTGTGGATTAGGATGACTATTTAAAAATTCTATATTGTATGCATGCGCATTACAGGGTTTGCTGAAATCAAAGCTAGAATCAAACTTATGACTATTATTTTCCGCTACATTTACTGTGATTTTATTGTTCTCTAGGTATATAGCCCCATTTCTAATATTCGTCTTAAATCGCACATTTTGATGCCATTGGCCTTTATTTTCTATGTAAATTAGCTTACTCGACGAGCCATTGTGCGCGAATGCCTGCACTTGATGGATAAGTGTGAAAAGAAAAATATGGAATATTCTCACGAATATGTTTTGTCGTTTAGAAATATTATTCACACAAATATAGGCAATTACGAGTAAAACTCCAAGCATTTTTTGAAGGTTAAATTATTTTTTTATTTACATTTGCTTTAGTTTTAAAATCGAAGCATGAATCTAAAGAGTGTATTACTCCTAATATTTTTCATTATTTTTGCAATCCTTTGTTGGAGGAATTATGTTTGTGACATAAAAAACCTTTGTCCAGAGGCTGGTGAAGAGGATATAGTGCATGCGAATCCTATTCAGTTTTACAAGAACTCGGATAATTACTTACTAGGAAATTTTGACATTTATTCAGACTCCATTGTCCGATTAGGTCAATCACAGAATATTGAAATCGTAGGTTATTATCACAAAGACGAGATTAATACAACGGAATATGAGAATTTAGGGTTAGCCAGAGCGCATTCTTTAAAAGAGTTGCTGATTAATAGAGGACTCGATTCTAACAGAATAAGTGTGTTTAGTACGAGCCAGGATTTGGATTTTAAAGATAGTCTTGTCATAGCTACTGCAGCTGTTGGCGCGACCCAAATAGACATGAATAGCGATCAGGTGCAGTTGGTAACCCACCATGGTATCACAGAGGTCTATTTCCCTTCGAATTCAGATGAGGAGATTGAAAGTGATTTGCTTGATTCTTTTTTAAAAGAATTAGTGCAAAATTCAAAGGATAAAAAGATTAGACTCCAAGGTCATACAGACAATGTCGGGGACGAAGAGTCAAATAAAAGTCTGTCCTTAAAAAGAACATATACCATTCGGGATCGTCTGTTAGAGCTTGGTATACCAGAGGACAATATCGAATGCATAGGCAAAGGTTCAAGTGCTCCGAAGGTCAATAATTCTACTCCTGATAATCGCGCATTGAATAGACGTGTGGAGATAACTATTCGTTAATCAGTCAAATTTTTAATTTATGATAAAATTGTTTTTAATTTTAAATGTGTTTGGAGAAAATCTATTGAATCATTATGATGGAAAAGATGCCACCTTTGAGATACTGGCGATGCTTTTGATTTCCGCCATTTTCGGTTTTCTGTTCCGCCATTTCATTGGATTCAGAAAAAAGGAATTTATCATAGAGCAGGAAAAGAGTTATAGTGATTCGGACAATGGAGATTTATCGTCTCAGTTAGCTAGATTGACAGAGGAAATAGATAGATTGTCAGCGGTATGCTCTAAGAATCCTTTCATGGAGAATTCTGAAAGAAACTCCTTAAAATCGAGTACTTCGAATAGTAAAGAGAAGACAATTAACAAAATCCTAGCACAAGAAGAAGTTCAAGTAGAACAAAAAAATGATAAGGCAAAAGCTGGCAATTCCAAGAAAGATGACCTCAAAGTCATAGAGGGCATCGGTCCAGCATTGGAAAAAATGTTGAACGAAAATAATATATTTACCTATGATCATTTAGCCAATCATACGGTGGCTCAACTGGAAAATATGCTTGATAAAGCTGGCCCTCGATTTAGAGTTCATGTACCTGAGACATGGCCAGAACAAGCCAGTCTGCTCCGCGATGGCAAAACCGACGCCTTCAAAACTCTAACAGAGAGATTGAAAGGCGGTAGAAGGGTGTAATAAAAATATTGATACATAAAACTACTTCCATCTGAGCCTCCCTGCTTAGTGACTCTTAGGAGTATAAATGTAATTTCTATATATTGAGTCCTCTTTGAAAGACTCAGCTTAAGTGAAGTATTCCTATATAAAATTCGTGAATTCGTGGCAAAACCTTTCCATTTTTCCAAAAAATTGTAAGTTTGTCTTTTATCGAATATAGACAGATGAACGCATTTGAAAAATTAGAACATTACAGGCAGCTAGCGCAGAAAGGTGGCGGAGAGAAGCGCATTGAATCGCAGCATAAAAAAGGCAAACTCACTGCTAGAGAGCGTGTAGAGATATTATTAGACCCTAATTCTTTTGAAGAAATGGGGATGTTTGTCGAGCATAGATGCACCGACTTCGATATGCAAAATGAAAAATACCTCGGGGATGGTGTGGTAACGGGTCATGGCACAATTGATGGTCGTCTAGTTTATGTTTTTTCTCAGGATTTTACTGTGTTTGGAGGCTCTCTTTCAGAAACGCATGCAGAGAAAATTTGCAAAATTATGGATTTGGCGATTCAGAATGGTGCGCCGATTATTGGGTTGAATGATAGTGGAGGTGCCCGAATTCAAGAAGGTGTCAGTTCGCTTGGTGGCTATGCCGATATTTTTTGGAGAAATACCAAAGCTAGTGGAGTCATACCACAAATATCTGCTGTTATGGGCCCATGTGCAGGTGGGGCAGTTTATTCCCCCGCCATTACGGACTTTATTTTTATGGTGGAGAAGACGAGTTATATGTTCGTCACGGGACCAAACGTTGTCAAAACAGTGACCCACGAAGATATTACGAGTGAAGAATTAGGAGGTGCCGATACGCATGCGAGCATTAGCGGGGTTACCCATTTCAAAGCTCCTAATGAAGTGGAATGTCTCCAAATGATAAGAAAATTGGTTAGTTATTTGCCGCAAAATTGTGAGGACACAGCTTATCAATACGAGTTTAGTATTGGTAATGAATCTAGAGAAAAACTAGATTCTCTTATTCCTGCTAGTCCTAACCAGCCTTATGATATGCACGAGGTGATTGAGGGAATTATTGATGAAGGTAGTTTTTTTGAAGTGCATAAGGATTGGGCGGAAAATATCATTTGTGGCTTCTCACGAATTGGTGGACGCAGTGTAGGTATTGTAGCTAATCAGCCTAGCAGTATGGCAGGTGTTTTGGATATCAACTCAAGTAGAAAGGCAGCGCGTTTCGTTCGTTTCTGTGATGCCTTTAATATTCCATTACTAACTTTAGTGGATGTACCTGGATTTTTACCTGGAAAAGATCAAGAGTGGCAAGGCATTATAACCAATGGGGCTAAATTATTATTCGCTTTTAGTGAGGCCACGGTGCCTAAAATTACCGTGATTACGAGGAAAGCTTATGGTGGCGCCTACGACGTCATGAACTCTAAACATATTGGCGCGGATGTCAATTTAGCTTGGCCTACAGCAGAAATTGCCGTGATGGGGGCGAAGGGAGCTGCTGAGATTATTTTCAAAAATGAAATCAATGCTTCGAATGATAAAGAAGCGACATGGAAAGAAAAGGAATTAGACTATACGGAGAAATTTGCCAATCCTTATAAGGCAGCTGCTAGGGGATTTATTGATGAGGTCATTTATCCAAGAGAGACGCGTTTGAAAGTAATCAAAGCGTTCAATATGCTTGAAAACAAAGTGGTTAATATGCCCAAAAAGAAGCATGATAACATTCCTCTATGATACTATTTTTGAAGATTATCTGACACATATGTTTGTTTAATCTTGTACGAAATTAATATGCGCTTTGTTTTTTTCATCTTTATTACACTCATTCTACTCGCTTCGAATCCTATTTCTAAGGTGGAGTCTAAAGCAGATATTGGTAAAAAGCTTTTTTTCGACACGCGTCTCTCAAAAAACAATAAAATAAGTTGTGCTTCTTGTCATAAGCCCCAGTTCGCATTTGCCGATACATCAGCTTTTAGTATGGGGGTGTATGGTAGAAAAGGAAAACGCAATAGTCCTAGCGTCATGAATATGAGTTCACGTGAAGTCTTTTTTTATGATGGACGTGCGAAGACGTTGGAAGAGCAAGCTACGTTCCCTATCCAAGATCATAACGAAATGGATATATTGGTGGATGAAGCATTCGTAAGAATAGTTCAAGACAAATCCTATCAAAACTACTTCAAAAAAATATATGGCGAATCGCCCAATCGAATGAATATACTGAATGCTATAGCAGAGTTTGAGCGCACCTTGGAGTCAACGAGCCCGTTTGATCAGTTTATGGCAGGGAATGAAAATGCCATATCTGCCTCCGCTAAAAGAGGACATCAGTTGTTCCTAGATCCAAAAAACAAGTGCTTCGAATGTCATTTTTCCCCAGATTTTACAGGGGATGAATTTAAAAATATAGGCTTATTTGATGGTAAACGATACAATGATAGCGGGCGCTATCACATTACAAAAAAGTTGGAAGACCTTGGCAAGTTGAAGGTGCCTGGATTGCGAAATGTGGCAGTCACAGCGCCCTATATGCATGATGGGAGTATGAAGACACTCAAAGAAGTTATACGGTATTATAATGACATATATTCTGTAGTTTCTCATCCTATCAATGAGGATAGTTTGGTAAAAGGAAAATTGAAATTAACGGAAACAGATATAGTGGATATCGAAAATTTCTTAATTTCGCTGACTGATCCACAATTTAATCATCTACTTCATGGAAAAAATATTAATCATAGGCGAGGAAAATATAAGCCAATTACTTCGAAAAAAACTCGATAATAAGGGTTTTGAAATTGAGATTTCTGATGGAGATGATGAGGAAGACTTTAAAGAGTTCGATATTATTTTTGATTTAAACTTTGATGACGATTCAGAAAATTTTCCCATCTATGCAGGATTGAGGGATAAGCTTCTTTTTCTATCTTCCGTAAAACAAAGTCTGTCAGAGGCCTCTTATATCTATCCAGCCAAGGTTCGATCCAGAATTTTTGGCATCAATGCAATCGAGTATTATCTGAAGTCGGATACGGTAGAGTTATCTGCTTTTCGTAAGAATGAATGGAACTTTGCGCAGGATTTTTTCTCCAAGTTTGGACTCCAAACAATGCAAGTGGAAGATACAGTAGGAATGTATCGACCGCGTGTCGATTTTCTGGGATGGAATGAAAGAATCAAGTTGCTCAATGAAAACATCATTTCTCTTGAACAAGATTGTATTTACAAAGATTTCCAATTTATTGATCAAATAGGCGTTACCTCTATATTTGAAGTGCTCATGGCAATCTATGAAGATACAAAAGATACCTGTTATTTGCCCTCGCCATTACTCAAGAGAAAATATCTGAGAAATCATAGTTTTGTGAAATGATGCTAATTTATATTCCAGCTCCTAGTCCACGCCTGCACTATGTCTTTGACTTCGTGTTGCGTGAAACTTTGGTTATGGAGTATGAGTTTACGTCCAATTTAGATTTTTATAATTCCTCAGATAATAGATTCAAATGGTCTTATGGGCAAGAATTAAATAATACGCCTTCGCTGCCAGCAGCAGCTATTTTGTGGCAGACGAACATTGATCATCAGCCTTGTGCGAAATTAGTACAAGAAGATATTATTCCTATTTTTGAAACGGAGGCCTATGGCGAAGTTAATTTCGATATATTGGCTTCTATTTTTTATTTGATTTCACGTTATGAAGAGTATTTGCCTTGTGTCAAGGATAAACATAATCGTTATGCAGCCATTCAGAGTATAGCTTATCAATATGGATTTCTAGAAACGGCTATGGTCAATCGCTACATACTATGGCTAGTGCGATGGCTGAGAAGTCATTTCCCTGCTTTAGATATAAGAATACCTAAACCCAAAGCGCTCCTATCGGTGGATATAGATCACCCATTTTATACTAAAGATGTATCGTTAGGGAAATGGATCAAACGCAGTTTGAAAGAATTGAGTTTTCTGAGTGAGAATGACAAGTATGATACAACTGATTTTATGTTGGAAACACTTGGTGAATTGGCATCTATATTTTTCATACTGTGCCCTAAGAATCCAAGTGATATGGATCATTTCAATCAAAGGGACTCATCCGCTTTCATAGATTTGATAAAAAAGTTAAAAGCTAAGTCGAAAATGGGTTTGCATCCATCCTACTTTTCAGAAGAAAAAGGACTTCTCGAAGAGGAGTTGTCATGGTTGTCGTCCTATCATGAACGCCCACTGAAATCCACTCGTTTTCATTACCTGCGTTTTGATATAGAGACTACGCCGAGCTTACTTATAAAAACTGGAGTTCAAAATGACTTCTCACTCGGATATGGAACGCATGCAGGTTTTCGAACAAGTTGCAGTCTCCCTTTTTATTTATTTGATTTGAAAAAGAACCGAAAAACAAATTTGAAAATATATACGCCCTGTATTATGGATAGTGTTTTTAAATATGGAGAAGTAGATAATTTTGATGAAAAATCAAATCAATTGATAGAAGAAATACAAAATTATGGAGGCGTATTTATACCTATTTTTCATAATGATATAGTGGTGGACGATATATGGCAGGCTCATTTTAAACTGTGTGTGGATAAAATGAAAACGATAAACTAAAAATTCAAATAGAAGAAATATACGTTGAAAAATGCATTTTAAGATCATTCATTCTTCAAAAATCGATGCGCTGAAATGGAATCTATGCGTTGAGAAATATCAAATGGATATTTACAACGAGTATCATTTTCTGAATGCTGTCTGTCTAGATAATTGGTATGGTTTTGTATGGGGTGACTATGATAAAATTCTTCCATTTTATCGCAAGAAGAAATGGGGTATTATACCTTATGTCTGCATGCCACCTTTCTGCCAGAGGTTTGATAATAGTCCATTGACTCAATTAGAATGGAGTCAAGCTATCCAATATCTTAAGAAAAAAAATGTAAAACTGGATTATGCATTTTCTGACAATAAAGGCAATGAGGGCTATACCGCAAGATTTAATTTTATTCTCAATAAAAACCAGGATAAGTTAGAGAAATTGAAAGATAGCTATAGTGGTTTATTGAAAAAAAACATAGAAAAGGCAAAAGCGCGCTTAAATATCAAATTAGATATCTCAGAAAAGGAACATCAAGTATTTATTGACAATTTACCAATGTTTAAAGATCTGGTTTTAAGGAAGTATGCGAAAAATTATGAGAATCTGCGACAAGCTATTTTAAGTTCCGTTTATGCCATAGATAATCAAACGAATATACCTATGGCTATGCTAGAAGTAGCACATTTTAAAGGAAGAGCCTATTGCTTGTTCCCTTATTCTACTGATGAGGGCAAGAAATCTCAAGCGATGAGTCTATTGATTGATCATTTAATCACGTTAGAAGAGGTCAATATCGTTGATTTTGAGGGATCTAGTATTGAATCAATAGCCCATTTTTATTCTCAATTCGGTGCTGAAAAGCAGAGCTATTGGGCTCTTCATTGGAAAAATCACTTTTCCCCATTTTAAGTCTTCATTTTTAATATTTTATGACTATCTTTGCACTCCCATTTTTGGAATGGGGATAAACCATATTATTAACCCTTAAAAAATCAAACTTGCCATGCAAGACACAAACAACAAAGCAGCGTATAACACTGCGCACGACGATTTCGATTGGTCAGTAAGTAAAAGAAACGTAACCACTTACGACGAGTCCACAAGAAAAAACTACGATGAAATGTATGGAAACTCATTAAACACAATTAATGAGCATGAGATAATTTCAGGAAAAGTAGCCGCTATTACATCTTCAGATGTAGTATTGAATGTAGGCTTTAAATCAGACGGATTGGTTCCATTATCTGAATTTAGAGATATTGAGCAATTAGAAATAGGCCAAGAATATGAGGTCTATGTGATGTCAAAAGAAGACAAAAAAGGACACCTCGTATTATCTAGAAAAAATGCGAAATTATTCAAAGCTTGGGAGCAAATCAAAACATCTCATGCCAACGAAGAAATTGTCACTGGACTCATCAAATCAAAAACTAAAGGTGGTTTGATAGCCGATGTGTTCGGTTTGGAGACTTTCTTACCAGGATCTCAAATCGATGTAAAGCCTATTACGGATTACGATCAGTATGTAGGAAAGACGATGGATCTTAAGATTGTAAAAATTAATGAATTAATTAAGAATGCTGTCGTATCGCACAAAGCGCTTATCGAGGCAGACTTAGAGGGACAGAGAGCAGCTATCATTGGTCAATTAGAAAAAGGACAAGTTCTAGAAGGTGTGGTGAAAAATATCACAGATTTCGGAGCATTCATGGATCTTGGAGGCGTAGATGGGTTACTCTATATTACTGATATTTCATGGGGTAGAATACAGCACCCTACTGAGATTCTTGCTATCAATGACAAAGTGAATGTAGTAGTACTTGACTTTGATGATGATAAGAAGAGAATTTCTCTTGGTATGAAACAACTTTCTAAGCATCCTTGGGATGAGATGATGGAGAAATTGAGTGTGGGTGATACAATTGAAGGTAGAGTAGTCAATGTAGAAGACTATGGTGCATTCCTAGAATTGACGCCTGGAGTAGAAGGACTCGTGCACGTTTCTGAAATTTCATGGTCTAATCAGCCGGTAAATAGCCGTGAGTTCTTTAAAGTAGGAGATACACACAAGGCTAAAATCATGACGATCGAAAATGATGATAGAAAAATGTCATTATCTATCAAGCATCTTCAAGAAGATCCATGGGCTGGTATCGCAGATAAATTTGCAAAAGGAACGAAGCATACAGGTCTTGTGAAAAATATTACGGCTTATGGTGTGTTTGTAGAATTAGCGGAAGGCATTGGAGGTATGGTTCATATTTCAGACCTAAGCTGGACTAAGAGATACGGACACCCAAGTGAATTTACGGCAGTAGGAAAAGATATCGATGTCATCATTTTAGAAATCGACAACGAAGCACGCAAAATCACCCTAGGCCATAAGCAAATAGAAGAAGATCCTTGGGATACATTTGAGAAAGTATTCCCTGTAGGAAGTATCCATGAGGCGACGGTTATTAAGCGCGATGAGAAAGGTGCTGAAGTAGCTCTCCCATATGGATTAGAGGCATTTTCTCCTACCCGACATGCAAAAAAAGAAGACGGTTCTATCATTGATATTGATCAGAAATATGAGTTTAAAGTCATAGAATTTGACAGAAATGATAAGAGAATCCTAGTTTCGCATACCCGAGTATGGGAAGAGGTAAAAGCTGAAGAAAAAGAGGCTGAGCACAATGAGAAAAAGGCAGAAGCGTTAAAAACGAAGAAGGCCGTTCAGAAATTGAACTCATCTACAGATAAGTCTACCTTAGGTGATTTGGACTCGCTCCAAGCACTTAAAGAGCAAATGGATAAGAACGAGAATTAATTTAATTATTTTTTGGCATTCTAAGCCACCCCTGTTGGGGTGGCTTTATTTTTTGAACTTGAATCTATTTAACAAATTCTTCTAAAATGAATTTTTCCTTATCTTTGCTATAAATATTTCTATTCTAAATCTATATGGATCCAGAACCCCAGAGTTACTTCGATATTTTTTTAACCCTTTTCCTTGTTTTTTTGAATGGTTTTTTTGTAGCAGCTGAGTTTGCTATAGTGAAAGTCAGAAACTCCCAATTGGAGACTATAGAGAAAGGGTTTTTAGCTAAGACAGCCAAAGGCATTGTTCAGCATCTTGATGGATATCTTGCCGCTACCCAGTTAGGAATTACCTTAGCCTCATTAGCTTTAGGATGGGTAGGTGAGAGAACAATGGAGCATTTGATACATGGGATTTTATCCAGTATGAGTTTTATTGACGCTGCTCAGGCTAAAGATTGGTCTGATAAGTTTGCCTTGCCAGTTGGCTTCTTTATCATCACCATGCTGCATATTGTGTTTGGAGAGTTGATTCCCAAGTCCATGGCTATCCGCAGTCCTTTGAAAACAACCTTATACATTGCAGCACCTTTGAAAGCATTTCGAACTCTGTTTTTGCCTCTTATTTCCTTTATGAATGGGTTAGCCAACTTGTTTTTAAAAATGATGGGCATGCGAACTCACGAAGAATTAGTGCATAGCGAAGAGGAATTAAAATTAATTATATCCGAAAGTGCTGAGGGCGGGGCTATTGAGGACAGTGAGCGGGAACTCATCCAAAATGTATTCGATTTTGATGATAGATTGGTCAAGCAAATTTTTGTACATAATTCCAAAGTGGTAGGTATTCCAGTGGAAATATCAACTGAAGAAGCTTCGCGAATAGTCCTCGAGCAAGGCTACTCTCGATATCCAGTGTATAATGTATCGCTTGATAATATTATTGGAATGGTGCATTCTAAAGATGTTCTCAAGCATTTAATTGAAAAACAATCCAAAAAGCTGAGTGAAATCAAGCGGGACGTTTTATTTATAAATGAAAATAAACGAGTAATGGATGTTCTCCGTTCTTTTCAGAAAAATAAAACGGAGTTTGGAATTGTGGTGGATGAATTTGGCGCAACTATTGGTATTATTACCATGGAGGATATTTTGGAAGAACTTGTTGGCGATATTCAAGATGAACATGATGAAGAAATAAGTATTGTAGAAAAGATAGATAGTACAACGTTCAGAGTATATTCCCTGAATAGTTTGGACGATATTAATGAGCTACTACCTCATGCTATACCGCAAGATGAGACTTATGAGACCTTATCAGGATATATTGCATCGCTTAGTCCAGAACTCCCAGAAAATGGGGAAGATTTTGAGGATGAATTCTATCATTATAAGATATTAACAATGAGTCGAAAAAGCCCTGAGTTAGTGGAGGTCAGGTTGAAGAAAAATTGATGTGGATTTCTTTCGTGAATCTATAGTTTTATTCTGCTTATTTTCGCATACTTATGTCAAAGGATATACACGCTATTGTTATAGGCGCTAATGGATTGATAGGTGCAGAAC
>CAYXKX010000009.1:0-223 GCA_964465185.1 uncultured Chitinophagaceae bacterium
ACTCTGGATTTTCTTGAAATACGCAATTAAACTTCGAGAATTTATCTCCAATCAAGTGTCGAAAATTAGCGCGTACTATCGGGATGAATCTTTATGTATTCGGTGATGTCGGTAGTCTTTCTAATTTTGATTTGCCAAGTTTTTCCATAAACAAAGCACCAATATTGGCTGATGCAGGTTTGGGAACTGCACTCACTTGGAAAAAAGGAATTAAGTATCTAGG
>CAYXKX010000009.1:454-5154 GCA_964465185.1 uncultured Chitinophagaceae bacterium
CATTCTTTAGTCTAAACTATCTTTATAGTCAAGGCTGCGTAGCTGTTCGAGGTGGAAGTATGTGCAGTGGCAGCCCTGGGTATAGTATTAACTTAAAAGCTAATTCATATACTGTAAATATAGGCTATCGCTATTTTCAATCTTTTCGACACTTTCGAGGAGATCATGAAGAGACGAATAGGATGGAAGAGGGTTCGCAAGTAATCAATACTTCTCATTTTACAGATGTTATTTTTAATTATGGATTGACCGATCGATTTTTTTTCAATGCTTTAGTTCCTTTTGTGGCGCATCATAGAACCTCGATGTATGAGCATGGAGGGAATCCTCCTGCTGGACTAGCTAAACGCTATGCTACTGAGGCAGGTGGATTAGCAGATGTCAGACTAGGTGTAGGCTATTGGCTTTTCAATCCTAAGGAAAAAAAGTTCAATTATGCCATTGGATTAGGTATAAAATTGCCAACTGGACGATATAATGCGGAAGATAGTTTTTATAATCAAGGAACTAATCGCAACCAAAATAGATTGTCAGTAGTGGATCAGTCCATACAGCCTGGAGATGGTGGAACAGGAATTTCATTGGAGTTGCAAGGAGTACACCCAATAGGACATCATATCACAGTGAACGCGAATCTATTTTACCTATTTAATTTCCAAGAAACCAACGGAGTAAAGACAAGGGGTGGTACAGGTGAATTTTCTTGTCCAGATCAGATGGCGGCTAGGGTGAGTGGAAATTATAACCATGCATCAGGATTCAGTTTTTCTTTTGGGGGTCGTATGGAAGGAATACCGTCTAGTGATATATTTGGAGGAGATGCAGGATTTAGAAGACCTGGATATATAATATCAGCAGAACCTGGAATCGGCTATTCCAAAGGAAATTTTTCAGCCTTTGCTAGTATGCCAATTTCTCTATATAGAAATCGCGTGCAGAGTTATGAAGATAAACTCTCGACTAGTCAAACAGGTATCTATAGACAGGGTGATGCAGCGTTTGCTGATTATATGGTTAATTTCTCTATTGGGTATAAGTTTGGAAAATAAGTATGATTAGATATTTTTTTATTATTGGATTTTTCTTAAACAGCATCGCAGCTAAAGCGCAAGTTATTTATGGAGTGAATAACTATATTCAATATCATATAGGTAGTTTGCCAATAGTGATTTCTGCTCCGCATGGAGGTTTGGTAGCGCCAGCTAGTATTCCTGATAGGACCTGCAATAATCCGACTACAGTCTGGGATAATAACACCATCCAGATGACTAGAATGATAGATACGGCTCTTTTTAATCTTACAGGTTGTCGTCCGCATGTAGTCATTTGTAATTTGAGACGCACAAAAATTGATTGCAACAGAAATCTTGCCGATGGAGCTTGTGGAAATAGCGAAGCAGAAGTAGCTTGGAAAGAATTCTCTTACCTTATTGATACCGCTCAATGGATATCCAAAAGTCAATACAATGGAAAGGCATTTTATGTCGATATGCATGCGCATGGTAAGGCCAATCAACGGTTAGAGTTAGGTTACGGTTTGACAAGTACTACATTAAAAAAATCCGATAGTGTACTCAACTTATCTTCTTCACTTACGAATAGTTCTCTTAATAATTTAGCTTCGAGTAATGTTAGTGGCTCCACTCATGCACAGTTATTGAGAGGAACGAACTCTTTGGGAACTATGTTAGTCAATGCAGGTTTCCCATCAGTGCCTAGTACGCAATTTCCTGATCCAGACACTTTTGCTTACTTCAACGGTGGGTACAATACATTTAATCATACGTGTATAGCAGTAGGAAACACGGTCAATGGGCTGCAAATAGAAACGCCCCAATCAGTATGGAATACCTATGCAAACCAAAAGAAGTTTGCAGATTCCATAGCAAAAAAATTAGTTATGTTTTTGTTTATACATCAGCATATTAATTTTCTGGATTGTAAACGACTTACTCCAAATTTAGGAAATATACCTTCTCAAAATATTATCCTAGGAACATCGCTTTACTTACCTATTCGAACTTTTGTTTCCATTACTAATGGTGACAGTATTTTATCGTACAACTTAAGTGGGACATTACCCTCTGGATTCAGTTTTGATTCTATCACAGGAGTTTTATCAGGCACATCTACTGCCTTAGGAACTTATCCTATTGTGGTTAAATGTAGAGACATAGATGGATATTCAAATGCAGATAGCCTCGACTTAATTATTAGCCCAATTCCTAATAAAAAGCCAAAAGCTAACAATGATAGTTATTTATTAAATGATGGAACATCCATCGTAGTGAATCCTAGATTTAATGACATGGATTTAGATGGAGATACTTTGGAAATAATTCATATTGGTGCAGTATCCAAGGGAAATGTAACCATAATAAACTCGGGTAAAAATGTTCAGTATACTGCTCCCCTAAACAATGGAGGAATAGTCTTATGTTCATATAAGATAAGTGACGGTAAAGGAGGAATAGATTCTGCTATAGTGTCTTTCAATGTTGTGGATACTACCTCAATAACTGGTTCTATTTTAAACGATATAAAATTGGGAATTTCGATTTATCCTAACCCTACTGACGGCAATTTGTTTATTGATATAACGAAACCGTTTAAAAACATTGAAGGTGAATTGTTCGATATTTCTGGAAAGTCATTAATGAAATTTAATATACAAAGTAAAACAAATAAGATAGACCTCAGCCTATTGAAGATAGGACAATATATATTGGAGTTAAAGAGAAATCACGATGTGATTATTCGACAAAAAATTGAAAAAAGGTAATTAATTAGTTGAAGGTTACTTTTTCTTTTCCCTTATTTCCAACAAACAGTCCGCTAAATACTCATACTCCTCAAGAGAATTATACAATTGTGCCGAAACTCGCACATATTGTTTGGGCGCTTGCGGAAAGAGCATACACGGAACCTCTATTTTATATTGATCGTAGAGAATATTTTTAACATCAGTGTAATAGTTGAAAAATTTGTGAGGTATTTTATCATCCCAAAGAGGGATATTGACAATAGAGCCGAGCATAGATTCCGGCACTGGCAAATCAACCCCTAGTTTGTTCGCAATCAATTTTGCGCCTTTTATTGCTAAATCTCTATTATGCTTTTTTATTTCATCCCACCCACCTGAGATCAATGTAGGCATATATTCTAATGCATCTTTTATACACAAATAGGCGCTATAATCCTTTGTGCCTTCCCAGATAAATTGATTGGACCAGTGCGCAGCTTCGTCTATGTCCCTGTCATTGTAAAAACTATAAAATACAGGTTTATACTCTTTCTGATGTTTCGGATTTACATAGACAAATGCTGAGCCTTTAGGTGAGCATATCCATTTGTGGCAGTTGGCTACAAAATAGTCTGCATCCAATAGATCTAGATTAAAATCAACCATTCCAGGGGCATGAGCTGCATCAACGATGACCTTGACTCCTTTACTATGTAGTAATTCGATTATTTTTTTTATAGGAAAAATGATAGCGGTAGCTGAGGTGATATAATCTATTAATGCTAAGGATGTTTTTGAACTTAAATTATTTTCAAGTTGTTCTAAAATTTCATTTTCTGAATGCAGTGGAAATGGAATTTGAACTTTGATGATTTCATTTCCTCGCTCTTCACCTATTTTATGAAACGCATGAATGCAAGCTCCATAAGCATGATTCGTGGTTAGCCACTGTTTGTTTGATTCTTTTTGATTATGCAGAATATGGTTAATGCCAATAGTAGTATTGGGTACTAGATAAATATTATGTTCACTGGTTCCTATGAAATCGGCTAATGCTTTCTTATTTTCATAATAAATAGGATACCATTGGCGCACAGAAAATTCAACAGGCTCTGATTCCAACTTGTCTATATATTTTTTTTGTTTTTCAATGATGAATCTAGGTGTACCTCCGAAAGATCCATGATTGAGATGGACTATATTTGGATTTAATTTCCATTGATCAAATAGTAAACTTGGTTTTGGAATATTAACCATTGTTAGATTTATTAATTCCTGAAATATCCAAAATAGCTTCGGTCATTACATTCCAGCTATATTTTAGCTTCTCCACTTTCAAGTTCTTTTTGAAATCTTCCTCGTGTTTGTTTTGAAAATATTCATTGATTTTATCAGCGATTGATTCTGCATTAGGTTCTGCTATTAACCCCACCTTGCCGTTGGGTACCATTCCAGTCAGACCTCCTACATTAGTTACTATCATTGGTATTTCAAAATGATAGGCGAGAGGCGTGACGCCACTTTGTGTAGCCGATTTATAGGGTTGTACGACTAAATCACTCGCACAGAAAAAATATTTAACTTCACTATCTGTAATGAAATTGGTTTTTAAAATAATTTTATCGTGAAGATTTAAATTTTCAATCAGCTGAATATAGTGTTCTGAATCCCCATAAAACTCCCCAGCGATGATAAGTTTTATTTTCGGATTTGAAATATATTTCATTGATTGTATCAAGAGGTCAAGCCCCTTATATGCTCGAATAAAGCCAAAAAACAATAAATATGAAAAGCTGGGGTCTAGATCTAATTTTTCTATAGCCTCCTTCTTAGATAGAATGTCTCCAAAATTATCATAAAGTGGATGAGGAATAAATAATCTCTTTTTATTTTTTGTCGAGAATAAATCTAAATCAGACAATACTTTTTCGCTCATCGTGATAAAAGCATCTATTGG
>CAYXKX010000009.1:5164-11987 GCA_964465185.1 uncultured Chitinophagaceae bacterium
ATTTGGTAAAAATGTTATCCCCTGGTCTTTTTTCATGAGGGATGATATTGTCAGCTATACAAACAATTTTCGTATGTTTATTCCATTTCACTATTCTTAAAATAGTCCCTAAACATGGACCCATAAATGGTAACCAATAGCGAACGATGATTAAATCAGGGTTCATTTTTTTTAGTTCAAATCCAATCTTTACCCAATTGAAGGGGTTCATTGAGTTTATACACACCTTTATATCAATATCTTGTGGAGCAGGCTCTTCAGAATATTGAGAAGTCCCTGGAAAGAGGATACTAGGGTATTGAAGACTAAATGTAAATATCTCAGTAATATGCCCTTGATCAGTAAAGGCTTTGGCTAATCGTTCATTATAGGTTGCTAACCCACCTCTCAAAGGATATGCTGGCCCAATAATTATAATGCTACTCAAATCTGCTCTTGTTTTAAATGACCAAGATATTTAAAATTAAATACTTTTGCGCCACAAAATTTATAATATGAAAAAAATAGTATTCTCTTTGAGTATTTTGCTTTATGGTGTTGTTATCGCGCAGGAAAGTCCTGAAGTAATCAAAACCAGAATTGATGATTTAACAAAACAAAAATCAGCTCTTGAATCTCAGATTGCAGATTTAAACAAACAATTGCCAGCACCTGTCGTCAAACCATGGACTTATAAAGGAAATGCATCCGTCAATTTAGGGCAAAGTTTGTTAGGTTCTAACTGGACTTCGTCTTATGGTGGCAATAGCACCTTAAATGTAGGAATACAAACTCACCTTGAGGCAAATTTTAGAAAGGGACGCCATTCTTGGGATAATAGTTTTGATGGGACTCTAGGCTTCTTTAAGAACATCAATGTAGATAGTGGAGTCAATGATAATATTAATAAGAATGCAGATGTACTTCAGATATCTTCTAAGTATTTGTTTGATTTAAAAAAGGCGAATTTGAAACTTGGAATTGGTACGAATTTTCTATCTCAATTCATTAAAACCTATGATTTAGCAAATAGAGACAAGCTTTTATCTGACTTTTTAGCTCCAGCTATATTAGATGTATCGCCTGGACTCGAGTGGACTCCTCAACCTTATCTTAGAGTATTTCTTTCTCCATCTTCAGGAAGATTTACTATTGTTACCATTGATTCTATTATCTCCAAAGTGAATGCGAATAGATTCGGAAATGATTTAGACCAGCGTATAAGAACAGAACTTGGTGCTCGATTGGATATAGTGTTTGAAAAGGAAGTAGTTAAAAACCTATCTGTGAGAAGTAGAGCTCAATTATTTAATAACTATACGAGACCACAATTGCAAATTGATGCCATCGGAAGTTCAAGAGCTAATATCGATTTGAACTGGCAAACGGATGTATTCTATAAAATTACCAAACACATCGCTTTAAACTTTGGATTCCAAGTATTGAGAGATGATGATGTCAGAGTTACAGATAAGGCTACAGGAGTGAAGTCTGCCCCTTGGAACTGGAGAAATACAATTGGAATTGCTTTTATTACAGGCTTCTAAGCTCAGTTTAGCATAATACAGTTTTTCTTTACATTATTTTATACTAATTTAGTGCTCGGGTCATTAGCCCGAGCTTTTTTATGTACAAGTTAGTTGTTTTTGTCTTCATCCTATTTTCTTTTTCCAATATTCAGAGTCAGAGTTTCTCTATTTATGGTCAAGTTATTAATAAACAAACTTCAACCTACTTGGTAGGATGTTCCGTTTTCAATGTAACGAAACAAACTGGCACTGTAACTAATGAAGAAGGACGATTCAAAATTGCGGTAGAGAAAGGAGATTTGATTCAATTTACCTATCTAGGTATGGGCGTACAGCAGCAATATGTTCTGGATGATGCAGAAATTAATATTGAAATGAGCTATCAAACTAGAAAGATAAAACCTGTGATTATAAAAGCTGAGGTTGCAGCAAAGAAGTCCGTTTTGTATAATCAGAAGTACGATAAATCAAACGGAAGAACATTTAGAGAACCTGTCCATAGAAGTGCAAGTGAATATAAAAAAATGAGTGGACTGCGCTCAAGTGATAATCCAAATCAACCTGGAGTAATGATCTCACCATTTTCTTTGCTTTACTATTCTAATAAAAAAGTTCAACGCAAACTTAATGCCATTTTAGATATTGAAAAATTGGATGCTAGTAATTTGAAATACTCTCTAGACTTCATTTCCTTGGTCACCAAAGTAGATGATACAGAAGAGTTAAGAGACATCAAGGCCTATTGCTATTTTCCGCATGATGAGGTTTTAAATGCCAGCTATTTTGAACTTGGACTTAAACTTCAAGATTGTTATATAGACTATTTAGAAGATAAAAAGAACAAGGCAGCAACGGATTCTATTCCGAAGGATAATTAAACTACTTCCATTTCCTCTTCTACTTCATCAATTTCGTAAATCAAATTGTCGAGAATGAAACGCTGTCTTTCTTTGTCGTTACCACCCATATAATATTTGAGTAGCTCCTGAATTTTGATTTTATCATCTAGAATGATAGGAAGTAGGCGCATGTCTTTTCCTATGAACAAGGCAAACTCATCTGGTGATATTTCTCCTAAACCTTTGAATCGTGTGATTTCTGGTTTACCGCCAAGTTTTCTTATGGCATCTTTTTTCTCCTGTGCTGAGTAGCAGTAAATGGTTTCTTTCTTATTTCGAACACGGAAGATGGGAGTTTCCAAAACTTTAATATGTCCATTGATAACGAGTTCTGGGAAAAATTGTAAGAAGAAAGTTAAAAGCAAGAGGCGAATGTGCATGCCATCGTGGTCAGCATCTGTGGCTATGATCACATTATTATATCGCAAATTTTCTATGCCTTCTTCTATATCTAGCGCGTGCTGAAGCAGATTGAGTTCTTCATTCTCATAGACGATTTTTTTCTTCATGCCAAAGCAGTTCTGCGGCTTTCCTTTCAATGAAAAAACTGCCTGTGTTTCTGCATTTCTTGATTTGGTCATCGATCCAGAAGCCGAATCCCCTTCCGTAATGAAAATAGTTGTTTCTTTATTTTGGGCATATTTTTCATCTGTATAGTGATAGCGACAATCTCTCAATTTTTTATTATGGACATTGGCTTTCTTTGCGCGCTCTTTGGCTATTTTACGCACACCTTCCATATCCTTGCGTTCGCGTTCGCTGTTCTGAATTTTCTTCAAAAGGGCTTCTGCTAACAGTGGATTTTTATGGAGAAAATTGTCTAAATGTTGCTTCATAAAATCTGCGACAAAAGCTTTCATGGAGCCACCGTCACCTTCTAGAGTGACCGTGCCCAGCTTAGTCTTGGTCTGTGATTCAAACATGGGTTCTTGTATCCGCACACAAATAGCACCTACTATGGACATACGAATATCGGAAGCATCAAAGTCCTTTTTATAAAAGTCACGAATAGTTTTCACAATAGCTTCTTTGAAAGCGGTTAAATGCGTGCCTCCCTGAGTAGTAAATTGTCCATTGACGAATGAATAGTATTCTTCCCCGTATTTAGATGAATGGGTAAAGGCCATCTCTATTTCATCATTTTTTAGATGTATAATAGGATACTGCTGAGAATCGGCATCAATTTTTTTATTAATCAAATCTTTCAATCCATCCTTAGAACTAAATTCTTGGCCATTCAGAATGATTTTGAGGCCTGAGTTTAGGTAGGCATAGTTCCACAATTGCTCCTGCACATAGTCTGGAATAAAACGGTAGTTATGAAAAATGGTGTTATCAGGCCTAAACCAAATGGTAGTGCCATTGACATCTTTCGACGATTGAATTTTGGTTTCCTGTTTGAGTTTGCCTCCTTCAAATTCAGCTACTTTTTCTTTTCCTTCGCGAACAGATTTTACTTTGAAATAAGAAGAAAGGGCATTGACGGCTTTAGAGCCTACACCATTCATCCCCACAGACTTTTTAAATGCTTTGGAGTCAAATTTTCCTGAAGTATTCATTTTTGAAATTGAATCAACCACCTTTTCTAAAGGGATGCCACGACCGAAGTCCCGTATCATGACCTCAGTGCTATCTAAGGCTATTTCCACTTTCTTACCATGTCCCATGATATATTCATCTATGGCATTGTCCATGATTTCTTTCAGAAGGATATAGATTCCATCGTCTTGAGAGGTACCATCGCCTGTTTTACCTATGTACATTCCTGGGCGCAAGCGCATGTGCTCTAACCAGTCCAGGGTTTTAATGTCGTCTTTGGAGTATTCCAATTCTAAATCGCTGCTCATATCTAATTCTAAATTTCTTAAAGCAAATTTGATAGAAAAAAAATGAATTGGAAACATTGAGTATTAACATAGTTTTTTTTGCAATTAGATACAAAGATGTGGCAGGGTAATAAAGATGACATAATTTGCTGATTTATTGTGTATTTTTGCTTTAATATGACAAAAACATGGTCATTTTTAGTTCTGATTCTTTGGCAATTTGAGACTATCCATTCGCAAAATAACTGTGTCAATTACATTCAGGTTTGCGGAAATCAATCTATTAGCCTAAATGTAGCTGGAGGAGGAACTCAAGAAATTAGTAACGCGAGCTGGTGCTTTTCTTCAGAAAACAATTCACTATGGCTGCGATTTACCATTTTATCTGGAGGTACATTAGGTTTTAATTTAATCCCAACCAGTACTAATATTATAGAGGATTATGATTTTATGATTTTTGGACCTAATGTCACTTGCACTAATAAAGGATCACCCATTAGATGTAGTTCGACTAATCCTCAAGCAGCGGGGTCAGCAAATAATCATACTGGTATGCGGGCATCTAGTACGGACGTATCTGAAGGCCCGGGAAATTTAGGGGATAATTGGATTCAATGGTTAAATGTAACGGCTGGAGAATCCTATTTTCTTCTTATAGACAGACCAGCAGGTAACTCTTCCTTTACCCTGAATTGGACTGGAACTGCTCAATTAAAAACAGCGACCATGGCAGCCACAGAGACAGGCAGTTGGGTACAACACGCAACCAATCCAGCTACGGTCACATTTTCATCCCTAACCAACCCTAATGCGACTGTTTCGGGATTGAACACAGTAGGTATTTATCGATTTACATGGAGCTCGTTGGGTTGTGCAGATACTATGCAGATTACAGTAAATAATACGTCGACTTCAAGTCAAAGCAAATCTATCTGTCAAGGTCAAAGCTTTAATGGGCACACTACCACCGGTACATATTTAGATACGTTTAAAAACAAAGCGGGCTGTGATAGTATAGTGACCTTAAATTTAACTGTACTAAATAATAGTAACTCTACTATTGCAAAGTCTATCTGCCAAGGGGAGAGTTTTCTAGGTAGATCCGTGGCCGGTACTTATGTAGATAAATTGGTCAGTGCTAATGGCTGTGATAGTTTACGAACGCTCATACTCATCGTAAATCCTAGCCATAATCCTGTTATGAATAAGTCTATCTGCGATGGGGAAAGTTTTATGGGTAAGTCGACTAGCGGGACGTATACTTTTAATTATAAAAATAGCTTTGGTTGTGACAGTATTTTGACCTTAAATCTCAAAGTAAATAATTATTCCAATGTAATCATCAATGCAGCTATCTGTCAAGGGCAATCCTATAATGGTAAGACAGTGGCGGGAACCTATATGGATAGCTTTAAAAGTATCGAAGGCTGTGATAGTATTCGTACCTTAAATCTTACCGTGAATCAGCATAGTTTTAGCACTATTTATGATACGATTTGTCAAGGAAAATCTTCTGGAGGGCATACAACTTCTGGTACATTTGTGGATATTCTAAGAAATGCAAAAAACTGCGACAGCACTCGAACACTTCATCTAGTCGTCAAACCCAATTCTTTCTTTACGATTAATAAAAAGATTTGTCAAGGAGATGTATTTTTGGGACGGAATACTACTGGAAATTACTCGGATATTTTTCTCAGTGCTAATGGTTGTGATAGCACACGTTTTCTTAACCTATGGGTATCAAATAAGGTCACTGTTCCAGTCATAAAAAAGATATGCGAAGGAGACGTATTTATGGGAAAGACCACGACAGGGTTTTATATAGATACTTTGCGCAATGATATCGGATGCGATAGTATTATTACGCATTTGACCTTGCGTGTCATACCGAAAGATTCATTTCTTATTGATACAATTTGTGAAGGGGAGAGCTTTCTAGGCTATGATTCCACGGGAGTTTATTTCGACAATATAATAGATGAAAATGGATGTCCTCGTCTGAGAAGATTAGACTTAACAGTTCACCCAATTACTTATGGAAGTGAGGATACAATTATTTGTTTTGGGGAAAGTTATAAGGGTAAAAATAAGACTGGAAAATATACTATCAAATACACGAATGTGAAAGGATGCGATAGTTTCTTTAGTTTGGATTTAACGGTGAAACCTGATTTTCTAACTAAGACACTTCGTGACACAAATACCTGCACTGGAAATCCAATAATCCTCAAAGTCAAAGGTGGGTATAAAGCCTATGCATGGAGTGATGGAGAATTAGATTCTTTTCGCAATGTTTTTAACTCAGGAATATATACAGTCACTGTCACTAACAATGATGATTGCTTATCAACCGATGATGCCAAGGTTTTTTTCTATCCTCTTCCTGAAGTGGAGATCGGAGACGATAGTCTTATTTATGATGGTGAAGTTTTACGATTTGAGCCTAAAATTTCCGGAAGAATCAATTACAATGGACTTCGTTGGACTCCAAAACATTTATTCAAATGCGACTCCTGTCTAAATCAATGGTTAGAAACTTCAGTGAATTCCTTTGTGAAACTGGCGTATACAGATGAATATACCTGCT
>CAYXKX010000009.1:11997-16191 GCA_964465185.1 uncultured Chitinophagaceae bacterium
AAAAGTACTTCCAGTTCAGAATGTAGGTTTCCCTACGGCCTTTTCTCCAAACGGCGATGGTGTCAATGATTATTTCGAATTGAATGGTGGTCCAGTCAGAAGTTTAACACTTTCAATTTATAATCGCTGGGGAGAAAAGGTATATGAATACACAGGTAAAACGCCGGCATGGGACGGAAATTACAAAGGAGAACTAGCGCAAACTGGAGTTTATACTTATTTCGTCCGCTTCAATTTATATAAAGGCGGTATTCAAGAAAAAATGGGAACACTAACCATCATACGTTAGAATTCTAATGTCATTTTGACTTTGTTTTAACTTTCATAACCAGCCATTTAGTCTTCTAATTGTCTTAACGTCATAGATTTATTTTCAGTTTGTTAAAACTAATGACACCTTGTCTATTCTTTCATTAAAGTATCAAATTTGAATGAATAAAATTAAAATAGAGTTGAGTTATGACTAATTGATATAGTATTTTGACATTTGTCATAATTCAAGATTTAAAATTATTAATGAAATGGATATAAAAAAACTAACTATTAAATCGCAAGAGCTTATTCAGAAGGCTCAAAACAAGGCGATAGAGGCGACCAATCAGGCTATAGAGACTCAACATATTGCTGTTGCTATACTTGAGGATGAGGAGAATCTAGTGCCACAAATTGTGAAAAAACTGGGAATACAACCTTCTCCAATTCTGAAAAAATTGGAGGTATCGATGTTGAAAATTCCCAAAGTTTCAGGAACAGAACATGGTCAGTATCTCAGTCGCACGGCTCAAACTGCAATGGTTAAAGCGGAATCTTTGATAAAAGAATTTGGTGATAGCTACGTGAGTCCAGAATTGATTTTTCTATCTTTATTGATGCAAAGCGATGATACGTCCAAGTTATTGAAAGAATATGGACTCAAAGAATCTGAAGTACGCAAAGCGATGAAAGAACTTCGCGGTAGTCAAAAAGTAGATTCGAATACTACGGAAATGACCTATGATGCTTTAGGCAAGTATGCCATTAATCTGAACGAACAAGCAGAAAAAGGCAAATTAGATCCCGTGATAGGTCGTGATGAAGAAATAAGACGTGTATTGCATATATTATCTCGTAAGACGAAAAATAATCCTATGCTGATAGGAGAACCTGGTGTGGGGAAAACGGCTATAGCAGAAGGTATAGCTAAGCGAATCGTGAATGGCGATGTCCCAGAAAATTTATTGGATTTAAAAGTTTTTGCTTTGGATATGGGCTTACTTATTGCTGGAGCTAAGTACAAAGGCGAGTTTGAAGAACGTCTGAAAGCAGTGATCAAAGAAGTCGTAGATAGCGAAGGAAAAATCGTTTTATTTATCGACGAAATACATACGCTCATTGGCGCTGGAAAATCTGATGGAGCTATGGATGCTGCCAACATTTTAAAGCCATCACTGGCTAGAGGAGAGTTGCGAGCTATCGGAGCGACAACCCTAGATGAGTATCAAAAATATTTTGAGAAAGATAAGGCGATGGAACGAAGATTTCAGAAAGTTTTGATTGATGAACCAGATGAAGAAGCAGCCATCTCAATTTTAAGAGGCTTAAAAGAGCGCTACGAGAGATATCATAATGTAGAAATTAAAGACGAAGCCATCATTTCAGCCGTTACACTTTCCCAGCGTTATATAACGGATAGATTTTTGCCAGATAAAGCTATAGATTTAATAGACGAGGCTGCTGCTAAAATGCGTCTAGAAATCAATTCAGTTCCAGAGGCGTTGGACGAATTGAATCGAAAAATTATGCAACTTGAAATAGAGCGAGAGGCTATACGCAGAGAAAAAGATGAAGTAAAATTAAAAAATATTGAAGAGCAATTGTCGAAGTGGAGTTTGGAACGCAATGAGTTCAAAGCTAAATGGGACAAGGAGAAATCTATCGTAGACAAAGTCCAAGATGCTAGATCTAGTTTAGAATCCTTAAAACTAGAAGCAGAGCAGGCAGAGAGAGCTGGAAACTATGCACGAGTAGCAGAGATTCGCTATGGGATGATGGCTTCAACACAGGCAGAAATTGAGGCTTGTGAAAAAGAGCTTAAATCTATAGAAGGAGGAGAAAAATTGATGAAAGAATTTGTCACTTCCGAAGATATAGCAGAGATTGTGAGCAAATGGACCGGTGTTCCAGTTCAGTCAATGCTGCAATCGGAGAAAACGAAACTACTTCATCTCGATGAGGAACTTAGAAAACGAGTGGTCGGACAAGAAGAGGCCATAGAAGCCGTATCCAATGCCATATTGCGTAGTCGTGCAGGTCTTCAAAATCCGAATAGACCCATCGGTTCCTTTCTTTTTCTCGGAAGCACTGGGGTAGGGAAGACCGAATTGGCCAAAGCCTTAGCCGAATATCTTTTCAATGATGAAAACGCTTATATCCGTATCGATATGAGTGAATACTCGGAGAAGCACAGCGTGAGTCGCCTAGTAGGCGCTCCTCCGGGATACGTTGGTTATGAGGAGAGTGGTCAGCTCACCGAGGCTGTGCGAAGACGACCTTATTCAGTTGTTTTATTAGACGAAATTGAAAAAGCGCATCCAGATACATTTAATATTCTCTTGCAGATGTTGGATGATGGACGACTGACGGATAACAAAGGACGACTAATCAATTTCAAGAATACAATTATTATCATGACATCCAATATGGGATCGGATATAATACTGAATGGTTTTGAAGATGTCGAAGATGAAAATGTAGCGAATGTAGCACCCGTAGTCAAGCAAAAACTTGTGGCACATCTCAAGACTATGATAAAGCCAGAGTTCATCAATCGTATCGATGATATCGTTCTCTTCCTTCCATTGAGAAAATCAGTGATTAAAGCAATCGTATCTATTCAGCTAAAGCAAATAGAAGAGCTACTAACGCAGCAAGACTTGAAATTGGAAATATTGCCCGCAGCTATTGAGTATTTAACAGAGCATGGATATGACCCTGAATTGGGAGCTAGACCTTTGAAGAGACTTATTCAGCGCGATATTATTAATCTCATTTCAAAGAAAATAATAGCTGGTGAGTTCACCAAAGGTATGACTGTTTATATCGATGCGGTAGATGATATTTTAGCAGCCTATACAAAATAGGAAGGTGCCTAGTAGCACCTTCCTAAATGGGGCATTCTTAAATTGATTTTTTTTGAATAGCGGTTTATTCGCTGCTGCGAATGGTTTACTTTTTAGACTTGAAATCGCCAGAGTATATTAGGATGAAATTCTCCATATTGATGTATTTCTTTGCGGCGTCATTGACTTCTTGGAGTGTAATTTTTTGAATCTTATCGCTAAACTCATCGTAATACTTCAAATCTTTTTTCTGCTCCATATATCGATTGAATAGGCTAGCAAGAAAACTATTGTTTCCCAAGCCTAATTTTCTCTCCTGAATTTGACTTCCCTTTATATCTGCAAGTTCTTTTGCGCTAAAACTGCCTTGGCTTCCTTTGGTCAATTCTTCCAATAGTGCACTGTTTAATTTTTCTTTAAAACTAGGATTGAAAAAAGCGTAGGTACCAAAACTTCCAATCTTCTCCTCAAAATCTGCAGATATAAATGAGCCTGCACCATAGCTCATGCCTTCAGCCTCGCGCAATCTCTGGGCAATTCTCGAATTGAGAAATGCACCTCCACCTAATATTTCATTCGCCACATACATGGCAGGAAAGTCGGCATCCTTTTCAGAAAGTGTTATATTAAGAGTTCCAGCTGAAACTGCATTCGTTTTGTCATCTATCTGAATGGTCTCATTCTGCTTGGTCGTAGCCTTATGAAGCTTTTTGATTTTGACATAGGGGGTTTTAGCATTCCACCCACTAAATATATCTTTGAGTGCTTGTGTTGCTGCATCAGGCTCTACTGCACCGACAAATGATGCATACCCTTCATTGAGTCCTATAAAATTCATGTAAAAGTCTTTGACGTCCTGAATATTTGCCTTCGAAAAACCCTCTATTTGTTCGTCAATCGTCATCGCGCCAAGCGGGTGTCCTTTTGGATAAGCATTCGTTTTTACTCCTAGCAGTGTAAAAGCAACATTTTGAGGGTCATTTTTATAGGCTTCATACATGGTCTTATTTTCGAGTACTACCTTTTCAAATTCATTTTGATTGAAGGATGGATTGCGGAGAATATCTTTTAAGAGGCTCATTGCCGCTGGCATATT
>CAYXKX010000009.1:16291-21656 GCA_964465185.1 uncultured Chitinophagaceae bacterium
CCGTCAATTTCTCCTCGAACTATAGTTCGCTTGATATTATCTATGGAAGCATCAAATTCTTGGAGTGTTTGAGTTTGTTGCTTGCCTTTATAATCCTTAACTAATGCACTGATATCTGGCCTTTCATCCACTTTTACTCTATCAGTCGTTTTATCTGGAATAAATTGTCCCCATGTACGATTGGATGGTCGATAATATTTGGCAGCCACACGTTCCAAATCGGCCAAAGTTATTTTCTCTATATCATCTCTATACATATATATGAGTCTATAATCTCCTGATGCAATAATCTCGGTAAGGAAAATTCCAAAATTAATTGTATTGCTCATAGATCTGTCCACTTGTTTCGTGAGAGATGCCTTAGCGCGTTGCAATTGTTCTTCAGTAAATTTAGTTTGAGGTAGTCCATCGAGCACTTTCCACATTCTAGCTTTAGGCTCATCTATGGACTTATCCATAGGTATATTCATGGAGAAATAAGTGTACCCTGGATCATAAAGAGACATAGAATAGCCATAGACAGAGGTAGCTAGTTTAGAGTCCATAAGTTCCTTATATAGAAGTCCAGAACCTTCGGCAGTTAAAATTTCAATTAATGCATCATTGGCAATATAATCTTTATCAGAGCCTGCGGGTGTATGATAAGCTAGAGCGACAATGCGTTCGTCACCATTTCTTCTGAGTTCTACGTAGCGTTCGCCATCTTGAGGGGGTTCGACTGTATAGGTAGGTTGAAGTACTCTCGTGGGCTTAGGAAGTATAGATAGATTCTTAGCTATATACTCCAAGGCTTTCTTTTCGTCAAATTTTCCTGCAATAATAAGTGTGGCATTGTCTGGTTGATAATATTTTTTGTAAAAAGCTCTCAGGTTTTCTACCGGAACTCTTTCTATATCCTCTCGACTCCCTATGGTTGAATTGCCATAATTATGCCACAGATACATAGTTGAGATAATACGTTCATTGATTACACCGCCAGGGTTGTTTTCTCCTATCTCAAATTCATTGCGCACAACGCTGAATTCCTTCTCGAGTTCTTCCTTCAAAATTTTGGCATTTAGCATTCTATCTGCCTCCATTTCGATCGCCCATTTTAAATTGCTATCTGCTGCAGGGAGAATTTCATAATAATTTGTTCGGTCATACCAAGTGGTGCCATTGGCGCTAGCCCCTCTATCGCCTATCGCCTTTTTAATATCTTTAAATTTTTTACATGATTTGAAAAGCATATGCTCCAGTAAATGGGCCATCCCTGTTTCGCCATAACCCTCATGCCTAGAACCGACATGGTAAACGATATTGACTAGAAGGTTGCTCTGAGATGGATCTTCAATCAATAGGACTTTGAGGCCGTTATCGCATTTGAATTCCTTGATTCCTTCTATCGTTCTGACAGGGGTGGGAAGTTTAATTTGGCTGTTCATAAATTGTGCAGTGAGTAATAAAACTGCAATTAGTATTTTTCGCATAGTTGAGATTTGTTTGATGAATAACAAATGTACATAAATATTTTTATTTGATTTTAAACAGACATTTCGGTATAAATAGACCTTTAAAATAAGGCTAAAGTATACGAATTTTGTATCTATGTGGTAGATATTCAGACCAACTTATTGGTATGTTAAGATTTCTTTTAGGTGTTAGTATTACTCTATTTTAAAATTCACTGGTAATAAATAATAAATGGGAACAGCTATTCCGCTTTGTCTCGCAGGTACCCATTTCGGCATTTTATTAATGACTCTTAAAGCCTCTTCATCACAACCACCGCCTATTCCTGTGGTAACTTTAGCTTGTGAAATTTCCCCATCTTCATTTATTAAAAAATTAACTATTACTGTTCCTTCAATTTCCATTTCAAGTGCTTTATTAGGATACTTGACGTTATTGTGCAAGTAAAGATTTAATGAATCCTTGCCTCCTGGAAATTGGGGCATTTGTTCTGCAAATACGAAGGGCTCTTGTTCAGTTGAATTTGAATTCTGACTGAATGAAGAAGAGAAAAATCCTGTAATAAAGAGTAGGACAATAACGTTTTTTTTCATGACATTTAATTTTCATTTCAAAGATACAAAAAAAGCCCGAAGATTTTGCTTCGGGCTTTACTAAATATTTTAATCTGAGATTACTCTATTTTGAAATTCACTGGTACATCGAAGTAAACAGGAACTGGTTGTCCACCTTGTTTACCTGGCTTCCATTTCGGCATATTTCGCACAACTCTTGAGGCCTCTTCGTCGCATCCGCCTTTGATACCTTTCGTTATGTTTACCTTACTGATACTACCATCTGCATTGACTACGAAGTTTACCATGACGACACCTTCGATTTCATTTTCAAGTGCAAATGCTGGATACTTAATATTTCTCTGCAAATATGCCATGAGGGCATCATCTCCGCCCGGAAATTCTGGCATTTGCTCAGCGAAAACCAATGGTTCATCTCCTCTTGGAGCTTCTACCACTCCTTTATCATCTCCTGCATCGAGATCCATATCCGTCACACCAGCTACGGTAGCCGTTGATATTTCAGCTTTTGATTCTTTCACTTCTTCGACTGTTTTAATCTCCTCATCAGGTGGAGCTACCTCAACAATTTTTGGAGGTACAAATTGTATAGTGGCTTTTACTGGTGGTGGCGGTGGTGGTGGTGGCGGTGGTGGCTTTGTCTCATCTAATGGAGGTGGAGCTTTTAGTTCCGTCACTTTGCGAATAGGTTTCTCTGTATTGAAAACTACCTTGTCCTTGAGTTTATCGTAAAGTACATAAGCTGCTACTATTCCTAATACTAGGAATAAAAATATGACCAAAGACTTCTTAAGATGCTGTGGATAGCTTTTTCTGAGGTCATAGGCGCCATAGGATTTATTTTTCCCTCTAAAGAGAAGGTCGTCCAATGAGCCTTTGATGGCGATTACTTGATCTAAATTCATGTCTAATTTCTTAATTATTTTTCTACCACTTTTTTCATTGAATTATCTACCAATACTTTCTCTGGATCAGAAATAGGAAGGATAGCATAAAACTTGATATCCGCTATATGCATTTCATCTAGCACATCTACCATATTTCCGTAAACAGAAGAATCTACGGCTTTGATTAGAACCATCAGCTTGTTATTCTTTTTAGAATCAAATCCCATTCCACCTGGTAAGGCTGCTACGGCTTTCTTCTTGTCTAAAATGACTTTTCGTATTCCACTTTCTTTATCGAACGTCGTTGCTTTTATTGCATCAGGGTTAGCTGCAGCTATTTCTGGAGAGCCGAAGTAGTACAATACAACATTTTTAGGAGCAAGCAATACAGTCACTACTACATCGTCATCAATTTTTGGTTGCTTTTCTAGGTCGACATCCTTATTAGGCAAGGCAATTTCCATCGCTTTAGGCTTGGATAGGGAAGTAGTTAGCATGAAGAAGGTGATGAGTAGAAATGCTAAGTCTACCATTGGTGTTAGGTCTACACGGGGCGAGGCTTTTTTACTTCTTCCTTTTTTTCCTCCCCCGCCCTGGGGGTTTTCTGCTATTTCAGCCATATCTTTATCTCTTTTATTTCAGTTATTACCTACTTAATATAATTTTTTAATCTCTAGAGCCTTGTGATGTCAATAGACTAAATCGACTCACACCTTGAGCTTCTAGTGTATTCATCACCTGCTTAATAATAGCATAAGGTGCTTTTTTATCGCCTTTGACTACTACTACTGCTTTTTGGTTCGCTGCTCTTGCATTGTATATCCACCATCTGAGCTCATTGGCATCAGAATTTTCTACATCTGCAGGTATTCCTTGAGTAGTTTCTATCATTTTCTTTTTAGCTTCAGCATCAGCGGCTAGAAAAGTTGGAAGTTCCTTAGCAGATACTGGTATGACCCCACCATTGATGAAATTATTTACCTGATCAGGAGCTGTGATACTCATCTTGAATTGCGTATTGAGATTGTCTAACCAGCGCTGACGTGATCCATCGATATTATCCATTCCCATAAAAATACGACCTGCTTTATCAACCATAATAGTTATGACATTGACGTCTGGTACAGGTATTTCTACAATTGAAGATGGTGTCATGACCTCTACAGGTTCTACAGGTTTAGCTTTGGCCGTAAGGATAAAGAAGGTCAGTAGTAGAAAGGACACATCGCACATGGCGGTCATATCCACGAATACTGAGCCTTTTTTTACTTGGATTTTTGGCATCTTGATTTATTTTCTTATTGAAAAATCTAATTTTAGCTTTTAGTTTCTAGAAGCAAAGGTCTGAGAAATCAAGAACTGAGCTTCATCCATTTTATAAGTCATACCATCTATATTCGAGTTGAAATAGTTATAAAACAAGATAGCGAAGAATGAAGTACCGATACCTAAAGCGGTATTGATAAGAGCTTCTGAGATACCTACCGCAAGTTGAGTCTGGTCTGGAGCACCTGCAGCACCTAGAGCCGCGAAAGACTTGATCATACCGATTACCGTTCCAATAAGAGCCGCTAGAGTAGCTATGGTAGCTATCGTAGAAAGGATAGACATGTTTTTACTCAACATGGGTACTTCCAAGGCAGTTGTTTCTTCCATAGACTTCTGAATGGATAAAACTCTATGTTCTGTATCTAAATGTGAATTTTTAGACATGTCATCATAAGCATCTACTCCAGATAATGTGACATTGGCTATAGTACCTTTTTGTACATCACATAGTCTTCTAGCTTCTTCTATATCATTGCTTTCTAAAGATTGTACAATTTTCTTCAAGAAACCGTCTACATCTTTACCACCAGCTGCTTTAGCTAGAGACAGCCATCTTTCAATAGTGAATACAAAGGTAGAAATTAATAGAGTGAAAAGCACCGGTACTACAAATCCTCCCATGTAAATCATTCCCATATAATTACCTGGTTTAGCATGCCCATGCTCATCTAGATTGCTAGAAGAACCAAAAACGAATTTAAATAGCAATAGGGCTACTCCGAAAATAAGTAGGAAAACTATGCCATTAGATATTGGTAATACGCTTCCTTGATTTTTTTGTGTACTCATTGTTTATTAATTTAAGATTTAATTTTCGAAGGGGCTAAAAGTACCCATTTTGAATGATGTTAATAAATATTATTATACAAAATAAAAGAACTTAACTATTACATAATATTCAGATTGAAATCTTGTAGGATTGTTACTTATTTTAGCAATTCCCATGGAATATTTCTTGAAAATATGCTTGCTTTTTTTATGTTTTAAAGTTCATTTAATTTGACTTTTGATTTTGATATTATTAGATTAATTGAAGAAATGACCTTATTTTAAGTTTGGTATATTTTTTTTATCTGATTTTTGTTCTATATGTGTATGAATAACGATTTTAAAAATATACTT
>CAYXKX010000009.1:21666-22569 GCA_964465185.1 uncultured Chitinophagaceae bacterium
AAGATTTAATTTATTATTTTAATTGGATTGATTTCTGTTATATAATCTAACACAAAGATATATTTTTTATTTTATCGAATGTAAAAAAAACTGGGTTTAACATTTTGGTAATACTGTTTTTTTAGCACTCAGAATATAGAATGTAGAATATTAGAATGAGTGCTGGTAATTTATGGTTTATTATTAAGAATAGCTTTAGAATAGGCTTCTAGAAGTTTACTTACTTCTGTCAATTTATCTTGAGATTTAGTGACCTCGTAATAGCCTAAATCGCGAGTTAAAATTAGGAAGTATCTGCATTCTTCCAATGAGCCTTGAGAAATATTGAGAAATCGACGTTTATCTGCATTTCCCCTTTTCTTAAAACCTTCCGCAATGTTAGCGGCTATAGAAACAGCAGCTCGTCTGAATTGAGATGTTAACCCGTAAATCTCGTGTTGCCGAAATTTCCCCGTTATTTTATAAACTTCCAACACAAATTGATGTGCTTTTTGCCATACAATCAAATCTTCAAAAGTCTTTGCAGGTTCTCTCATATACTTATAAAGTTAAAAAATTCTGCGTCCTGTATTCTGCATTCTATTACATCCCCAAAACTACGCTAAAAAATACTTATGTATCCCTTGGAGTAAAAGCTCTGGAAGTGTACCTAAAATAAGAATCATGATTGATAAAATAACCATGATTACCACCAAGTAAATATTCTTAATTGCAACATTTTCTTGATTATTTTCATAAAAAAAGATGCGATTCAAGGTCTTGAGATAATAGCCCACAGCCACAGCACTAGAGAGAAGGCCGATGGCGAACATCCAACCATTAATCTGGTATATTCCTGTCAAAACGCGATATTTCGCTATAAATCCCCCAGTGAATGGAATCCCTGCCATAGATAAAATAGCT
>CAYXKX010000009.1:22579-25546 GCA_964465185.1 uncultured Chitinophagaceae bacterium
AAGGTTGATGTTTACTAAGACCATTTAAGTGATCAAGAAACACCGCATTCCCATTTTCGAGGTTATCAAGGATAGAGAATACGATAAGACTCGAAAGGGTATAGGTCAATAGATAGAATACAAATAAGGACATGTCCTGCAGTGCTATTCCTAAAATAATTCCGGTCAGAACAAAGCCAATATGCGATATACTGGAATAGGCCAACATGCGCTTGACATTATTTTGTACTAAACCTAATATTGCGCCCAACACGAAAGATACGCAGATGATCGGAAGGAGAAACTTGAAGTAATTGTCAAACTGATTGCGAAAATAACCTACCAAGATATAATACATGGTTACCGAAGAACCTAGTTTGACCAAGGTTGTCATAAAGGTGGTTACCACCGTAGGAGAACCATCATACACATCCGGAGACCAAAAATGAAAAGGGGCCACTGCCATCTTAAACAAAATTGCTATGATAATAAAAATATAACCTATGTGGAAATAGGCCGGTAATTGAACTCCATCGATATTCTGAATCTGGATAATTTCATTCATGACAAAACTGCCCGTGGTACCATAGACCAAGGCTATTCCAAATAGGAGAAATGCACTGGCAAAGGCTCCTAAGATAAAATATTTCAATCCTGCCTCCAAGGATGACGCTTGAGTTTTCTTGCTTGCGGCTAACACATAAAGTGGGATGGACATAATCTCTATTCCTAAAAATAGGATTAATAAATTTTGCTGACCAAGGAGTAAAATAACTCCACAGGTACTAAAAAGCATCAATGAATAAACTGCAGACCAGTCATAATCTTTTTCATAATTTCTCTGTAAAACAAATAGGATAAGGATTAAGAATAATGCTATAACGGTCATTATCCTGGTCAGAGGAAACATAGTAAAGAAGGCAGGAAAGTCGAGTCCTAAGCCTAATCTTAGGTGTAAGGTAACTAAAGCAATCAAAATGCCAAGAATACCTAAATACTTTGGAAGGGCTTTATTAGGATGTAAGCTCGCAAACATGGTGCATAGCCCTGTGATAAATAGAATAAGGATAACTAACATAGGTCTTTCTTAATTATTTTTTAACTCTAACAAGTTGGTCAAATACTGAGAGCCATTGGCTGAGATATCTAATATAAACTGCGGATAAATACCCAATACTAAAACTAATAGTGCTATAAAGCCAAGTGCAGTTAAATCAAAAGCCGATACAGCCTTAAAATTGGAAACGTGTTCGGAAACTTCTCCCATAAAGGCTCTTTGGTATACCCTAAGCAAATAAGCCGCCCCAAGGATAATGGTCGAACCCGCAAGAACACCTAGTATAGGATTATATAAAAATACAGACATAAGAAGCAAAAACTCTCCAGGAAACCCATTCGTAAGAGGAGTCACTGCGATAGTGCCGATTATAATAATTAACGTAAGTGCGCTAAAAAGAGGCGATTTTGATGAAATTCCTCCGAGATCCGATAGATAGCGGGTCCCAGTGCTCCGTTCTATGATATCGAAAATGTATAGTATCCCTACTATATTAATACCATGCACCAGCATCTGAAATGCAACACCTTGAAATCCAACAAATTTATAAGCGAAAATTCCTGCTGTTATTAATCCTACGTGAGATAATGAAGAAAAGGCAGCTATGAGCTTCAAGTCGTTTCTTCTTAAAGCAATGATGGCTCCATATACTGTGCCAATGATGGCCAAGATAATAACTACTTTTTGGATAATTGGTAGCGCATCATCTTGAAATGGGACTAACCACCTAAGGATACCAAATAAACCCATTTTAAGCATAATCCCCGATAAAAGAACCGTGCCTTCTGCCGGAGCTTTCCTATACGTAGAGGGCTGCCATGAATGCAATGGAAAAATGGGAATTTTAACACCAAATCCAATGAGTAAGAATATTGTATAGAGAATTTGTGTCTTTCCTGTGAGTGAGTTCTTGGCCATTTCTGTAATCTCAAAACTACCCGATTTAGTCTCTATGGCAAACAAGATAAAGGCAGCTAGAATGAATAAACTACCCACAAATGTATATATGAAGAAACGAACAAATGTTTTGTTCAATTCTTTTCCACTGCCCCATTTGTATACGATGTAATAAATAGGTAACAATGCCAATTCCCAGAAAAAGTAAAATAAAATGGCATTTAAGCTAGCGAAAACCCCAATCAAGGCAAACTGCATAAGAAATACACAGCCATAAAATGAACGAGTATAAGTCTTTTCCCACGCCATGATGTTTACATAAAAAATGACAAAATTAGTCAAGGCAAACATCATAACTCCAATACTATCTAATCCTATATGAAGACTGCCACCAGTTCCGACGAGAAAAGTTTCGTTATAATATATAAAGTTATAATAATTGAGAGGGTCGTACTTGAAAAGCACATAGAGTGATAAAAGAAAAAATGAACCAGAAAAGGCTAAACTAAATTCTTTAACCAATTTATTAGGCATAAAGAAGGCTACAAGAGCTACAATTAGGGGTAATATTAATATCAGTTGCACAATGCTGTAATTTAATATTTAGAATACAAACAAAATAGAAGTCAAAATGATCACAACAGCTACAGCTATATAGGCTAAATAGTATTCTATATTGCCATTTTGCGCAGTGCGAAGAAGCTGCCCTACACCGTAAAATAATCTAGTACTCCCGAATACTATGGGCTGAATGAAATAATGTTCTACGTAATAGAAACAAAAATCAGATATAGATTCCATTGGTTTAACTACCAGATTGTCATATAATTCATCGACATAAAACTTTTTCTCACCCCAAAGAGAAAATCCAAAACGAGGCTTGACTAGTTCATCATTCGTTTGTTTTTTGAATTTGAGAAATGCAAAGCTACCGAGCACTAGGACTACAGCAGTGGCTATGAGCATGAGCATAATCTCCGTGCTATGTGATAAATGACTTGTGTGAGGGGGTAGGACTTTGAGTGAGTTTATAT
>CAYXKX010000009.1:25582-65033 GCA_964465185.1 uncultured Chitinophagaceae bacterium
GGAAAATATCGCAAGTATGATTAAAGGCAAGGTCATGGAACTGGGGCTTTCATGTAGGTGCGATTCTTGCTCCTGACTACCTCTAAATTTACCCCAAAATGTCAACGTATAAACCCGAACCATATAAATAATGGTTATCGCCGCACTGGCCAAGGCAAATCCCCAAACCACAGGCGAGTGATTATATAACTTCTCCAATATTTCATCTTTGGAAAAGAACCCCGACATAAATGGCGCACCTATAATGGCCAAAGTTCCGATGGCGAAGGTTAAATGAGTCAATTTAATTTTAGTTCTCAAGCCTCCCATGCGCAAAATATCTTGTTCCCCACTCATAGCATGTATAACAGAGCCCGCTCCAAGGAATAGCAATGCTTTAAAAAAGGCATGTGTAGTCAAATGAAACATAGCCGAAGTATAAGCGCCTACGCCGAGTGCCACAAACATAAGTCCAAGTTGGGAAACGGTAGAATAGGCTAAGACTTTTTTAATATCATTCTGGAACAATCCTATCATAGCACCTAGGATAGAGGTAGCCATACCTATCACTAAAATAGTATTTAACGTAAATGGAGCTAATTCAAACAAGGCAGCATTGCGAACCACAAGATAGATACCTGCAGTCACCATGGTGGCCGCATGAATCAATGCTGATACTGGGGTAGGTCCTGCCATAGCATCGGGTAACCAAGTGTATAAAGGTATCTGAGCACTCTTACCCATAGCTCCTATAAATAGACAAAGAGTAATGGCAGTGTAAATATAAGGTTGATAGAGACCAAGTTGTCCAGATGCCTTAAGCGCTAGGTCTCCAGCAGCTATTGAATTGATTTCATTGAAATTAATCGTGCCAAAGTTCTGAATGCAAAGAAATAGACCCATAAGAAGACCTAAATCTCCTATTCTATTCATTATAAAGGCTTTTCGAGCCGCATGTCCATACTCTACATTCTTAAACCAAAATCCAATGAGTAGATACGAACATAATCCTACACCTTCCCAACCTACAAATAGCATGATGAAATTCCCACCGAGGACAAGCATCAGCATGGAAAAAATAAATAGATTTAGATAAGCAAAGAATCTTCCTATTCCTTTGTCATGAGACATATATCCAATAGAATATAAATGAATCAAGGTACCTATCCCTGTAATAATGAGCATCATCCATGAACTCAACTCATCTACCCAAAGGGAGAAACCAATATGAAGAGTGGATATATGCATCCAAGTGAAAAAAGGAACTTCGTAGGCACCATCACTCACCACTTTTTGGTACATAAATATCGCACAGATGAAGGAAATTAATACTGCAACTGTTCCCAGAATGCCAGAGGCTTTTCCTAGCTTTTTCCCTAGTATAAGGTTTATCAGAAATCCTACTATAGGAGATAAAATCAATATTTTGGCTAAAATCACTTTATGTTCGTTTTAGTTTATCCTTTTAAATTATCTAAGAAGCTGCTATCTATCGTTTTGAATTTTCTATAAATCAAAACGATCAAAGCCAGACCCACTGCTACTTCAGCAGCAGCTACCAGCATGGAGAAGAATACAAATATATGTCCGTTCATCTGTCCAAACATTTTAGCGAATACCACTAAGAGTAGATTGGAGGCATTGAGCATGAGCTCTATACACATGAGAAGTATGATGACATTTCTGCGAACCAATACGCCCAACAAACCAATGCAAAAGAGCGCCGATGCGAGCCATAAATAATTTTCAAATCCTATTAAGTTCATGCTAGTTGGTATAGTTTGTTTAATGCTCAGTAGGTTAGTTATCAGTTCTTTTTTCACGGCTACCAAGGAATACCGCGCCCACCATAGCAGCTATGAATAGAATTGATGCTATCTCAAAAGGAAAGACATAATCGGTAAATAACATTTTACCCAGCGGTTTTACATAGCCGAAATCTGGGGGTAAGGCTGCGCCTAAAGCACTGTTATTAGTGGGTTGAATAGGTAGGTCCCCCATATTTTTAAGGTAGATCACCAATAGAGTAATCAGAGTCCCACCAGAGATGAAACCAGCGAGTACTTTCCATAATAAGGATTTATTAGGTTCATTGCTCGCATTCATATTCATAAGCATGAGTACGAAGAGGAAAAGAACCATTATGGCTCCAGCATACACGATAATATTAATCACGGCTATGAACTGTGCTTGCAATAGGACATAATGTCCTGTCAGGCTAAACATAGTGAGAATTAAAAAAATGACACTGTAAATTGGGTTTCTAGCCAAGACTACCATGAGCGCACAAACGAGCGTGATGGCAGAAAAAGCGATAAAAGCAATATTGGTTAAATCCATAGATTAAGATTGTATTCCTTCGAAAACTTGATTATGCTTATGTTTTTTATCATTTTTAAATTCTAAAACTTCCGGCGTTTGTCTCTTACTAACATCCACAGGTTCATCCATAGATTCTACTAATATTTCTTTCCCATAGATGAAATCTTTACGCATAAATTCTGCATCGACGATTCTATCTGTGAGGAAAATAGCCTCTTTAGGACAGGCGTCCTCACACAAACCACAAAAAATACATCGAAGCATATTGATTTCGTAGGTAGCCGCATATTTTTCTTCGCGATACAAATGTTTTTCATCGGATGTTCTCTCCGCAGCCTCCATCGTGATAGCTTCTGCTGGGCAGGCTAGGGCGCATAGTCCACAAGCAGTGCATCGCTCTGCTCCTTTCTCATCTCGCTTCAATACATGCTGACCTCTATATATCGTTGAGAATTCTCTTGTCTCCTCAGGATAGCGGACAGTAGCTGGTTTTCTAAAAAGGTGACTAATTGTAGTGGCCATACCTTTAAAAATAGCAGGCAGATAGAGGCTCTCCATGAAACTCATCTTGGTTTCTGTGACTACTTTCTTCCGTTTGGAAAGATTAAAATACTGTTCGTCCATTTCTCAATCTTGAAAGTGCAAGTTTAACGAATAATTGATAATTAGGAATTAATAATTTTAGTGAAAAATTGACATTATTATAAACAATTGTGGCTTATGGAAATTATTGAACCATAATCATAATTGAATCCTTATTTTTACTTTGAAATTCAACACTTTGAGATTTATTTATATCGCTTTTATCTCATTTTTATCGTGCTTCAATCTATGAATCAGTGTAGTCATTTTAAATTTTTCAAAGAACAGTAACAAAAGAGGACACCTCGATTAAACTTAAAGTAGATACCTAAAGCTTATAATTCATAAATATTGGTATTATGTTTAATATATAATCTGTTTGGATCATGTGCTTCAGTTTGAAATCCAATAAAAAATTATTGTCTCTAGATGCTGGCTACATATGTAATTCTGTGCACTATTCTCCGGTATTTCATTGTAATATCAATATTCATTCAATATCAAGAGTTTTATCATGTAGGAGATAGCTATTATTTTGTTGAAGTAAATTATTTTTTTAACTTTGTATTAACTTAAATTCTTAAAATCATGAAAAAACTTTTATTACTTTGCATTATTACTGGCACACTCAATGCCCAAACTTCGAACTCTTTAAAGGGTGTTTCAATGAAATCGTCCAATAAGGGAGAAATGGGATTAGCTAAGAGAAACCTCGCCTTAACCGGAGCTTTAGGATTCAATTCAAACGATAATGGGGCTGGAGTTACAACCAGTACATTTTCATTTTCACCAGCGGCTATCTATATGCTCCGGGATAATATTGGATTAGGTGGTAAGATTACAGTAGATGGTGCAACTGGCAGGGATGCTGTTTTCGGACTAGGTGTGAATGGAATGTATGTATTCACTCCAAGAAAACAATTCTCTATGGCTTTGAATGGAGATGTTTCTTTTCGATTTCCTACAGGTGCTACCCAAATTTCTGTTGGAATCTCTCCAGGTATCAATTACTTTGTTCACTCGAACTGGGCGCTTATGGCCAATATAGGTCGTGTAGGATTTGATATCACCAGTGTGTCAGGAGCTGGGTCTAGTCTGGGAGTTAATCTTGGTTTAGATTTAAGAGCTATAGGCATTGGAGTTGCCTATGTCATAAAATAGTGTTAGGGTATACTTTTTTTTCTTAAAGGCTGCATTCGTGCAGCCTTTTTATGTAATATCCGATTGTGTATATCACTAATTAATGCGTCATAGTCTAAAACGTATAATTCATAAATATAGGAATCAAAAACCAACAAAAAACGGAAATCAAGATAATCGAAACGATATTCATGATGAAGCCGGAATAAGCCATTTGTTTTAGTTTGATATGACCGCTTGAGAATACAATCGCATTGGGAGGCGTGCCCATAGGAAGCATACTCGCGCAGCTAGCCGCCATAGTCATAGGGATGCCGAGCATGAGTGGATTCATGCCGACGGCTATAGCCAGACTAGATACCACAGGCGCGAAGATGATGACCTGAGCTACATTGCTCGTTAGTTCGCTGATAAATATGGATAGGGTTGTCACTATCACCACAAGAAGAAACCCTTGCACATGATAGCTCGCCAACCAATTTCCCAGCATCTGGACCAATTTAGCTTCTTCCAATCCTTTTCCTAGAGCAATTCCTCCGCCAAATAAAAGTAAAATTCCCCAAGCCATTTTCTTCGAATCTTCCCAATTCAGTAGATGTTCGTTTTCATTTTCTGTTTTCTTAACTCCAGATGGAATAGCAAATAAGAGTATCGTTGACATCAATGCAATAATCGTATCATCGAGTTGAAAATTGGGATTGATTTTATTGATTAAATCTCTCGTTATCCAAAGTAGTGAAGTCGAAATGAAAATAATAAAGACTCTTTTTTCAGCTGTAGAAAATTCCCCTAATTCATCATATTGATTATGAATCAGCACTTTTGTATCTGGATTTGATTTAATGTGATTGGGGTATAGCCATTTCACCAGAATAAAATACATAGCAACCATCAACACAATTGACAAAGGCGTGCAAACCATCATCCAGTCCATAAAGCCGATCTGATGATTGAACTGCGCTTGAATATGACTCACATAAGCGATATTAGGTGGAGTACCGATAATCGTTCCCACACTCATATTGGACGCCATCGCAATGACGAGCAATAAGACGAGTGAGAAATTAGCTAAATTACCTTCTCCTGAATGATGTTGTTTCATCACATGGATAATGGATAACGCAATAGGAAGCATCATAATCGTCGTAGCCGTATTGCTCAGCCACATACTCAGTAGCCCGGTAGCTATAATAAATCCGATAATAATTCTATCGCCACTCGTTCCAGTCATTTTCACGATACTCAAGGCTATTCTGCGATGAAGATTCCACTTCTCTATCGCCAAACCCAACATAAATCCTCCTAGAAATAGAAAAATGATGGGATTGGCATAAGCCTCAGCTGTCTTCTCGATACTTAGTATCTTCATCAACGGAAATAGAACTAAAGGAATTAAACCTACGACTGGCATAGGAAGCGCCTCTGTAATCCACCATGATATCATCAGAATAGCGATGAACAAAGTCCTATTTGCTAAATCTGAAACGCATAATGGATTTAAAGTGTAAAACAAACTAGCTAGGATTATACCTACTAAAATTTTATAGGAGAAAATTGTAGGAATTTTCATAAAATTTAATCTCTAGTGCGCCCTGGCAAATAAAACTCTATGAGTTGTTTCTTTACCTGAGTAAATACATTTCCCTGCGGTCTGCTCGTAGTCATAAGGAATACAACGGATAGTAGCTTTCGTTTCTTCCTTGATTTTTTCTTCCGTTTCGGCACTACCATCCCAATGCGTGATGACAAATCCTCCGTCGGCTATTTTGGATTTGAAGTCTTCGTAGTCCGTGCATTCGCGAGTATTGGAATTCCTGTATTCTTTGGCTCGGTTGAATATATTGGCTTGAATTTCTGTCAATAAATTCTCTACATGATCTACCAATTTATCTTGAGAAATAGATTCTTTAGTTAAATTATCTCTTCGAGCTACCTCGGCTACATTTTCTTCCAAGTCACGTGGTCCGAATACTATTCGAACAGGAATACCTTTCATCTCATGCTCTGCAAATTTGAATCCAGGTCGCTTCATAAGGTCGGTATCGATTTTGCATCGGATGCCTTTAGCTTTGAATTGAGTCACGAATTCATTGCATTTATCTATTAAGATTTGATTTTGCTCTGGTTTTTTCTCATGGAGAAAAGGAACAAATACGACCTGATGTGGAGCTACTTTTGGAGGCATCACGATACCATGATCATCAGAATGGGTCATCAATAGCGCACCTATGAGCCTTGTGGATACGCCCCACGAAGTAGCCCATACGAATTCGTCTTTTCCTTCTGTGGTTTGATATTTTACATCAAAAGCATGGGCAAAGTTTTGCCCTAAGAAATGCGAAGTACCGCATTGTAGGGCTTTACCATCTTGCATGAGACCTTCTATAGTATAGGTGTCATCGGCTCCAGCGAAGCGCTCAGATTCAGATTTGACGCCTTTATACACAGGTATCGCCAACCAATTTTCTGCAAAATCGGCATAGACTTCGAGCATTTTTTTTGTTTCTTCTACTGCTTCAGCTTGGGTAGCATGCGCAGTATGTCCTTCCTGCCAGAGAAATTCTGCCGTACGGAGAAATAATTTCGTTCGCATTTCCCATCGCACGACATTCGCCCATTGATTGATCAATAATGGCAAATCTCGATAGGACTGAACCCATGTCTTATAGGTATTCCAGATGACGGCCTCAGAGGTAGGACGCACCACGAGCTCTTCTTCTAGCTTGGCTTCGGGATCAACTATGAGTTTTCCTTTATTGTCTGGGTCGTTTTTTAGTCGATAATGGGTCACGACAGCACACTCTTTCGCGAAGCCCTCCGCATTTTTTTCTTCAGCTTCAAAGAGTGATTTTGGCACGAATAGAGGGAAATATGCGTTGACATGGCCTGTATCTTTGATCATTTTATCAAGGGCATCTCGCATATTTTCCCAGAGGGCATATCCATAGGGCTTGATAACCATGCAGCCCCGCACAGAGCTATAGTCTGCTAGCTCGCCTTTGATGACTAGGTCATTGTACCATTGATTGATATCGTCTGCTCTTTTGGTGATAAAATCGCTCATATTGTTTTTTATAAAGTAGGCAAATGTACATCAAAATTTTTATTCAGTTATTTTACCAAGAGTGAATAAAAATTTTAATGGAATTCAATTATACCATAGAAATCATTCATTATTCATAAGAAAAAGATAAGAAAATAGTATTTTTGATATTTTAAACTTTGAAATGGCTATAACAGAATATACACAGAGCACTTCTAGCTTTCAATGGGTAGATGTCATATCTCCTAATGAAGCGGAGCTTTTAGCTTTGGGTGAAAAATTTGGAATACACCCATATTCTATTAAAGACTGCTTAGAGCCTGACCATCTGCCTAAGTATGAATCTCAAGAAGATTATCATTTTATAATCACTCGTTTGATGATAGAACATCCTCATAGTGCTAAAATTCATACGATTCAGCAAGCTACGTCTAAGTTGGCTATTTTTTATAACGAAAATTTTATCTTGACTATTCATAGGTTGCCTTTAGAATTTATAGAGCCAGTGAAAGAAAGATATTATGATAGTGGGAAATCTCATGCCCCAAATGAGCTGGTAGTAAGACTGCTATGGAATGTGCTTAAAACCTACGAACGACCTTCCCTAGAATTAGCTAAGGAAATAGATATCTATGAAGAGCGTATCTTTTTGAAAAATTTATCGCCACTGCTGATGCAGAATCTCTATTTTCTGAAGCGGAGAACGCATATAGCTCACAAATTACTCCAAATGACGGGTGGGATAGCACAGAGTATTCAGGCCAAAGATAAAATAGCGCTTAATGATATGCGAGATATGCATGTTCAGCTCCTATCGGTCTATGCTCAGAATCTAGAAGATGTCAATAATTTATTGCATTTCTATATGTCTATTTCTTCTCAAAAGACCAATGAAGTTATGCGTATTCTGACTGTTTTTTCTGCGTTTTTTCTGCCCTTGACGTTTCTCGTCGGGGTATATGGAATGAATTTTAAACACATGCCTGAGTTAGATTATATTCATGGGTATAAACTGACTTGGCTCTTTATGATATTGATTACAGTTTTTATCTTTCAATGGTTCTGGCGAAAGAAATGGCTGTGAGGTTCAAAAATTTGAGACATAGAAAGGTTTTATTAGTTTAATAGTCAATTTAAAAAAGTAACATGCAGTATTACAGAAAAATAAAAGGCTATTTTAAATTGATCGGACCAGGATTGGTAACAGGTGCTAGCGATGATGATCCATCAGGAATAGCCACCTATTCGCAAGCAGGAGCGATGTTTGGATTGAGTACCTTATGGACTTCTATCCTAGCATTTCCCTTGATGGCTGCTATACAGCAAATGTGCGCTAGAATCGGCTTGGTAACTTCTCATGGCTTAACTCGTACACTCAAAATTCATTATCCTAAACCTATTTTATATTTAATGCTGCTTTTCAGTGCACCTGCTATTGTATTAAATATTGGGTCAGATATTGCTGGGATGGGTGCTGTTGGAAATTTATTGTTCCCTAGTATTAATTCATCCTTATTTAGTTTGTTTTTTACCGTCTTATTGATAGTATTAATTATTTATCTCCCATATAAGAAAATTTCCAGCATATTAAAGTGGCTCTGCTCAGTCATGATCGTTTATTTAATGGTGCCTTTTTTCTATAAGCAAGATATATGGTATATTTTAAAATCTACCTTTGTTCCAAAGATTATTTGGGATAAAAATTTCCTACTTGTATTGGTTGGTATACTGGGTACGACGATTTCACCTTATTTATTTTTTTGGCAGACGTCTGTAGAGGTAGAGGAGATGCGACAAAGTAAGACGCTTTTAGTAGTGAATAAAAAGCTAATAAGTGACGTCAATATGGACGTAGATTTTGGAATGATATTTTCGGGCGTTATTATGTTTTTTATAATCCTCACTACCGGTACAGTTTTGTTTGACCAAGGTATACATCAAATAGACACAGTAGAGCAAGCGGCACTTGCCTTGAAACCTGTAGCAGGAAACCTAGCTTATTTATTGTTTTCTATTGGAGTGATTAGTACTGGTTTGATTGCTATTCCAGTTTTGAGTGGTTCTCTTTCGTATATTTTTTCCGAATCATTTGGATGGGAAGAGGGATTGGATAAAAAATTTCATGAAGCGAAGGGCTTTTATGCTATAATTATCATTTCGCTCATTGTAGGTCTGGGTCTTAATTTTATTGGTGTTTCACCTGTCAAGGCATTGATATATACTGCGGTTTTATATGGCATATCCGCTCCTGTATTGATAGGAATTATTCTCCATATTGCAAATAATAAAACCATTATGGGAGAATATACAAATGGTTTCTGGGCAAACCTGCTTGGAATATCTAGTTTAGTTATAATGCTTTTAGCAGCATTCGGGTTATTATATTTTCAATTTTATTAAAGTTTAAAAAAGGGTATTAAACAATGCAAACTTTCTGGAGATTAAACATAGTCATATTTTGTTTTTTATTTTTTGTTCAGCCATTAGCCTCTCAGTCCTTCAGTGTTCTTACGTGTAGCCGGGGTGATGAGATTTACAGTACCTTTGGTCATTCGGCTATTCGATATCAAGACCCAAGTCAGGGTATTGATTGGGTTTACAATTATGGCTTGTTTGATTTTCATGACCCCAATTTTATCCCTAAATTTTGTATGGGAAAATTGGACTATATGGTGGGAAAAGAGACTATGAATGACTTTATGGGGCAGTACGTTTATCAGCAACGAGAGGTCAAGGAGCAAGTTTTGAACCTATCTTTAGAGCAAAGAGATAGTTTATTCCAGTTTTTAGAATGGAATATTCGAGATGAAAATAAATACTACCGCTATGATTTTTTATTTAATAATTGTGCAACGAAAATAATCGATGTCATAGAGCAAAACTGTAAAGGAGTGCAGATGAAATATTTCGAGGAAAATGATAAGAAGACCTTCCGAGAACATATTCATAGCAATGCAAGTAGCTCTGTGCCTTGGATAGACTGGGGCATGGATGTGGCAATAGGTATGCCCGTAGATAGAAAATCCACGGCAAGAGAGTATTGCTTCCTACCGGAGTTTGTTGCGAAGTCTATAGGTTTAAGTCAGAATAAAGATCAGTCTCTAGTATCAAGTGAGTCTATTTTGATACCAGAAACACCAAGATTAAAGTCAAGTTTTGCTTGGCTATGGTCACCGACTGCGATTGCATTTTTTTTACTGATAATAACAGTTTATTTGAAACTTAGACCTAAGTCGTGGACTCCTTTTTTCTTCGGACTATTTTTTGTACTTCTAGGCATAGGAGGCATAGTTATAGGTTTTGAATGGTTTTTTACAGAGCACTCTGTAACGAAAAATAATTGGAATTTACTCTGGCTCAATCCACTTTTTATCCCTTATGGATTCGCACTATTTCGAAACAAGGAGTGGATAAATTATAAAAAAATTGTAGGTCTCTGCTTGGCTTTGTCCCTCATAAATGCCATATTTGAGTTTCAAGATGTTCATATGGCTAGTAAAATATTGATATGTGTGGCTTTTCTTATTTCCAATGTAACAATAAAAACCAAGAGTAATACTTCATTTTAATTTCAATTTTATGAAAATAGACAAAACCAATCCCTGGCATAAAGTGAGTCGTGGAAATACAGAACCGAATAGAGTGAATGGTCTTATTGAGATTACCAAGGGAACACGCGCCAAATATGAAGTGGACAAGGAGAGCGGTTTGCTCCGCTTGGATAGGGTTATCTACTCTTCTATGTATTATCCAGCCAATTATGGCTTTATTCCGCAAACCTACTGCGGGGATAGAGATCCTTTGGATATTTTGATTTTAACTCAGATTGAAGTAGTTCCACTTTGTATTGTCCCAGCCAAGGTTATAGGTGTCATGCGCATGGTGGACAGCGGAGATACAGATGATAAAGTAATCGCCGTCTGCGCTGGAGACCCTAGTGTGAATCATATTCAAGATATTTCCGAATTGCCAGAACATTTCATACTCGAGCTTAGAAATTTCTTTGAAGAGTACAAAAAATTGGAGAAAAAGCATGTGGTCGTTGCTGATTTTTTAAATCGAGAGGCAGCTATGGAAATCGTGGAAGAGAGCTTTAGAATGTATGATGCGTTATTAGAAGCAAAGATTTAAACGAAATTTAATTAATGGCTTAGGTATATCAAGTTATCTTAGCGTAAAAATTTAATTATGTCAAGAATACTAGTATTTTGTTTTGTGCTTTTTGGAAGCATTTCTTTTTCTGCTCAGACCTCTGCTGATATCATAGAAATGAATCTAAAAGCTAGAGGTGGTAAAGAAAAAATACAAAGTTTGAAAAATATGGTAATGGAGTGCGTATCCAACCGACAGGGTATGGAATTTCCTCTGAAGTTAACCTTTGCACATAAGGTGGGATTTCGTATGGACATGCAGATTATGGGGATGGATTGTTTCACCCTTGTCAATAGCAAAGCAGCCTACAGTTTTTTCCCGATGAGAGGTCAAGCTAAGCCAGAAGCAATGCCAGAAGCCATGCATAAATCTATGTTAGCAAGATTAGATTTACATGGAGATTTTATAGATTATGAAGCTAAGGGAATAAGCTATGCGGTAATGCCCGAAGAGAAAGTAGACGAAAAGCTCTGTTATGTTTTGCTATCCAAAAATAAAGAGGGCAAGGAGAAAACTATTTTTATCAGTAAAGAATCTAAGCTAGTTGTTAAAGAAATTACTAAAGCAGAAGTAGAAGGAGAAGAAAGAGAATTCGTGAGTACCTATTCTGATTTTAAATTGGTAGATGGGTTTTTATTGCCGACCACATTGTCGAGCCCTATGAATGGCGATATGACTGTGACCAAGTATAGTATAAATTCTGACGTCAAACCAGAGCTGTTTGAATTGAAAAATTGAGTTTAGCGGCTTTAAGGACGCAATAGTCAACTTATGAAATTTCTATTTTTATTGATTAGAATATTAGTCTTAGAGCTGCTTTTCTGTCAATTTTTTCGGATAATTTTCGTTATCCTTTCGCCTTCCAAATTCGATCTGACTCTGCTTATTGGTTGTATGCGTGCAGGCTTGGATTTTGATTTGGGAATAGGTCTTCTTGTTTTATTTCTACTAATTATTATTCAGTGGATTTTATCGTTTGTAACTCCAAATTTTAGAGATACTATATTTTATTTTTTTTTCTTCGTCCTGATACTAGTGCAGGCCATTGCTGCAGTCGGAGATATTATACTCTATAAATATTGGGATAGCATTTTTAGCGTTCGGGCCTACCCATATTTAAAGGATATAGCAGAACTCACTAAGAATGTTTCGTCGTTTAATATAGTTTTTGTGGCTTTTTATTTTGGCTTAATAAGCCTATTGTTTTTTTACGCGCGAAAGATAGTGGGCACTTCAATCAATCTAAATCCAAGGTGGTATGTTCGACTCATACTCCTACTTATATTGGCTCCGGCCTTTATTTTATGCCTTAGAGGTGGCTTTCGTGAGATTCCACGAAATCAGAGTGACGGTTTTTTCTGTGATCAGAGAACTTATAATATGGCTGCGATTAATAGTACTTGGAATTTTTTCAATGTGCTGGTGGAGAATCAAAAGTTTTTGGAGTCTAATCCTTATGCTAAATGTCCGAACCATTGATGCTATCTAGATTATTCGAAATTCAACGGCCCGGATTTAATTATGATTTAGAATTGTTTTCATTTACATCACCTCCCAATATTGTCCTCATTACTATGGAAGGCGTGAGCGCCGAAGTTTTAAAAATGCACAATGGCGAAAAAATCTATATGCCATTCTTAGAATCTCTTTTAGACTCATCTTATTATTTCTCGAATGCCTATTCTGTTGGTTCTAGAACAGAGCAAGGTCTCGGGGCATTATTATCAGGAACCTTGGTCACACCCTATAATAATGTGACAGATAATGTAAGCGTACTTTCTGATCTTCCAAGCATTTTAACTTCTATGAATAGGCGAAAATATCATACGCAGTTTGTTTTTGGAGGAAATGTTGAGTTCGCCAATATGCGAGCCTATTTAAATGAACTGGATTACGATACTATTCTAGATATTAACCATTTTCCGGAGAGTATGCGGCAACAAAGCTTGGGCGTACCTGATGAACATTTGGTAAATGAGTTAGCTCTTCAATTCAAAAAATTAAAATCACCTTTTTTTCTACATACACTGACTTTGAGCACCCATGAACCATTTGATATACCAAGGTTAAAGACCTATGCATCTGAAAAGAAAATGTATCTTCAGAGTGTTACTTATTTGGATAGTCAATTAGAGCGCTTTTTTGACATGGTACAAGCCGATACTAAATACGATAATACTTTATTTATTATTACTTCCGATCATTCTCATAAAATGCCAAATAATTGTGATGTAGCGAGCAAAGAGCGTTATCATATTCCGATTATATTTTTTAGTAAAAAATTGAATAATCGATATAAGGGGTTTAATGATACGGTCTTATTTGCCCAACATAATTTCCCTGCAACAATATCCAATTTGATGAAATGGAAGGAAAAGAATTATCTGAAATTTTCGAGGAATCATTTTTCTGATATGAATCGATATACTATGAGTGCCTTTGTAAATGGCTATTTATATCAAACTGATACTTCTTCAATATCCTATGATTATGTATGGAGGCCTTATGATACTACCAATGTTTCATTGGTCAAGCAACATAGCTATCCTCAAGCAATTTTGCAGTATTTGGCAGATCAAATCCGCGGAGTAAGACCCATTAAGGAATAATAAATGTCTAAAATCTGAGGGTATAATTTACTTCCTTCAAAATTTTTTAATCTTGATTGCGCTTTTTCGATTGGATATTGAAGAGCACCAGAGTTTACAAGTATCATTTTCTCAGCTAAATCTTCTATTGAATTCTGAATAAAATAAAGTCCGCCATCCGCAGCTACTTCTCTATGTATCGGGGTATCACTAAGAATGATTGGCTTATTCATCTGAAATGATTCCAAAATTGGTATGCCAAAACCCTCGCCTTGACTAGGATACACAGAAAATAGACAATGGTTTAAGTAGTTGGTTTTTTCACCATCATTTAATTCAGTAAGGAAATGAATTCTATCAGAATATTTCGTTTTTATAGCTAAATCCTTGACAAGGTTTAATCGTTTTCCTGAGCCGATGAATACGAGGTCGAACGAAACTTGATCTGCAATTCTTTCAAATGCTTTGACAAGAATATCTTGATTTTTTCTACCTAAAAAGGATGATATACAAATGATGTAATCCTGTGGGTGAGGCTTTTCATCGGAAAGAATTGGTAGAGTTGGCGCTGCGTTTGGGATAACACTAATTTTTTCTGAGGAAATATTATAAAAATCAATTATATTCTTTTTAGTAACTTCACTAATAGCTATAATACTATTCGCATGCTTACAAGCATATTTAGCCTTAACATTATAAATCAATCTATCAATCCATGGATAGTCATTTGGAAATTGAAGAAATAAAAGATCATGTATTGTAACAACTTTTTTCACTGAGCTCGGGATGAAAAATGGAAGTTCTCCAGCCAAACCGTGATAGACGTCTATTTTATATTTAACTAAATCAAAATAAATAAAAAAAGTACGCCATAAAGCACCAAAAATATTTGTCACGGTGAGTAATGACGATGTCCATATTTTTTTCTTTGGAGTAAAAAGTGTAATATCTAGATTCGGAATATTTTTTTCTAAATATTCTATCAGACTTCTACTGTAGACACCTAATCCAGAGTGAGTATTAAATGCGCGCTTAGCGTCAAGACCTAGTTTCAATTAAGAATTAAAAATTAAGAATTAAAAATTACCTCCCCATTTCTTCATAAAAACAACACAAGGTTTCTATTCCTTTCAAATAATTCCAAACATGATAATGCTCATTTGGAGAATGAATGGCATCTGTATCCAAGCCAAAACCTAAAAGCACTGTATCTATACCTAAAACTCGTTTGAACATAGTCACAATTGGAATGGAGCCTCCTGTTCTCAATGGAATAGGCGTCTTACCATAGGTAGTCTCAATTGCTTTTTCTGCGGCTTTGTAGGCTTTACTATCTGTGGGCGTCACCGCTGGTTCTCCACCATGATGTGGAGTTACTTTTACTTTTACATAAGGTGGAGCTATAGATTTAAAATGAGCTTCAAATAGTTTTGAAATTTCATGATAATCTTGATTAGGAACTAGGCGCATAGATATTTTCGCAAATGCCTTTGAAGGTAAAACTGTTTTTGCTCCTTCGCCGATATAGCCTCCCCAGATACCATTCACATCGAGCGTTGGTCTGATACTAACTCTTTCTAAAACGGAATATTCCTTTTCTCCGAAGACCTCATTTATGTCCAAATGCTTTTTATATTCTGTCATATCAAATGGCGCTTTGGACATGGCTACTCGCTCCTCTGCGCTAACTTCTACGATTTTGTCATAGAAATTCGGAATGGTAATTGTACCATTTTCATCTTGTAGAGAAGCTATCATTTTACAAAGTGTATTGATAGGATTGCCAACAGCACCGCCATAGACTCCGGAGTGTAAATCTCTGTTTGGCCCTATTATCTCGACCTCCATATAAGCCAAGCCTCGAAGTCCTGTGGTGATAGAAGGGTGTTCATTTGAAATCATGGAGGTATCTGATATGACTATACAGTCACTTTTCAATTTATCTTTGTATTGATTCACGAATTCCTCCAGGTGCTCTGAGCCTATTTCCTCCTCACCTTCTATGATACATTTGATGTTGCAGTTCAGTTTGTTTTCTGACAACAAAATATCCAATGCTTTGAAGTGCATATAAAACTGTCCTTTGTCATCTGCTGCACCACGAGCGTAGATTTTCCCATCTTTAATAACAGGCTCAAACGGAGGCGATGTCCATAACTCAATAGGATCAGCAGGTTGAACATCGTAGTGCCCATAAACCAATATAGTTGGCTTGGATGAATCCAATATCTTCTCACCATAGACCACGGGATAGCCTTTGGTGGGGATAATTTCTACTTTGTCTAATCCTATCGTTTTCATTTTATCCGAAACGAACTGCGCGCAGTTCATAACATCTCCTTTATAAGCAGCGTCCGCAGATATGGATGGAAATTTTAATAAGTCTATTAATTCTTGAAGATAAGTTTCTTTGTTCTTTTCGACGATGGATTGGTAGTTGCTCATGGCTTGAAAGTAGTTATTGTGATAAAGGCAAAGTTAGTAAAAAACTAACTATAGCTAGATGCAAGTTTTATTGATTAAAAACTTTCATAAGCCCCTATATCCACCCCACTGCCCTTAGGCCTGGGGTCGCCTTTGATATCATCATTCAGACTATTGAACACCCCTTTGTCTATACAGGGAGAGTTAGAGCGTAGTTTCAGGCTTTCTTTATCTATCACAGTGCTTTCAAATATCGGATTTTGATTCACTTGGCAGTTCGTAAAGCTCGCAGAAGTTAAGTTGGATTTGGAGTTATAATTACAATTTCTAAAATTATAATCCGCTTCTTGGTTGAGGGCTTTATCTATGTCGAGAATAATACTTTCGTCCGCATTGGAATTGACTATACAGTTTTCAAAAAAACAAGTATTATCTAGCTTGTTTTTATAAGTTTGTTTTCCATCTTCATCATAAAATTGATTCGCTAGAAGGAGATTCCCTTTTTTATCCTTACTTTGGATATTGAACAAGGTGCAATTCCTAAATTGATAGTCACCACCCAGCAAAAGCTGGACAAGATATTCAGTAGAAGTAAAGAACTGACAATTGTCTGCTTGAACTTTGCAGTTCATGCTGCGAAGTGTCCAGTAGAATGCATTGGAAATTGTAGAGTTTTTAAGGTAAATTTCAGCACGCGTACCATTGGTCATCTGTCCAAAATTAGTTTGCGATTGAAATCCCATCCAAACACCAAAAGCGGATTCATCAACATTGGTAAATTCTAATAAATTATTCTTACTATTTCGCTCAAACAAGAGTCCCAACCATTGCCCAGCTGCCTTGATATAGCTTTTTTCCAATCGCAGTCCGCGCATTTTAATTGGCTTTTCTTTAGTGCCGTTGCATTTCAAACTACCCTGCACTATGATGCCTGCACTATTCGCGAAATGAAGTTGAGTTCCCGCTTCTATATTTAATGTAGCTCCAGGAATGATAAGTAGTCCTGGTATTGTCCCCGAACTAGTTGTCTTATCAATAATCACATGTGGCTTATCACTCAGGAAATTGGTGTTGGATTGAATCACTTCTCCATAATGAAAATAAGCATTCTGACCCAGAGCACGCATGATGATTATTTGCCGACTTCCATTCGTCTCTAAAATGAGAGAGTCTTGCACTAAAATGGGGTTGCTAGGATTGGGATTGATCGTAACTTCAGAAAATATCCACAGACTATCGTTTGGGAGGATTCTAATTTTCTCTGCTTGTACACCAGATAGTCCATCGATATTGAATCTAAACTGAGAACTAATTCCTCTAGATAAAAAAGCTCGACTAATAATCAAAGTCGAATTAGATTGATTATAGATTCTAAGAGATCTGGTCGCTGAGCCTAAGGTCTGAAACACCGTATCGAAGGTTAAGGTGTCGCTGGAAAATTTAAGAGGGAATTTCGTGCTGCTATCTAAAACTTCCTTTTCACAAGAGAAAAACAAAGTGCCACAGACGATAAGTATCAACCCCAACCTAAACATAGGATGCAAACGTAGAATAAATGAAATTATTTCAATAAACTCTCTATGAGCTTTATGTTTTCCGCGTCATTGATGTGGTCACGCGGAGAGACAACTTTGACCATTTTTCCATTTTTATCAAAGATAAATTTTTGAAAATTCCACTTGATGTCCGCATCTTGCAATTGATTGTATTTCTTTTGAGTGAGAAATTGGTATAAGGGGTGCATTTCTGGTCCTTTTACCACAATCTTTGAAAACATATCGAAACTCACACCATAGTTTAGCTGACAGAATTCTTGGATATCTTTATTATCTCCAGGTTCTTGAGCTAAAAATTCATTGGCGGGGAAACCTAATACCACCAATCCTTGGTCTTTATATTTTTTAAAAACCTCTTCCAATTCCTTATATTGTGGAGTGAGCCCGCATTTACTAGCTACATTCACTATGACAATCACTTTACCTTTGTAGTCAGCCATCGATTTATCTTTACCTTGAATCGTCTTCATGGTGAAATCATAAATAGAACTTTCTTTCAATTCAGGAAAATTATTTTGACCATTGAGCAATCCGAATGAGTTCAGTAAAGAGAAAAACCATTTTTTCATTATTTTGAATTTTAATTTCCAAATATAGTCTTAATCTTGGAAAAATCGCAAGATTCCCTCAGCTTTTAACAAACATTCATTGTATTCCCTTTCAGCATCGCTCAATAAAGTGATAGCTCCACCTACAGCTAATGAAATTTTCTTTGTATTTTCATCATAATATAAGGTACGAATTACCACGTTGAAATCAAAATCGCCATTAGGAGCGAAGTAGCCAATGTTTCCTGCGTACAAGCCACGAGAGAAGTTTTCATTGTTATGAATGAAATGCATCACTTCTTTTTTAGGAGCTCCGGTCATAGAGCCGGCGGGTAGTAAATTGAATAAGGCTTGTTTGGCATATATTTTACTCTTTAACTCAGCCGAAATGGTTGATATCATTTGGTGTACAAAAGGGAATGTATAGATTTTACATAATTCCTCTACTTTAACGCTCCCTGTTTTAGCACATGCTGTCATATCGTGCCTGACCAAATCTACAATCATGATGTTTTCAGCGCGTTCTTTTAAACTATTTTCTAGTTCTTCTTTGATTCGGACATCATTTTTTACATTGTGTAGATCTCTTCGGGCTGTTCCTTTAATGGGTTGGCTGATGAGTTGATTTCCTTTCAAACAAGCCAATCTTTCTGGACTGAAGCAAAGAGCAAATTTATCCAAATATTTTACCAAAGCAGACATGGGCGCTTGAGCTACTTGATTTATTTTAAGAAAGGTAGCTATGGCATTTAAAGAAGTATGCTCTTGATAAAATTCTACGCAGTAATTAAGTTCATAGAACTGTCCATTTCGAATGGAATCCTGAATTCTTTTTATATTTTCAATATACTCTATTTCGGAGGTACGAGATTTAAACTCAGTTTTAGGGATAGAATAATTTTCTATTTTTTCAGAATGAATAGAATCCAAAATTTGAAGACTTTCTGGGGCATTTCTATTGAAGTACAGTCTTCCATTTTTAGCATAAATAATATATCGGGGTTCAAAAAAATAGAAGATCCCAAAATCGATCATAGGCTTCCCTTCGGGTTGCTGACTATTGAAATCATACCCTATATGGCCGAAATAAAATTCCCCTTCTTTTAACTCATCTAATTGGGTATAGTATGATAAGGCATCAATCCCAAGTATAAAATCATAGTTGGTATATAAATCGTTCGCTCGATTGGAGTCTAAGTAAGTAAATGTTTCAAAGTGATTAGCCCATTGAACTAGCTTAGCTTTAAATTCATCAGTAATTTCTAATTGAATAGAAAAATAATCAGTCATTGACAGGAACAAGTTGGATTCTAGATATCGTTTAGAAAAATAAGGTCGAGATCGATGAATTTTTCTCCTAATATCTGGCTAAAATGCTCATGACAGACGTTTCCTATAAATAAGTATGCTCCATGGCGAACACCTTTCGAATATTGAATTAGGGGTTTAATTCCACCCGCTTTATGCAGTTGAATCATAACATTGGCTAAGATATTGCTTAAGGCAATGGACGCTGTCCTGGATACCCTTGATGGAATATTGGGCACACAGTAATGAATGACATCGTGTTTGATAAATGTGGGTTGATCGTGATTTGTCATTTCACTTGTTTCAAAACAGCCCCCTTGATCGATAGATACGTCGATAATCACAGAATTCGGCTTCATATTCATAACCATAGACTCAGAAATCAGTATGGGGGTGCGACTCGTTTTTGAATGAAGAGCTCCAATGACTACGTCTGCATTTTTCAACTCTTGTGATAGCGTAATACTAGATAAAACAGAGGTGAAAATGCTTGTCCCTAAATTATTTTGAATACGCCTTAATTTATACAACGAATTATCAAAAATTTTAACAGTAGCGCCAAGTCCAATCGCTGCCCTTGCTGCAGTTTCCCCTACTATTCCAGATCCTAAAATAACGACATTGGTTGGTGGTACACCCGTTATTCCACCAAGTAAAATGCCTTTCCCTCCCTTCACAGTACTGAGATATTCCGAGGCTATTAAGACAACCGCCCCTCCTGCAATCTCGCTCATCGCTCTTACTATAGGGTAGGCCCCCCATTCATCTTGAAGGTATTCGTATGCTATGGCGGTAATTTTTTTCTCCATCATTTTCTCGACTATCTTTTTCTTCATAGAAGGCAAATGAAGCGGGGAAAATATGGTTTGATGAACTTTCATATGCTCTACCTCATCAAGCGTTGGAGGTGTTACCTGCAATATGACATCTGATTCATAAATTTTATTCTGCTCATAAATTATCTCTGCCCCAGCTTCCGAATAATCTCTGTCTGAATAGTGGCTAAAATTTCCTGCTCCAGTTTCTATGCATACTTTTATACCTTGATGCACTAGCATGTGCACAGATTCAGGAGTTAAAGCCACTCTGTTCTCTTGAAATGTCTTTTCACGAGGTACACCTATAGAAAAGCTATTCTTTTTATCTCCCAGTTTTACGGGGAGTTCCTGTGTAGAATATTCGTATCTAGTTACATTCTCTGATAAATCAGTGACTTGACTCAATGCCATACTTTAATGGAATCTATTTGGTTAATACAAATTTACTTCTTTTTATATAAATCAAACTAACTGAAAGTCAATGGAAGCTTGTGATATTCAATTTAGATGAGTGCTAATTTATTTTTTTCAATTGCAATTAATATATTGTTCTATATTTGCACTCGCTTTTGAAAAAAGCATTTGTCATTTACGTCCTGAAGTTTCATTCAGGATTGTTTAGCTGAGAAGAAATTCAAGGCGACTGATAGTAAATGGTCTGGTAGTTCAGTTGGTTAGAATACATGCCTGTCACGCATGGGGTCGCGAGTTCGAGTCTCGTCCAGACCGCAAAGAGGGTTCCGAAAGGAGCCCTTTTTTTTTTGAATTAATTCATCTTTTATTAAAGACTAGATGTTTATTACACTAATATTTGCAACTAATTGCATAAGTTTTTCATAGCTATAGAATTAGGTATGGGAATCTTTTCGTCTCTATTAATTGCTATATTATCAAAAAGCCCCTCAATCGCTTGAAGGGCTTGGGTAAAATAGTAAGTGATCGCGAAGGGATTCGAACCCCTAACCTCCTCATTCGTAGTGAGGTGCTCTATCCAGTTAAGCTACGCAACCATTCCAAATTTCTCAAAATGGAGGTCAAAGATAATAAATTATCTTGAACGTGTTAATTTCTATCAGGCGAAAACTATAATGATAGCGAAGCTAATACACTATTCATACTTCTCACAGCATCTGCAGATTTATTGAATAAGGCTTTTTCTTCTTCATTGAGGTCTAATTCTATTATTTTCTCCCAGCCATTTTTGCCAATAACTACCGGTACTCCAAGACATATATCATTTTGGCCGTATTCACCATCTAATTTCACACAACAAGGGTAAACTCTTTTTTCATCTCTAACGATAGATTCAACTAAAGCAGCACCGGCAGCACCTGGTGCATACCATGCTGAAGTACCTAGCATAGCGGTCAAAGTAGCACCACCAACCATTGTGTCTGCTGCAACTTTAGCTGCTGTTTCAGCTGTAAGGACACTCGTTACAGGAACACCTTGATAAGTAGCTAATCTCGTCAATGGAATCATAGTTGTATCTCCATGTCCACCAATCACTGTGGCCTGCAGATCATGCTGTGAGCAACCAATAGCTTGTTGCAAATAGGTTTTAAATCTACTGCTGTCTAAAATACCACCCATTCCTATGATTCTATGCTTAGGAAGACCAGAACTTGTCAAGGCAAGGTAAGTCATCGTATCCATTGGATTGGATATCACGACGATAATACAATCAGGTGAATATTTCAAGAGATTCTCCGTTACATTTTTTACAATTCCTGCATTGATTCCAATGAGTTCTTCTCTCGTCATCCCTGGTTTACGAGGAATACCAGAGGTGATAACAGCTACATGGCTACCTGCAGTTTTACTATAATCGTTTGTGCTCCCCGTCACCTTAGTATCAAAACCTAGAAGGGAGGCCGTTTGTGTCATATCCAGTGCCTTACCTTCCGCAAATCCTTCCTTTATATCCAATAAGACTAAATCCTCGCAAAGTTCTTTACGCATAATATTGTCCGCACATGTTGCGCCTACTGCACCTGCACCTACTACTGTTATTTTCATTTTTTATGATTTTAAGTGATTACTTATTTTTTAAGAGTGCAAATTTCCGAACTTTTAGATTGATATTTCGAATTTATTTAGACTTTTTACATTTAATAATATTAAAATGTAATCCTAATCACACTAGTTATTTTAAATCTCATTATTTGTTGCTTAATAGTTGAAAATCAATGCTTTTAATTTTGATGGTTGTTTAAAATAGAAAAGTTTAACCCAAAATTCTTAGGTTTGCGCCTAAAATCTTTAAACTATAGTATAATGGCTAGTGCGACAGAAATTAAGAAAGGATTATGTATGGTCATAGATGGAAATCTATGGGTCGTGGTTGACTTTCTGCATGTAAAACCTGGCAAAGGCCCAGCATTCGTTAGAACAAAATTGAAAAATGTAAAATCTAAAAAAGTAGTAGAACAAACTATACCTGCTGGACATTCTATTGAGACGGCAAGAGTAGAAAGAAGAACATTTCAATATTTATATAATGATGAGACAGGGTATCATTTTATGAATACGGAGACTTTTGATCAGGTGTCTGTTGATTCAGATATGATTAATAATCCCCAACTTTTAAAAGAAGGACAATCGGTTGAAATGCTACTTCATGCTGAGACAGAAGAAACATTAACGGTAGAATTACCAATGTCCGTAAATCTGCTTGTAACTCAAACCTATGATGCTGTGGCAGGAAATACAGCGACCAATGCCACTAAGGAAGCTACTGTAGAGACTGGCGCTAAGATTCAGGTGCCGATGTTTGTCAATGAGGGAGATACTGTTAAAATAAATACGGACACTTGTTCATATATGGAACGCATAAAAGCATAACAATTAGAAACTAAAAGCATTTTATTTATATATTTGAATCCTAAAAATCTAAAAATATGGACTTTAAAGAAATCCAAGAGTTAGTAAAAATGTTTAGCAAATCAGGTATTGGTGAGCTAAAGATAGAGCAAGAAAATTTTTCAATAAAATTGAAGAGCAATGAAAGTTTTACCCAAGTGGTATCAGGAGGCGTCATGACTTCTATGCCTATGAATACGGCGCATATGATGCAAGCACCAGTATCATCTGCAACGCCAGCTTCTGAAGATAAAGCCACTCCCGCAGCTAAGCCTAGTGGAAGTGAAAAAACCATTAAAGCTCCGATGATAGGCACTTTCTATAGATCAGGAGGTCCTGATAAGGAGGCTTTTGTCAAGGTTGGAGATAGAGTTGAAGTAGGTCAAGTTATATGCATTATTGAGGCTATGAAGCTATTTAATGAGATAGAAAGTGATCAAGCAGGAACCATCACCAAGGTTCTTCTGAATGATGCGAGTCCTGTTGAGTATGATCAACCATTATTTATAATTGAATAAAATTAATATAGTGTCTCTCTAACATTGTTAGATGTCATTGTTAATTATTGGTTGTTAATGATTAATTAAATATATGTTTAAGAAAATACTGATTGCCAATCGTGGCGAAATAGCGCTTCGAGTAATAAGAACTGCTAGAGAAATGGGAATCAAAACTGTTGCTGTTTATTCCTCAGCGGACAAGGAAAGTCTGCATGTAAAGTTTGCGGACGAAGCAGTGTGTATAGGTCCACCCGAAAGTTCAAAATCTTATTTAAATATTCCAAATATAATCGCAGCGATTGAATTAACTGGAGCGGATGCAGTGCATCCAGGATATGGTTTTTTAGCTGAGAATGCTGGATTTGCTGAAATTTGTAGTCAATACAAGGTAAAGTTTATAGGTCCTACTCCTGAAATGATGAATCTCATGGGAGATAAAGTCACTGCTAGAGATACCATGAAAAAAGCGGGGGTACCAATTGTGCCTGGATCGGATGGATTGATAGAGGATGTAGCCGAAGGGTTAGAGGTAGCAAAGGAAATAGGATATCCTATTATGATAAAAGCTACTGCCGGTGGAGGCGGAAAAGGAATGCGTATCGTATGGAAAGAGGAAGATTTTGAAAAGAATTTTGAAAATGCTTCGCAAGAGGCCTCAGCAGCCTTTGGCAACGGTAGATGTTATTTGGAAAAATTTATTGAAGAACCTCGCCATATTGAAATTCAGGTAGCAGGAGATCAATTTGGAAATGTGACTCACCTGTCAGAAAGGGATTGTTCTATTCAGCGTAGACATCAAAAATTGGTTGAGGAATGTCCTTCTCCATTTGTAGATCAGGAGTTGCGAGTTAAAATGGGCAATGCTGCTAAAAAAGCGGCTCAATCCATTAACTATGAAGGAATGGGTACGATAGAGTTTCTTGTAGATAAGTATAAGAATTTCTATTTCATGGAAATGAATACGAGAATTCAAGTGGAACATACCGTGACAGAAGAGGTGATGGACTTTGATTTGATCAAAGAACAAATCATGATAGCTGCAGGAGAAAAAATTACTCAATTTGAATATTTCCCTCCAGAAAGAGGTGTTCATGCTATAGAGGTGAGAATCAATGCGGAAAACGTATTGCGCGATTTCGCTCCCAACCCGGGAAAAATAGGCGCATTTCATACTCCTAAAGGTTTTGGCGTTCGCGTGGATACCTTGGCATATTCAGGTTATACCGTTCAGCCATATTATGATAGTATGATTGCAAAATTAATTTGCAGATCACACACAAGAGCAGAAGCCATTCAAAAGATGAAGAGAGCCTTGGAAGAATTTGTCGTAGAGGGCATTCAAACGACCATCCCTTTTCATAAGGTTTTGATGAATAATGAAGACTTTGTAAATGGAAATTTTGATACAGGGTTTCTAAATAACTGGGATTATGTTTCAGAAATTAAGAAATTGGAAAAATAATTTAGTCACAAGTTACAAGTGGTCAGTTGCAAGTAAAATACTTGAAACTAGCAACTAGTAACTAAAAACTCAAAAAAATATGTATAATCTACTTAAAGGAAAAAAAGGAATCATATTTGGTGCTTTAAATTCAGACTCAATCGCCTGGAAAGTAGCTCAGAGAGCTCATGCTGAGGGTGCACAAATTGTATTGACTAATGCTCCAGTCGCTATGCGGTTAGGAGAAATTAATAAACTGGCCGAAGAATGCAATGCGCCGGTTATCCCTGCTGATGCTACTAAAAATGAAGATTTAGAAAATTTATTTTCTAAATCTATGGAACATTTCGGTGGTAAGATAGATTTTGTGCTTCATAGTATTGGTATGAGTATTAATATCAGAAAAAATAGAAGCTACGCAGAGTCTGTGCATGAAGATTTTATTAAAGGAATGGATATTTCTGCACTTTCATTACATCGAACTTTAGCTGCAGCATGGAAACTGGACGCTTTATCGGCCGGAAGTTCTGTTTTATCCTTATCCTATATTGCTGCTCAACGTACGTTCCCTGGTTATGGCGATATGGCAGACAATAAATCATATTTGGAATCTATCACCCGTTCATTTGGCTATTATTATGGCAAGAAAAATGGAACGCGAGTCAATTCAATTTCACAATCACCGACTAAGACTTCTGCTGGTAGTGGAATTGCAGGATTCAATGCCTTCTATAACTATGCGCAAAAAATGTCGCCACTAGGAAATGCAACAGCAGATGAATGTGCAGACTATTGCATCACCATGTTTTCTGATTTGACTAAAAAAGTAACTATGCAAAATCTTTTCCATGATGGCGGTTTCTCATACACAGGTGTGAGTGAAGAGGTCATGGAGATGTTTATGGATAAATAGTAGTTTTGAATTCTTAATTTTTAATTTTGAATTTAATGTGCTCTATTATTCAAAATTAAAAATTCAAAATTGACAACTGTAAAAGCAAACAAATCTTTCTTAATTAGTATTTTCCTAACGGCCTTCATAGATATGTTAGGCATAGGAATTATTATACCAGTCATACCGGCTATATTTTATGCTCAAGATGCTTCGCATTTCGCAGGACTTGTAGGCGAAGATAAGATTCGCTGGACATTTTGCTTGCTCATGGCAGCCTTTCCATTTATGCAGTTTTTTGGAGCTCCTGTATTAGGCGGACTCAGTGATAGATTCGGAAGAAAAAAAGTCATTATGGTTTCTATGATAGGCACCGCTTTGGGTTATTCCTTATTTTCCCTAGCCTTATATCAGCAGAGTTTGGTCATTTTATTTTTGTCGAGGTTAATTCCTGGTTTTTTTGGCGGTAGTTTGTCCGTATTGTTTTCTGCTATTAGCGATGTTTCCGAACCAGTAGATAAGCCGAAAAATTTTGCTTTGATAGGTATGGCTTTTGGATTAGGATTTATTTTTGGACCTTTACTTGGGGGAATTTTATCAGATTCTAGCCATTGTTCTTGGTTTGATTTGACCACACCATTTTTATTCACAGCAGCACTGTCTATAACCAATTTCATACTTGTTTGGTGGCGATTTCAAGAGACTCTTGATGTCAAAAAATACACTAAAATTACTTTCTTGAAAGGTATAGAAAATGTCAAAAAAGCATTTACTTCGCTCAATCTGCGAACGCTGTTTACCATTACCTTTCTCAATACCTTAGGTTTTTCGTTCTATACTCAATTCTTTTCGGTATTTATGTATGAAAAGTTTCATTCCAATACATCTGAAGTGGGCTATGTTTTTGGTTGGGTTGGTTTTTGGTTGGTATTTACGCAGGGTTTTTTAATTAGAAAATTAAATCCGAGTCTAGCTCCAGCTAGTATCGTGTCCAAGACCATGCTGGTCATCGGTTTAGGAATTATAGCCATGGTTTTCCCATCTACTGTAGTTGGAATTTTGGTCTTAAACTTTTTTCTAGCACTAGCACAGGGATTGAACTCGCCCAATCTTTTGACACTTGTCTCTGGTCAAGCTCAACCCGAACAGCAAGGAGAAATTTTAGGAATCAATCAATCGATGCAATCCTTAGCTCAGATTATTCCTCCATTAGTTGTAGCTGTTTTCGGTAAGAATTTGACAACTTTCCCTTTTGTGTTCGGAGGAAGTATGATAGTGTTGGCGTGGATTATTTTCGTATTTATTTTTAATAAAAATAGTCATGACTAAATTATCTGTGAATATAAACAAGGTAGCTACTATTCGCAATGCGCGTGGAGGGGACTATCCAAATCTCTTAGAGTTTGCAAGAAAATGTATGGAATTTGGAGCAGATGGTATTACCATACATCCTAGACCAGATCAGCGACATATCAAATTTCAAGATGTGGAAGATTTAAGTCAATTTTTACCTTCAGAAAACTGCGAGTTCAATATTGAAGGTTACCCCGATGCGCATTTTATCGAAATGGTACTAAAGCACAAACCCACTCAGGTTACGCTGGTTCCAGATCCTCCTCATATTCTAACCTCAGATACTGGTTGGGATACAATTAAGCAAGAAAATTTCTTGCGACCTATTATTGAAAAATTTCAACATCATGGTATTCGCGTTTCCTTATTTATGGATACAGATGAAGCTATGATTAGAAAGGCAAAAAAGCTTGGAGCTGAAAGAATAGAGTTTTACACTGGTCAATATTTTAAGGATTATCCTAAAGATAAGGATATGGCTATTAAGAATTTTGTTAGAGCCAACAAAGTTGCATTCGACTGTGGATTATTAGTCAATGCGGGGCACGATTTGAATTTAGATAATCTAGGCTTTTTCAAACAAAATCTACCAGAATTGGCAGAGGTTTCCATAGGGCATTGGCTTATCAGCGATTGTCTATACTATGGTTTACAGAATGTGATACCGATGTATAAGCGATTGTTGGTATAGTTTTCTTTTTGAGTATTCTTTTTTACCTAAATTTGCCTTATGCGAATTTTTAGATTTATATGGGGTGTTTATTGTTTTTTTGTATTAGCACCTATTGTCATTTTTACTGCCTTATTTATTTTAACTACAAATTTGATTTTTGGTAAAAAATCTCGTAGAATTAATCTCCTTCTCAGTCAAAAAATATCTTGTGTTGGTATTTGTTATTTGAGTGGAATAATTGTAAAAGTATATGGTAAGGAAAATTTTGAACCTAACAAGGGCTACGTTATTGTAGGGAATCACAATTCCAATTATGATATTTTTATTAACTCAATTACTTTACCATGGAAAAATGTTTTCTTCTTTTTATCTAAAGCAGAATTAGGCAAAGTGCCTGTGTTTAGTGTGGTAGCTAAAAATTTAGCCGTCTTGGTAGATAGAACGAGTATGACATCCAGAATGAAATCGATGAAAAAAATGAAAGAAATTTTAAATGATGGAATTTCGGTATGGGTGTTTCCCGAAGGCACAAGAAATAAGACAGATGAACCTTTAATAGATTTTATCGATGGAGCCTTTCGCCTAGCTGTCGATATGAAATCTCCTCTAATTGTGAGTACTTTAGTAGGCATGAAGCACATTAATAATCCTAATTATAAAGTAGATATGGCACCAGGAATTGTTAAATGCTATTTTGAAAAGCCAATTGATACCTCGCAATTGACGGCAGCAGATATTCCTGCATTAAAAGAACAAGTGCGGAATCTAATGATTTCACGATTGAATGGCATCCCAAATGAATAGAGAATCTTTAATATCAGAAATAAGAAGAAAAAAGTCATTCCTATGTGTAGGATTGGATCCCGATATTTTAAAACTGCCGGCTCATCTGCCAAAGAATGCAGAAGGGGTGAAAGAATTTTGCATGGAAATCATCAAGACTACACTTGATTTTTGTGTGTCCTTTAAACTCAATGTGGCTTTTTTTGAATCATTGGGTTGGGAAGGATTCAAAGTTTTTGAAGAAATAGTCGCTTCTATACCTAAGACTCATTTTATTATTGCTGACGCCAAGCGCGGCGATATAGGTAATACTTCAGAGCTCTATGCGAGAGCGTTTTTTGAGCGAATGAATTGCGATGCAGTCACTATAAATCCTTATATGGGTAGCGATAGTGTGAAACCGTTTTTAAATCATAAGGATAAATGGGCTATTGTGCTTGGTCTTACCTCTAACGAAGGCGCAAAGGATTTCGAATTGGAAAAAATTGGCGATCAATATTTGTTTGAAAAGGTGTTGATGTCTTGTTCAGAATGGAGTTCAAAGGAGAATATGATGTTCGTTATCGGCGCTACGCAATCTCCTTATTATAAAACTATTCGCTCCATTATTCCTGATCATTTTTTACTCATCCCTGGAGTAGGTGCTCAAGGTGGGTCACTAGAAGATGTTTGCAAAGGATTGTTGAATGATGATATTGGTATTCTCGTCAATTCTTCGCGTGAAATTATTTATGCTTCTAAAGGGGAAGACTTTGCAATAAAGGCAGGGGAGAAGGCTAAGGAATTGGCTGAGGAGATGAGAGAGTATTTTTAGTTATTAAACGAAATCGACTTTTTTAAGTCAAACCATTTTTAAAATACATTCAAAATGAAAAAAATATTAGTAGGAATCGTCGTATTTATCGTTGTTTTGATAGGCGCGGCTGTAGCAGTCCCATTTTTATTCAAGGATAAAATAGTCCAAGCAGCCAAAGATGCCGCTAATCAGGAACTCAATGCCATACTTAATTTTGAGTCTATAGATGTTTCCTTATTGCAAAATATTAAGAATTTCCCAGATATAACGCTAGTCGTTCATCAGCCTTCCATTGCTGGTATAGGACAGTTTACTGGAGATACGCTGGTGAAAATGGAAGTTCTAAAATTGGCTTTGGATATTAAATCTTTATTTCAGACAGAGCAGCCAATGAAGATCAATAGTATCGAACTTATCAATGCCGACATCTATGCTAAAGTGGCTGCAGATAGTCAGGCTAATTGGGATATAACAAAACCAACTAAGGAAACTAAGGAACCTTCTAAGTTTTCCCTCGCGATGGAAAATATTGTTTTAGATAATATCAATGTGAAATATATTGATGTTCCTGCAAATAATAGTGCAGAAATAATAGGACTGAATCATAAGGCCAATGGAGATTTTACGAATAATTTAGTAAAGTATTCTAGTGAAACGACTATTGATGATGTGAGTTATTTCAAAGGTTTAATTCCATATCTAAAAAATGCTAGATTGACTAATGAGTCAACTATTGAGATAGATCAGGCTGCAAAGAAATATTCATTTTCCGCCAATAAGATTCATTTAAATGACTTAGCACTATTGCTCAATGGGTTTATTCAACAAATGGATAAAGATGCTATGAGTATGAGTTTAGATTTTAAAACAGAAAATAATGACTTTAAAAAAGTATTGTCCTTGATTCCCGCTATCTATAAAAAGGATTTTAACAATATAGAGACCAAGGGTCAGTTTGACTTAAAAGGAAAAGTGGAAGGACTTTATAGAGGCTCTGTTTATCCCAAAATAGATATTGTATTCAATGTCAATAATGGAGAATTCCAATACCCAAGCTTGCCGAAAAAAGTTTCAAATATTCAAATAGCATCAAGTATTAAAAGTCCTGGAGGCTCTATGGATAATATCTCTATCGATGTTTCAAAATTTTCGATGAATATAGGAAGTGACCCATTTGAAGGAAGATTGAAGATTAGTCAACCTATGTCTAATCCATATACGGAGTTGTATTCAAAAGGAAAAATCAATCTAGGAGATGTGTTGAAATTTTACCCTATGGAAGGGGTTAAAAAACTGGAGGGAATGGTAAATTTGGATTTAGACCTTAAAGCACGCCAGTCTGATTTAAAAGCTAAAAACTATGCTGCTATTCACGCAGATGGTAATGCTATTGTGAAAGGATTAATCTATGAATCTTCCACTGTAGAAAAGCCGGTTCGCATAAATGATTTGGCTTTAAATTTCTCTCCTCAATTCGTGGATATGCCAGCGTGTATAGGAAACATTGGCGCTACAGATTTTAACATCAAGGGTCGTTTGGAGAATTTTATAGGATACTATTTGTCAAAAGATGAAGTGATGTCGGGAAATATATCCATGGCTTGTCAAAAAGTAGATATGAATGAGTTCGCCTCAGAGGACAAGAATGGTAAAAAGTCAGACTATGTCATGGTACCTAATAAAATTGACCTAACTGGTAATGCCACAATAGGTGAAATGTTATATGGCAAAATGACTATAAAGAATATAGCGGGTTCTATGACGGTGAAAGAAGAGAAAATTAATCTGAGCAATGTCAAAGCGGAACTTCTTGGTGGTAGCGCCAAAATGAATGCAATCTACAGCACCGTTGGGCAGACCAAACCGCTTATTGCTGTTCATTATGATATTGAATCGTTTGACATCAATCAGGTTTATAATTATATGGAAAGTGCCCCTAAGCTGGCACCTATTATGAAATACATGACAGGTAAACTATCTTCTAGTTCTAATTTGACCATGAATATGCTTCCCGATATGAGTCCGGATTTGAATACCTTAAATGGAGATTTTACGGTTGTCATTCCAATAGCTAAGGTAGTTAGTTTGCCAGTTTTGCAGCAGATAGCTAGCGTGACTAAACTGAGTCAGCTCAATAATCTAGAAGCGACTAATATTAAAGCAGATATGTCGTTTGACAAAGGCCGTATAGTATTGCAACCGACAAAGTTTAAAGCTAATAATTTGGATATGACTTTGGCAGGTGCACAGGGTTTAGATAAATCACTAGATTATAAAATGGCAGTAGATGTGCCATTCTCGCAGCTGGGTAATGCCTCTAGTGTAGTAAATGGTTTAATGTCAAAATTTAATCTTCCATTTTTAGGCAATATAAACCCTGAAACGATTCGTCTTAATCTTAATATAAAGGGCTTTTTTGACAAACCTGTTATCTCATTAGGAGCTCCAGAAATTCTATCAGGAGGAAAGCCCACCAGTGCCTCGGGAGCAGCCCTCGATGCCGCTAAAAAGGCTGGAGAGGATTTGAAAAATCAAGCAGTAAAAACTGTGGATAGCATGAAAAATGCCGCAATTCAAGAAGCCAATAGAAAAGTAGACGAAGTCAAACAAGAGGCTGAAAAGAGGGTAGAAGAAACTAAGAAAAAAGCAGAGGAAGAAGTCAATAAAAAGAAAGAGGACCTTTTGAATGAATTGAAGAGAAAGCTGCCATGGTAAGATTAGTTTAAAGTAGAAAGTGAAAAGTTGAAAGCTACTGCCTTTGTTGGTGTTTAGCGCAGCGCCACCAGCAAAATTAGTCCAACAATTCACTCTTTACCTTCACCATACCTTCAGCCTTTATTGCTGTTTAAGCGCAGCGTCACCAATAAATTATACTTCTAATTCACCTCTTACTTTAGCCATACCTTCCGTCGCTTTCATCGCCAGTTTGACAAAATCCGATGGAACAGTATAGTCTTGACAATGCGGATCTATGATATATTTTTTCTTCGCATTGTGAGCAAAATGAATGAGGTTGGCAGCAGGATATACTTGAAGAGAGGTGCCTATGACTATTAGAATGTCGGCATCATAGACCATATCCGCAGCTAGGTCTAGCAGTGGCACATCTTCTCCAAACCAGACGATAAAAGGTCTCAGCTGTGAGCCATCTTCTGCTAGATCCCCCAGATTAATATCCTCTTTCCAATCCAATACCAGATTTTTATTTCCCTCACTACAAGCTTTGTAGAGTTCTCCGTGCAAATGAATGACTTTTGAGCTTCCCGCTCTTTCATGCAAATCATCTACATTTTGAGTAATGACGATGACTTCAAATTGATTTTCTAGTTGCGCTATGATGTTGTGAGCATCATTAGGTTTTACTTCTGCCAATTGCCTTCTTCGTTGATTATAAAAATCTAAAACCAAGGCGGGATTTTTGTGCCATCCTTGAATAGAAGCCACCTCCATAATATCGTGATTTTCCCACAAACCATTCGCGTCGCGAAAAGTGGAAATCCCTGATTCCTGTGAAATACCTGCACCGGAGAGGACAATAAGTTTTTTGAGAGACATACGCTTCTTACTTTAAACAAAAGTATAAACCATTAGTTAGTTTATCTAGCCATAGATTCAGAATCACTATAAATTTCTTTGTACAATTCTTCAGTTATCTTCTGACTTGTGAGAGCTGTAGGTCTATAGAATTGGGTTTCCAAAATATCAATAATAGAAAAATAGGATAAAATACTAGAACGAAAAGCTTCTTTTAAAGAAACAGACATTCGCCATGATGCTTCACTCTTATCTGTAGAATATAGAAAATAAATTTCTTTATCACTTATTTTGATACTTTTCATATAGGTGAGGAGATTCATCATCCGCTTAGATTTAATTATACAGACAGTAAATTGATTAAACTTCTTTCTACAAGCAGTAACTTGTAAAGCCTTGTTCCCCGAATCTAGATGCGTGCAATTAGTGGAGCTGAAAAATTCCTTCTCAGTTTGAGGACCAATACCTGGTGTTACTTGAACATCTTTATTACTGATAGTGTCATATAGAACTTGCCCGTTTCGAATGATCGTATTTACTTTTAAATTTCCTGTCCAATCATATTCTTTTAAAGTACTATTTAACGGGTCGATTATTTCTTGTTCCAATTCGATACGTCCATTGATATAATAAGATCTATACCTGCCTACTGCTTGGTTGTTTTTATAATTACCAATAATTCTAGTTTCTCCCCAAGGAAAATACGAAGAATATTCCCCGTTTAATGTGTCTTGATAATAATGATATCTTGATTTCACTTTTCCACTGGGATAGAAATGGTAGGTAAAGCCATCGCGCTTGCCTTTTTTATAGAGAGATTGAATATGTGTACCTCCATGCTTATAAAAATATTTAGCTGTATCATCTAATATCAATGGGTTAGTCGTATTTAATGCATACCCATCAAACTGAATTTCATTGGTAATATAATAGTCGCTTATTTTAAATCTCGTGTCAATTTTTTTAATTATTCGATAAAAGGCTGCTCTGTCAGAAGAGTCTATTTTTTCCCAATGGATGTTGTAGAATTCTTTAGTTTGAGCATCTAAAGGTTGCATAAACAGAAAGAAAAAACCGCCATAAATGATGGAGACTTTGATGCGAATGTGTAACATTTAGAGTTAATTTATGTTTGTGAAATTTATATCCATCCCTTTTCCCTATACCATGTTATGGTCTGTTTAAATCCAACCTCAATCGCCATACTTGGGTTATATCCAAAATCTTTTTTTGCTTTTTGGCTCGTGCAGCTCCAGGATTCACTGACCAGTTCTCTACCTTTTTGAGTATTGAAAGTCACGGCCTTGCCAAATAGATTTGCAATAAACTCGTAAAAATAAGCGATTGTAAAAATAACAAAATGCGGTACCCGCATCTTGACAGCCCATACATTTAGAAGTTTTGCCGCTAGTTCACCCAGATATGGCCAAGTGTATTCATCTTGATGACCACCGAGGAAATAAGTTTGATTTTTCGATTTTTCTGAGATAGCACACAGATGGAAACCTTTAATTAAATCACCTACATAGACCAGTGAGACTGATTTGGGACTAAAACCAATGAGTGGTATCAGGTGCAACTTGATGGTCTTGAAAAATAGTAATACCTCTACATCTCGCTCACCATAGACAACGGGTGGTCTGATGATACTTATTGGCAATCTATCCATGTATGACATAGCCAAATCTTCTTCAGCCACTTTACTTATGCCATAGTCAGTGAGGGGAATGCGTTCGCAGGTTTCATCATTGGGACGACCTACGCGAGTCGCTCGCGAAGCTGCTAAACTGGAAGTCACTATTATTTTTTCAATACTTTCTATTCCTAAACTAGCCTCTAAGATACATCGAGTAGGTTTGACATTCCCTGCTTCAAAACCCGCGTAGTCGAATGCTTTGACCGTACCCGCTAGGTGAAAAATATAGGTAGCTTTATGTTTAGAAAAGACTTCTTTTAAAAACTCAACATCTTCGATTCCATTTCGATGCATAGTAACTGCGAGTCCTTTCAGCCATTTATCATCACTAGATTTTCGCATAAGACAGTGCACTTCATGCCCTTGGTTTAGGAGATATTCTACTAAATGAGAACCTACGAATCCATTGGCACCAGTGACAAAGGAAATTTTATTATTCATAACTTTATTATTCTGTCAGTTTGTTTTTGATCATACCAGCTAGTACTCTTATCGCTACTTGATTGTGTCCTCCTTGAGGTATGATGATATCAGCATATTTTTTAGATGGTTCTATAAATTGCTCATGCATAGGTCGTACTGTTTTTTCATAGCGATTCAGCACTTCGGCGGCATCACGTCCTCGTTCTATGGTATCTCTTTTTATCAACCTTATCAAGCGTTCATCTGCTTCTGCATCGACAAATATTTTGACATCGAAGAGTTTTCGCAAGGTGGAATCTGTGAATAATAAAATACCCTCTACGACGATAACTTTTTTTGGTTCAATCACTTTTCCTTCTGACCGAGCACAGGTGAGATAGGAATAGGAAGGTTGAATGATGTTTTGTCCATTGAGTAATTTTATAATTTGTTCCTCTAATAATGAAAACTCAATGGAATCTGGATGGTCAAAGTTTGTTTCTTTGCGACTTTCTTCAGGCAGATGACTTATGTCTTTATAATAATTGTCCTGTGAAAGTAAGATGACATCTTGCTTGGGAAATAGCCCCATTATTTTTTTAACTACGGTGGTCTTTCCCGATCCCGAACCACCAGCTATACCTATGACCATTTTGTTGTTTTTATATTATAGATTTATTGCAAAATTAATCATTCACAGTAAAATGATGAATGATTATGCCTGCTGCGACGGCTACATTGAGCGATTCTGTTTGTCCAAAGGATGGTATCGTCATTTTTTTGGTACAAAGTTTGAAGATGTCCTCGGATACACCATGAGATTCACTGCCCAAAACAATTAAACTATTTCGGATATCACCTATTTCAGTCAGTGCCTGACCTTCCATAGCTGTAGCCAAAATATGATTAAATGTATGCCTTTCAATTAGTTGTTGAAAATCAATTTCAAAGCATCGCATTCTGAAATGCGAGCCCATCGCAGATTGAATAACCTTTTGATTATATAAATCTACACAATTTGGAGATAAGAAAATCTGTTTATGTCCATACCAGTCTGCAGTTCGAATAATAGTCCCCAGATTTCCAGGATCCGCAATATGATCTAAATATAGGTAGTACTTTTGCTGAATCAACTTAAAATTTTTGCTTTTAGGAAAATTAACAAGGGCAATAACTGAAGGCACAGTGGTATGTTGGCTCATTCTCTCTAAATCTTTATTCGAAGCCAATATGATGTTTAAATTCTTAGCCTGAGCAGGTGGTTTCCAGCTATCACAAGCATATATGGAATCTATTGACTCAGGCTGAGAAGTAATAAGTTCGTGGATTATTTTTCCCCCTTCGCATACATATTGACCGTATTCCAATCTATTTTTCTTAAGATGTAGAGACTTAATAAATTTAATTTGTAAATTTGTAATCACGTAACTGAGAATAAGATATACAAAGTAAAGACATTGACACTAAAATCCACCATTAATTTTAATAGTATTGGCATATTTCTCCTCATGGGGATTTATTCTTGTAATATATACAAACAAATACCTGATAAGAGCTCGATTTTAGTCTCCAATCATATAGAACTAAAGGGACAGGAAAAGGATGTAATTAATGATTTATTTTATAAAGATGAGATTTATAAAATACCAGTTCAAAAGCCGAATAAAAAAATATTTGGTATGCCTATTTCTCAGCATATATGGGCATTTTACAATAAACATAAAGTGACCAAGTTCTCTCAGTTTATGAAAACAAAAGTGGGGAAGGCTCCAATTATTTTTGACTCTACCAAATTAGAACGCAGTCGAGTCTCCTTGGAAAATTATTATTTTAATATTGGTTATTTTGACAATCAAGTCAAGGTAAGTTATCAAACGAAGAAAAAACGAACGAAAGTTGTTTATGAAGTGGAGCTAAAGAATCCTTATATATTAAGAAATATCTTCGTGGACTCTATAACACCTATTCAAAAGGATATTCAAAAGGAATTTGGAAAGACAGTATTAGAGAAGAACGAAATACTCAATATCGAAAAATTAGAAAGAGAAATAGCCAGAATGACATTAGCCGGCAATGATAAAGGCTATTTTAATTTTACAAAAGATTATATTAAATATCGATTCGATACATTTCAAAAAACGCATGAAGTGGATGTTTATGTGAAAATTTTAGAAGAAACTGATTCCACTTTTTTTCGAAAGTATAGGTTAGACAACATTTATGTTTTTATAAATTCTTCGAAAGAACAAGCAAATATAAATACGAGTGAGATTGATACGATAGGAGGTGTACTTTATATTCAATCCAAAGATAAAAAATATAACGAACGGTTTATAGATAAGTTTATCTATAAAACCCATGATACTATTTATTCAAAAGGTGACATCAACAAGACTATTCAGAGATTGTCCGAACTCAATAATTTTAAACTAATCAACTCGTCATATAAGTCACCAGATGACACATCCAAAAGGTTAGACGTCATTTATACCCTGACGCCAAGCCCTAGAAGCACCATCTCTCTAGAGCAGAGTTTTTACAACTCTACCCTAGGATTTATAGGAGCTCAGCCTACCTTGAAATATATTAATAGAAATTTAACCAAAAAAGCAGATAAATTAAGTATATCCTTATCTGGTGCCGTAGAGTTTAATGCTTATCTCAATCAAGAAAAGAATTTCTCTGGATTAATATCCAGAACAGACTTATCCATTTTAACCAGTTATGCTATTGAAAAGTTTTTATTGCCCAATTTTTTAACTAATAATAAAAGTTATCTATTTAATCGAACCTTTATCAATTCAAATTATACCTATAGTAAACGTTTAGGATTTTATGATATTCATAATATTGGTACCAGTATTGAACTTCAGTGGGCAAAAAAGAAGAATACGACATTCAGTTACTCTCCCATTTCCTTTAATGCGATCATTTTCCCTGCCAACTCGGTTTCTGATGAGTTTAAGAATACCTTGAATCTAAATCCTTTTTTAAAATCATCTTTTAATAATTCATTCATTATTGGGTCATTATTCTGGGTAAATCATTTGTCGCCAATAGGTAGGAGAAAGTTTAATACCCTTAATTTTAGACTCAACCTAGAAACAGCTGGTAACACAGTCTATCTTGTCGATAAGTTTGTAGGATTATCTAAAGATGAAAGTGGGGTAAACATTGAAGGGATTGATATATCGCAGTATCTAAAATCTCAGTTTGAAGTAATAAATTCAACAAAGATTACCCAGCTTTCTTCCCTGCATAGTAGGTTAAAATTTGGTGTAGCTTTTCCTTTTGGCAATTCGTTGCAGCTCCCTTATATCAAGCAGTATTTTATTGGTGGACCATATTCCCTGAGGGCTTTTCAGCCAAGAACCATTGGTGCAGGGAACTTTAATCCTAATAGCAATAGATTGGATAGTTTTCCAAGAGACCAAACCGGCAATATGATGTTAGAGTTTAATTCAGAATTCCGTTTCCATATTGTGAGCTTTTTAAAAGGAGCCTTGTTTATTGATGGTGGAAACATTTGGAACTCATCTATTAATTTTAGTCAGGATGAATCGGGTGTTTTTAAATTGAGTGAATTTTATAAGCTATGACTCTTAATTACATAAATAGTTCATCTATCTGGGAGGTGGATTTGGACTTCGCGGAGATTTTAACTATTTTATCATGCGCTTTGATGTAGGGATACCTCTTCGGGTTCCTTATCTCACTAAAAATGATTGGGTCATAACGGATGCTAAGCCCTTCAATCCTGACTGGTTCCGAAATAATTTGGTTATAAATTTTGCAATTGGCTATCCTTTCTAAGATTGGCAGTATAATCATTGAATAATTTATTACTGCTAAACTCTTTTTTATAGAGTTGAGCAGTTGACGTAAAAAATTTAACATTTCTCCATTAAACTTCTAGGAAGATTTTAAGTCTTACTATAGAATCCCATACTCTATGCGTTCGATCACTCTTGTTTTTTTAGTTCTAGCGGGGAATTTAACCGCACAATCTGCTTCATCTATTTCGAAAAAAGAAAGGCATAGTGAAAGCATTAAAATAAT
>CAYXKX010000010.1:0-19240 GCA_964465185.1 uncultured Chitinophagaceae bacterium
ACATCGCGCTCACTCATCTTCACTTGTATGTTAGCCAATTCTTTAATGGAAGTTCTCGCTTGAACACCTACCAAATAACGACCATCAAAAATCAATTGTTGTAAACCGATACTAGCATTCATGGTATTGCTTATTCCGAATTTGACAGGAAGCAACTGCCCTGGTGCACCGAACGCCTCTCCTGGGATCACACTCGTCGGCACAATAAACTGATTTTGATAGGCGATAGAGCCATTCACTTTCGGGAAGCCCTGAGTCAAGACCTCTTGGGTCTTTTCATAGGTAATCGACTTTTCCAGTTGATTTTTCAAGTGATTATAGTTGTGCTGGAGGGCATAATCGATACTCGCTTCGAGGGTGAAGGTGGAGTTTTGTCCGAAACTAGTTTGGATACAAAACCAAGATAAGAGGGTTAATAAAGGAAGTTTCATGGGCTATATTTCAAAATTTATTTTATCTAAATATTTAATTCCTTTGGGTGTACCGATGCCATTGATGTGATAGAACATCAATTCCTTTTCCAAATCACCGAAGGACCGGGTGCGCTGCTGAGCGAAAAACTCCACCATATTGAAGATACTGTGGAAATATTGGCTAGCGATGAACTCTATATCGATCTGTGTTCGATATAGACCCTCACCTTGTCCGCGCTGAATGTTTTCTACGATAGTTTTCATAACGCAAGTCTTAAAAAAATCTTGCAACTTTCTCCAACATTGAGGGTAGTATTTCTGGATATCCGCTACAAAAATGGGCTTCATTTTTTGGTGAGTTTCCATATCCATTTGATAAATCAATCTCAACTCGTCAATCGCATTCTTAGATTTGGATTTGACGACCTCTATGCCGCAAGCATGTTCAGATATATGGGTGTCGATTTCACATTCTACAATTTCATCTTTACTTGAAAAATGTGTATAAATCGTCTTCTTTGAAATACCCAATGCAGTAGCTATATCGTCCATATTGACGGCTTTAGTGCCTCTCTCAAAAAAGAGATTTCTAGAAATATTTAAAATTGATTCTTTATTCATTCGGCGACAAAGCTAAGAGAAAAAATCCAAGGAAACTGAAATAGTTTTTAAAGTTTCCTAAATAATCGAAGAATTAACCTTGGGTTAATACTTGAAACTAACTTGGACCCATATAATTGAAAAACTCTATTAAAATCTCCGCACGCTGCGCGCCGATAAGCTCTACAAGATCATCTTTACTAGCTTCTTTCATATTAGTCATAGACTTATATTTCTTAAGAAGTTTAGTCACAGTTGTTTTGCCTATGCCATCAATCTGATTGAGTGAGGACTGAATCATCGACTTGGAGCGAAGTTGGCGGTGAAATGATAAGCCAAAACGATGGGCCTCATCTCGCATCTGCTGTATGAGTTTTAATGCAGGACTTTTTTTATCTATATACATGGGTATAGGGTCGTCCTTGAAATAGATCTCCTCTAGCTTTTTGGCTATACCTACGATGGTCACTTTCGATTCAAGTTGAAGTTCTTTGAGAGCCTCCAGGGCGTGACTGAGCTGGCCTTTACCTCCATCAATCACTATGAGCTGCGGGAGTTCTTCGCCTTCGTCCACCATGCGTTTGTAGCGTCGGGTCACGATTTCTTTCATCGAGGCGAAGTCATCGGGCCCTTCTACTGTCTTGACATGAAAGTGTCGATAGTCTTTCTTGGCGGGTTTGCCATTTTTAAATACCACACAGGCGCTTACTGGGTTGGTTCCTTGAATATTGGAGTTGTCGAAACACTCAATATGTATGGGCAATTGATTGAGACGTAACTTATCCTGTAGCTCTTTAAGTATATTAAATTCACCTCGTTTCTTCTCAAATTTAGGATCTGTAAACAAAGTCATAGCAAAGCTTCGCGCATTGATATAGGAGACATCTAAAAGTTTTTTCTTATCTCCAAGTAGTGGTATTACCTGCCTCACTTTATTTGGCAAAACTGCAAGTTCGAATGGAATAACCACCTCTTCAATATCATTAGTAGATAGTAAAAATTGTGAAATAAACTGCTCTAGTACTTCTTCGTTGGTCTCGTCTAGCTTTCGCTCTACCTCGAAACTCTTTGAGCTGATAATGGTTCCATTCTCTACTCTAAGATAATTCAATATGCATTTGGACTCTGTGGTATAAATATTCACTGCTAGAATATGATTCCACTTAGGATTGAAAATGACGGACTTGGTTTCAAATTCATCCAATTTTTTCAATTTAGTTTTCCATTGATCTGCTTCTTCAAAGGCAAGTTTGTCCACTGTTTTTTCCATTTGCGCGGACATAAAATCCTTGACTTGAGAAAATTTCCCTTTGAGTATGTCTTTTATTTTCTTGATATTTTGGGCATACTCCTCTTCAGTCTGCTTGGCTTCGCAGGGCGCTAGACAATTGCCTATATGGAACTCCAGACAAGCTCGGAACTTCTTTTTAGTTACATTTTCTTTGGATAAATTTAAGGTACAAGTCCGCAGTGGAAATAACGTAGTTATCGTATTAAAAATATCCTTAGCCGTAATTACCGAAGTGTAAGGTCCTAAATATTCTGACCCATCTTTATAGTATTTTCTAGTAAAAAATATACGGGGGAAACGCTCGTTTTTGATGACGATAAAGGGATAAGTCTTGTCATCCTTGAGGCGGATATTATACTTGGGTTGATTTTCCTTGATAAGACTATTTTCTAGTATGAGGGCGTCGTTTTCATTCGGGACGATTGTTACTTCTATGCGCGCTATTTGCTTGACCATAAGCTTGATTCTCGAGGCCACTATTTTATTTTCTAGGAAATATTGCGATACACGTTTTTTTATATTTTTGGCCTTACCTACATATAGCCAATTCTCTTCCTCATCGAAATAGCGATATACACCTGGCTGTTCGGGAAGGGTATCGCGCATAGAAAGAAATTCCTCGAGTATCATTCTTAAAGTTACAAGTTGAAAGTTTAAAGCAGATGATGTTCAAATTTATATTACAAATATAAAGCCAATTTACTTGTAACTAAGAACTTGAAACTATAGACTAATTAAACCTTTCGCTTCTCCATCTGAAAATGGGTCAGGTAGAGGAAAAAGAAAGTAATGGAAATAAAGTAAATCAAATCTCGTGTATCTAATACCCCTCTCGAAATGCTATCGTAATGATAACTAATGCCGAGATTTTTTAGAAAATAGTCTAGGCTTCCTTCCAAGTAACTAAACTTTGAAACTAAATCGAACCCCCAGAAAAATAAGGCTGATAGAACCGCCGCTAGAATAAAGGCAACGATTTGATTGGCAGTAATGGAGGAACAAAAAAGCCCGATAGAGCAAAATACAGAAGCCAAAAGCACCAAGCCAAAATAGCTTCCTATCACTCCGCCATTATCGATATTTCCTTTGGGATAACCCAGCTGGTAGATCGAAAAATAGTAGATCAATGTAGGAATCAAGGCCACTAGTATGATAAACAAACTAGCAAAAAATTTACCTAATAGAATATCTCTATCTGAAAATGGTTTGGTGTAGACCCACTCGAGCGTTCCCATCTGCTTTTCTTCGCTAAAAAGTCGCATGGTAATCGCTGGAATAATAAACAAAAACAATACAGGGGCCAGTGTAAAGAAGGATTCTAGCGTAGCGTAACCGTATTCAAGGATGTCGTATTCAGGAAAAAACCATAAAACCAATCCTGTAATCGTGATAAAAAATCCCATAGCCAAAAAGCCAATCATGGAAGAAAAAAACGAATTGATCTCTCTGAAAAAAATCGCCTTCATAATTACTTATTCGTTAATTCTTTAAACACGCCTTCTAAGTCTTTTTCCTCGAGCTGCATGCCAAGGATAGACCAGTTTTTCTGCACCGCTAGCTGAAAAATATCTTGTCGTATATCTAGGTTCGTATCCTTCAGGAATATTTTAAATTGATTTCCCTGCAACGCTTCTACACGAGATATATTTTTCACTTTCTTCAGTTCTTCTAAGTCGATTTTATCGGCAAACTCCACAGTCAGAATAGCCTCTTTTGAGCCCATTTTACGCATATTCACTGTAGAATTATCTGCGACTATTTCTCCCTTATTGATGATGATGACACGCTCACACATAGCTTCTACTTCCTGCATAATATGCGTTGAAAGTAAAACTGTTTTTTCCTTTCCTATTTTCAAAATGAGTTTGCGTATTTCGTCCAACTGATTGGGATCTAAACCTGAGGTAGGTTCGTCCAAAATCAGCACCTCTGGATTATGGATTATCGCTTGAGCTATTCCCACACGCTGCTTATAGCCTTTGGATAGTTGATGTATTTTTTTATCCTGCTCTTTGGTCAATCCAGTCATAGATATCATTTCTTGTACCTTGGCGAGCGGATTGGGTAGAGCGAAAATAGTAGCTACATAGTGCAAATACTCTTTGACATACATATCCTTATAGAGCGGATTACTCTCAGGGAGGTAGCCTACTCGTCTCTTGACCTCCAAGGGTGCCGCTACCGTATCAAAACCTGCTACCTTGGCAGTGCCGGATGTCTGCGGAATAAAGCCTGTCAGGATTTTCATTGTGGTGGACTTTCCAGCACCATTAGGTCCTAAAAAACCGACGATGGCACCTTTTTGTATTTGGAAACTGATGTTGTTCAGCGCTAGCTGCTCATCATAGCGTTTGGATAAATTTTGAACCTCAATAGACATCTATAAAAATTTATCGAGTTTATCGCGTTTTAAATCGGTGGTAAAGTTCTTAACATCTTGCTCTTTGTCCAATGCCAATATCATAAGTGCGTCTTTGGTATCTACTATGCACTTGCCTTCAAGACCTTGGATGATAACCAACTTGCCTTTTGGTGCTACAATTAGGTTATTGCTTGCATCGTATATTTTCACTAATTTACTTGTGGTGGCATTTCCTAAATAGTCCTTCTCTAGACCATCATAAATAGATGACCATGAACCCAGGTCTGACCATTCAAAATCAGCGGGGAGGACATAGACTTCATCTGCCTTTTCCATCAAACCATAGTCAATAGATATATTGCTAAACTGACTATAGACATTATTCATGGAAACGGATTCTTTGACTGTATTGAGGTCTTCCCATACACTTTGTATGAGCTCACCCATCTCAGGTAGGTTCTTTTCAAAACTCCTCATAAAGGTCTGCACATTCCAAACGAAAATACCTGCATTCCATAAAAAATCACCTGACTTTAAAAAAGTCTTGGCCAAATCTGTATTTGGTTTTTCGGTAAAAGTTTTTACTTTTTTGAACAGATTCGCATCATCTTCAACATACTGTATATATCCGTAGCCTGTCGCAGGTTTATTCGGTTTAATCCCGATAGTCACTAAGGCAGCCTTTCGGTCTACAAAATTAAACGAGTTTTCGACGATGGCTTCAAACTTCTTTTCCCCTAAAATAATATGGTCTGAAGGTGCGATTAGTATATTCGCTTTAGGATTACTTTTTCCGATTTTGTAGCAAGCATAGCCGATACATGGTGCGGTATTTTTGCGTTCCGGTTCTAGAATTAAATTTTCTGGATTTAAGAAATCTAATTGCTCTAAGACCAATCCATAGTATTCTGTCGTGGTCACTACATAAATATTCTCTGAAGGTACAATAGTCTTGTATCTATCAAAGGTACTTTGAATCAGTGTTTTGCCTGTATTTAAAACATCCAGAAACTGCTTTGGTTTGTCGACCCGACTTTGAGGCCAGAATCTACTTCCGATACCCCCTGCCATGATAACCACATAATTATTGCTTTGCTTTTTCAAAACTCTTTCCTCCCTTCTATTTTGGAGCACAAATATACGACAGAAAGATTATAATTTTAGAAAAAGGAATCATAATGAAAGGTATAAAAAAAAATGGAGACCAACAAGGGTCTCCATTCTATAAATCAGATGATATTTTGAGTTATTGTTTGTCTACAATAATTTTCTTAATGATTCTATCTCCTTTCGCTTCAAATTCTATGAAGTAAATACCATTTGGTGCTTTAGATAAATCAATTTGTCCATCTTTATTCGATCCAAGCTTATCAGCAGAAACTATTTTTCCTAACATATCAGTGACTCTGTAAGAATAGTTTTGGTTCATATCATTTTGAACGAACAGTTTACCATCGCGAACTGGGTTAGGGTAGATTTGAATGTCATTTGAATTGACACTGCTTATTGACGCTCCGCAACCAGTAGCTGTAGCAGCCTTCACAACGATTGTTTTGGTTACAGGAACTGCATTACATGATCCGAAGCTAGAACTTAGGCTAACCAGCATATTACCTGCTGCTGGAAACTTATATCCAACGGGAACAGTAAGGGTTGAAAATTGTGTTGCTCCATTTTTCCAAACATATTTCCAATCTTGTTTAGATGAAGTGTTTGTAAAGGTAACGTCTTTATTTACACAAGGTGAAGCTGGATTAATGGTGAAATCCATTACGTTGGTATCCGTGATATTTATATTTACGTTTGCAGTAGCAGTCACAGAGCAGAATGCATTGGATACTGTCACGGTGTATACACCCGAGGTGATTTTAGTTGAAGTAGCTGTGGTTGAAGAACCTTTGCTCCAAGCATAAGTTTTTGTAATGGTACCTCCACCTGTTACAGTAACCGTGAGAGATTGATTTGTATCTACACAACTTGTCAATGTTTTATTAGTCATTGTCGCAGACATTGAGAATGATTCAACCAGCGTCTGAGCTGTTTTAGGATTAACGCCATCCGTTACAGTGACAGTATAAGTGACATTGGCATTGCCAACTGTAGCTATAGGATTAGCAATAGTCGTAGAACTAAGACCTGTAGCTGGCGACCATGCATAGGTTACAGCTCCACTATAACCTGTGGCATATGCATTCAGTTGAACCTGAGCATCTTTACAAACCTGCTGTACAGATTGTACTTTTGTTACACTTACGTTTGGCTCCACTACAGCAGAAATATAAGGGTATATGTACCAATTTTGTGTGTAGAATTTTTTACATGCTTCTGTGGTATTTAGATCAGCACTATTCCAGAGGGCTAGTCTGTAGGCATTTCCTGTCGTAGGTTTTACAACATTCGAGGAGTGTGAGTATCCATAACTAGTTTGAATTGCAAATCCATCTCCATTTGTCCCACAATTTGTGCTGAAAGAAGCAATTCCTCTCACTGCATTCTCGATATGTCCGACAAATTTAACCTTAACAAGGAATCCATTGCCTTTTGATAAGGTGGTAGACTTTCTATACATGTATGTATCTATATCAGTGGCATTTTTGAGTATGACAGTATCAGAACTAGCTAGACGAACACCTGTAATATCTTGTTTAAATCCAGTACTTGGATTTACCCCATTATTAAATGAATCCTCATAAACAAATATATACAAGGTATCATCTTGGGTTGTATTTTTTCTATCGTAAATTAAAACTGGATTAATAGAATCGATAGTAATTGTGGCACTGTCAATATTGATGTTTCGTATAACATTACTGTTATCCAAGAATGATAATTGCCAAAATCCTTGGATAATCCCTACGGAATTAAACGTAGCTGGAGTTGATGGCAATGTAAGGGTATCATAGTAACTGTTTGTAGGCCAGCCAAAAGATCTTTCGAACATACTCATTCCATATGATTTTTGAATACTATCAAGAACCGGATAGTCCATCATAAACTTCTCATTAGATGATCTTGGCTTTAGTTGCTTCTTATAATTCTCGTTGATAGCGAGTTTGGATTTAATTTTCTCTATATCTGAAGCAGATAAATTACTCAAAGTTGGTAATTCCTGCGAAAATACAGTCAAACTAATAAGGCTGATTGTAAAAAGTATAATTTTCTTCATTTTTATATGATTTTATTAAATGTAAAACGCAAATGTAAGGAAAAATGTATTAAAAAAAGAGAGATTTTATTTAAATTTTGTTGCAGTTTCGACATCTTGGTTCATACTCATTCTTTTCACCTAATAGAATGGTGCTTTCATTATGCACCAATCTGTGGCTAAAGAGGGCTGGTTCGCCGCATTGCATGCAGACAGCATGCACTTTATGGACCTCATCTGCTATGGCCATCATGGCTGGCATGATGCCAAAGGGTTTGCCTAAATAATCCATATCCAGACCAGCTATAATAACCCGTATACCTTTGACAGCCAGTTTATTGCATACCTCTGGTAGATTTTCATCGAAAAACTGTGCTTCATCGATGCCAATGACATCCTTATCCTCCCCCAACAGCAAAATAGACTCAGAGTTGGAAACGGCCAACGAAGGAATTTTCTGATTGGAGTGGGAGACGACCTCACTCTCGCTATAGCGCGTATCCAGTATCGGCTTGAAAATCTCTACCTGCTTTTTAGCAATGATCGCTCTGTTCAGTCGACGTATCAATTCCTCTGTTTTTCCAGAAAACATGGAACCACAAATTACTTCTATTCTTCCATGAAAATTTCCGTTTCTTTGCACTAGAGGACTATTTTAGAGCAATAATACAATAAAAATTCAATTTATGACAAAGAATTCTGAGATCGCAATCGATGATTTGATAAAAAGAATTTATAAATCATATGTAGAAATCAAGGTGGGGGAATTTCGCGAAATAGACCGCGATATGCTACTGAATGATATAGGACTATTGTATACTAGTATAAAAGACTTATACCCTTCCAACCAACTGCCTGCTATTGAGTTTGATCTTATTCAGAAAAAATTAAATACTAAGATTCTTGAACATGAGGATGAAATTCACCCTGAACCTATACAAGAGGTACACGGGATAGAGAGAAATCAAGAAGACACCCCAGAAATAGAGAGAGAGATACCTATGGAGCATATACAGAGCCCTATAGAGGTAAAAATATCTGAAGGGACTCCGAGCCCTGAATAAGAAATGCAAAAGGAAGAAAAAATAACGACCATGGACCTGTCGATGTTTGAAGACGCAGAACAGCTGGAGTCTTCCAGCCTAGAAGTTTCTAATTTAATCGACAAAAAATCAGACAATACCACAAGTCCTATTTTACAAAGTTTTCAAACAGAACCTAAAGAAGTAAATGGAAAGTTTCTGAACTATCAGGACATACCGACAGTGGTACAAAAGGCTGCTGAAGTAGTGGTTACCAAAGTGGAAGAAGTTCAATCTACGCCTAAAAAGGTCTTGGAAGATGAACCGCCTATTATCCATACTCTGAACCAAGAAAATGATAGAAAAAGCAAGAGCGATATTATGGACTTTTTACATCATGATGATAAAAAAACAGCCAGGGATATTTACAGTTTTTTAGATTTGAATACTCGCATTGGACTGATAGAGTTATTCTTTAAAGGTAATTCGCTAGAGCTCACAGAGTGTCTAGTTTGGCTCAATAAACTGGACACCAGAGAGGCGTGTATCAAAGTGATTGACAAATTCGCAGCCAAATTTGATGTAGGGACTGATGATGAAATCTATAAACAATTCGTCTCCTTAGTAGATCGCAAATTAGATCATCAAAAATGAACTTAATGTTGGCTCGCTAGGTAGCGCTCCGCTTCTAGGGCAGCCATACAACCCGTACCAGCAGCAGTGACCGCTTGTCTGTAGTTTCTATCCATGACATCCCCGCATGCAAATACCCCTTCTACATTTGTTTTAGTGGTACCTGGTACTACTTTTATATAACCGTCTGCATCGGTATCTACATATTTAGAAAATATCGTAGACTGCGGCGTATGACCTATAGCTACAAAAAATCCAGTGATAGGAATTTCTTGGGTAGAGCCATCTTTCGTATTCTTAATTCTTACTGCTTCCACTACTTTATCCCCGAGGATTTCATCGGTCTCCGTATTCCAATAAACTTTTATATTTGGAGTTCTTAGTACACGGTCTTGCATGATTTTACTGGCTCTCATTTGATCTTTACGAATCAGCATGTGCACTGTTGTGCATAGTTTGGCTAGATATAATGCCTCTTCACAAGCACTATCGCCAGCCCCTACTATAGCGACCTCTTGTTTTCTATAAAAGAACCCATCGCAGACAGCGCAGGCAGAAACTCCACTGCCATTTAGTCTTTGCTCAGATGGAATACCCAACCACTTGGCTGTAGCACCAGTAGATATTATAACCGTTTGGGCTGAAATTTCTTCTCCTTTTTCATTTTTACATATATAAGGAGGTTTACCAGAAGAAAAATCTACCTCTGTAATCAAACCTGGTTGAATATCAGCATCAAAGCGCTTGGCCTGATCATAGAGTTCCTTCATCATTTCTGGACCCTGTATACCATTGGGATAACCAGGGAAATTTTCCACCTCATTAGTCGTCATCAACTGACCACCTGGCTCCATACCCTGATACATCAAAGGATTTAAATTGGCTCGAGAAGCGTAAATAGCCGCTGTATAACCTGCAGGTCCTGAACCTATAATTAAGCATTCTGTCTCTTTCATGTTTCGATGTTTTATCATTTAAAATCCAATTTCTGAACAAATAAGGGACGAAATTAGTTCGATATTAATTATTTTTACGATTAGTTACAAACAGCTATGTTGAAAAATCCCATTATTGGAAACCGAGTCAAATGGACAAATCAGCCATGGAAAGGGGTGATTAAGGAAGTGCAAGGCCAAAGAGCACTCATTACTCTAGAGGATGGATTTGAGGAATGGGAACTCCTCTCTAAACTGGTTTCAGACGACCAAAACCTAGACCTCATAGATATTCATGACAGTAAGAATGAATTGCGATATATAGAAGTAAGACCTGTTAAACAGTCAGAAATTGATCTGCATATTGAGAATCTATTCGTAGAATGGAAAACTATACCAAAAGAAAAAATACTTGAGCGCCAACTTCAAGCCTTTAAAGAAGAATTTCAAACATGTCTCAAAAATGCAACCGATGAATTGATCGTGATTCATGGCAAAGGCAGTGGGATATTGAAGGAGCATATAGTAAGCCAGCTGCATGCGCATATGCATATATCGTTCGAAGATATGTACGAAGGAAGATATAAACAATCTGCTATTAAGATATATTTTGATAGACCTTGATCAATTCGGTTATTTTTGAGCTCATTTTAAAAGAAATCAAAGTATCATAGAATCCTATTCAAGAAGAAATTGACATGAAAAAAAATCTACCTTTAGTGCTTATTGTGATTGCCTTAGTTGCAGTTTTAGGCTACCTCAAGTATACCAAATCCAAAACCAATTTTGAGGAAACTGAATTTCATATAACGGATGTCAATGAAATAGGTAGCATAACCATTTCGGATAAACAAGGGAATAAGTCTGTGCTGAGAAAAGCGGATACAAAATGGCTGGTCAATGATAGTTTCTATGCAGAAAAGTCTAAAATGGTGATTCTACTCCAAACTATCAACAAGCTTCAAATAGACATGCCCGTAGGAGACTCTATGCGTAAAATAGCCATACAGGACTTGAGAACCCTTGGTAGAGTGATAACTATCAACAATAAGGATGGTGATGAAATTAAAACCTTCTATGTAGGCAGCCAAATGGGAGCAGGCAATGCCATGATACTGAGCGAGAAGGGTATAGTATCTGCTGATCCATTTATAGTTAAGATTCCAGGAATAAAAACCATGGATTTGAAGCACCGCTTTCCTGCCAACCCTAGCGCCTGGTATACCACTGAAGTCTTTTCCACGTCAATAGATAAAATTAAATCCATTACAGTCAATTTTCATGAGCGTCCTCAGCATTCTTTTCGTTTGACCAAAGATGAAGATCTGATTAAAATTGACCCCTTCTTGGATTCAATGAAGATAAATAAATCATTGAATAAAGAGCATGTGATTCAGTTTCTTTTGGAATTTGAGTCTAAACATTTCGAAGGAAAAATAAAAAATGACAGCGCCATAAGCTATATTAAGGCTTCTAAGCCTACTTATACCATAGAACTAGAGGATATGCTTCAAGAAAAGCGTTACATTCAGTTATATAAAATGCCTTCTAATTTCAATGGCATGGACCTAGGAAGCCCAGCTGTAGATGCCATGGGTAAAAAGCTCCCATTCAATTTAGATAAATATTGGGCGTATTCCTCTTACAGCAAAGACTTTGCTATTGCTCAATATTATGTATTCGGACCAATTCTAGTGCCGTATAACTATTTTTTTAAAGATACAAAGTAAAAAGTTAGTCTGATATACGCTTTAAACCAAGCGCCATTTTCTTATATCTATTACTTGATTGCGGGTTTCATATAGATTATATTATCCGATTCCATAGATAGCTTATCGACATATTCATGGGTATTTGATGTCAATACTTGAGGCTCGCCAGCTTCATCAATCGAATGCGCTAGATATCCCAAACTTTTTAAGAAATTGTCCGCCATTCGATGATTGTCATTGCCTCTATTGGATTGACTAAACTCCATGATGATCGTAGGTGAATTTGTAAGTAGATAGTTTGATAAGCCTTGTAAAACAATATCTTCAGCGCCTTCTACATCTATCTTAATCACTTCTGGCAAGGCCGCTTCTCCTGCGATAAAACTATCTCCTCGTTTTCCGTCTATTCTATGAACTTTAACTGATGCCATTTCGAACCATGCTTCCCGCTCATATTGATTCCTCACTAATGTATTGTACTCAGAAAACAAAGTTGGAAACTCATAGAAATTAATGGACTCATCGGTATCATTAAATGCAATATTGAATGCAGCTATGTTTTCTTTATCCTTTGTATTTTCATGAAGAATTTGAAAGGATTTGGAGGCCGCTTCTATAGAATAAACCTTGCCTTTTTCTGCTATATATGCAGCTAAAAGTGAATAAAACCCAAAATGTGCTCCAATATCCATAAATACCGAACGACTATGCAGATGGTTGATTAAATATCTTGTCAATCTGATCTCGGAATTATGCGTCTTGCCACCCGAGAGAAATATATCGACTGAAGCTGGAAGAGATATAAGCATGAATTGATTCCAAAAAACAGGGGTATTCACATCAAAATGAAAATTGCCCAATTTGACAATTAGCTTCGAAAAAACAATGCTTAAAATATACTTGACTGGGTTCCTCAAAAATCGATTGAATTTAGATGTAGTAGCAAAAGCTTCTACCTTCTCCAATTTCCTTAATAATTCTCTCTGATTCATTCAATCAATAATGTCAACTGATAATTATTATACAAATTGACCCTCTACGAACAAGAAAGGATTCAAACGATCTAGCTGAAAATTAACGATTTTACCTACTTTAGTTTCATCAAATTTTGCCCGCACTCGAATATAATTTGAGGTATACCCATTCATAAAGCCATTGTCATCTTCATGTTCAAAAAGTACAGGGTAGGCTCTACCTATATGCTCCTGATAGTATTGACGCCTCAATTTATCAGATAAAATACGGAGGCGTTTATTGCGGTCTCGACGCACTTCCATAGGCACATATGAATCGGACTTGACCGCTCTGGTGTTCGCTCTCTCAGAATAAGTAAATACGTGTAAATAAGAAACCGGTAAGGATTGAACAAAGGCATAGCTTTCTTCGAAATGCGCATCCGTCTCTTCAGGATACCCTACAATCACATCGACCCCTATGCATGCATGTGGAATTTTAGCTTTGATATAGGTCACTTTCTTGCGATAAAATGCACTGTCGTATTTGCGCTGCATACTCTCTAGCATCGCATCGGATCCACTCTGCAGGGGTATATGAAAATGGGGCATAAAAACATGGCTGCTCGCCACCAAATCAATAATATCCTCAGTTAATAAATTCGGCTCAATAGAAGAAACCCTCACCCGCAAGCCTGTTCCCTTATATACACTTTCAATAGCTAATAGGAGATCAAAGAAAGTCTCTTCGGTTCTTTTCTTTCCATCCGATGTTTTCCCATAATCTCCAGTATTCACACCAGTTAATACAATCTCTTGCACCCCAGTTTGAACAGCCCGTTCGAAAACCAGCATAGTCTCTTCGATAGACTGACTGCGGCTTCTGCCTCTCGCCAATGGTATAGTGCAGAAGGTACAGAAATAATCACATCCATCCTGCACTTTGAGAAATGTTCGAGTTCTATCGCCACTAGAATAGGATGGCACAAACTCGTTGACTTCTTTAATATCCTCCGCTTTTACCTTGCTTTCTGCCTGATCTATGGTTTGAATATGCTTTAGCAAATTAAACTTCTCTGTAGCCCCAAGGACCATATCTACACCCTCTATATCGGCTATCTCCTGAGGTTTTAGCTGCGCATAACAGCCGATGATAATCACCTTGGATTCGGGAGAAGTGCGCTTGATCTTTCGCACGATATAGCGACATTCTTTATCTGCATTTTCAGTGACTGAGCAGGTATTGACTACATAGACGTCTGCTTGTTCGTCCATATCTACACGCTGATAGCCTGCATCCTCTGCCTGATTGGCGAGGCTGGAGGTTTCTGAAAAATTCAGTTTACAACCTAAGGTATGAAAAGCTATTTTTTGATGCGTACTCATTTATCTAAATTCTCTATATTCTATATGATAGCCCTCCAAATGATAATTGGATTTCAATTGCACATCTTGAATTTTGGAAGGTTTATTTCCAGAGTAATAAATGATGATTTCCTTGGTCCATTTGTCAATGACAAAATTATGCACGGTAAATGACTGTGAACTGAGTTCTCTTTGTATGTAGCTCTCGAGGTTATAGCGCGTGGTAGCGCGTGTCAGCTCCGTTGAACTGAAATACAATCCGAAAAGGAAACATAAAAGTGTGATGACAAAGTATATCCATTTAAATCGATTATTCTTGATGCCCAATCTTGAAACCCCTGATAAATAAAGCAGCAGAGATAATCCCATAAAAAGTAGAAGAAATAATAACTGATACCTAATGATGATAGCAAGAATAGCATCGCCGTCTCGATGAATCATCATAACGGAGGAAGCTACAATAAGCACAGGCCACTTAACTAAAAACTTGAGTATCCAAATAATCATAGAAATCCTATGGCTATTGAACAAGAAAATAGCAATAGCGATTAAGAAAACCGATAAATAAGTGGCGATATCAACTTCTGCCCAGTTGGTTATAGTTTGTATGTTGTAGGTAAATGGAGAAAGATAAAAATAAACTAAGCCAATGATAAAGGTGACAACAGCCCCGATAAATATTTTTATTATCGCAGCTTTGAGAATATCGCTATTTCGCTTGAATACCCCTATAGTAAATTGAAGAAAAGAAAAAATAAACGGGCTGATTAATAGTCCTGCATAAATGACCAAAGGTTTGTCAAAATTGAGTCCGAGACATACCAAAATGGCACTCAATACCACCATAAACAATACCACAGATTTTTTCTCTTGTGAGCTAGAATAATATTCAATCAAATCGTCTAAATTGGTCATTAAAACCAACTTTGTTTCCTGTAGATAAGTTTTTATATGTTCAATCATGGATGCTAGTTAGAATAAAAAATAGTAAATAAATAATCTAAATTTTTCTTGACCTAGTTTTTAGGCTTGACAAAAGTAATCACTTTTGTTTCGAAAAAGTCTTCTTTGAAAAAATCCGAAATAGGTTTGACCTTTACTTTTCGTTTACAGTCCTTAATTTCTTCCGTCAAATCGCCCCCTTTCAAAGCGATTAATCCGTTATCTAAATCATTGAATGAAATAGGGTGTATCTTACCTCTGGTCCATCGCAGCAAATCAACCATAGGTGCAACAGCACGAGTGACTACAAAGTCAAACTGCAATTGAACATCCTCTGCTCTTCCCCAATGTGTTTGAACATTTTTAATATCTAAAGCCTCCACGACTCCCTCGATTACTTTTAGTTTTTTCTGGATAGAATCTACGGCCAAAAATTTACTATCAGGAAATAGAATAGCGAGAGGAATTGTCGGGAAACCTCCACCCGTGCCTAAATCCATAATGATAGTGCCTTTTTTAAACTGAACAAATTTGGCAATAGCTAAGGAATGCAAAACATGTTGGATATAGAAATTTTCAAAGTCTTTCCTTGAAACGACATTAATTTTATCATTCCATTCTTTATAAATGTTATAAAGCTGTTGATAAGCATCTTTCTGCTGTGGATTTAGTTGTGGGAAATAGGCAAACACATGCTCTAACATAGATTTTAAGCTTTTTTTCAATTTTAGGTTTGAAGAATGACAAAAGTAGCTATCTTTGCCGAAACTTTAAATAAAATAGAAAATGTCAACAACAAACATTGCAGAAAAAGTAACACAAATCATTGTAGACAAACTAGGATGTGATGAGGCACAAGTGAAGCCAGAAGCTAGCTTTACTACTGACTTGGGTGCAGATAGTTTAGATATTGTGGAATTGGTTATGGAGTTTGAAAATCAGTTTGAAATGTCTATTCCAGATGATAAAGCTGAGCAAATTCAGACTGTAGGCGATGCCATTAGCTTTATTGAGCAGGCTCATAAAGGTTAATTTAATAGCTTTATAAATTTATAAATCAAACCTATGCGAAGAGTTGTCATTACAGGCCTCGGAGCTGTGACACCTCTTGGTAATGATATTGGCACCTTTTGGAATGCTCTCGTAGCAGGTACTTCAGGTGCCAATTTAATTACCAAATTTGACACAACTCTTTTCAAGACTAAATTTGCTTGTGAGTTAAAGAATTTTGATCCATTAGCATATATAGAAAAGAAAGAAGTTTCTCGACTAGACCCATCAGCCATATATGCTATTGCAGCAGGTACTCAAGCTGTGGAGGATAGCGGTATCCTCTCCAATTTCAATCCTGATAGAGTTGGTGTATTGTGGTCTTCTGGCATAGGAGGTATTTTGACCTTCCAGCAGGAGATTACCAACTTCGCCACAGGCAATGGTACTCCGCGATTCAATCCATTCTTTATTCCCAAAATGATTCCAGACATCAGTGCTGGTCATATATCGATGAAATATGGATTTAGGGGACCTAACTTTGCTCCAGTAGCTGCTTGTGACGCGGGAGGATCTGAAGCCGCGATAACAGAAGGAGGAATCGGTGGATTCAATGCCATGAAAGCACTCAGCGAGCGAAATGATGATTATTTAACGGCTTCTCGTCCATTCGATGCTACCAGAGATGGTTTCGTCATGGGAGAAGGCGGCTGCGGTCTTATATTGGAAGAATTAGAACACGCTCTCAAAAGAGGAGCGAAAATATATTGCGAAGTAGTAGGTGCAGGATTGACTGCAGATGCGCATCACTTGACAGCTCCACATCCAGAAGGATTGGGGGCATACAATGTGATGAAAAATGCGATAGAGGAAGCTGGACTAGGTGTAGATCAGATAGAGTATGTCAATGTGCATGGTACATCGACACCTCTAGGTGATATAGCAGAATTGAAAGCTATCAAACAACTATTCGGCGATGCAGCATACAATATGAATATTAGCTCTACAAAATCTCAAACTGGTCACCTTTTAGGTGCTGCAGGAGCAATAGAAGCTATCGCTTGTGTCAAATCCGTGCAGGAAGATATCATACCACCGACGATAAATTTCACTACTGCAGACGAAAATATTGATCAGAAATTGAATCTCACTTTAAATACTGCGCAGAAACGCACCGTCAATGCTGCTTTGAGCAATACCTTCGGCTTCGGAGGACACAATGCCTCAGCCGTCTTTAAAAAATTCAAAGGATAATATTATATTCTAGTCATAAACGATGTTTTGACTACACAACACCCCTTAAGGCCTTAATGGCAATACTGCCCACAAAATAAACAAACCAAGAGTCCCGATCTGAAAAGGTCGGGATTTTTTTTGAAAGAAAAATTTCCAAATTTAATTGAGAGGCTCTATATTCGTCTTGTTTAATGTATGACATGAGTATAAAATAAATAGTCATTTTTATACGCAAAGGAATGGTTATTTTTACTATGCGAATTGCCTGCCTGATGCAGACAGGCATGTGAACATTAAAAAAACAAACACATGAAAAATATTGATAAATTAAGTCTAGACAATGCGTATCGTTTATTTGATAGTGGAGATATTGAAACTATTGAAATTGTAACTACCAAAGGATTACAGCTTATACATAAGTATTTATTTGAAGGACTTTATGATTTCGCCGGGAAAATACGCTCACAAAATATCTCAAAAGGAGGGTTTAGGTTCGCGACTGCTTTATATGTAAATGAAATTTTGGCAAAAATTGAATTAATGCCCGAAATTACTTTTGAAAATATAATTGAGAAATATGTTGAAATGAATATTGCTCATCCATTTATGGAAGGAAATGGCCGAACAATGCGTATTTGGTTGGATATGATACTTAAAGCTAGATTAAAGAAAGTAGTCAATTGGCAATTTATCGACAAAACATTCTACTTACAAGCTATGGAACGCAGTCCTATCAATGTTTTAGAGATAAGAACCCTAGTTTGGGCTAATTTGACAGATGAAATAGATAATCGTGAAATCATCAAGAAAGGAATAGAACAGTCTTATTACTACGAAGGATATGAAAAGGACAATGATGAAGATTAAAATAAACAAACCAATAGTCCCAATCTGAATAGGTCGGGATTTTTAATTAAAAATAACAGAAAAAGCGAGTGAGTCCTACCTCTTCCCTTTCCTCTCCAATGCAGCCTCCACTAAGCCCATAAATAAAGGGTGAGGATTTTCTGGGGTGCTTTTGAGTTCGGGGTGATATTGTACACCAATAAAGAAAGGATGGTTATCGAGTTCTACAATTTCTACCAAACCCGTATCTGGATTTTTACCGCTGGTCTTCATTCCATGCTTCGTGAGCAATTCTAGGTATTCATTATTAAATTCATATCTATGTCTATGGCGCTCGCTAATTTGATTGGATTTATACAATCTATAAGCCAATGACTTTTTATCTTTGATATGACATTCATATGCCCCTAGACGCATGGTACCGCCCAGTGCTATGCGCGTTTTTTGCGACTCCATTATATCTATGACAGGGTATTTCGTATTCTTATTGATTTCAACGGAATGAGCATCTTTGAGACCCATAACATTGCGGGCAAACTCAACAATGCACATTTGCATACCTAGACAGATTCCAAAAAATGGAATTTTATGTTCTCGCACATAGCGTATTGTTTCTATTTTACCAGTGATAGCTCTTTCTCCAAATCCAGGGGCTACAAGTACTCCATGAAATTTACCTAAAACCTCTTTGACATTTTCCGCTGTGATAGATTTCGAATGAACAGGCACTACATTGACCTTGGTAAATTTAGCAGCCCCTGCATGAATAAAAGACTCGTAAATACTCTTATAGGC
>CAYXKX010000010.1:19250-64220 GCA_964465185.1 uncultured Chitinophagaceae bacterium
GAGCTATATTGACTTCATGTTTAGGATGTTTGAGCTTATCTAGAAATTTGTTCCATTTCTCAAGTTTTGGTTCTTTCTTAGATTTTACCTTTAGTTTTTTAAGGACGACTTTATCAATATTCTCTCGCTGCAATTCCAAAGGCACATCATAAATGGTATCCTTATCTATGGCTTGGATAACTGCATTCTCGTCCACATTGCAAAACAAAGCGAGTTTTTTACGAATATCCTTGCTAAGTTCGTGCTCTGTTCTACAGATGAGGATATCAGGCTGTATCCCTGACTCCAAAAGCAATTTTACGGAATGTTGTGTTGGTTTAGTTTTAAGTTCTTTCGCTGCACTCAGGTATGGAATTAAGGTCAGATGGCAAACTATTGCATTCTCTTTTCCCATTTCCCAAATAAACTGACGAACAGCCTCAATATAGGGTAGTGATTCAATATCGCCTACGGTTCCCCCTAGTTCTGTTATAATAAAATCACGTTTTTTCTCCTTATTCGGTGCTGAAAATCTGCGTTTAATTTCGTCCGTGATATGAGGAATTACCTGTACGGTCTTACCCAAAAAATCACCTTTACGCTCTCTATCAAGCACTGTTTGATAGACTCGTCCTGTTGTTACATTATTGGCTTGAGAGGTATGGGTATTGAGGAAACGCTCGTAATGACCCAAGTCTAAATCCGTTTCCGCTCCATCTTCTGTTACATAACACTCTCCATGTTCGTATGGGTTGAGCGTACCAGGATCGATATTGAGATAGGGGTCAAATTTCTGAATAGTGACTTCAAAGCCATGTTCCTGAAGAATTTTGGCCAATGAGGCAGCGAAGATACCTTTTCCTAGGGAAGAGGTAACGCCTCCTGTGACGAATATATATTTGGTCATTACCGTATAATTGCTAAAGTGAATACGGATGTCAAAGGTAGTTGAAATATTTTAATGGGATTTTATTTTGTAAATACCCGAATGAAACAGAGATGTCAAGTTTCAAAATCCAGATTTATTTTTTTTCGTTTAAATTTGCCCTAATGGCATTTGCTTATTAAAATATGAGAAATTCAATTTTGTTAATTAGTATATTCTTGCTAGGTATGCTGGCATGTAAAAAGGATGAACCTGCACCGGATCTAAGTTCAGTTTGTGACAAAGGAGGCATATGGTTGATAGATAAAAAAGATAGCTTCAATCCAAACCCTTCTTTGGATACCTTTGCATTTAAGCAGGGAGGCGGGTATCATAGATTTGTCTTTACCAATTCTGATGTAAACAGACTACAAATAGATGTACTCACTAAACCTGATTCAGGACAGACGTTTATATATAAATCTATATTCGTTCGCGAGATCAGTGGTCAATATATTTCAGACCCTTTCACTTATCCTACTATGATGGATTCCATGTTAACGATTCGCAATAATGGCAGTCATTATTTAGTAAGCATTAAACCTATTAAAGCTAAAATAGGCACTTCAAGAACCATAGAACTCAGAGCCTGCGATTTGAGAATGAATGATGTGACCCCGTAATTGAGCATCACTCTGAATATGGTGATCAAAAATCCTATCTACATGAGATTTAAGAAGCAATTGCCGCTAGGTATTGGCTTCATGAGCCTTATAATTTGTTTATCTGCAGGATGTGACAATCAAAAAGAAATTAAAAATCAACCGATGAAAGAAATTATTAATACAAAAAAAGCCCCATCTGCCATTGGACCTTACAGTCAAGCTGTATGGGCGGGAGACTTTCTTTTTACCAGTGGTCAAATAGCCCTCATACCCGAAACCGGCGAAATGGATAACCAAAGTATTGAAGCAGAGACACACAGGGTGATGAAAAATTTAACAGCTTTGTTGGAAGAAGCCGGATTATCATTTCATCAAGTCATTAAAGTCAGTATTTTCATCAAAGACATGAATGATTTCTCAAAAATAAATGAAATATACTCCTCCTACCTTCAGGAGCCCTATCCTGCGCGCGAAACCGTGGAAGTGGCAAGACTGCCAAAGGATGCCAGAATCGAAATCAGTGTAGTAGCCAAACGAGACTAGCCATGTTTCAATTTAAAGAAATCATTGGGCAAGAAGATGTTAAATCTTCACTCATCACTCAGGTAAACAGCGGCAAGCTTCATCACGCTCACCTATTTTTAGGAAAGATGGGCTATGGAACCTTTCAGCTAGCTATGGCCTTTGTCAAATACATATACTGTCAAGACAAACAAGTGAATGATAGCTGCGGACAGTGCGCCAATTGTATTAAAATTAGCAAGTTAAATCATATAGATATTCACTGTACAGTACCGAGTTTTGATATAAATAATTTAAGTAAGTCTTTATTGCCTCATTATAGAGAAATCATAGAAGAAAAACAGGGCTTATTTGACCTTAAAGATTGGATAGATTATAATAAGGAAAAAAACGCCAAAATACGCAGTGCAGAATGTGATATTATACTGCATGATATGGGATTGTCTTCCTATGAAGATGGCTATAAGACCCAGATTATCTGGATGGCAGAGAGTTTAGAAAAAGAATCGAATAAGATTCTGAAAATCTTAGAAGAACCAAATCCTCAAACCCTGTTTATACTAATGGCCGAATCATCGGACAGATTATTACCCACGATTCTATCTCGATGCAATATTCATAAAATACTGCCTCTTAAAGATAATATGGTAGAAAGGTATTTAATCGGTATACGTCATCATAAGCCATCTGAAACCCTCACGAGAGCTATTCATTTTGCCGAAGGTGATTTAATAGAAGCTGAGCGATATCTGGCCGATGAGGAGAGCGAATTTCCACTGGAACTTAGTTTGATCAATTTTCTGCGCGGTTTGATTAATTTTCATGAAAGAAAGTTTGACAATGTCAATAAGGCTATCAAACAGGCAGAAGTATTGGCTGGGCAATCCAAATCTACTCAAAAGAAGTTTTTGGATTATTTCCAATATTTTCTACGACAAGTGATTATGATAAAAATCACCCAGAATTCCCAGCTTAATGAGACCTTGCTCAAGGCAGCCCATCACTTTGCCAATACCTTGGATATAGACCAGATAGAGGCCTGGAGCCAACTTGTAGACAAATACCACTATGCCATAGAAGGAAATGCGAATGTAAAAATAAGTTTTGTATCTTTGGCAATTGAATCGGGGAAGATTCAAAATAGAGTAGAATTTGAAATTTTAGTTAGTCAATAAAATATAGTATGGGTTGTTCGAGTGGAGGATGCAGTTCCGGTGGATGTAGCACAGGGAGTTGCAATAAAAAAAATGTTTTCGACTGGTTTTCCAATATCCAGTTTGCATCGGGCATTGATGAGTTTAATGTCGTCGAGATATCCTTTAAAGGAGGCTCAAGAAAAGATTATTATGTCAATGATAAGCGTCTGGATTTAGTTAAAGGCGAATTTGTATGTGTGGAAGGCAGCGGCGGTTATGACATTGGTCAGGTTTCCCTTAAAGGGGAATTGGTCAAGCTACAGTTGAAAAAAAACAAAGTAGATATTAATAAGGAGCCTCTACCTAAAATTCTTAGAAAGGCCAATGAAAAGGAAATGGAGATCATGGAGACCTTTCGAAAAAAAGAAATGGATGCCATGATAAAGGCACGACTGATAGCTCGCCAGCTCAATCTCGAAATGAAAATTAGCGAAGTAGAGTACCAAGCAGATGGTAAAAAAGCCATTTTCTATTTTATAGCTGATGAGCGCGTTGACTTCAGAGAACTTATTAAACGCTTTGTAGCTGAATATAAGATTAAAATAGAACTTAAGCATATCGGCGCCAGACAAGAAGCGGGCAGAATCGGTGGAATGGGCAGTTGTGGTAGAGAATTGTGCTGCAGCACTTGGCTCAATGATTTTCCTTCCGTGACTACGAGTGCCGCACGATATCAAAACATATCCATCAATATTGAAAAGCTATCCGGGCAGTGTGGTAGGTTAAAGTGCTGTCTAAACTACGAACTAGCTCAATATGTAGAAGCAACGAAAGAGTTTCCATCTAATATCCATGAAATCCAAACTGAAGAAGGAGTAGCGATTGTACGAAAAACCGAAATACTCAAAAGGCAATTGGTATTTACCTATAAAAATGACCCTGCTATTGAGTATTACAAACTGACGCTCAGCGATGTGAAAAATATCGTGGAAATGAATAAACGAGGACAAAAACCACAGAGCTTATCCTCCATGGCTGTCAAAGAAAAAGAAGAGGAGAAAGTGAAAAAAGATGAAGATTTAGTAGGACAAATTCAACTCAAAACACTCGAGAAGAATAAACAGAATACTCGAAAAAATAAAAATAAGCCTAAGAACACTAGGAGCAATTCTACGCAGAATAATACAGCAGATCATACACAAGGAGACAATCAACAGAGAACAGATAAGAAGGTCAATACAAATAGACCTATTAACGAGTCGGTAAATAATCAAACTCAGAGACCAAACAATCCTAATAAAAAGAAAAAGCATCATAGAAAGCCTCCTCCAAAAGAATAAATCGTGCTTAGAATACTCTCCGTTTTTTTATGTTTATCTCTCTTAATAGGCTGTGATACTAATGTGGTCTATGAAAAAAGCAATCCAGTAAATACTTATGGCTGGCATATGACGGATAGTCTTAGGTATATCGTAAATATTGAGGACTCTATGCAGCGCTTTGATCTATCGTTGGCTGTGCGCCATAGGGATATATATGACTACACCAATCTCTATGTGAAAATTATCACTAAACTGCCAACTGGTGAAGTGAAATCAGAGGTAGTATCCCTGCCGCTTTGTGATGAATCAGGAAAATGGCTCGGGAAATGTGCGGGGGATATCTGTTTTGCAAGAATCCTCTTGCTTAATAGAACTTATTTCCCAATCAAAGGGCCTTATACTTTCTTCGTCATGCATGAGATGAGACAAGATAAATTAAAAAATATTTTAGATATAAGTTTGAGACTTGAAAAATCAGCTAAAAAAGAATATAGCCAAGATGAAGAATAGAATTGTTTTCATATATTTAATCATTCTCCTCGTGATTTCTTCCTGTCAGAATTATGATAAACCTATCTCTATAAAAAACGGAAATTTTGAAATCGTATTACCCGGATTTGTCCAAGAAGAAGAATTGGCAGAAGACGCCGCATTAGAATATGCCAATAGATTCAGAAATTTCTATGTGGTAGCTTTCATTTTGAAGGATACCGTGAGCCAAGATAGTCTTTGGACACAAACTACAACACGCATATCCAGTTCCCTGTTGAACCCAACGGTAGATTCTGCGCACCACCCGAATCATATTATTACCAAGATAACAGGAAAATTCAAAGATGAAAAAGAGCCCTTGTATTATAGCCAAAAATTGATCTACAGAAAAGGGAATAGTCTATTATTAACAATATGGACAAGAGGTAAGGAGCGTGAAAAAAAGTATGAGGTAGAGGTAGAGCGAATCTTAAGTTCATTTAAATCTATGCCATGAAATTGGAGGATGAAAAGATAGTAGCCATGTGCAAGGACACCACTCAGGTGGAGATAGGCATACGACATCTTATCCAAAAGTATAAGGAAAAGTTGTATTGGCAGATAAAGCGCATCGTAGAGCATCACGACGATACAGAGGAAGTATTGCAGAATGTGTGGATTAAAATTTGGCAAAATATTGGGGGATTTAAAGGTGAAAGCGCTCTATCCACTTGGATATATAGAATAACCTATAACGAATCTATCTCTTACGTACAAGGCAGAAAAAAGCAAAAGTTAGCTGATTGGGAAACTTCTGAGCCTCTGATCGAAGCCCACACCGATGGAGTGCTATTCAACCATGAAATCTATGACAAAGATGAGGTGCTCAAGAAGATTGAGGTGGCCATAGAAAAATTACCCCAAAAGCAAAAATTGATATTTCATTATAGATACAACGAGGAGATGCCTTATAGCCAGATAGCTGAGATTACAGGCACTTCGGAAGGAGCCCTAAAAGCTTCTTTCCACCACGCGGTCAAAAAAATTGAGGGTTTTATTAAAAAGAATTAAACCAAAAACACGAATTCTTATCTAAAAATTAAGAACGAGATAGAACAAAAATGGCTATATAAAAACCATAAAGATGAACGAGGAATTAAAAAATGAATTGAGCGAATTACAATCACCATTGGCTGAAATGGATAAGCATTATTTTGCCAATCAAAGTGAAGTGCCAGCGGATTACTTTTCCAGTATGGAAGATCGTTTCATTCAGTTTATAAAAGAAAAAGAAACCCCTAGAGAGGCAAAACAAATCTCTATGTTTGATTTCAAGCGTATAACTTATTCGGTAGCAGCTGTATCTGCCTTTGCTATTCTGGGTTTGGGTATACTCACCATCATGCGTTCTGGTAGTGACACACAACTAAGTGAAAATGAAGTAAAAACTTTTCTGGAAGAAGAAGGTGATTTTTTAGCCTTAGAAAATTCAGCTTTGGTAGAACCATATAGAAAATTGGAAAAGTTGAGTGATAATGAGATAAAAGATTATCTCTGTGAGGTTGAGGGAATGGATTGCGGTCAAGTAAATTAATAAAGAATATTGAATCCTAACAAAAAAAAACAAGGTAGATTTTAAAATCCTAATTCAAACATTTAGAAACAATTTTTAAAAATTAACTTATCTTTGATTTAACACAATAAAAAGCAACATGAACAAAATAGTTTTAATTTTTGGTTTATTATTTTGTGGTCTGAATTTAACTGCTCAGGATGACAATATTGCCGATATCCGCAAAGAATTTATCACAAAAGAACTGCAGTTAACCCCAAGTGAAGCAGAAGCGTTTTTCCCTGTGTATAATGAATACATTCAAAAGAAAAAAGAAAGAAGGAAATCGTTGCGTTCAGAGCTCAGAGGTTCTGAAAAATCAGTCGATAAGATTATCGATATTGAACAGGATTTAATAGACCTACAGCGAGAATATCTGGAGAAGTTTAGAAAAATTTTACCTGAAAAAAAAGTAGTGCAACTCCTAGAAGCTGAGAAGAAATTCAAGACCATGATGGTGCAGCGATTGAGAGACTAAGCCTTCACAAGGGTCAGCTCTGCTATTTCCGGACGAATGCCCACTCTACCCGGATAACCAATATATCCAAATCCCCTATTGACATAAATGTGCTGATTCGCTTTTGTGTAGAGTCCAGCCCATTGCTCATAAAACCATTGGACAGGTGAAAACCTAAACCACTTATTCTCTACCCCAAACTGCATCCCATGTGTATGCCCGCTGAGGGTTAATTGTATATCCACACAATACTTCCTCACCTCAGCATCCCAATGGCTGGGATCATGAGACAGAAGAAATTTCGTAGGAATAGATTCAATACCACTGTAAGCTTTCATTAAATCCCCTTGGCGAGTAAAATGCATTTTCGCACCCCAATTTTCTACTCCTATGAGAGCTATTTTTTCACCATTAATTTCTATGATTCGGTTTTCATTGCACAATAAATCCCAATTGGATTGTTTATGATAATCTTTAACTGTTTGAAAATTTTCTAATTTGAGCTCTGGCGTCTCCCAACTTATATAATCACCATAGTCATGATTTCCCAAAATAGAAAATTGACCATATTTTGCCTTTATTTGCTTGAATACGTCAATGTAAGGTTCATACTCAGTAGCTTTATTATTTACCAAATCTCCTGTGAAAAAAAACAAATCGGGCTTGAGTGAGTTGATCAATTCTACAGCCTTTTTGAGAGGCTCCTTATCTGAAAAACTACCGGCATGTATGTCTGAAATCTGAACAATTTTCAAACCGTCTAAGGCACTTGGTAAATCTTTAATTGGTACATTAATCCTCCATAACTGGTAATTATGGGCGGTTTTGAGCATACCGTGAACAAAGGCGATAAATGGAAGGCCAGCCATCCCCAGGAAAACTGAATCAAGAAACTGACGTCGACTGGTATGTAGTTCATTGGCAGGTTTCAGAATTAAATTGTATAAATAACTAATGAATCTCGATGCGTCTTCAATCAAAAGAAACAAGACCAAAATCAATTTAGAGACAAAGATACCCATAAATATACCTGTCATAAATCTGGTGACTGGAGTGCTATTTTCTCTGAAATTATAGATCAATCCGAGGATAAAATAAAAAACAACAAAAGCCGTCAGTCCCCAATAAATAATAAAGGCAATTACTCTGGCTTGATCAGTGTGTCCTCGAAAAGCTGATTTTACCGCCGAGAATCCATAGTAATCCATAATCAGAGTAAGCGTAAAGATTATCCATGGTATTAAACTTCTAGTCATTATTTTTGATTAATACATTTTTAAATTATGCATCAATCTCGGATTAGAACACTCATTCATTTGCTTTGGTTTCAAATTTTACCATTATTAGCATTCGGTCAACTCATGAAAGAAAAGAAGGACTATACGCGCTATGATAGTCTCTTGGGTACGATTACACACATGCGTGATTATGACGTGACTCATTACAAACTAAACTTGGATATCGATTTGGACAAGAAAAAAATATCAGGGACTGCACAGATTGAGTTTATATCCCAAGATAAGATGGATAGCCTTCAATTGGATCTCTTTGAAAACTATCAAATCCAAGAAATCAGTATTGGAGGATTAATTTGTAAATATCGCAGAGATAAAAACCATGTATTTATATATACCAAAAATATAATAAAAGAGAGTAAAGACTATACGATAAAGGTGAAATATCAGGGTACGCCACCAGAAGCAAAAAATGCCCCATGGGATGGCGGATTCGTATGGAAGAAGGACAGTCTGAATAGACACTGGGTCGGGGTAGCTTGCCAGGGACTTGGCGCTTCTTGCTGGTGGCCGTGTAAAGACCATTGGTCAGATGAACCTGACAGAGGAGTTGAAATTACTTTGGTTGTGCCAGAACCCTATAAGGCAATTTCTAATGGCAAACTTATGCTACAACAAAAGCTCCCAAATGGCAAAATAGCATGGAAATGGAAGGTAACCCAGCCCATCAATCTCTACAATGTGACACTCAATATAGCTCATTATAAAAGTATCAATCAGGTCTATACCTCCAAGGAGAATGGGAAAAATTTAAACATGGCGTTTTGGGTTTTGGATTATAACCTAGAGAAAGCTAAAAAGCATTTCCAACAAGTGATCCCTATGATGGACTGTTATGAATCCAAGCTAGGCCCTTATCCGTTCTACGAAGATGGTTATCAGCTGGTAGAAACGCCTTACCTCGGCATGGAACATCAGAGCTGCGTAGCCTATGGCAATAAATACTTTGGCGGCTATCTGGGCAACAAAAATTATACAGGAGGTCACGATTTCGATTATATCATCATACACGAAACTGGGCACGAATGGTTTGGCAATAATATAACAGCCGCAGATAATGCTGATATGTGGATACACGAAGCTTTAACGACCTATTCAGAGAGTATCTATGCTGAATGTGTCTACGGCAAAGGCTCTGGGGATGCTTATATGAATAATATGAAACGGAGGGTTAAAAACAAAAAACCTATCCAAGGAGACTATGGTGTAGCCAAAGAAGGCGATGGTGACATGTATGCCAAGGGGGCCTTATTTTTTCATACGTTAAAATACCAAATCAATAATGATAAATTGTGGGATTTTATTTTGAAAGATATTGGTAAGACCTTTGGTAAACGAACAACGAGTTATCAAGACATAGTCAACTATTTCAATAAAACGACCAATCGCAAGTTAGATAAACTTTTCAGTGCCTATCTGCAATACGCAGAAATACCTATTGTTCTTCAAAGCCAAAGTATAGAAAGCGGCATCAAAACGGTAAAACTGAATTTAAATCACCCGCAGAGTGAACTCAGCATGCGAGTCTATTATACCGTCGATGGCAAGGAGAGTCAAGTCTTATTAGAAAACTCTAAGCCCTTTATCCTAAAAATGCCTGCTAACGCCCAGTTTGAGGTCAATAAAGATAAGGGGTATTTTGAGGTCAAAGAAATTAAGTAATATTTCGACCTAATATGCTAACTTACTGATATTTAGATAGCTTTTTCTTAAATAAAAATTTTCACGTACATTTGCACTTTTAAAACGTGAGATATGGAATTTGAATTTCAAGAAGATGGTGGTAAAGCCAAATGGTGGCAGCGCCTCAAAAAAAATATAAATACAGAGACCAATGAAAAACTAGAAACCCCCGATGGTGTCTGGTATAGCTGTAAGAAATGTCGAGCAACTATTCCTTTTAAAGAATATGAAAACAATCTCTGGTGCTGCTCTAAATGCCATGCCTCAGGTAGAATAGGCTCCGATCAGTATTTCTCCATTTTTTTTGATGATAATCAGGTCGAAGTGCTTTTTGAAAATATTATGGCATCCGATCGATTGGAATTTGTAGATGAAAAACCATATCCAGATAGGTTAAAATCAGCTATCAAAAATACGGGGTTGACCGAAGCTATCCGCGTAGGTATGGGGAAAATAGATGGCATCAGCACGGTAATCGCTTGTATGGATTTTGCTTTTATTGGTGGCTCTATGGGCTCGGTAGTAGGTGAGCGAATTGCGAAGGGCATTGATAAAGCGATAGAGACTAATTCTGCTTTCATGATCATCTCCAAGTCGGGCGGTGCTAGAATGATGGAAAGTGCTTTTTCCCTTATGCAGATGGCGAAAACTTCAGCGAAGTTGACCCAATTAGCAGCGGCTAAACTACCGTATATTTCATTTATGACCGACCCAACTACGGGTGGGGTCTCCGCGAGTTATGCTATGCTCGGTGATATCAATATAGCTGAGCCTGGCGCTCTGATAGGATTTGCTGGACCTAGAGTAGTAAAAGAAACCATTAAGAAAGAGTTACCTAAGGGCTTTCAAATGTCAGAATCACTTTTGGAAAATGGGTTTCTGGACTTTATTACTGAGCGCAAGGACTTGAAAGAAAAAGTAGCTAAATCGCTCAAATTTTTCATGCATAAATAAACGATTTTGAAAAAATTGCTTTTCATAATTCCCCTGCTCGTTGGTTTGGGGTATTTAGGTTATTATTTTTACTATATCCCATATTTTGATAACAATAAAATGGGGATAATGGATATCAAGGGTCAGCGAATCAAATTCCCAAACGACAAGCCTTACGTCCTTTGTTATATTCAAACCTGGTGTAAGGATTGTATCTCGGAAACTCCTTGCCTCATGGATTTCAGCAAGAAAAATGAAATTCCTATTTATTTCGTGACGGATGAAGATACCATTCTTCTCAAAAAATACAGGGCTCGCTTTGATTATGAATTACCGATATATTTGACGAAAACAAGACTCAAAGAAAAAGGTATCCTCCTCTTCCCTACTGCTTTTTTTTATGGGAAAAAAAATGAACTCCTCTATAACAAAATGGAAAGAATTGATAGTATAGAGTTAGCCAATTACCTCAGTAAATTGGATAATTAATAAATCTAAGTGAATCTCTAAAAACGCTGAGTGCATCTGTGTACAACTTTAAAACCAATGTCAAAAAAAAATATACGAACCTTAGATAAACTAGAACTGACTCAAGAGCTAGATGCTTTAGGGGAAAAGGGATTTAGAGCAAAGCAAGTCTATCAATGGCTGTGGAAATCTCGTGTCTTGGACTTTTCTCAGATGAAAAATATAGGCAGGGCTTTACAAAGCAAATTGGACGAAAATTTTGAATCTCCGAATACGAACATTAGCCATTTTCAACAAAGTCAAGATGGAACGATAAAAGTAGGATTTGAAACTTACGATAAAGAAACGATTGAAGGGGTTATTATTCCATCGGAAGATAGAATTACGGCTTGTATATCCTCCCAAGTGGGTTGTAGTTTGAGTTGTACGTTCTGCGCGACAGGCTTCTTACCTCGTAAACGGAATTTATTTGCCTTTGAAATCTATGACCAAGTATATCTGCTGAATGAACTAGCTCTTAAGCACTATGAAAAACCGCTGACCAATATCGTCTATATGGGTATGGGGGAGCCTTTACTGAATTATGACGAAGTGGTGAAAAGTTTGCATCTGCTCCATAGCGAAGAAGAAGGACTGGGCATAGGTGCTAAGCGTATCACTATTTCTACTTCGGGTATCGTGCGAAATATAAAAAAACTAGCCGACGAAGGTTTGAAAATAAATCTAGCGCTTTCTCTCCATGCAGCCACCAATGAAAAGCGCACCGCTATCATGGATATTAATAAAAGTAATCCCATCGAAGAATTGATGAAAATATTGGCTTATTTCTATGAGAAAACGAATAATAAAATTACCTATGAGTATATTCTTCTTAGTCATACAAATGACAGCGTGGAAGATGCAATAGATCTAGCCAAACTCTGTCAAGACTTTCCTGTCTATGTCAATCTCATAGAATATAATACTGTAGAAGGCACTCCCTATTCGAAATCTAAAAAAGAAAGGCGTGACGCTTTTCTACAAACACTCCGAGATAAAGGAGTTTCTTCCAAAGTCAGAAGAAGCCGTGGCAAGGATATCGATGCGGCTTGTGGTCAGCTGGCGAATAAGATTGTGAATTCGATTACAAAAGAACAGTTGTAAATTCCTTAACGCCCTTTCCCTTTGCATGCGCTATTGTGACACGTTCCATAGAGATACAATTGGTGAGAATTAATTTCCACTTTCAGCACCTCTTCAAGAGATTTCTTAATTTGATAAAGGCGTGGATCGCAGAATTCTATAATTTTTTTGCATTCTTGGCAAATAAAATGGTCATGTTGTTTGAACCCGTAGGCCTTTTCGTAGATAGATGTGTTATTATTCAAATAATGTTTAGTGATAATACCACACTCTAAGAATAAGTCAAGCGAATTATATACTGTCGCTTTACTTACATTGAATTGATTTTTATCAATGGCAAGAAATAAATCTTCTGCACCAAAGTGGTCATTGCGCTCATAAATGAGCTTTAACAGGTAATTGCGCTCAGGAGTGCGACGAAGTTTTTTTAGTACAATATAATCTTCCAAAATTTTAGAAGCTTTATCATATAATTCAAGAATATTTTTACTGGAAGACACTTATTCTATGGCGATTTTCTTTGTTAAGACACCTGATTCACTGGTCAAATGAATGATTCGAACCCCGGTATATTTATCTAACAACAAGCTTGAATCCTTATGGGAGATATATTTTTCTTGAAGTTTTCTTCCATCCAATGCATAAACTGCAAGCTGAGCTGATTGTTGAAATGCCAAATTTTTGATTACGATACTTCCATCTAACACATCAATTTCTAGCTTATTTTTATTTTCGGTCTTTATCTGATTTGTAATGACCCCATTTTTTGTTCTAAATCTATAATTGACTGTCTGGTATTTCCCATTGGAATCTGCAGTAGCTGTAATAATTTCTTGTCTAAAACTAGGAGAATAATAGGTATGCGTCGTGATATTTAAATTCCCTATTGGTAGCTGACCTAATAGCAATGCGGTGATATCTATATTATTCAGAGGAAATCCAAAGGCTTTGCCATATAATCCTAACTTCGGGTCAATAGAAATTTTTCTTATGACTTTGATAACATCTATATTATTATCTACGGGGGTTTTTATTTTTCCACTGCCTTCTGCAAATAAGTTGAGGGAAAATTTAATTGTAATTTTCAATGAATCAACTGTTGCGCCTGGTATTAAAGATGAGGCTAAAGAATCTATATTAAACCCTTGCAGTAAGGATTTCGGGATGATAGTAGAAATCTCATCAGAAGAGGTGATATTGGTTGCAGTCGAAATAGGTAAGGTGAGATACTTCATCGTGCCTTTCAATCCCCCAATACCTGGGATTGGCAATTGCTGTTGTATCTGGGATAATGAAATTAAAAATAAATCATTTCCACTTTTTTTAAAAAAGACCGTGGCTTGATCATTGTCATCTTCTGTAAATTTCAGATTTGAATTCGGAAACTCCACCGTTTTATCATTGGCTACATAACGAAATACGGCAGTGTCATCTTGTGTCAAGTCAGAAAAATCATAGACGCCAGCAGTGAGTGGTTTCGGAGTATAAACTTGCGTGTCTCTAGCATAGGTAAATACATCGCCAATGGTAGGCATATGAGTGACTGGTATAGATATCTGTCCAAGTAAATTTAGGCATACTGTGAAAGAGATAAATAAGCAAACTGTCTTAAGCATAATACAATCGAATTACCTACAAATATACAACTTAACAAACCAAAAGTTTTGTCAAAAAGGTATAAAATGAACTTAATATTAAATTTGAATCAACTGCTTATTGATTTTCTCTCTAAGAGATTCTGAAGCATTCACCAAAGGCAGTCTTACAGTGTCTGTAGCGATATTTTGAAGACTCAGTGCAGATTTTATTCCTACCGGATTGCCCTCTTCAAAAATAGATTCAATGATATCAGACAATCTGAATTGAATGGCCGTAGCTTCTTTAAATTCACCTTGCAAGCTATGATTAATCATAGTAGAAAACTCTTTTGGAAGTAGGTTGGCAATTACAGAAATGCATCCATCCATACCAAAAGAAAGTTGGGGAACGACTAAATTATCATCACCACTTAATACAATAAAATCTTTTGGTTTATTCTTGACCAACTTCATACATTGGTCAATATTGCCGCTTGCTTCTTTTATACCTACGATTTTATCTACTTCTCTCGCCAGCTTCAAAGTTGTTTCCGGCAATACATTGGAAGATGTTCTCCCTGGTACATTATAAAGTATGATTGGAAGAGGCGAAGCCTTAGCAATTGCCTTATAGTGTTGATAAATTCCTTCTTGTGTAGGCTTATTGTAATAAGGACTAGCACTTAAAATATAGCTGTAGCCAGTTAAATCTGCTTCATTGATTTCATCCATTACTTGTTGGGTATTATTACCCCCAAAACCTGCGATGAGGTTTACCTTATCTTCTGCAGTATCTGCGACAAAGCTAAGTATTTCTGCTTTTTCCTCTTTTGTCAGTGTCGGTGTTTCACCAGTAGTACCTAAAACAATTAGAGAATTCACGCCTCCCTTTATACAATGATTTACGAGCTTTTTTAAAGCTATGTAATCTACTGCATTTTCCTTATCAAATGGTGTAACTAAGGCCACCCCTGTACCTCTTAATTGGCTGCTCATTGTGTTTTAATTGATGTGATGAAATTCATTAATAGGCTCACTATATCTTTTTTCTTCTGAATCTTGGCAGTTCCTAATAGGATATCAAATAGTTCAGGATCTTGATTGTAGTTTACCCCAAGTCTCAGTTTTGATTTTGAGTTTGCAAATATAACGTTAAGGGGTGAGTTCAGGTCATTAAAAAAACCCAAAACTAAATCGTATTCATGCCTAGCAAATTCATACAATTGGGGTTTCGCTGGATATCCGAACCAATTTAAATCCTTTTTTGTAAACAAAAAGGGTTCGAATTTTTTTTCATCTGAATTGATAAATCCAAAAACAAAGACATTCTTTCCTTGATCTTTTAGTCTCATCTCTAAATCACGAACGGTCGTGATCATTTCATAGTCCGAGGCATCATAAGCTATCCCAACGGATGTTACTTTGGAAAAATCCTGAAGTAATACGTTTTTTTTATTTTTAGCTGATTCTTCTTTCAGTCGTTTGAAAAAAAAATAATTTTTAATTTCTTGTATCATTGTGGAATAACTACCTAACCTACTTCAACAGCGCTACTCATGGCACTATACTTATCTATTCTTGCGCTTATCCTTTGGTCAGGAGTTTGCTTTTCTAATTCATTTAAATTTTCCAATATGTGATTCCTCAATCTCGACGCCATTTCACAAGGGTTGAAGTGGGCTCCACCTGCTGGTTCTGCGACTATACCATCAATCAATTTATTTTTAAGATTATCTGCCGGGGTGAGTTTCAAGGCCTCAGCGGCTCTTTCTTTGTGCTCCCAACTTCGCCACAATATGCTGGAACAAGACTCAGGAGAAATCACGGTAAACCATGTATTCTCCAACATAAATACTCTATCTCCTACACCAATACCTAAGGCTCCTCCAGAGGCTCCTTCACCTATGATATAGCACAAAATCGGAACTCTTAACTGTGCCATTTCAAAAAGATTTCTTGCGATGGCCTCCGCTTGTCCTCTATCCTCAGCTTCAATACCTGGGAAAGCACCTGGTGTATCGATTAAGGTAACTACTGGAATATTAAACTTCTCAGCCATCTTCATGGCCCGCAATGCTTTTCTATATCCCTCTGGATACGGCATACCAAAATTGCGATATTGTCGCATTTTAGTATTAACCCCTTTTTGATGCCCAATAAGCATAACAGATTTGCCATCTATTTGAGCCATCTTACATATAATAGCCTTATCATCTTTTACATTTCTATCGCCATGAATTTCTATATTAAAATCGGTAATATTATCCATGTAAAATAAAGCATAGGGACGATTAGGATGTCTTGACAACTGTACCTTTTGCCATGTCGTTAATCCTTGGGTCACATTAAGTTTCTCCGCTTCTAAATTTTCCTTAAGTATATTTATTTTATCGCCCAAGTCTATGTTAGACTTTTTCTCCATAGCTTGCATCTCTTCTATCTGATCTTGAATCTTCTTTATAGGTTCTTCGAAATCTAAATACTGAATGGGTGAATTTTCATTACTAATCATAATTCTTAATAATTTATTAATGGCAAATGTAATTTAAAATATTTATTTGACTAATAACGCAATCCTTAATGAAATAAAAACAGCATTAAAAAATTAATTGTCAATTCATTAACTAAACAATCTTCTATTCATTGTCTACAAAAAAAACCAAAAAAACGAGCAAGACGCCTAGGACTTCAACTTCCTCAATGCCTCATTAAACTTTGGCATTACTTCAAATGCATCTCCTACTATACCATAGTCCGCTGCTTTAAAGAAAGGGGCCTCAGGGTCGGTATTAATCACTACGATCGTTTTAGAACTAGATACCCCAGCGAGATGCTGAATAGCACCAGAAATACCGACAGCGATATATAGATTCGGTGAAATAGCCAAACCAGTCTGACCTACATGCTCATGGTGAGGACGCCAGTGCACATCTGCCACCGCACGACTGCACGCCGTAGCCGCTCCCAATATTTTTGCACATTCTTCGATCATACCCCAATTTTCTGGACCTTTTAATCCTCTACCTGCAGAAACCACTAAATCTGCTTCACTCAAAGGAATATCTCCTGATACTAATTCACTCTTGATATATTTGGTTGAGAAATCTGCCGCTGTAATAGAGGTAGTCGCAGTGACCACTTCACAGCTTGTTGGATTTTTCACCGCTGGAATAGAATTCGAGGCGAGAGAAATAATTTTTTTCTCCGTATGTATTTTATAATTGGCAACGGCCTTTCCAGAAAACACATTTTTACTGATAACAAAACCATCCGAAGTTTCTGCCAGAGCATTCGCCCCATTTACTAAGCCTGCTTGCAATCGCACAGACAAACGAGGTGCCAAGGCTTTTCCATTTTGATTGAATGGTAAAACTAGAATTTGTCCTCCATTCGCATTAAATATTTCACCAATAGCTTTAGCAAAGGCCTTGCTATCAAAATGATTGAATTTATCATCATTTACTTGAAACAATTTTCCTACACCATATTCACCCACTACACTACTATCACAGCTAGTCAAACAAATAGCCGCCACTGAGCTACTCATTTTGTCAGCCAATTTTTTACCATAAGTCAATACCTCAAAAGAGGATTTTTTTAATTGACCATTGACTGCTTCTATATATACTATTACCATAATCTAATTTTGAATTCTTAATTTTTAATACTTGTCTATAATCTATATTCTTACTATATTACTTTGGCTTCTTCATGCAAGGCCTTAACTAATACTTCCACCTCATCCACTGAGAATAATTTCACTGCAGATTTAGGTTTGGGTTCGTCAAATTTTTGAATGGAAACGAGTGTATCTCCACCAGCTGCTGCCAACTTAGTTAGTGGTTTAGATTTAGCCATCATGATTCCTTTCATATTTGGCAAGCGCTGCTCTGCCATCCCTTTCTGAGCAGAAATCACAAATGGTACATTCACCTCAACAACCTCTTCCCCACCTTCTATTTCTCTATTTAGAGTCGCCGTGGTGCCATTCATATCCCATTTAGATACCTGCGATACAAAGGCTGCATCCATAAATTCAGCAATCATACCACCTACAGAAAAGCTGTTATAATCAATCGTTTCTTTTCCTGTTATTACTATATCATAGCCATTTGCTTTGGCATAGTTGGCTATTTCTTTCGCAACATAAAATGGCTCTAAGTCATCAGCCGACTCAATCAATACCGCATCATCTGCACCGATAGCCAACGCTTTTCTTAAATATTGATCATTTTCTGAACCTCCTACATTAATCACTGTTACTTTTCCTGCTCCAGCTGCTTCCTTTAATTCTAGGGCGCGAACCAGGGCATACCACTCATCCGTTGGATTAAGAATATACGTTACCCCATCACTGGAGAATTTGGTATTGTTATCTTTGAAAGCTATCTTAGCCGTGGTATCTGGCACTTTGCTTACGCATACTAAAAAGTTCATGTACAATTTTTAATTTTGAATTTTAAATTTTAAATATAGTATGATGTACCCTATTTATTGATTAAATATTAAGAATTAATAATTTAAAATTAAGAATTCCTAACCCATATTATGGAAAACAGCCTGCACATCTTCATCTTCTTCCAATCTATCGATTAATTTTTCTACCTCCGCTTTTTGTTCCTCGGTTAAATCCTCTTTATAATTCATCGGAATGCGCTCCTTATCAGCCGATACAATATTTATACCCATTTTATCTAAGGCTTGTTGCATTTTCCCAAAATCAGTAAAGCCAACTTGAACAAAGGTCTCACCCTCTTCCGTTCCTATTTCTTCCAAACCAAAATCGATTAATTCTAGCTCTAACTCCTCTAGATCTTTCCCAGCCAAATCCACGGTGAAAAATGCTTTGTGTTCAAACATAAATTCGACGGAGCCACTATTCCCAAGTGCTCCTCCGCATTTATTGAAATGTGAACGCACATTGGCTACTGTTCTATTGGTATTATCCGTGGCTGTTTCTACGACAAAAGCAACTCCATGAGGACCAAACCCTTCGTATAGTACTTCGGCAAAATCCTTTTCATCTTTTCCTAAGGCTTTTTTTATTGCTCTCTCCACATTATCCTTCGGCATATTCGCTGCCTTGGAGTTTTGGATAGCTATTCGCAGACGGGTATTGGTCGTTGGATCTCCACCACCACTTTTGACTGCCATCACTATCTCCTTACCTATTCGGGTAAAGGCCACAGCCATCTTGCTCCATCGAGCCATTTTGGCTGCCTTTCTATATTCAAACGCGCGTCCCATTTTGTTCTTTTACTCTGATTTTAGCAATTTCAACAATATGGACAAATTTATGAATAAAAATTTATTCAGAACTTCTTTATAGGTTTAGAAAGAATTAAAAAAATGAAAATAAAATTGAAAGATATCGAACTATCGTTTCCAATCTATAACTTTTACCACAACAGTATAGCCGTTCTCTGGTTTATCCCATCCGTTATTTGTATTTTGCTTTTCTAGCTTATTTTTTTCTGCATAAACTAAGCCTATATTTTTGGCATATACTTCATAAAAATGAGTCTTTTCGATAGCATTTGTGTCTAAGTGCTGCAAAACTGTCACTGTTGAATCAAACTTAATACTTGATATAGTCTTGGTCTGAAATAAATCTATATATTTATAATCCCAGTCTCCATAAAGTTTATTCACTGTAGTATCAACGTGTTTATTTCCTTTCCATAGCAAAGCTGCATTGATAGGGGAATGAAGTTTAACAAGTCGAATATTGTCCACATTTTTCGTAATCCTATCCGATAAAGGCTGAATAGAGATGTTTTTCGAGAAAACCCAAGGTTCGGTAAGGGTTTTTCGTGTAAAAACTTTAACTTTAAACTGATAAGGAGTATCAAAACCAATTAAGGTATCCTCGATGAGCTCACGGATATAAATCGTTGTCCCGGTAATGATAGGTTGGGGGTCTAGTGAACTTTTAATATATCGAGTAGAATCTACCTGATAATCCACCCAAAAACCTAATTTGCTTGGATAGTAGTCATTATAAGAAATCTGAGAATCTGGAGTGGCTGTTTCCAGCACCTTTTGGCATGAAGTCACCAATAGAATCAAGAGAACAAAAAGGACTCTTGTGTAAACGCACATATATCGACAAGAAATATTAAGCGTTCAGTGAGCTAGTCGCTTTCTCCGCGTGAGAATACGCAGGACACGTCTTACTTCTACAAGCACATGCAGACAATAAAACTACGATAGCAAATAAAAACAATACCTTCTTCATCTGTTTTTTTTTATATTACCTAATGATTATTAAAATATAACCTTTGTTCAATTTGAAGAACGAAAATAAGGCATTTTTAGTATTTGAAATAAATATTTATTCAAAACGACAAAATTTAGCGCAAACATTCACTATATTTATCCACAAATTAAAATAAAACTGTATTCAATTGGCAAAAATCAAAAAAGCATTTTTCTGCACAAATTGTGGTAATGAATCCTCCAAATGGATAGGACGCTGCCCAGGATGCAACGAATGGAATACGTATGTAGAAGAAATTATTTCCAAGGAAAACTCGAATCCGAACCAATCCGCATTTAAGGATTTTTCAGTCAAAACCAAACCTGTCAAACTCACAGAAGTCAAGCAAAATGATATTTCTCGCTTCTATTCAGATGATCCAGAGTTTAATCGTGTGCTAGGTGGTGGAATCGTTCCAGGATCCATAGTCCTCATAGGAGGTGAGCCAGGAATAGGTAAATCCACTTTATTGTTGCAAATCGCGCTTTCGCTAAAGGATTTAAAAATACTCTATGTATCTGGTGAGGAAAGTGTAGAACAAATTAAAATGCGAGCCGATAGAATTCAAGTCCAAAATGAAAATTTATTTCTCTATTCAGAAACCTGCACACAGACCATTTTTGAACAAGTCAAGTCTTTAGAACCCAATTTAATTATAATAGACTCTATACAAACAGTCTATTCGCAGCATATTTTATCTGCCTCGGGCAGTATATCGCAGGTTCGAGAATGCGCTGGTGAATTTCAACGACTCGCTAAGGAAACCAATATTCCTGTCATTCTCATAGGTCATATCAATAAAGAAGGAGAAATTGCAGGCCCCAAACTGTTGGAGCATATAGTAGATACCGTTTTACAATTCGAAGGAGATAGAAACTATACACATAGATTGCTTCGCACGATAAAGAATCGATTCGGTTCTGCCTTAGAACTAGGAGTTTATGAAATGAAATCACACGGTTTGCAACCCGTAATCAACCCATCTGACATATTATTAGGTAATAGAGATGAAGCCCTCAGTGGGGTGGCCATAGCGTCTACTATGGAGGGTATGCGCCCATTGATGATCGAGGTGCAGGCTTTGGTAGCCAATGCTGTTTATGGGAATCCGCAACGAAGCTCCATTGGTTTCGACACACGCCGACTCAATATGCTTCTAGCTATACTAGAAAAACGCGGAGGTTTTCAATTGTCTAATAAAGATGTTTTTCTCAATCTAGCAGGAGGCATCAAAGTGAGCGATCCTGCCCTGGATTTAGCCGTTCTGGCTGCTATCATTTCCTCATACAAAGATGAAGAAATATCTAGCAATACAGCTTTTTGTGCTGAAGTAGGACTCAGTGGAGAAATACGAGCTGTTTCTCGTATAGAGCAGCGCATAGCCGAAGCAGAAAAACTAGGCTTTGAAAAAATCTACATCTCTAAATACAATGCCAAACTACCGAAAGATAAATTCACTATCAAAATCGTTCAAGTAGGCAAGATTAGTGAGGTTTATGGGGTGTTATTTTAGGGTTTTCTTATAAAAATAACTCTAAAACTTCCCAAACATCTCTTTGACATATTTCATAGGAGGCGCACCGAAACTGAGTAGTTTATCATTAAACGCTTTGAGGTTGAATTTGTCGCCCATTTGTTTTTTCACTTCTTCACGGAAGGTATAGATTTCATTGAATCCTGTAAAGTAAGAACACAACTGCACTTGCGTCAGCTTTGCTCTGCGCCATTTGCCTTCAGCCTCAGACTTTTCCTGAAAAGCCTCCACTTGCATGAGATGCATAGCTTGCTCCTCACTCATATTTTGACAATGAATACTATAGTCCAGAATGGTATTGCACACTCCTCGCAAGTGAAATTTATAATACATCAACCACATTTCATCGGACATTTCAGTTTTATTGATAGTGGTATTTTTATCCCAGCCTTCTTCCATCATCATTCGCTCAGCATAAAGTGCCCAGCCTTCGACAAATGATCCATTTTGCAATAGATTTTGAATAATCGATGGCGACTTATTCGCATGAATCAATTGCACATAATGACCAGGAATTGCTTCATGAATATTTAATATTTGCAATGTAAACTGATTGTATTCACGAAGAAAACTTTCAGCTGCTTCTGGTGCATAAAATGCTAAGCTTCCAACATTGTAATAGGTGTTAGCATTTTTTGCATAGGGTCCAGGACTCGAGATGCTAGCACCTGCCACACCTGCCATCCAAGCTGGTTCCTTCCGCACGACCAATGGTTTAGAAGCATCCATTGTCACTAAATCTTTTTCTAGTATAAATTGATTTAACATAGGTATTTGTCTTTCGATTTCCTTTTGAAAATCTTCGCGCTTCACATGCTGGAGTGCCACTTTATCTATAACCATTTTTATTCGCTTCAGAGAGTCAGTTTCCAGCGGTGTATTCGGCAAATATTTGTCCCAAAGGCGAGTAGAAATAATGAACATTTCAGTCTGCAAAGATTCTTTTCGCTGACTGGCTATTTGGTACATTTCGTCTGCAGAAAAAGAAGATGCGATATCGAGATTAAATTTTTTCTCATAAAGTTTTTTACCCAACCGAAAACTCTTAGGCTTGCGTTTTCCTGACTCCATCTTTTTTTTCAAATTTTCAAGATGAAAAACAAAACCCTGTATCGCATTCGTCGCAACACCCAGTGCAGCAGTATCTGCATTTTTCTTAGTATAAAATTCTCTTATTTCACCATACTGTAACATATCCATTGTCCCAGTTAACTGCTGTATAGCCAAAGTTGTGTGCTCTAAAGTTGGCTCTATCAAATTCTTTTTTGCCGCTTCAAAATACTCGGGAGTCTTAGCTAAAAATTTATTTAGATTACCTATGATGGCATTGCTATCGTCTTTGTTTTGTGTAATTTCAAAAAGCGTTCCACCAAAGTTGTATTGAGACGCATCCCAAGTATAGGATTTATATTCATTGATGCTATAATCTGTTCCATCCAACATATTTTTAATCAATAAATAATCTGTTTTATTCATTGGGGATAAGGAATCATAAATGAACTCATTTAAAGAATCTAAATATCTTTTCGAAAATGCTAAGTCCGATTTTCTACCTGCCTCATCTGGGATAGGCAAAATACTATCATACTTATGATAACCCACACCAGTTGCCCAATTGGGATATTGCTTCCACACATCCTCCACCATGCGCAGTTTGAAGGATTCGAAATCTGAATTTCCTTTTTTAGCTTGATGACAAGAGGAAAATAATAAACATGATACTAAAACAATTAAGAATACTCTAAGCATAAGATTATTAATTAAAAGGATAAAAGTAAGGTTTTTTTGTTATCCCCAAGTTGATCTAATTCGAATTAGAGGGAATCAAGAAATTTAGGCTAAATTTGAATTAGAAACTTTCTATATGAATCGACGTCAATTAGTAAAAACTTTATCCTTATCAGGTATGACATTTTCCTTTTTCAAAACAGGTTGGGCTAATAATATAAAAACAACCTCAAAGCCTATAGTATTGAGCACTTGGTACAATCAGCGTGAAGCCAATATCGATGCATGGTCTATACTATCTCAAAAAGGAAAGGCATTAGATGCCGTTGAAAAAGGTGTTATGAATTCCGAGAATGATATAAACAACTGTTGCGTAGGTCTGGCTGGCAATCCAGATAGAACAGGTATTGTAACTCTTGACGCATGTATCATGAATGAAAAATTTGAAATAGGTGCTGTGGGTGCATTAGAGAGAATCAAACATCCTATTTCAGTAGCGCGTGCCATTATGGAAAAATCTCCTCATGTGATGCTTGTTGGACCAGGTGCGCAAGAATTTGCATTAGCTCAAGGCTTTTCCTTAGAAGATGGAAAGCTGAGCGATCATGCCACCAAGGCTTTTGAAGAATGGAAAAAACGAAACGAGTTTGACCATAAAAATATAGAAAAGAAAAAAGTGGAGTTTTTCACTAAGCCGGATAGAGAACAAGAGAAAAATAAAACGATGAAAGCCGATGAGTTCAATCACGACACGATAGGAATGATAGCCTTAGACAGTTTTGGAAATTTGAGCGGTGCTTGTACCACCAGCGGGATGGGCTTTAAAATGCGCGGACGACTAGGAGATTCTCCTATAATCGGTGCTGGACTCTATGTAGATAATGAAGTAGGAGCTGCTACTGCCACAGGACATGGAGAAGAAGTGATACGTATCTGCGGAAGTCACTTAGTAGTTGAATTTATGCGTCAAGGTCTAAGTCCAGAACTCGCATGTAAAAAAGCAGTAGAGCGCATTTTGAAACGAACGCCTAGAAAACTAGAAGATTTACAAATAGGATTCATCGCGCTCAATAAACACGGAGAGTTTGGTTCATACGCTTTACAGAAAGGATTTGACTTTGCAGTGAAGTCTGAGGAATATGATAATACGAAGTTTGATAGTAAGTTTTTGATTTAAAAAAAATATATGAATATAGTACCCAAATTAAATAAGTTGTTTTTAATAGTCTTTATAAATCTAGTATTTCTAAACCCTTTAAGTGCTCAATTCACTTTAGTCGGAAAAGTTAGCGATGCTAAAGGAAATCCAATTCCATTTGCCTTAGTTTGGGACTCGATAGCTAAATCAGGCACCAAGTGTAACTCTTCTGGATTTTTTGAATTAAAAAAAACCGATTTGAATAATGTACTAAGAATAAGTTCAGTTGGCAAACCAATAACAAGAGTTGTTGTTAAAAATCAAGATTCATTGTTCATTGTAATGATAGATGACACAACTAAAAAAAATAAACGAGATATTGTTATAAAAAAACCAGTAATATATTTATATCCTGAAAAAGAAACTGAGGTCAATATAAAAGTAGAATTTGAAGGCAAGTTTAATTTTACCTATCCATCATATGAAAATGGCTGGGTCGTCAATGCATATCCAAGTGGAAAACTCATTAATAAAAAAGATAATAAAACATACTCGTATTTATTTTGGGATGGTGAAAAACAATATCCAGTTAACTCTTCTATATATGAAAGCGGTTTCATTATACATAGAGATACGACGGTTTCATTTCTGCAATATGCATTAAACAAAATTGGACTAAACGAATATGAAGCGAATGAGTTTATTGTTTTCTGGACTCCCTATTTGATAAAAAATGAATGGAATTTCATTCATTTTCGAACAGGAAAAGAATATGAAACTATTTCAAAAAATATTGTAATACCAAAACCAGATGTTGAATTCAGGGTTTTTATGGATTTTATGAAAATTGACAAACCATATCCAATAAAAAACCAAACATTTATTTCAGTTCAAAGAAAAGGATTCACCCTCGTGGAATGGGGTGGCGCAGAATTTAGTCAACCAACAAATTAATAATTTATAAAGTAGCTAACTAAAGCTGCTGCAATTTAAATTAAATATAAAATGAAAGAACTTAAAAACAATTCAATTGCCTTAGTCATAATGACTATAGTAAATTCATACCTACTTTGGAATTTTGTTAACAAGGGAAAAACATTGCATGGGATAGGATATATTCTTTTCTTTTATTCCGCACTGCTAGCTATCCATTTTTTTACAAACAAATTTCCTCCTAAACAGGAAATAGAGGTCAAAGAGCCCAAGAAAGAACTTATTATAATCTTGCTTTTTAGCTTACTTGGAGGTATTTTTATATCTCTAAGTTATTGCATTAAAGGCCTTATTCCTCCAATAGCTATCCCTATCAAAGTATTGGTATTTTCTGGAGTATTTTTATTCACTTTTCCTCTAGGTATTCTAATTTATTTATTGGTTAAGCGCTATAAACTATTGCAACTTGGAATGTATACACGTCCATTAGTTTATTTCGTTTTAGGAGCCATAGTTTGGGGATTGACAGGTTTATTTGCCTATTTTTTCAATGAGAGTGGAATAATATGGAAAGAGGGATTGAAGGAATTGGGTGGGTTCGGAGGATTAATTGTACAAAGCTTATTCTCTGCTGCATTGGTCGAAGAATTTAGTCGATTTATCTTTCAAACTCGGTTTGAAAGAGTTTATAAAATCGCTGGAATCAATATTCTCCTCGCAACAACCATTTGGGCATTTATACACTTTCCTATGGCTTATTTTAAAACGCAACATTTAGTAGGTAGTTTTAATTATTGTATCCAGATTATACCGCTAGGATTTGTTTGGGGATATATGATTCAGCGAACGAAATCTATTTTGCCGTCAGTACTAGCCCATGGATTCAATTTATGGGGATTGCAGAATGGTTAAGATAAAATTAAAGATTCGTTCGTGAAGAAGCGAACCTTGGCAAAAGAGAGAAAAAAATAATTACCTTAAGAAACTAAATACTTATCTTTGGCGTTAGTAACGTACAAGGTATGATAATTTCATTTGGAAATAAGGAGACTGAAAAAATCTGGAATGGTTTAGTATCAAAGAAACTACCAATAGAAATTCAAGAAATCGCTAGAAGAAAATTAAGATTGATAAACAACTCAATAGATATAAATGATTTAAAAATTCCTCCTGCAAACAAACTAGAAAAGCTAAAAGGCAGTTGGAAAGATTATTATAGTATAAGGATAAACAATCAATGGAGAATTATCTTCAATTGGAAGAATGGAAATGCAAGTGAAGTTGAAATTATTGATTACCATTAAAAATAAGATATGAAAAAGTTACGAAACATAAGTCCAGGCGAGATATTATTAGAAGAATTTTTAATTCCTATGGAAATTTCGCAGTATAGATTATCTAAAGATTTATCCATACCACAAACTAGAGTCTCTGAAATTGTCAAAGGAAATAGACGTATTACAGCGGATACCGCACTTCGATTGAGTGCATACTTTGGAAACTCGGCAAAATTTTGGTTAGGCATTCAAGACGACTATGATATAGAGAATGAGCTTATCGAGAAATCAGTTGAGTTGAGAAAAATACAACAAATTAGTAAAGAAAAAGATGTAGCATAGTTTTACTAATTTCATAAGGACACGAACCCTAGCGACAAGGTAACATCTAACTTTCAACTTTTCACTTTAAACTTTTAACTCCCTAAAAAATCGCTCTAGCCTCCACATTCCCACTGTGAATCAGCTGCGGTGAATTTTCATTTTTACGTCCATTGTAAATAAGATTGAGTTGTAGAAATTTGGTTAGCTTTTGTCCTATAGTTAAGTTCCATATATAATTTAATCCTCGAGGAATACCATTGAGCATGGAGAGTTCTATCTGAGGGTTTAATGTTTGAGCCTCATAACTTTGATTGAGCAAAGTAAATCTGGTCTCTACAATTCCATCATTTTTTCTAGATAGTTTAAATTCAACATCTCCTTGCTGAGTCACGCTAAATTGGTCGCCGGTGCTTTTGAATCCATAGTTAGCATTTAGATTGAGTTTGGCATTTTTGTGTAGATAAAATGAAAGCGTATTCTCTATTCCGTTTTCTACTATTTTAAAATTTCGCTCTTGAAAAAACTCTGAGCTATTGCTTCGAATACCGTTAGATAATTTGCCAAAAAAAGTCAGGAAGTAGAGTAATTCGACACGACACTTGAACGCATAGTTTTGCTGCGAGAAAGCTTCTATACCGTTACTTAACAAATTGCTGCTATTATTATACAACCACTCGATATCCAATCCTATTTTCCCCTCATTTTTCTGAAAGGAAATTTGCTGAAACATATGACTTCGCGAAAAGATCAAAAAACTATCATTGAATCCTGCCATAGGATTGGCATAATCCAGAAAACTCGTTTCTTCAGAGGTTCTTACCTTCTTATTCACATCTAGCCTGAGGTGATAAGAAAACTTAGCTGCCCATTTTCTCCAGTCATTCTTGTTGTGCCACTTAGCCTTTGGAGTTATTGTAAATTGTTGTGAATAGTTCACTTCATTAGCAGGGATAAAATCCGGGAGAGCGACAAAGAATCTCATATAATTATTTTCGGTAATGATAGGAGATACATAAGCTTCATTGAGTTCAAAAACCCCATTATTATTTAAATCGCGCCAAGCATAGATTCCAAAACCATTGGGGGCTTTTACATAGGTCAATTGTATGCGCTGTTCTCTACCTGCTTTGACTTCATAGGTAGTATTCAAGCGCACAAAGCCATTGGCATAATGACTATTATAATCAACTCGTCCTAGATAATTGTGCTGTATTTCCTGAGTTTGATTGATACTAGAAAAATTTCTATACTTCAAAACATACTTTAAGGCCTGCGAGGGAGAAAACTCATGCTGACCATCCAAAGAGAATGTGTGGGCGCGAATATTGGGTGGCAGAAAATTCTGACTATCATTGATCTGCTCCGTGCGATAGATATAGCCAAAATTTAAAACATGCATCTTGCCAAACGTATTATTCCAATTTAAAAAATAATTTTGCCACAGAAAACCATTTCTCAATAAAACGTTCTCACCTCTTTTTGTGCGATTGATCTCATGAAAGAAACCAACCTCTACACTCGACTTTTGAGGAAATAGCGTATAACGAATGCCTGCTTTGGGCCGATAGAAAAGTACAGATGTATCTGAGCGCCCAGAAGTCATCAAGTTCTGCAAGGTATAGAGATGCCACCTGCCTGGACTCCATTGAATATCCGCGAACGATTGTAAACCATTGAATGAATTAGGTATAGTGAACAAGTTGCCCCCCAGTTTGGTTTTCAACTGTCGACTGGAATAGCCCAAGGTCAAGGTGGTGAATGATTGTTCTATGTCATTTCTTATCGGTAAATTGAGTCCCCAGTCGCGCTGAAATTCATTATTTCTATAGCGAGTCAAAGGACTAAAATGCGCACTGGTATATTCTTGTTCTACCTCCAAACTAATCGTTTTAAAACTATCTAATGGATGGGATGCTTTGTGATTTAGGATAACACCTATGCCTTTATTTTCAGAATCCTGAATTTCACTAAACGTATTTAAATCATTGCTTGTGTAAGAAACTTCTGTTCTGGTCACCTGTCTATCATTCCATTTATATACCCCTCCCGTAGTCCATTGCAGGTGTGTTTTTGGAGTGGTGATGGTAATGCTGGGTTCATAATTTCCTTGCTGAATTCCATTCTTTGGTGCCACCCATTGATATACAGAACCATTCGCGGCCGTCGATTTCAATATATAGTTTCCACGATTTAACCCCAACTGCGTGAAGATAACTTGATAGACCTTTTCCTGTTTGATTTCCGCCCATTTATAAATGGAATAGGTCGTCCCTAGGACATTGGTATCGATTTTGACATAGGCTATCCGACTGGCATCCCAGGTTATCTCAGAGGCTGCATCAATGGTTGCAGAATCCAGTTGATTTCCAATTTCACTCAAGCGCTTAACTTGTGTGGGTTTAAGTTGAATATTTAACTGGTTATTCTTATCATCATTTTCGGTAAAAACTTGGGAGTAGATTTCATATTTAGGATGAATCAAATGTGCATTAGCTTCCATAGAGTAACGAAAATAACTTCTATCCGAATACTGAAACTCGATGACGATACGCAGATCTTTGGTGATCAACCTGTTTGGAGTAAAGACCACCTCACCCACATTGTAATTAATGGTATAATCATGTTCTACTCCTCGCTTCATCAATTGACCATTGATAAAGACTTTTTCAGTACCTGCTATGATGATGATAAAGGTCTCTCCATTATTTCCTACCAGCTTGTATGGCCCCTGATTATTTTCTTCTGCTTGAAAAATATTTCTGCTAAAAGTACCTCTTGTAATCGCAGCACCTGCGCCAAATCGCAATACAGAATTATTTCCAATTGGCACTGCAGTTTGATAACGGATTCCCTGCAACTTTCTATCAAATTTCATCATTCTATAATAGGGTTCTTCGCTCACATCAAAATCACCTAGAATAATCTTGTGGCTATCTTTTTTCAGTTGTATGAAAATACGGTCAAACTCTTGAATGGAGGCTGAATTTCCTTCCGGTTGAATGGGGATATTCGCATCTGTCATTGTAGCGTTAATTTCCAGCCCATTGGCTAGTTTACCATTGATATTTAAATTGAAGCCAGAATTTAATGCAGCATCTTGACGATTGCCGACAGTAATACCTCTTACAAATGAACCACTATATTCTAATTCATTAGCAGAGGTTACTTCGCCTGTATAATTAACATCATCTCTATAGTACACCGAACTTCCATTCAAATCTCCATTTTTCTTTTTACTAAGAGATCTGAGACTCGTCAGTCGAAGTGGCAATACCCTATAGGTTATCCAAATCGAATCTTGAAACAATTTATTAGACTTTAGAACATTTGAGCGCAAATTAACTTGAAAAAAAGAAGGGTCGACAACCTGACCATGATAAGTTATATGCAAACTGCCTGGCATAATAGGACTTTCGTCTAGCAGGATGGAGTCTTGTAATAAAATTCTTTTTTGACGCAGACTGCTTAGGTCATAGCGCTGCTGGGAAATCATAGTGCTATATGATAAGACCAGAAGGGCGTATATTAGAAATCGAGTCTTAAGAGTGACAAGACAAAAGTCAAAAGTTAAAAGCCGCAATTTCAGTTCTTAAATAGTGTAATTTAGTAATAGCAAATTTGAGGAAAATTTATCTATTGAACGTAAAAAGGGGAAGAAGATTGAATAAGGGTTAGGACTTTTTAATAGATAGTTTGTTAATTCCAAACAAAATATAGGATAAATAGGATTTTATTCTATTTCTTAAAATACCAAAGATACCCCGCACTTAAAGTAAACTGATGATATTTAGTACCTTCGTTGTCTGAATTGACCGCGGTACTATTAAAAGGATGATTGTATCTAGTTTCCAGAAATGGAGCCCCCCTTTCAAATTTATATGCCAAACCGAGTCCCACTATTCCGCAAAAATCCGACTTATTTACAGAAATTTTATTTGAAAAGATTATACCAGGTTCATCTATACCTTTTGCTCTAGCATAAATGTTATAGTTTATACTTAATCCCGCTAACCCATAAATATCTAATTTACTAATGGTTAGATTTGGTTTAAGTAAGAGATTTAGCCCTATATAATGCAGGTGAATGTTATAGTTAGAATAACGCAAAGGAGAGTTATACTCATAATTCAACCCTTTATCTATGAGATGTCCCTCAATTTGAAATGAAATCTCTTCTAACAATTTATTTTCATAAGCTAATCCTAAATTCAAAAAGGAAAGCCTATTTTTGAATATATCTCCTAGATTACCATTATTAATTCCGATGCCATATCGAAAATTGAGACTCTCTTTTTGAGCTTCGATATCACAATATTGAATAACTAACAATAAAATAAATACAATCCTATTCACCTTTTTTCTCCTTCAATTTCACATATGCCTCCGTCAACCAAAATCCTAGAAATATCCAACCCAGAACCGCAGGATAGAAAAAGAGGCGCATCACATTGTCTTGCTCATAGACATTGAAGCCAGGATTGCCTCCATTGCCTGGGTGGAGAGAATCATTGATACGAGGAAGAATCCAAATAAAAACCATATAAATGGTAAAGGAAAATATATTATACACTGCAGCTAGCTTGGCTCGCTTGATTTCGTCATCCAGACTTCCGCGCAATACAAAATAAGCGAGATAGGCCAACATGCCTATAGCTGCGCCATTCAATTTAGGATCATTAGTCCAAAAGGCCCCCCAAGTGAATTTAGCCCAAATCATCCCTGTCAGGATTCCCAAAACCCCAAAAAAGCTCGCTACACCAGCGCTGCGAGAAGCCTTGAGATCATGGGTCATTTTTCCGGAGGATAGGTACAAAATAGAATGTACCAAACTATAAATCAATAAGGCCATCATGGTAAACCACATCGGCACATGATAAAAAAGATTGCGAATGGATTCTCTTAAAATAGTTCGATTAGGAAAACTCCAGTGAAACTGTTTTTCAGGTAAATTTATTTTCTCATTATTTGGTAACAATCGAGTACCTATAACCGTATCTAAATAATAAGCAGAGAAATACCGAAGACCTCCCCAAGTCTCTGTATGGCAGATTAAATCTAAAACATCTCCTTTTTGAAATTCTTTAAAAAGACTAGGATGTGAAAATTTGAGGACGTAGCCTGTCTCTAGCTTTTGTATGTGAGTTGGCTTTAATATCAAACTGCTAGAATCTCCTAGAACTGACTTTTTCAAATAAAATAAACTGACTTTTTCTTTCAGTTTGGGAATAGACAGATTTAGCACTAAGGTGGTGTCCTCCGACTTATAATCCAATTTCTCTATATTGGGAGAGAGGGGCAGCAGCAGTCCACCAAGAAAACTATAGCCTATTAGTAAGATGCAGAGAAACTGTAAAAAACGTTGATTAAGAAAATTCATTCGCGCCAAATATAAGGGTACAAAATTACAGACAATACCACCATAATAGAATTAAAACCTAGTAATATAGTTAGGTTTATCCAAAAATTATCGCTCGTGGTACTAAAAAAGGCTTCTTTTGATAACCTGGAAACCAAAGTAATCAATGGGATACAAAGAGGAAAGCCAAGAACAGAAGTTAGAATTGCATTATTCTTCAAGCCTTTGGACAAGGCTGTAGTCAACGTAAATAGAATAGCAAAAGAACTACTTCCCAGTAGAATAGACAGTAAAATCAATCCGAAGTTTTCTACTGGACTGCCGAACCAAATCGAAAAAATAAAATAGGTCATTAATGAAGTGAGAACGGCATAAAAACTATGAAAAATCAAACGAGCAATGATAAAATGTGCAGGCTTTATGACGGTATAATAATAAAGATAAAGTCCTTCGGACTCTTTACTAAACTGGGCTATAAGCTCATTAATCGTGGTGAATAAAATGATCACCCAGAATATGACATTCCAATATTTGACTTCCATTTTGACCAAAGCCCCTTGAGTATTGAGCAGAAAATAGAGCAAATAGGTAATAGCAAAGACATAGAGCAAAATGCTCAGGAAGGACATGCGCTGTCTAAACTCCCGCTGGAAATCGTATTTTAATAAAGCTAATACTCGTATTATCAATCCTAATAAATAAACTGAAGTTCTCACTTCTAATTAAGTGCAAATCTAAACTAGACGAGTTAAGTAGTAAAGAAATTGTTTATACTAAAACTTAATCTTAGTACCAATAGAAAAACTAGTAGAAAACTGCACAGGGCGTTGCTTATCCGCACTAAAAAATGGAAAATTGTTGACTTGCGATACCAATGTATTGAGCATCGAGACATTCAAAGCAATTTTCTTAGATAAATAGGCATCAAAATCAAAGCCTGCAGCATAGCCAAATTGCATACTATTATATTGTCTTTTATCGACATCAAAGCTATAGGATTGTTCATTTTGCCCCCCTACTGTGATGACCCGATTGAATTTATCCGTATAATTAACTTGATAGAAAATTACATTGTTATAGATGAATCCTCCTTTTAAAGCAAGGGTTAGGGGTAGATTTTTTTTATTTAAGCTTATAGAATATCGAGCCAATAAGGGAATATCTAATTGATCTATATACATACTGCCATCTCTGAAATAGGTTCCATAATCTTCTTTGAATCCTAAAACATACTGCCCTAATCCAAACCCAGACTCTAAACTCCACTTTTTTGACAATTGGTAACCAAACTGTACCCCAGCGTTGTAGCCGATCTGACCGTTAAATTGGGCTTTATCTGAAAAGAAGTTATTCGCTGGTTTATCTTGATAAAACAAATGGGAAGTATTAGCTCCCATATATGGGGTTAGGTAAAATCTCTCGATAAATTTTGGTTTGTCAGAAGCCAAATCGGGTAACTTGGTTTCATTTTGAAGAGAAATAGTTTCGCTGATCAATTGATCTTGATATTTCTTATAATTTTGAATCGTCTTAGCTTCTATTTTGGACTGAACCTGAGCCAAGATAGGGGTTTCCCATGCCAGAAGACTTGGTTCTTCAGCTTTTAGTGCCTGAATCTCCTCTTGAAGCTTAGCTATCTGCTTATCTAATTCGACCAAAGCCAAAATATCTTTTTCAAAAGGTTTATATTCCTCTGGCATTCGGATAACGGACTTATTACTAACAATTTTTGATGCGGATGCTATTTTAGGGACAGATAGCACTGGAAGACGAGCCTCTTTTTTAGTAGAAACCGAAGACGAAGTATTTAGCGGTATAGGAACATTAGCTGCTATGGTATTACTATGTAAATCAAATGGTTTATTCGAGTCTTCTTCCACAAATCGAAGCATAAATCCACAAAGAAAAACCGAAGATAAACAAGCGGCTACTAATGCCATTTTCTGAGACCGAGAAAAAAAAGGTAGCATCGCTTTAGGTCGCTCATTCTTTTCGATGGCATAGGCTATGCCCGTCCACACCTTCTGAGGTGGTGACACGCTATAGTTCGCGAACATTTCTTTAAAATCACTGTCTTTCCACATAACTTCTATTTAAGTAGACGAAAGAAACTATCTAATGGTTGTACCGACTTGCGTGGCAACTCAAATTTTTCCTTAAACTTCTTTTGTAAATGGGCTCTGGCTCTGGATAATTGGGATTTGGATGTACCCTCAGAAATATTCAGTTTTTGGGCTATTTCGCCATGAGTATATCCATCAATTGCATACATATTGAATATCATGCGATATCCTTCTGGTAATTCTTGGATCATTTTTAACAACTCTTCAATCTCTAAACTTTTATCCGATTCAATAGCTAAATAGGGATTAAAACTGATATCTTCTACTTTTTCTGTCTCTATTTTTCGTCGATAATATTCAATGGATGTATTTGTGACAATACGTTTTAACCAACCTTCAAAGGATCCTGTAAACTTATAGGTATCAAGTTTGGTAAAAATCTTAATAAAACTATCTTGTAAAATGTCCTGAGCTTCTTCCTCATTTTTACTATATCGAAGACAGATTCCATAGAGTCTAGAGGCAAAGGTATCATACAGCAGTTTCTGCGCTATTGGATTTTCCTTTAAACAGGATTCAATCAGTTCTTTATCTGTCCACACCTCATTCATTCTAATAACTTTTCCAAAGCCATGCCTCTAGATCCCTTGATTAAAATGGTTCCCTGACCAAACGTCTCCCCTTTGAACCATTGTTTTGCTTGATCTGTAGTATCAAAAAACAAGATTTTGCTTGAAGGCAAAACATCTGCGAACTCAGGTCCTACAGCTACGATATAATCTATTTTTAATGCAAGTGCCAATTCGAGTATTTTTTTATGTTCTGCTGCTGTGAACTCCCCTAATTCCTTCATAGCTCCGAGAATAGCTGTTTTTTTGCCCGCAAACTTGGATAGGTTCTTCAACGCCACTTCCATACTACTTGGATTAGCATTATAAGCGTCAAGAATGATAGTAACTTGGTCTCTTTTCAGAACTTGAGAACGGCTATTCGAAGGCTGATAAGCTTCTAAAGCTTGAACTATTTTTTTAGAATCTACCTCGAAATATCGACCAATCGTATATGCCAAAAGCACATTATAAAGATTGTAATCACCTGTCAGATTCGTTCGAATAATGTAATCCGTATCACCATCAAAGACACGTACAGTCAGAAAATCTGATTCAGAATTGTCCAATCGACCGTAAATAGGTATATCTTCTTCGGTTCCATATGGGATATAAAATAATCCATTCTTATGATTCATTAATACACTATCATCTGAATTAATGAATATTTTACTATTTGGATTCTGTATTAGATATCTAAAGAGCTCAGTTTTTCCTTTAATGACACCTTCAAGCCCGCCGAAACCCTCCAGGTGAGCCTTACCAATATTGGTTATGACTCCATAATTTGGTTCTGTATATCCACAGTAATCTGCTATTTCACCTTGGTGATTTGCTCCCATTTCGACTATAGATATATCTTCATAGGCCTTGATGTCCAGAAGTGTAAGGGGGATGCCTATATGGTTATTTAAATTACCTTTGGTGCATGCTACTTTAAATTTCATCGCTAAAACCTCTCTGATAAGTTCTTTTGAGGTAGTTTTTCCATTACTACCCGTAATAGCAATTAAAGGAATATTCAATTTTCTCCTATGAAAAAGAGCCAACTCTTGCAATGTTTTCAGCACGTCATCGACTAGAATTATACCTGATTTCCCTTCTAAGCTTCTATCGTCCACCACAGCATATTTGGCTCCTTGTTTAATCGCTTCCATAGCATATTGATTGCCATCGAAATTGGCACCCTTTAGAGCAAAGAAAATCTGACCTGGTTCAATTTTTCGGGTATCTGTGGTTACCTTTTGCCCTTGAGCTAAAAATGTGATATATAGTTTTTCGAGGGTCATCATTTATAATTACAAAAAAAGCCCCCGCTGGAGTGCGAGAGCTTTTTTATCGTGATAATTAATACTATTTCTTCTTTTTAAAGACGTTTCCTGAAGGGAATTTATTACCCAAAGGGCTACCCATTCTATCCATAGCACATCTGAAACCTATATCATCTGAAGCCTCAAATTCTTGGTAAAATCTTCTGGTACCTGGAGACAGCCAATAAACACGATCTTTCCAAGAACCACCCTTGTATACTCTAGATTGATCATTAATCAATGAAGATTTTCCATAACCATAGATAACATTTGATTCTTTATCCTGATCTGTGAAATTTCTAACATCTGCCTTTCTGTAGTTTCTTCTTGCAGCAGCTTCTTCCTCTTTTACATCTCTATAGTTCAATCTTCCAAGAGAATCTTTTTCAGCGAGTTCTCCATCTTCTCCTCTCAATTTTGTTTTAAAAATGTTACCACGGAAAGAATTAAAATCAACTGCATCCGTCATGGTCATTGGTCTGTAAACATCCATACACCACTCATTGACATTACCCGCCATATTGAATAATCCAAAATCATTTGGATAGTTGGCCTTGATAGGTGAAGTAGGGCAAGCGTTATCATTTAAATTAGGTGCAAGTCCCATGAAATCTCCTCGTCCTCTTTTAAAGTTTGCTAAGAAATCGCCTTGCAACTTTCCTGTTTTTGGATATCTCAGACTGTGCCCATTCCATGGATAAATTTTTTGTTCTGTAATTCTCTCCTCATCCTTGTAAGGTTGATTTCCGACTAAAGAGTAAGCAGCATACTCCCACTCAGATTCTGTAGGTAATCTATAGTCTGGTTGAAGAATACCATCTTCAAATCTTACTGGGCGCGTAGACTTACCGCCTTGTGCTATATCTTTTATTTGCTTCTTACCAGTAGTAGGCTCATACTGACCCGCTAAGTAGGCTTGAGTGTTAAAATTGTTATCGTCTACATCAGAAGCAGGATCCAATTTAATTATTCCTTTAGTGGCTAATACTTGCTCGTTTACTCTATCACTTCTCCATTTAGCGAAATCGTTTGCCTGTAACCAAGAAACTCCTACCACTGGATAATTATCGAATGAAGGGTGTCTGTAGTAATATTCTACATAAGGCTCATTGTATGCAAGCTCATCTCTCCAAACTAAAGTATCGGGAGTTGCACGCTGAACCACCTGAGGGAATGACTCCCCAAATACTCTCGCCAACCAGTAGTTGTACTCACGATATTGAATATTAGAAATCTCTGCTTCGTCCATATAAAATGAAGGCACAGTAACTCTTCGAGCTACGTTATTCCAATCTCTCATTACATCTTCATCTTTTTGACCCATCAAATAGGTACCACCCGGAACCAACACCAATCCAGGTGCGGTAGCTTGTCCTGCGTAGTTGAGCTTTTCGAAGCCTCCATTCTTAGTGTCATTGTAGTTCCAGCCAGTCGTTTCAGATTTGCCAGTCTTAGAACTACCTTTTTTACAAGAAGTAATAACTCCGAAAAAGAAACTGCTGACTACAAGATAAACAATAAGTTTTTTCATGTTTATTATATTTTAATATTTAATTCAGTTCGCTAAGATAACGCAATTTTTAAGATTTATTGTGTCTTTTTTTTAATTTCGCATGAAATCAGGGCAAAATAATACATTTTTATACTCATTTGGATAGAGGGAATTGTCCTCTCCTCGAAAGAGAATTCTCAATCCAATCTCATGAGAACCACCAGTATATGATCCTAGTCCATTCAAATTTAAGTCATAAGAATAGCTAATTCGGACTTTATTGAAATTAAACCCAGCTAAAAATATAAAGGACTCAATTTCCTTGGCATTGTGCCTCAAACCTATGCCTGCATTAAGCATTTCATACTGATAAAGTATATTTCCTACAAATTTGTTATAACCATATTGTCTATCAAAAAGAAAATAAGGAAACAATCCTATTCGCTTGTCTTGATTAAACCAATACACTCCCCCTACTTGACTGGAAAGAACAATATCCTCGAATTGTTTAGAAGCTGTATTTTTAAGTCGACTATTCGGCAGCATATTTCTTGCACTCAGTCCTGCATAAAAATAGTTGGTAAAATAAACGAGTCCAGCATTGAAATTAAACCCTGTTTGGGTTAAATCCATCGATATATCTTCCGACGTTGGCGGTAGTTGACTGAAACCGTTTATAGGGTCTATTTGATCGTAAAATACAAGTCTCGATCTATCCAATTGCTGATGAACAATATTGACAGATAATCCAAATCTTAGCGCATGATATTCATTAAATTTCGCTTGATAGGCGTAATTAATATTCACATAATATCTTGAAAAAATATTATCCCCAAACTTATCGGCAATCACCTGGGCGCCAATTCCACTATTATAATCTTTGATGTATTGGTCAAAAGAGACAAAATAGGTATTGAAACCTGAATTTATTTGACTACCAATGTTAGGGTATTCATTGCGATAATGAGCTAGTATGCGAGGTCCGAACTGTATGCCTGCAAATGCAGGATTTGAAAAAAACTGCGTTTGAGATAACTGGGAGAAATGAATGTCTTGTGATAATCCAATATCACATAGAGACAAACAAAAAATGAGCCCAGACAATTTTTTAAGCACCGCCGCGTTGTAGATTTTGATAAACACTAATTTTAAAAACACAAAACTAATAAGATAAGTTATTCTGCCTATATTTGATATCTGAATATGAAATTTAATTCTGCCTTCTTAACGCACAGAAACCTTGTTTTAGTATCTATCTTTTTTTTATTTTCAGTATCTAAGCTTCAAGCTAGTTCTGTTTTTAGTAAAGGAAATTGGTATAAATTCACTATTGACAAGCAGGGAGTATATAAATTAGACTACAACTTTTTGGTTAATGAGCTTAATGTGAAACCACAAGAACTAAGCATTGCCACTATTGGGGTCTTCGGATATGGTGGTGGAGCATTGCCTGAGTTTTTTACTCCCGGTTCTCTACAGTTAAGAGAAAATAATATAGAAATCATCGATATAAACAACAATGGCGTCCTCGAAAAAGAGGACTATATTTTATTCTATGGTGATGGTCCATTTGGAAGAAAGTTAAACCAAAACAAAGGTTGGTTTGAACATACTTCAGCCTACTATACCAATGTGCAATCTTTTTTCTTCACAACTACAGAAGGAAGCGGCAAGAAACTCGGAGCTTTAAACTCTGGATCTAATTCTGTACGCACATTCAATAGCTACGACTATTTTGGTATTTCAGATATAGATTCATTTAATCCAAACTTGTCAGGTCGGGTTTGGTATCATCGGACTATAAATAACATTGTGAAAACGATTAGCTCAAACTTGCCTCTGACTCAATGCAGCGGTGGCGAAAAAGTCATCATTTCATATAGCTATTTAACCAAACTTTCTAACGTTAGTCTTTTCATTTCTGTCAATAATAGTTTTGTAAAGTCCATTGCACTGAATGCCTCGGACAAGTATCAAGTAGACACGATACAATTGCCCTGTCCTGGAGCTAATCCTACCATTAGTTTTGCCATAAACGGATCCATAAATGATAATTTTTATTTGGATTTTATAACTGTCAATGGTAAATCGCCCTTGACCTATTCTGGTTCTCAATTTAACTTTCGATTTAAAGAGGAGGTCGGCACGAGAAACAATATTCAATTTAACCTCAGTGGTGCACAAAATGCAAAGCTATGGGATGTATCCACCATAGGTTCATTCAAGAACGTGACCACAAAAAATCTCATTTTTGAAAACCCATCTACAGTCAATGAATTTGTAGTTTTTGAAGACAATAACGCATACAAACCTTCTGCTATAGGCAAAATTGCAAATCAAAATTTATCAAATCTTGGAGCAGCGCAGAATCTAATCATAACACATAAAAATTGGATAAATCAAGCAAAGGAACTGGCAGAATTTCATAAAGAAGAACGAGGCATAACCACCCATGTAGTAGATGTAGATCAGATATATAATGAATATAGCTCAGGGAATAAGGATGTAACAGCCATTCGTAGATTTATAGATTATAAAAAAGTGAACAAAGTTAGCAATACATGTGAAGATTATGTACCAACATATGAGACCCTGTATTCCAATAATTATCTGGTCTCTTTTCCTACAGATGATGTTTATGGCCTCGACTATAGAGTAGATACCAACCTTGATGATAAAACAAAAATAATGGCATTTGGCGTAGGCAGATTGCCTGTATCTTCTTTAGAAGAAGCCAAAGATATAGTCGGTAAAATTAAAAAATATAAAGATAAAAAATCGTATGGCGATTGGAGAAACCAAACTACCCTCGTAGCGGATGATTACGATGATAGAGTAGATGCCGATTTTTATACACAAAATGAAACTATCAGTAAAGAACTAGAGAGGAAAAGAATAAAGACATTACAAAATAAGGTCTATCTCGATGCCTTTTTCCAGCAGCAATTTTCAGGAGGACAGCGCTATGAAGATGTAGAAAAGCTCGTCAAAGATAACTTTACCTTTGGCAATCTGCTCATGACCTATGTAGGACATGGTGGGGATGCTAATTGGTCGCAAGAGCGAATCCTTTCTTCTAATGATTTACCTATTTACAAGAATGAATATTCACTTCCTTTTGTCACTACAGCCACCTGTGGATTTGCGCCATATGATAAACCTAATGCCAGCAATAAATCAGCCGGGGAGAAGTATTTCCTCCAGAAAGATGGTGGTGCTATTGGCTTATTGACTACCTGTCGCGAGGTATTAATTTCGGACCAAGGTCCGTTTATGACTAATTTCTTTGAGAGTTTTTTTGGAACCAATAATAAAACCCTTGGTGATATCGCACGTGCGACCAAAAACACCAATAATATCGATGAAAATTCTCAAAAAGTAGTTTTACTTGGAGATCCGGCATTAGAGCTCAATCTTCCTAAGTTTAATGTAGTGACGACCAGTATTTCAAATGGGACTGATGACACATTAAAATCATTGAGTAAAATAAAAATTCAAGGTGAAGTTCAGGATTTATCCAACACCCTGCTTTCGGATTTCAATGGATTCTGTCAGATTACAGTCTTGGACAAACCCACCTTGAACAAACTGAACTACAATGATGTCAATACTCCAAAAATACCAGGAGACACATTTAAAACTCAACAAAGTAGAATATTCAGAGGTAGTACAGAGGTCATCAATGGGAAATTTTCTATTGAGTTTATTGTACCAAAAGATATTAACTACGCTATTGGTAGAGGGAAAATCTCCTATTATGCAGCCGATGTAAGACTAAAGCCTTATCGCGATGCAGCGGGCATGGATACGAATGTATGGATCGGTGGGGCCAATTTAAATGCCGCATTGGATAATGATGCACCCAAGGTGACCCTATTCATGAATGATGAAAAATTTGCCTTTGGAGGTATAACGAATACAGACCCGATATTACTAGTAAAATTATTTGACTCCAGCGGCATCAACACCACTGGTGCAGGCATCGGACATGATATCACTGGAATTTTGGACAATAATTTAAGACTTCCAATCAACCTAAATAGTTATTATAGAACGGAACAAGGAGATTTTATGACTGGAAGACTTAATTACCCATTTTACAAACTCAAAGATGGACGACATACTATCAAAGTGAAAGCCTGGGATGTATACAATAATCCCGGAGAAGGCTATACAGAGTTCATTGTGGCTCCATCAGAGAAAATTGCGCTTATGCATGTGCTCAATTATCCCAATCCTTTTACAACTCATACCCGATTTGAATTTGAACACAATAGACCTAATGAAATACTCGATGTAACCATAAATATTTTGACCATATCAGGACGAGTAGTCAAGCGAATTCATCAAAAATTAAGTACAGAAGGATTCAGGGTCAGGGACCTGATTCATTGGAACGGATTAGATGATTTTGGAGACAAAATTGGTAAAGGTGTTTATATTTATACGGTGACTATTCGGGATTCTAAAGGAGAAACGGCCAGTAAATACGAAAAACTAGTTTTATTGCAATAAAATTTGTTTCTTTGCGTTGGTATTTAAATTGTATAAAATAGAACTGTGATTTTTTATAGAGGCGTTGGAAGATTATTTCCATTTTTTTTACTACTAATTATTTCTAACCAGCTTGTATCACAAGGAACCATTAATCACAATGGACTGGAATATGTAATTACGACTGGAGTGCCATTTATGCGAATAGCTACCGATGCACGTTCTGCGGGTATGGCAGAAGTAGGTGTAGCTACATCTGCGGATAATAATGCAGGGTTTCACAATCCTGCCAAGCTAGCTTTTATAGAAAATGATATGGGTGCATCTATCAATTTTGCCCCTTGGTTAAGACAAATCACCAATGATATTTATTTGATCAATGCCAATGGTTATTATAAAATTTCTCCGAATCATACTGCTGGCATGAGCCTACGTTATTTCACCTTAGGACAGATCAACTATAAAGATGCTCAAGGCGGAGATTTAGGAATTTCCAAGCCATATGAATTTGCGGCAGAGGGTCATTATGCGTTTCGTCTTTCAGAAAACTTCGGTATAGGAGCTAGCGGCCGTTTTATTTTATCTGATTTATCCAACGGAGCAACCACAGCCACAACACAAATTCCTTCGGGCAATGCCTTCTCAGTAGATTTTGCTGCATTTTACACCAAGAAACTAGAAATAAGTAGATTTCAGGAAACAAAACTAAACATTGGTATCAACATCTCCAATATAGGTTCTAAAATACAGTATAGCGCCAATGGACAACCTGATTTTATTCCTACTAATTTAGCCTTAGGAGCCTGCATGGAGAGTCAAATTGATGATCACAATACCGTTAGTTTTAGCGTTCAGGTAGATAAGTTATTGGTTCCAACTCCTACCTATACGAGAGATAATCAAGGTAAGTTCAATTTTGTAGATGCGAATAGAAATGGAGTACCTGATTTTAAAGAACATGGCTCCATAGCAGGTATGTTGGTCTCATTCGGAGATCATGCTAATGGCATTGGTGGCGAATTAGGTGAATTTATATATCATACAGGTGCAGAGTATTCCTATCAAAAAACATATTTTTTACGTGCTGGTTTCTTTTATGAACCAGAAGGTGCTGGTGGTCGACAATTCGTCACTGCGGGGTTAGGGCTCAAATACAATGCTCTAAAACTGGATTTCTCCTACTTACTCCCTATTACCCAGCAGCGCTCACCGCTAGATAATCAAATGAGGGTCTCCTTAGCATTCAATATAGGAGAAACTAAAAAAGATAAATACTGGTAGAAAACTAGTTTTTAATATACCTCTCCTCGAGACTATAGTTCCCCATTTTTACTTTAAAGAAGTATAATCCTTTAGCATAGTTATCTGTGTTAATATAAACACGGTTGACCCCTTTGATAAGGTTAACTTTTGATTTTGAAATAGACTTAGCCCCAAAATACACTTCGACATCTACATTCTCCATAGCTTCTTTAGAACTAATCTCTAGGATAGTATTGGTCTGCGATGGATTGGGATATACAGATAGGACTCTTTCCTTATATAATATTTGATTGTAGTTAATCGCTTTATCAAATTTTGGCATGCCAAATCCTATTTCGAGATTAGGGTTCAAATAATTACTTCCGCTTGAATAGATAATGCTTCTCAATTCATGGGGTTTCAAGGTTGGATGTTTTTGCCAAAAGCAAGCTATGAGACCACACAACAAAGGCGAGGAAAAGGACGTCCCATTTCCATAATGGAAGGAGCCTAAATCATAATAAAGGGTTGTACCCTTGCCTACCCCTACAATATTGGGTTTTATAGTATTCGATTTAAAATAGCCTCTCGAGCTAAAATTAGCCAAATTAGTATTTATATCAAGTGCTCCAACGGATATGACTCCTTCTACATCAGCTGGTGCGGTTATGATGTTCCAATCTTTATCCCCGTGGTTACCCGCAGAATTTACTACAACAATTCCCTTCTCCACTGCTATAGCTGCGGCTTTCGACACTATTGTAGTCTTGCCATTCATATCATCGCGACTATAATTCTGACTCGCATCATCAAAATGATGATAACCAAGTGAAGAATTGATCATATCCAAACCCATACTATCCGCCATTTCGGCTGCAATAGCCCAGTTCAATTCTTCCACCCGCGATTCACTTCTTGGGTCTTCTGTGATGAATAAATAATAACTCGCCTTTGGAGCACTCGCTGCAATAGTATCCTTAACAAAAGCCCCCATACAACCCATTACAGCTGTACCATGACCATCTAATGTAAACAACTTATCTGTATTTTCTACAATATTTTTTACTGGAAAAATTCGCTTATCGGCAAACAAATGCTTAAAGGA
>CAYXKX010000010.1:64230-64992 GCA_964465185.1 uncultured Chitinophagaceae bacterium
TGATCTAGACGATCAAATCCAGCGTCAAAAACTCCAATTCGCACACCTTGCCCTTCAAAGCCTTCGTCATGAAGCACTCTTCCCCCATGCAGTTCGATCTGTGTAAAAGCATCGCCATATTGCTCTTTGGTGTAGTTGGATTCTAATTTCTGTTCCGTCGTCTTTAGTTTGTTTCTATTCGTTTTTAGGACCTCTACCCTATCCACGAATTCCAACTTCATGATCTTCCCTATTTCTTCGTTATTGCATATGACAGAAACAGCATTTAACCAACGAGAAGATTTCTGTACTGGAGCTATTTTTTCTATGCTTGCCTTCCGATTTATCTCTATGGCGTAATCTCCTGCATCCAGTTGAATGCCATATTTCATTTTTCGATTTATTGATTCTATCGAAAGTGCCAAATTTGATTTTATTATCCCTTTAGGTTTCAGATAAACTAAATAATGCACTTGAGCTCTCAGAGCAAATGGAATGAAAAACAAAAGAAAATGAATAAGTACACTTTTCAGCATAAAACAAATATAAGTCTAAGATAAACGAATAGGAACATTTTAAATTGTAAATTCTCTAAAAAAACAAGGTTACTATTTCTAGCAACCCTGTTTTAAGCTAATCAAATATTTGTTTCCTACTATTTCGATATGGTGAATCTACCTATAGCAGATTCTTCGTCATTCGAAAGTATAAGTTGATAGTTACCATTGGCCAACTGACTAAAGTCAAACGCATGAGAACTCTCTAGGCTCGTATGCTTCTCGT
>CAYXKX010000011.1:0-312 GCA_964465185.1 uncultured Chitinophagaceae bacterium
GTAGAGCACTTCCTTGGTAAGGAAGAGGTCGTGGGTTCAATTCCCATCGTTGGCTCAAAACCAAAGTGACAAATAAAAAAAGTATTAATTCAGTATTAATATATCAATTATTAAAAATCAATTTAAAACCAATAAAAATGGCAAAAGAACAATTTATTAAAACCAAACCGCACGTAAACGTCGGTACAATCGGACACGTAGACCACGGTAAAACTACGTTGACTGCTGCTATTACTTCCGTATTAGCAGGTAAAGGTCTAGCTGAGAAGAAAGATTATGACTCTATCGACGCAGCACCTGAGGAAAAAGAAA
>CAYXKX010000011.1:322-61637 GCA_964465185.1 uncultured Chitinophagaceae bacterium
ATTGACCACGGTAAAACAAAATTAACTGCTGCTATTACATCTATTCTTTCAACAAAAGGAATGGGTAACGTTGCAAAAAAGTATGATGAAATTGATGGTGCTCCTGAAGAAAAAGAAAGAGGTATCACAATCAATACTGCTCACGTAGAGTATGAAACTGAATCAAGACACTATGCACACGTAGACTGTCCAGGTCACGCGGATTATATCAAAAATATGATCACGGGTGCTGCACAGATGGATGGAGCCATCCTTTGTATTGCAGCTACAGATGGTCCAATGCAGCAAACAAGAGAGCATATCCTTCTTTCAAGACAAGTAGGTGTTCCTAAAATAGTTGTATTTTTGAATAAGTGCGACCTAGTGGATGATCCAGAAATGTTAGAGCTTGTGGAAATGGAAGTAAGAGAATTACTTTCTTCTTATAAGTATGATGGCGATAACACCCCTGTAATCAAAGGGTCTGCTTTGAAAGCATTGAACGGTGATCCAGAAGGTGTGAAGGCTATTGAAGAATTGATGGCAATAGTGGATAGTTATATACCAGTTCCACCAAGACCAACTGAACTTCCTTTCCTTCTTCCAGTAGAAGATGTATTCTCTATCACAGGTAGAGGAACTGTAGCTACAGGTAGAATTGAAAGAGGTATCGTGAAAACTGGAGAGTCTGTAGAAATCGTAGGTCTTCAAAAAGAAGGTGAAAAAGCATTGACTTCAACTGTAACAGGTGTAGAGATGTTTAGAAAAATCCTTGATATCGGAGAAGCTGGTGAGAATGTAGGTCTTTTATTGAGAGGTATCGATAAAGAAATGATCAAAAGAGGTCAAGTAATTTGCAAGCCAGGATCTATTACACCACACACAGAATTCAAGTGTGAGTGTTATATTCTTTCTAAAGAGGAAGGTGGACGTCACACTCCATTCTTCAACAAGTACAGACCGCAGTTCTATTTGAGAACGACAGATTGTACAGGAGAGATTACTCTACCAGAAGGTAAAGAAATGGTAGTGCCAGGTGATAACTTGACATTGACTGTAAAATTGATTTACCCAGTAGCTTTAGAGAAAGGCTTAAGATTTGCTATCCGTGAAGGTGGTAGAACTGTAGGTGCTGGACAAGTAACTGAAATCATTAAGTAATAAAATTAGGATGATGATTAGGCGAATGATTATTCGCCTAATCATCCCTATAAGTTTTACGGGCTTAGCTCAGTTGGTAGAGTTGTGGTCTCCAAAACCATAGGTCGTAGGTTCGAGTCCTGCAGCCCGTGCCAAAAGTTATTATTAAAACTAGAGTATGAACAAAGTAATAGAATACGTAAAGGACTCCATCATTGAGGTAAAATCAAATGTGACATGGACAAGCATGCCTGAATTACAGAAATTCACAACAATAGTGCTTATTTCGCTTCTTATATTGACTGTGATTATATGGATTATGGATAAGGCAAGTGAGTTTTTAATGTTGGATACTATTTATAAGAGTATTTAATCAAAAACTAGAAAAAAGAAAGGCATGGACAATAAAAAGTGGTTTGTATTAAAAGTAATCTCTGGTCAAGAGAATAAGATCAAAGGATATATCGATTCTGAGATTGTGCGCTCAAAGTGGGAGAATGCAATAACTACTGTATTAGTGCCAACAGAAAAAGTATATAAAATAAAAGCAGGTAAGAAAGTAATCAAAGATAAAACGCTCTATCCTGGATACATGTACATCGAAGTGGAAGAAAAATTAGTCACACCTGAAATGTTAGCCACAATTAGGAATATATCCGGAGCGATGAATTTTCTTGGTGGAAACCAACCGCAGGCATTAAGACCAGCTGAGGTGCAGAAGCTTTTAGGTAAATTAGATGAGGTGTTAGGCGCAGGAGAATCGATGATGGAGCCTTTTATAATCAACGAATCTGTTAAGATTATTGATGGTCCATTCAACGACTTTGTAGGAAGTATTGAAGAAATCAATGAGGAGAAGAAAAAATTAAAAGTAGTAGTGAAGATATTTGGAAGAAAGCAACCAGTAGAGGTGAGTTTTGGCCAAGTAGATAAGATTAGCTAAAAAGTAATTAAACTAAATAAATATAATTCATCATCTAAGTGGGAGTCACTAACTCTGGCAATTGACCACTAAAAAACAAATTAAAATGGCAAAAGAAATAGAAACGTACGTCAAACTCCAGGTAAAAGGAGGACAAGCAAATCCAGCACCACCGATTGGACCTGCATTGGGTTCCAAAGGTGTAAACATTATGGAGTTCTGTAAGCAGTTCAATGCGAGAACACAAGATCAGCCAGGCAAAGTATTGCCAGTGGTTTTGACTGTGTACAAAGATAAGTCGTTCGACTTCGTCATAAAAACCCCGCCGACTCCAATATTATTATTGGAAGCTCTAAAAGCAAAGACAGGCTCTAAAGAGAGCAATCGTCTAAAAATAGGAAGCGTGACTTGGGAGCAGGTGCAAACAATAGCTGAAACTAAAATGCCAGATTTAAATTGTTTCACTGTGGAGTCTGCCATGAAGATGGTGGCTGGAACAGCGAGAAGTCTTGGTATCACTGTGTCAGGAACAGCTCCATGGGATAATAATTAATTACTGACAACTATATTTTAACTGAATCAACTGAAAAAACTAAAAAGTATGTCACGTATAACGAAAAAAAGACAAGAAGTAAATAAACTAGTAGATAGTTCGAAACTGTATTCTATTGATGAGGCTTCCACTCTAGTCAAAAAAGTAAGTGTTACTAAATTTGACGCCTCAGTAGATCTGCATATAAGACTGGGAATAGATCCTAGAAAAGCTGATCAGGCTTTGAGGGGTACCGTATCGCTTCCAAATGGATCCGGCAAATCTAAATCAGTCCTCGTATTCTGTAAGCCAGAAAAAGAAGCCGATGCTAAAGCAGCAGGTGCTGATTATGTGGGCTTGGACGAGTACATCACAAAAATCGAGCAAGGATGGACAGACATAGACGTTATTATCGCTACACCCGATGTAATGGCTACGATTGCTAAACTTGGTCGTGTATTAGGTCCTCGTAACTTGATGCCTAATCCTAAGTCTGGAACTGTTACTCCAGACGTAGCCAAAGCAGTTGAGGAGGTCAAGAAAGGTAAAATTGCCTTTAGAGTAGACAAATTTGGTATTGTACACTCTTCCATTGGTAGAATTTCTTTCTCTCCAGAACAAATCAAACAAAACGCAGAAGAATTCATTTCTACATTAGTAAAAATGAAGCCTAGTACAGCAAAAGGAACATATATGAAATCCATATCTATGGCTTCAACGATGAGTCCTGGTATAAACATTGACACAAAATCTGTAAGTAGTATTTAATTATGAAGAAATCACAAAAAAGCGAAGTAATAGAATCACTAAAGCAGAAGTTTGACGATGCTACTTTTTTCTATTTTATAGATGAATCTACCCTTTCGGCAGCCAAGACCTCTAAGTTGAGAAGAGCTGCGTTTGACAAAGGTATAAGCTATTCTGTAGTAAAAAACACATTGATAAAAAAAGCTTTAGAGCAGTCCAACAAAAATGCCGATGAGGTGTTTAATGTTTTAAGTGGACCTACAGCCGTATTTTTCTCAACCAATTCAAATGACATAGCTAAGCTTATCAAAGAATTTAGAGGAGAAGACGCGAAGCCAGAATTAAAAGCAGCCTATATCGATTCAGATATATTCATCGGTGATGGGGAGTTAAAAAATCTTGTTGCATTGAAGTCTAAGTCGGAGTTGTTAGGCGATATTATCGGACTTCTACAATCACCAGCTACCAATCTTATCAGTGCACTTCAAGGAAGCGCAGGTAACAAAATTGGCAGCCTAGTTAAAGCACTAGAAGAAAAAGCTCAATAAAAAAACAATCATTTAATAATTAAAAATTAAACATTTAAATTTAATAATCATGGCAGATTTAAAAGCAATGGCAGAAAATTTAGTAAGCCTAACTGTAAAAGAAGTAAAAGAATTAGCAGACATTCTAAAGAATGAGTATGGTATAGAGCCAGCTGCTGCAGCACCAGTAATGATGGCAGGTGGCGGCGGAGCTGCTCCAGCTGCTGCGGAAAAAACAGAGTTCGATGTAGTACTTATTAGTGCTGGTGGAACAAAACTTAATGTTGTAAAGGTTGTAAAAGATATTACAGGATTAGGGTTGAAAGAAGCTAAAGATATCGTTGATGCTAACGGTGTAGTTAAAGAAAAAGCTTCTAAGGCAGATGCAGAAAACATCAAGAAGCAACTAGAGGAAGCAGGAGCTACTGTAGAACTTAAGTAATTTGATCCTTGATTTTCAGGGACAAATTAGACAAATAAATCGTATAAGGCTTGTATCAATTGGTACAGGCCTATATACGTTTATAAAAATGGCATCAAAATGTAGTCAATTACATTCGATGTAAACCAAACTTTTGACAAAAAAAAACAACCCAATAATATGCCACAAGCTAGCAAAGCAGTAAGAGTCAATTTTGGCAAAGCAAAAGTAAAATCAGATTATCCAAATCTTTTGGATATTCAAAGAGAATCTTTTAAAGAATTTTTTCAGGTTGATACCACACAAGATCTAAGAAATAAAGAAGAGCTTTATAGAGTTTTCGAAGAAAATTTCCCTATTTCTGATGCAAGGAGTATTTTCTTGCTAGAGTTTTTAGAGTATCATATTGATCCACCTAGATACTCCATTGAAGAGTCTATTCAAAGAGGTCTTACCTACTCAGTTCCATTGAGAGCCAAGTTGAGACTTTCTTGTAATGATGAAGAACACGTTGATTTTAAAACTATAGTACAGGATGTCTTTTTGGGAAATATCCCTTATATGACAGACAAAGGTACATTTATTATAAATGGTGCGGAGCGAGTCGTAGTAACACAATTACACAGATCTCCATCCGTATTTTTTGGACAGTCTGTTCACCCGAATGGCACGTCAATTTATTCTGCAAGAGTTATACCTTTCAAAGGGGCTTGGATGGAATTTGCTACGGACATTAATAATGTCATGTATGCCTACATCGATAGAAAAAAGAAATTCCCTGTAACCATGCTTTTAAGAGCTATTGGTTATGATACAGACAGAGATATTTTAAATCTTTTTGATATTGCGGATGAGTTTAAAGTAACTAAAGCCAATGTCAAGAAATTAGTAGGTAGAAAACTTGCCGCTAGATTGTTGAAAACATGGGTAGAGGATTTCGTAGATGAAGATACCGGAGAGGTGGTTTCTATCGAGAGAAATGAAGTGATTTTCGAAAGAGATATGATTGTCTCTGACGAAATGACCGATAGAATTTTGGAAGCTCAAATTGATATGGTAACACTTCAAAAAGAGGAGAGCATATTAGACTATTCCATAATATATAACACGCTCCAGAAAGATACTTCCAATAGTGAGAAGGAAGCTTTAAATACCATTTACAGACAGCTGAGAGGGGAAGAAGCGCCAGATGAAGAAACTGCAAGAGAAGTAATTGATAAATTATTCTTCTCCGATAGAAGATATGATCTAGGAGAAGTAGGTCGTTTCAAAATTAACCAAAAGTTGAATTTGGACGTACCTATGGAAACGAAGATTCTAACCAAGAAGGATATAGTCGCTATCGTGAGTTATATGGTAGAGCTAGTCAATGGTAGAGCTGAGATTGATGATATTGATCATTTGAGCAATAGAAGAGTTAGAACCGTAGGCGAACAATTATTTGCTCAGTTTTCTCTAGGTTTATCCAGAATGGCCAGAACGATTCGTGAGCGAATGAACGTGCGGGATAACGAGGTATTCTCACCAATTGATTTGATAAATTCTCGTTCATTGAGTTCAGTCATCAACTCATTCTTCGGAACATCACAACTATCACAGTTCCTCGATCAAACGAATCCATTGGCAGAAATAACCAATAAAAGAAGGGTATCTGCCCTAGGTCCAGGTGGTTTGAGTAGAGAAAGAGCAGGTTTCGAGGTTCGAGATGTTCACTATTCTCACTACGGCAGATTGTGTACGATTGAGACTCCAGAGGGTCCAAACATCGGTCTGATATCAACGCTTTGTGTTTATGCTAAAGTGAATGACAGAGGGTTTTTGGAAACACCTTATTTGAAGGTAAAGAATGGCAAAGTAAATTTAGGTTCAAAAGCGGAGTATTTGTCAGCGGATGATGAAGATGACAAAATCATAGCACAAGCCAAAATAAATATAGCAGATAATGGTCAAATCGAAGATGATGCCATTGTTGCGAGGGAGCAGGGAGACTTCCCTTTAGTATCTCCTGAAGAACTCGATTACGTGGACGTAGCGCCAAACCAAATCGTAGGGGTTTCGGCTTCTTTGATTCCATTTTTAGAGCATGATGATGCCAACCGTGCCTTGATGGGATCGAACATGCAGCGTCAAGCTGTGCCTTTATTGAAACCGCAAGCACCTATTGTAGGTACAGGTTTTGAAGCTATAGTAGCCCAAGATTCCAACAACCTTATCAATGCAGAAGGAAATGGAGAAGTAGTTTTTGTAGATTCAGAAAAAATTCAAGTTCTTTATGAAAGAACAGAAGCAGAAAAGATGGTTAATTTCGACGATGAAATAACTACATATCATCTGCCTAAATTCAAGCGTACCAATCAGGGAACATGTATCAACTTGAAGCCTATCGTTAATAAGGGAGAAAAGGTGACTAAAGGCCAAGTCCTATGTGAAGGTTTTGCTACTAATCAAGGTGAGTTGGCTCTAGGTCAAAATCTTAAGGTAGCATTTATGCCTTGGAAAGGTTATAACTTCGAGGATGCGATTGTTATTTCGGAGAGAATATTGAAGGATGATATATTTACATCCATACATATTGAGGAGTATGACTTGGAGGTTAGAGATACTAAACTAGGCGAGGAAGAGTTAACCGCTGATATACCGAACGTTTCTGAAGAAGCCACTAAGGATCTAGGAAAAGATGGAATCATAAGATTAGGAGCCAGAGTAAAAGAAGGCGATATCTTAGTAGGCAAGGTAACACCAAAAGGTGAAACTGATCCGACTCCTGAAGAGAAACTTTTAAGAGCCATTTTTGGCGACAAGGCTGGTGATGTGAAGGATGCTTCTTTGAAAGCACCTCCAAGTGCAGAAGGTATAGTTATTGATACGAAAATATTTACCAGAGCGAATAAAGAAACTAAGAAAAAAGGCAAGGAGAAAGTTGCTTTAGAGACTTTAGAAAGTGACTTCGAGACAAACTCAAAGAAATTAAAAACTATCCTTTTTGAAAAGCTTAACAAGTTGTTGGCAGGAAAGACTTCAAATTCTATTAAAAATTACTTTAAAGAAGAACTAGTAGCTAAAGGCTCTAAGTTTACTGCGAAAGTTCTATCGGATATAGAGTATAAGGATGTGGATGGCAATAACTGGACATCTGACGCCAAAACAAATGAACTCGTGAAACAAGTCGTTCACAATTTCAATTTGAAGATGAATGAAATTACAGGTTATTACAAAAGAGAGAAATATAATATTACCATCGGGGATGAATTGCCAAATGGTGTACTCCAATTAGCCAAAGTTCATTTAGCCGTGAAAAGAAAACTAAAGGTCGGTGATAAGCTAGCAGGTAGACATGGTAATAAAGGTATCGTAGCTAAAATCGTAAGAGAAGAGGATATGCCATTTCTCGATAGTGGTGAGCCTTTGGATATAGTATTAAATCCACTAGGGGTGCCATCTCGTATGAACCTTGGACAGGTATATGAATCTGTATTGGGCTGGGCAGGTCTAAAGCTTGGTGTCAAATTCGCTACACCTGTACTAGATGGGGCTACTGTAGTAGAGATTGATGATTGGATGAAGAAAGCGGACCTTCCTTATCTAGGTTCTACCTATTTATTCGATGGTGAAACCGGAGATAGATTTGACCAAAAGACGACTGTCGGTGTTATCTATATGCTAAAGCTTAGCCACATGGTCGATGATAAAATGCACGCGCGTTCTACAGGGCCATACTCTTTGATCACACAACAACCATTAGGAGGTAAAGCTCAGTTTGGTGGTCAGCGATTTGGAGAGATGGAGGTTTGGGCCATTGAAGCATATGGTGCGGCCAATATCTTGAGAGAGCTACTTACAATTAAGTCTGATGATATCCCAGGTAGAGCTAAAGCATATGAAGCCATTGTGAAAGGAGATAATATCCCTCAGTTTGGACTACCAGAATCATTCAATGTATTGGCTCATGAATTGAGAGGGTTGGCACTAGATTTAAGATTTGATTAAATTTAAGGTAGGCAACATTAAGATAAAGTATTAAGAAATAAGTTATTTGAATAGTAGATAATTTAAAACTCAAAATTCAAAATTAAAAAAATGGCATATATAAATAGAGGCACAGCACCAGTAAAAAATGACTTTAGTTCTTTGACCATTACTCTAGCGTCACCTGATGCTATCAAGGAAAGATCAAGAGGCGAAGTGACTAAGCCTGAAACGATAAACTATCGTACCTATAAACCAGAGAGAGACGGGTTGTTTTGCGAGAAAGTATTCGGTCCAGTAAAAGATTATGAGTGCTATTGCGGCAAATACAAGAGAATACGTTACAAAGGCACCATCTGTGACAGATGCGGCGTGGAAGTGACAGAGAAAAAGGTTCGTAGAGAGCGCATGGGTCACATTCAATTAGTGGTCCCTGTTGTGCATATTTGGTATTTTAGATCGCTGCCAAATAAGATTGGATATCTACTAGGCGTAAGTTCTAAAAATATAGAGAGTATTGTCTATTATGAGAAGTATGTAGTGATACAATCTGGAGCAGCTAAAGGCGAACTCAATGTCATCAACGAAAAAGGGGAGCAAGAAGTTAGAAGCTACCATAGAATGGATTTATTGACTGAAGAAGAATATTTAGCCGCTATGTCTAGTCCAGAATTATCCAATAACTATATGTTAGACGATAAGGATCCAAATAAATTTATCGCTAGAATGGGTGGTGAAGCTATTCGGGATTTACTTACATCAATCAACTTGGATGATTTATCCTATGATTTGAGAAATCAAGCGCAAACCGAATCTTCAAGACAAAGAAAGCAAGAAGCACTCAAGAGGTTGAGTGTGGTAGAAGCTTTTAGAGAGGCTAATACGCGAATTGAAAATAGACCAGAGTGGACAGTTATCAGCTTATTACCTGTGGTACCGCCAGAATTGAGACCTCTAGTTCCACTAGATGGGGGTCGTTTTGCCTCATCTGATTTAAATGACCTTTATAGAAGAGTTATTATCAGAAATAATCGTTTGAAAAGACTAATGGAGATCAAAGCTCCTGAAGTGATTTTGAGAAATGAGAAGAGAATGCTACAAGAAGCGGTAGACTCCTTGTTTGATAACTCGAGAAAGTCTAACGCTGTCAAAGCGGAAGGCGGAAGAGCATTGAAGTCTATTTCTGATTCATTGAAGGGTAAGCAAGGTCGATTCCGTCAGAACCTATTGGGAAAAAGGGTTGACTATTCTGGTCGTTCTGTTATCGTCGTCGGGCCTACACTTCAAATGCATGAGTGTGGATTACCAAAAGATATGGCAGCGGAATTGTTTAAGCCATTTATCATTAGAAAATTAATTGAAAGAGGTATTGTACGAACAGTCAAGTCCGCCAAGAAATTGGTAGATAGAAAAGATGCTGTTATTTGGGACATCCTAGAAAATATATTGAAAGGTCACCCTGTCTTATTAAATAGAGCACCGACACTTCACAGACTTTCTATTCAGGCGTTTATGCCTAAGTTGGTAGAAGGTAAAGCAATCAGACTGCATCCACTCGTTACTACGGCTTTCAACGCGGATTTTGACGGTGACCAGATGGCAGTGCATGTACCGTTGAGCAATGAGGCTATATTGGAAGGACAGTTGTTAATGCTTTCTTCGCACAATATCTTGAATCCACAAAATGGTACCCCAGTGACTCTTCCTTCTCAGGACATGGTGTTGGGATTGTATTATATGACCAATATCAAAGAGTCTACACCGGAGAGTCCCGTAAAAGGCACTGGCAAAGTGTTTTATTCTATAGAGGAAGTAATTATCGCTTATAATGAAGGCAAAGCAGATCTTCATGCTGCGATAAAGTGTAGAGTCAATGTGGAAGATAATGGCGAAATAAAGACTAAACTTATTGAAACATCTGTTGGTCGTGTTTTAGCCAATCAATTTGTCCCTGAAGAAGTAGGATTTATTAATCAACTACTGTCTAAAAAAGCCTTGAAAGATATTATCTCTAATATTATAGAAAAGACGAGTGTGAAACGCACGGCTCTCTTCTTGGACGATATCAAAAATCTTGGATTTACTATGGCATTCAAAGGCGGACTGTCATTCAACCTAGAAGATGTATTGACCCCTGAAATCAAGAAAAAGCAGGTAGAAATAGCCAAGGAACAAGTGATGGAGATCAATAGTCTTCATAATGAAGGACATATCACAGAAAGAGAAAGATACAATCAAGTTGTAGACACATGGGAAAAAATGGATAGAAATATCACCATGGACCTTATGAATAGATTGAAAAAAGATAAAGGAGGCTTTAACTCTATCTACATGATGCTAGATTCTGGCGCGAGGGGTTCTCGTGCGCAGATAAAGCAGCTGGGTGGTGTAAGGGGTCTAATGAATAAACCAAAGAAATCTGGGGTTACAGGCGAGCAAGATGTTGTAGAAAACCCGATTTTATCTTCATTAAAAGAAGGACTTTCGGCTTGGGAATACTTTATCTCTACTCACGGTGCTAGAAAGGGACTTGCAGATACCGCTTTGAAAACGGCAGATGCAGGATATTTGACTAGAAGATTAGTAGATGTGGCGCAATCGGTTGTTATCTATGATGAGGATTGTGGTACATTAAGAGGTATCGAAACGGTTGCCCTAATGAAAGAGGGTATAATAGTAGAGCCACTAGGAGAAAGAATAGTAGGAAGAACTTCCCTGCATAATGTGTTTCACCCTGAGACGGATGAGCTAATCGTGAAGGCAGGTCAAGAGATTTCTAAAGCTATTGCGAATAAAATAGAGGCCGCAGAAATTGAAAGTATTGAAATTCGTTCTGTCTTGACGTGCGAGTCTTCACATGGGGTTTGCGTTAGATGTTATGGTAGAAACCTTGCTACAAACAGAATGAGTGAAATTGGAGATGCAGTTGGAGTTATTGCTGCACAGTCTATCGGTGAGCCGGGTACACAGCTGACACTTCGTACCTTCCACACAGGGGGTATTGCCTCTCTCTCTAATACTATCAATGAAATCAAGACAAGACACGAAGGTATTCTTCGATTGGACAGTGTACGTTTTATTGAATCTGAAATTAGTGGTGAGAAAAAGAATGTAGTCATTGGACGTACTGGTGAGATGCGATTGATGAATAGCGCAGAGGATAAGGTGCTTCAAAGTGCTTACATTCCTTATGGGGCTACATTAGAAGTCGTCGATGGACAAAAGATCAGTAAAGAAACTGTTGTCTGCGCTTGGGATCCATTTAACAATCTAATTATCTCTGAGCAAGATGGTACTGTAGAATATGAGAGTATCGTCAATAACGTAACCTTTAGAGAGGAAATCGTGGAGCAAACAGGTAATGTAGAGAAGTTCATTATCGAATCTAGAAATAAGGCTATTTCTCCTGCTATCATTATCAAAGGTAAAGAGAATAAGACTTATAACCTACCAGTGGGGGCTAGCTTGAACATAGACAATAAACAAAAAATAAAAGCGGGAACTATTCTTGCTAAAATACCAAGAAACGTTGGGAAATCTGGAGATATCACGGGTGGTCTTCCAAGAGTTACTGAGTTGTTCGAAGCGAGAAATCCACTGAATCCAGCGAAAGTAGCTGAGGTAGATGGTGTAGTAACATTCGGAGGTATCAAGAGAGGGAATAGAGAGATTATTGTAACCCCTGTCTCAGGTGAGCCAAGAAAATATCTAGTTCCACTTTCGAGCCAAATATTAGTACAAGAACAAGATTATGTTCGTTCTGGCACACCACTTTCTGATGGAAATATTGCCTTAGATGATATCTTAAGAATCAAGGGTGTGTTTGCAGTTCAGTCCTATCTAGTAAATGAAGTTCAAGAGGTTTATCAAAGACAATCAGTAAAAATTAATGACAAACATATCGAAACTATAGTTCGTCAAATGATGTCGAAAGTACTGGTAGATGATCCAGGGGATACTTCTTTCCTTGAAGGGGAGTCTGTTAATAAATTCGACTTCTTAGCTGAAAACGATGTTATTTTTGATAAGAAAGTAGTGGTAGAAAATGGGGAAAGTGAAAACTTCAAGAAAGGTCAGATTCTTACTATAAGACAATTGAGAGAAGAAAATTCTCAGTTGAAAAGAAATGATAAGAAGATAATAGAAGTGAGAGATGCTGTTGCAGCCACCGCTTCTCCTTTGCTAGAAGGTATCACAAAAACTTCATTTGGTAGAGAGAGCTGGATATCTGCCGCTTCTTTCCAGGAGACGACGAAAGTGCTTTCGATGGCTTCTATTTCTGCGAGAAGAGATGATCTTATCGGATTGAAAGAGAATGTGATCGTCGGTCAGCCAATACCTGCTGGTACCGGCTTCCGTAAATTTAACAATATCTTCGTCAATAAGAGAATCAATACGGAAGCGTAGTAATAAAGATTAAAATTTCATAGTAAAAAGCGAATGGCATTTATGACCATTCGCTTTTTTTGTTTTTATGAGCCGAATAAATTGGCTATTCGGCTCATAAAATGAGAAAAAATGAGCCGAATAGGCAAGGCAATAAACAATTTATTTGCTCAAATTCTTTCAATTTTAAACTATATATTCACAATCAAGTCATATAAAATATTATTTTTCTTCTAGAAATCCATTTATCTTTGTCTTATGAGTCGTTTCTACTTTCTAATCATTTTATTATTTTCACAGTATTCGCTAGAATCACAGATTTATTTCCCTCCTACGAGTGGCAGTCAATGGGATACTTTATCTCCGCAGTCCTTGGGTTGGTGCACAGATAAGGTAGCACCGCTGTATTCTTTTCTGGATAGCAATAATTCCAAGGCATTTATTGTATTGAAAGATGGGAAGATTGTTTTGGAGAAATACTTTGGAACCTTTACTAAAGATAGTGCTTGGTACTGGGCGAGTGCGGGTAAAACTTTGACCGCCTTCTGCGTAGGAATAGCCAATCAAGAAGGTAAATTAAAATTAACGGATACCACTTCGAAATATCTCGGCAAGGGCTGGACAAGTATGACTCAAGCCCAAGAAGACAAAGTGACTATCTGGCATCAACTGACGATGACCTCTGGTATGATCGATACAGGAGCTTTGTTTGAATGTACGAGTAAGAGTTGTTTGAAATATAAAGCGGATGCCGGTACTAGATGGGCTTATCATAATTCACCATACACCCTGCTGGATAGTGTCCTAGAAAGTGCTACAGGTACTGATTTGAATGCCTTCGTCAATGCGAAAGTCAAAACGAGTACAGGCATGACTGGTTTGTTTTTCAAATCAGGATTTAACAATGTCTACTATAGCACTCCACGAAGCATGGCACGCTTTGGTCTATTATTGTTGAACAAAGGAAAATGGGATGGAATGGATATTTTAAAAGATTCTAGCTATTTCAAAGCCATGACCACTTCGAGTCAATCGATCAATAATTCTTACGGCTATCTCACTTGGCTCAACGGAAAATCGAGTTTTATGCTCCCCAGCACACAAATAGTCTTTAATGGCTTCTTATGCCCTGATGCCCCTTCGGATATGTATGCAGCCTTGGGGAAAAATGGTCAAATCATCAATGTGGTTCCTTCGCAAAACCTTGTGGTCATTCGTATGGGAAATATGTGGGCGACATCGAATGTCCCTAATGAATTCAATAATGATATTTGGAAGAGACTAAAACTGGTTATGTGTCCATCATCCTCTATTACGACTGCCAATAACCCAACCATAACTATTTATCCGAATCCTACCACTCGTTTTATTGAGTTAGATGTACCGAATCCTAATTTTAGCTATCAGCTATTTGATATCTATGGAAAAATTCTTGTGACAAATCAAAAAGATAGACGCATCGATCTTCAAAATTTGCCTGCGGGAATCTATTTTCTAAAACTCTATCAGGACAAATCTTTAGAATTTAAGTATTTTAAGATAATGAAAATCAATTAGTAATGAAGTATTTTATAATATGAGATTACTAGTTGAAACTTTTTTATATGAATATATGTTCATTTATTTATATTTGTATAACCTATTAAATAATTAAATATGATTTTAGAACAAATTTATACAGGATGTTTGGCTCAGGGAGCCTATTATATCGCTAGCAATGGAGAAGCGGTTATCATCGATCCACTCAGAGAAATACAGCCCTATCTAGATAGATTAGAAAAAGACAAGGTAAAACTCAAGTATATTTTTGAAACACATTTTCATGCAGATTTTGTGAGTGGTCATATCGACCTAGCTAAGGCTACAGGAGCTACTATTGTATTTGGTCCTACATCTATGGCTATGGGTTTCGATGCTCATGTGGCATCTGATGGCGAGGTATTAAAAGTTGGAGATATCGAATTTAAAGTTATCCATACTCCTGGTCATACGATGGAGAGCAGTTGTTATTTATTAAAAGACGATAAAGGAAAAGAATCCGCTGTTTTCACTGGAGATACTTTGTTTATAGGCGATGTAGGTCGTCCAGATTTAGCACAGAAAGTGATTGCTGATTTGACTCAAGATAAATTAGCTAGACATCTATATCATTCATTGAGAAATAAATTGATGCCATTGGCGGATGATATCATCGTATATCCTGCTCATGGCGCAGGAAGTGCTTGTGGTAAAAATATGAGTAAAGAAACTTCGGATACTTTGGGAAATCAGAAAAAAGTGAATTATGCGCTTCAGGAGATGAGTGAAGATGAATTTGTAGAGAAAGTTCTAGATGGTTTGATGCCTCCTCCGGGATATTTTCCACAAAATGTGATGATGAATATTCAAGGCTATGACCCTATTCAGAAAGTTATTAGTAACGGTATGGTGGCTCTAACTCCGGAAGAGTTTGAAGCTAAGGCTAACGAAACAGGCGCTGTCATATTAGATACTAGAGCTCCACAAGTTTTTACAGAAGGATTTGTTCCGAATTCTATATCTATAGGTATAGATGGCAGCTTCGCAGTATGGGTAGGTACTTTGATCCCAGATGTGAAGCAAGAAATACTAGTAGTAGCAGAACCAGGACGGGAAGAGGAAGTCATAACTAGATTGGCTAGAGTGGGTTATGATCATGCTATAGGACATTTGGCTGGTGGGTTTGATGCTTGGAAAAAAGCGAACAAAGAAATAGACCATATACCTTCAGTAACTGCCGACGAATTTGCTCAAAGAGAAGCGGAAGATGCTTCTATCAAAATTTTAGATGTAAGAAAGCAATCAGAAAATTACAGCGAACATATCATTGGAGCCGTTAATGCTCCATTGGATTATATAAACGAGAGTATGAAACAAGTGGATAAGGACAAGACTTATTATGTGCATTGTGCTGGAGGTTATCGCTCAGTGATTTTTGCATCTATTCTAAAAGCAAGAGGATATGATAATTTAATCAATGTAGCAGGAGGGTTTACAGCTATCAAGGAAAGTGGGAAATTCAAAATATCGGATTACATGTGCCCTTCTACAATGCTTTAAGTATTCATTCTTAGTTAAAAATAAATATATCATGTTCGAATTTTTAAAATCTCTCTTCAGTGGAGAAGATATCACTGAAAAATTAAAGGCAGGTGCATTTCTCGTAGATGTAAGGTCTCCTCAAGAATTTGATGCTGGTCATGTGAAAGGTTCTACCAATATTCCATTGGATCGAATTTCACACTCCATAGATAAATTTAAGAACAAGAAAAATATTATTGTCTTTTGTCGCAGTGGCAACAGAAGCTCACAGGCAAAATCCATTTTGGAAAGAAATGGAATTACCAATGTAACGAACGGCGGAACTTGGCAATCTGTCAATGAAAAATTAAAAAGTATCTAACCATAAAACCAAAAAATTATGACAAAAAATGTAGGAAAAATCGATAGTATCGTACGAATTGTATTGGCGGCTATCTTAGCTTACCTCGACTGGAGTGGCACTGTAACAGGAACTATGAGCTGGGTAGTAGGTATCGTAGCAGTAGTCATGCTAGTGACTGCATTTGTAAAATTCTGCCCACTATACAAACTATTAGGAGTAGACACATGCAAATTCTAAAAAGTTTTTTATATAAACTGACCATGCCATGGAGCTTTATGCGAGTCATAAGGGTCCTTATGGGAGTGTTTCTTATAATTCAAGGAGTAGTTGCACATCAGTTTATGGCGGTTGCATTAGGCTCAGGTTTTGCCTTACTACCGCTGCTAAATCTAGGTTGTGGTTGCGAAGGAAGTTCATGCAACATAAATACTAAAAATGGAGAATAATATAGAAGAGGGATGTTGTGTAGTGGCTTGTGAGCGTCCACTAGATGCCCAATATTGGGATGCTCAGTGGAAGTCCAATACTACAGGCTGGGATTTAGGAATGCCTGCACCAGCTTTGGTTAACCTTATAGATACTATTGAAAATAAGGAAGCTAGAATACTTATTCCCGGTTGTGGGAATGCTTATGAAGCAGACTATTTAGTTTCAATGGGATTTAAAAATATTACATTGGTAGATATTTCGGAAACGGCTTGTGCTATTCTCAAAGAAAAATTTTCGAATCAAGATGCTGTAAGAATTCTTTGTGAGGATTTTTTTAAATTAGAAGATAAGTTCGATGTCATTATTGAGCAAACCTTTTTCTGTGCTTTACCTCCGAGTATGCGTCAGCGATATGTATGGAAAATGCATAATCTTTTAAATGAAAATGGAATCCTTACTGGATTATTGTTTAATCGAACATTTGAAGTTAGTCCACCATTTGGAGGTAGTAGAGAGGAATATGAAAAATTATTTTTCGGAGCATTTGAATTTGTAAACATAGAAACTGCTACAAATTCTGTAGAACCTAGAGCGAATACGGAATTGTTTTTTAAATTAAAAAAAGCAAATGCACTAGTAAACTTATATTCATTTCAAGGCATCACATGCAATGGTTGTAAAAACTCCGTCTCAGAGATTTATTCAAAAATAGATGGAGTAAAAAATATCAGTATGAGCTCAGACTTCAAAGATATTCTGATCGTAAGTGATGTGGAGATTTCTCTTGATGTTTTACGAGAAGGTATTGCCTATGATAAAGATTATCAAATTAAAAATTACGAGTCTTAAGACACAAGTTGCTAATATTTTTAACTACAACTCGCAACTAGTAACTCGCAACTAAAAAACTAAAAACATGAACGATAAATTTCAAAACTTAATTAACTCTGAAGTTCCAGTCTTATTGGACTTTTATGCCGACTGGTGCGGCCCATGCCAAGCTATGAAACCTATTCTCGTCGATCTGAAAGAACGCATGGGTGACAACGCCATGATTGTCAAAATCGACACAGAAAAAAATCAAGACCTTTCATCATTCTTGCAGATACGAAGTATTCCCACTTTGATGATCTATAAAAAAGGCGAACAAGTTTGGAAACATTCAGGAGTTGTTGATGCCAATCAATTAGAAGAAATCTTAAACCAATTTATTTAAAATTATTAAACAAAAATAAGAATATGAATCAACCCATTCCGTGGTATGTCGCAGGCCCTTTAATAGGTTTGACTGTACCAGTATTATTAATCATTGGGAATAAGACGTTCGGCATCTCTTCATCCTTGCGCCATGTATGTGCATCTTGCTTTCCAGGAGATATTAGTTTTTTCAACTACAATTGGAAGAAAGAAATTTGGAACTTATTCTTCGTAGCAGGTATTTTCTTAGGCGGAGTTATAGCTAGTTTATTATTTTCTAATTTAGGAGAAGTCATTATTCATCCTGACCTCAAAAGCTTTTTAGCTCAAAATGGTATAACGAATCTTTCAGGATTAGTTCCAGCTGATATTTTTAACTGGTCTTCCCTCATTACATTCAAAGGATTTCTCATGATGGTCGTCGGGGGTTTTCTAGTCGGATTTGGTACACGCTATGCGGGCGGTTGCACGAGTGGGCATGCCATTATGGGTTTATCTAATCTACAATGGCCATCCCTAGTAGCTACTATCTGTTTTATGATCGGTGGATTTGTCAGCGCATGGTTCATCGTTCCATTTATTCTTAACCTATAATATATTATTATGGCAAATCATTTTCAAGTACTTATTGTAGGCGGGGGGAATGCGGGTCTCGGACTGGCGGCTCAGCTATTGATTAAAAAATCTGACTTAAAAATAGGAATAATAGAACCTTCTACAAAGCATTACTATCAACCTGCGTGGACATTGGTAGCAGCAGGTGAATTTGATATTGCTAGGACAGAACGAAATGAGGCAGATTATATACCTGACGGAGCACAATGGATAAAAGAAGCTGCTGCAAGTTTTCAGCCTGAGTCCAATCAAGTAACTACTGATAAAGGCAATATATACACCTATGACTACTTGGCTGTAGCTGCAGGTATTCAGCTAGACTGGGATAAAATAAAAAGATCTAAAGAAGCTCTAGGAAAGAACAATTTAACAAGTAATTATTTATTTGAAGTAGCACCTTATACTTGGGAAATGATAAAAAATTTCAAAGGTGGGGTTGCTGTTTTTACGAATCCTTCTACGCCTATCAAATGCGGTGGGGCGCCTCACAAAATCATGTATTTGGCTTGTGATTATTGGAGTAAAAATGGAGTTCTAGATAAAACAGAAGTTCATTATATTTCTGGTGCTACTATGATTTTTGGTGTGCCAGAATATAAAGCTACACTCGAGGAAGTGCTCAAGAAATATAAAATCCGTACGCATTATGGCGCCAATGTGATAGCGGTGGATGGAGAAAATAGAAAGCTGACCTATACGACAAAAGATAGTCCATTTCATACGCCAAAGCTTGATGGAAAATCAGCGGCATGTTTCAGTGTCGCAGAGGAAAACTCAAGTTCCGATATACAAACTATTAATGTGGATTATGATTTTTGTCATATCGTACCTCCGCAATCTGCGCCTGATTTTATCAAACAATCTCCTCTTGCGGATGCGAATAGTCCACATGGATATGTAGAGGTGGATAAATTTACTTTCCGTCATATTAGATTCTCCAATGTATTTGCATTTGGAGATGTGAGTAATGCGCCTTGCAGCAAGACGGGTGCCGCTATTCGTAAACAAACCCCTGTAGTAGTGAGTCATATCTTGGCCGCTATGGAAGGTAAAACTTCTGATGAAAAATACAATGGTTATTCAGCCTGTCCTATTCCTACTCAATATGGAAAATTAATGTTGGCAGAATTTGACTACGATAATAAGCCGCAGATGTCCTTTCCTATCAATCAAGCTAAGCCGCAGTGGACAATGTGGATGTTAAAGAAGTATGTTCTTCCGTGGTTATATTGGAATAGAATTTTAACAGGTAAAGCATAAATGATGAGGAAGATTTTATACTTCGTTTTTAGTTTATTGTTTTCGTTTTATTCATACGGACAAGCTAATCTGCCTTTCGAGATTGAGTTGGATACAATGAATATCTTTCAACTAGGCGGCATTCAATCTTATGCTTTAGGGCAAAGTGATGGCAAATGGCTTATTGTAGGAGGTAGGTTAGACGGATTGCATAAACGGCAACCATTTGCTAGTTTTGATCCTGCTGGTAATAACAATAGTCTTATAGTCATAGACCCTGCGCTGAAACAAAAGTGGTCAGCTCCATTGAGCTCTTTACCTACCAATACTAAAGAGCAATTAAGTTCCACTAATATGGAGTTTTATCAAAGCGGAGATATCCTATATTGTATAGGAGGATATGGCTATAGTGCGACAGCCAATGATCATACTACCTACCCTTACCTCACAGCAATAGATGTTCCCAAAACGATTCAAGCCATTATCAATGGAACGAATTTCACTTCCAATTTCAAGCAGATACAAAATTCTAAAATGCAAGTGACTGGTGGAAAATTGAAAAAAATATATGATAGGTATTACTTACTTGGAGGTCAGAAATTTCTTGGTCGATACAATCCTATGGGTCCGAATAATGGTCCAGGATTTATTCAAGAATATACCAATTCGGTTAGGATGTTTGATCTTCAATTAGATGGCAATAATTCTCCTCAAATCTTAAATTTTACAGAATGGATAGATACTCCACTATTTCATAGAAGAGACTATAATGCTGAAGCACAAATTTTATCTGATGGTCAAGAAGGGATTATGATGTTTTCAGGAGTGTTTCGAACAGATGCTGATTTACCTTATCTCAATACTATTTCGATAAATAAGTCTAACTATGAGGAGAATAATGGGTTTAAACATTTATTGCATAATTATCATTGTCCAGTGATACCATTATATTCAGTAGCCAATCAAAGTATGTATAATATCTTCTTTGGCGGAATAGCTCAATACTATTATGAGAATGGCGTATTGATGAAAGACGATAATGTTCCATTTGTTAAAACTATTTCGTGCGTTTCAAGAAACAAAAATGACAGTTTTGTTGAGACAAAATTAGGAATAGAGTTGAATGAATATCTTGGAGCTGGCGCTGAGTTTATACCAATAGAATCTATTTCTACCTATAATAATCATGTCTATAAATATGATGATATTTCCTCTAACAGAGCACTTATAGGCTATATATATGGCGGCATTAGTAGTACTGCTGCCAATATATTTTTTTCGAATGGCAATGATTTATCAAAAGCGAGTAGTATGATTTTCAAAGTTTACCTGAAAAAAAAAGGTAATACAACAATGGTAGTTAACGCTAATTCAAAATTTTGCGATGTGTATCCAAATCCATTTGCAGAAACCATAACTATTTCCTTCGTAGGTCATAATATTCAAAACGTTTTTGTATATAATATATATGGGCAAGTTGTGCATACTGAGGAGGTGAAGCCATTAGACGGGAAATGCAATATTCAACTGCCTCATCTTCAACCTAATTCTATTTATTTTTTGAAATTCTCGAATTCTACTGAATCCTATAAAATTTTCAAAAAATAATATGTCAAAATTAATATTCACTTTAGTTTTTTTTTCTTTCACTTTTGGATGTCAAAAGAATAAGACAGACGATAAGAGTAGTAGTCTAAGTTCACTAGAAAAGTTGCAGCAAGGAAATATGCGCTTTATAGAAGGAAAATTCCAAAATCAACGCAGTCCTAAACTACTCGAAGAACTTGCAAAGGGTCAGCACCCCTATGCTGTCATAGTTAGTTGTTCAGATAGCAGAATTTCACCAAATGTTCTTTTTGATACGGACTTGGGAGATTTATTCATCATACGCACTGCTGGGAATGTATTGGATGAGGTAGGATTGGCGAGCATAGAGTATGCCGTAGAGCATTTGAAAACGAAATTGGTAGTCATTATGGGGCATAAAAATTGTGGCGTCATACAAGCATACATGCAAGACGAGCGTCCGAAAAATCATATTGGATCTGTTATAGATATCATAAGGAATGAACCTGAGGAAAAGCAATTAAAGAAAAAACATGATAATAATTGTGTTCATTATGAACTAGCGAATGTAGAACATCAATTTAACTACCTTTTGGAAAAATCTTTATTAGTTAAATCTAAGTGTGACAAAGGAGAATTGAAGGTAGTAAAAGCATACTTAAATACCGAAAATGGTAAAATAGAATTTTTAAAATAATAAAACATGGAACAGTACAAAGAATTTAAAGACAGCGAACTCAGACACCAAGATGCCGTATGCGTCAATGAAAGTGAACAGAAAGAAAGTTTAATGAGCAATATGAAATACCTGATTGTGGGTTTATTATTTGGTATCGTTTTCGTCAAAGCGGAGATAATATCTTGGTTTAGAATTCAAGAGATGTTTAGACTACAGTCCTTTCACATGTATGGTATCATAGGTAGTGCAGTGATGGTAGGGGCTATATCAGTATTTCTCATCAAGAAATTTAAGATTAAAACTCTTGGCGGCGAAGAAATTAAAATAGAACCTAAAACATTTAACAAAGGACAAATCTATGGGGGTTTGCTATTCGGTATAGGATGGGCTATGACGGGAGCCTGTCCAGGGCCATTGTATGCGCAAATAGGTTATGGTGCTAGTGTGGTTATAGTTGTATTGCTGAGTGCTATACTAGGCACGTGGGTTTATGGTAAGTTTAGAGATAAGTTGCCTCATTAATTATTAATCAAATATCAAAATTTTTTCATGCGCAACATCCCTTTTGAAAAACTTGATTACATATCTATGGTACTGAAAACCATCAGTCATCCTATTCGTTTAAAAATTATCGAAGCACTTGAAAACAAGGAAAGACTGAATGTGCAAGATATCTCTAAATATATCGGGGAACATGTGGAACAGTCGCTCCTATCGCATCATTTAATCAAAATGAAGGACAAGGGAATTCTAGAATGTCAAAAAGAAGGACAATTTGTTTATTACAAATTGGTCATAAAGGAGATAACGAGTTTATTGGATTGTATGGAAAATTGCAAAGTAAAATAAAAAATTAAGTATGGAAGAAATCATAGGTTATTTATTGGCAGTATTAGTGGGTGTTTCACTTGGCTTGATAGGAAGTGGAGGCTCAATACTCACCGTACCTATTTTAGTTTATATTATGAATGTTGAACCGGTGAATGCCACGGCATACTCTTTATTTATCGTGGGAGCCACGGCCTTGGTCGGAGGTATCAAAAATGCAATGGAGAAAAATGTAGATTTCAAAACAGTATTGATTTTCGGAGCTCCTTCTATTGTAGCGGTCTATTTGACCCGAGCCTACTTAGTTCCATTTATCCCTAAAGAAATGTTTTCGCTTGGCGATTTTATGGTTACGAAGGATATATTTTTAATGATGCTATTTGCTGTGGTCATGATTTTAGCCTCTTATAGTATGATAAAACCGAGTAAAAAAACAGAGGAAAATAATGGAGAAATTCAATACAATATTCCTATGATTTTTGTAGAAGGCACGCTCGTGGGTATTTTGACAGGTTTGGTCGGAGCTGGAGGTGGCTTTTTGATTATACCAGCATTGGTTATTCTCGCTAGAATTCCTATGAAATTGGCAGTCGGCACTTCTTTACTTATTATAGCCGCTAAATCTTTAATTGGCTTTTACGGCGATATAAAATCCAATCCAAATCTAGATTTTCATTTGATGACCTATTTTACTATTGCATCTATTCTCGGCATGTTTATAGGTATTTATTTAACTAAAAAAATTGATGGCACTAAATTAAAAACTGGCTTTGGTTGGTTTGTATTAGTGATGGGAATTTATATTGTCATCAAGGAATTATTTTTGAAATAGTTCATTGAAAAAGTTTGTCTTTTTATTCGCCATACTAAGTATTCAAGTAAATTATGCTCAAGACTTTACTCAATTTTGGTTGAGGGCGACACTTCTATATGCGATAAATCCTAAGCTTTCTTCATCTATTGAACTGCACCATCGTACGGAGAGTTTCCATAATACTGAAAGTCCTTTTCGTTATCCACTGACTAATGCTTTCAGACTTTGGCTAGTATATAAATTGTCGGACCATGAAACCATCAACTTTAGTCCCTACGCTTTCTTTAGTAACTATCCTCAAATAAATAAGGATCAGGATGTATTGAATTCAAATGTCAACGAGCATCGTGTCCATTTGCAATATGAGAACAGGTTGCGGACAGGAAAAGCTTGGTCACTAAATAGTCGATTTGGCGGTGAATATCGCATTTTTGAGAACAATCAAGATTTGTTTCGATTGCGATTTCGCGAAGCTTTGAGTTTTTCCGTCACAAAAAAGATTAATGTTCAAGTCTACGATGAATTATTTCTCAATACAATGAATGTCGATAAGAATCATGTATTTGACCAGAATCGGATTGGGATAGTAACTAATTATATTCTAAGTGATAAGTTTAAAATTGAACTAGGTATCACTCATATACAATCAATGCCTAGAAATGGTTCTGTTATTATGAATAACTTAATGTTTCAGACAAATTGGAGTTATAGTTTGTAGACAAACTTTTATTTAAAGAAGATATATGAGGTTACAATTTAAAGTAATCATGACTTTCCTGATTATTATATCAGTTCTCTCCCTTCCATCTCCTCAGGCTTATCTATTTTCATCAACTTCAAAATAGTAGGAGCTACATCGCCTAGTTTTCCAGATTTAATTTCTTGAGGTGAATTGGAAACATAAACTATGGGCACGAGATTCATGCTGTGCGCTGTGTTGGGGCTGCCATCAGGATTGAGCATATAGTCTGAGTTTCCATGGTCTGCAATAATGAGAATGTGGTAATCTTTTTCAAGGGCCAGTGGTACAATTTCTTTTAGGCAAGAATCTACTGCTTGCGTCGCTTTGACCGCCGCTTCGAATACTCCCGTATGACCTACCATATCCGTATTAGCGAAATTGACGACAATGAAATCGGGCTGTGTATTTTTTAATTCTACTAAGAGTTTATCTTTGATTTCGAAAGCAGACATTTCGGGTTGTAAGTCATAAGTGGCGACCTTAGGTGATGGAACTAAGATTCTAGACTCGCCTGCAAATGGATTTTCACGACCGCCAGAGAAAAAGAATGTCACGTGAGGATATTTTTCCGTTTCCGCCACGCGCAGTTGTGATCTATTATTTTTAGCCAGTATCTCTCCAAGGGTATTTATAATATTATCATTTCTAAAAATCACGTTTACTTTTTCAAAATCCTTGCTATACTCCGTCATCGTCGTGTAGTGGAGGTTTAACGGTTTCATATCAAATTCTTCAAACGCTTTTTGAGTAAGAACCTGCGTGATTTCACGACATCTATCCGTTCGAAAATTGATGCAAATAACGGCATCGCCATCTTCTATCGCTTGAAAGTCCTTCGTTTTGATAGGTTTGATAAATTCGTCTGTTTCACCAGCAGCATATCGATTTTCTATCGTTTCTATCGTACTTTTTGTTTCTTCTCCATGTCCATGAACTAATAAATCATAAGCTAGTTTGACTCGTTCCCATCGTTTATCTCGATCCATGGCATAGTATCGACCACAAATGGAAGCTAACTTGGTTTTTTTAGTTGATAGAAATTCGTTTAAATTTTCTAAGAGACCTTTGCCACTTTTAGGGTCACAATCTCGTCCATCAGTAAATGCATGAACTAAAATATCGCTCAAGTTTTTTTCTTCAGCATATTCTATGATAGCTTTAAAATGACTCGTATGGCTATGCACCCCGCCATCAGAGTAGAGACCTATGAGATGAAGTTTCTTATTATTTTCCAAACAATATTGAAAAGTGCGATGCAGCTCAGGATTATTTTTCAATTCTCCTGAAGTGATAGCAACATTGATACGCTGCAATTCTTGATAAACAATTCTCCCTGCACCTATATTGAGATGACCTACTTCGCTATTGCCCATCTGACCTTGAGGTAGACCTACCTCTTCGCCGAAAGTCACAAGGGAAGCATGAGGGTATTTATTTTTTAATTCATGAAAATAAAGTGGACCTGCATTATCAATAGCGCTGCCTTTGATTTCATCTACTTTTGCAGTTCCCCAACCGTCTAGAATAAGGAGTAAACATTTTTCATTTTTAATCATAACGCCACGAATTCACGAATTATTAATTTTTAACCACCAAGACACAAAGTGTTTTTCACATTTTCAATCCCGATAGTTATCGGGACTCATTATCACATTGTCACATTTTCAATCCCGATAGTTATCGGGACTCATTATCAAATTGTCATTTCGTCACATTCACTATCCCTCTTATTTTTTTCACTACATAGCGTTTTAGATTTTCATCAGCAAACAGAGTGTCGCCATAAATAATCTCATTTTTATTTCGAATCTCAACCTGACCAAAGGATTGCATTTTACGTTCATTTTCTATCCAAATCAATTCCTGCGATTTGAGTATACGTCCATCTGCAGAAACCACCTTTACACTATCTCTTGCTTTCATTTGATTGGTCTTGTGATCGTGTTCTCCATATTTCGAAGTCATAGTACTGCTGATATTTCCCGCACTGTCATATAGTTTGAGCATAATGCCATCAGGAAAGTAAGTTTTAAAGGCAGTATCCTCTTGTTTGACCATGGTGGGTGCAGTGAGTATGGCTGTTCGTATGCCTTTTTCAGAATAGTTGACCACTATATTCTTGCCTACGTCGGTGCGAGCGGCTAGTGAATCTTTTTCCATCTTTGTATTTTGTAAATCATTTTTACATGAAAATAGAAAAAGTATAATGGCACTTAGAATACAAGTTCGCATATACTTAGGTTTGTATAGGATGTTCGTTATGATTTGTGCCTGACTAGTCAAATTTCTGACGCATAAACCACTTGTCCGCAAAAGTCAGTATCATATGAATGCTCAAATAATTTTCTGATAGTTGCTTCAAGCCTCCTCCAAAACCACGTATACCATACTCTGCCCCGAAACTAATAAAACCAATGTTTCTTCCAAAAACAGGCAATGTAACGCCCCCCATCACTTTTATATCATTAAGCGTTCCAGCAAAATTTTGTTCACTTTTTCCAATCACGGCTCCTACTCTATAAGTTAGACGATTGAAATATTTACGAGAATCTACATCTCGATTCATGAATGGTTTAAACTCTGCCCCTAGATGCAAATGCCAAGCATTTTGAAGATTTTGTCCTGTTAGAATGGAGCTAGAATCTGATTGAACGGATCTAAACCCAGAGAAATTTTCTATATTAAATTCAGCCCCTAACAATGTAGTCTTATTTTGAATCACACTTATACCTAGTCCGAGTATACTATATTTTGGTAAATCTATCGATGCACTAGAATCTTTTAAGGTTATGTATTCTAAAATTCCTGACCGATCAAAGATGTTTTGTTTTTTCAGTTCATTCGTGCCGGATCGAGAAATTGCAGTACTGTAGTATCCACCGAAAATGAGTTGTCTGTTTTTCGAGACTTCTAACTCATATTGAGCCCCTAGGGTCAATTGCAGCCCAAATTCTGATACAGCATTCCGTGTAGCTATTCTAGGCAACTGCGTGGAGTCGGGAAATACCTTGTCGTTACTATGCTCTACTTGTCCAAAGCTAATCCCTAAATTGGCTCCTAGTTTTAAATTTTTAAACCTAAACCCAGTACCGGCAAATGCTTGATAAGAATTTCCACTTCCAATGAGTTGATTATAAAAATTGCCAAAAATGGGGTCATTTCCTGTCTGTCGCAAACCGTAATTAGTATTGGAGTTCCGCACAAAGCCCAAACACAAGCCACTTTTGCCTGCAGTCAATGGAAACTGCATAACAAAATGATTAATCCCTACACCACTGGATTTCATGCTAGAATCACCTATATGATATCCGCCAGAGATACTATTCGCTCCTATTTCTATAGATGTTAAACTTGCATCAGCATAGCTGGCAGGGTTTTGAGAATTTGTCGTCAAATTGCCAACATAGGCTGCCGATAGTTGTCCAGCGAATCTGTTTTGAGAAAAAACTCCGGAATTTAGTCGACCTAAATCAGAGGCTGAAGTCAATGTGCGAAACTGAGCATTCATTCCCTGCACGGAAATAACTAGGCAAACTAGAACTGTAAAAATTTTATTCATTGTCTAAAAGTAATGCATTTAAACCCTCTAAGGTAAAATGACGGTCGGCAAATATCCTATAATTTAGTTTATTTTCAAAGAATTGAGTGCCTCCACCAGTCATAATAATGTTTAAATTCGGAAATTGGGCCAGATATTGTTCTATTCTTTTCTCCATTTCAAACAAGGTGCCTAGTATAATCCCACTGTAGATACTAGCCTGTGTGTTCTTTCCGATGAGCTCTGCTTCTTGATTGTAGTCGATTTCAATCAATGGTAATTTGTCCGTATAATCATGCAAACTTGCTGCCCGCAAAGCCAACCCTGGAGATATGGAGCCCCCGATTATGGTGGATTGACTATTAATTAGTGTAAAAGTGATACACGTCCCAGTATCAATAACTAAATTATCCTTTTCTGAAAATAGGCGATGGGCATACCAAGCATTGATAAGGCGATCAGCGCCTAAGCTATGTGGAGTGATATACTCAAAACGAATATGAGGGAGTAAATTGGCATTAAAAACAAGTTTCTTTTCGGCATGTATTTCCTGCCACCAATCGATGTTTGTATTGCCCGAACCCGAGAGTATTGCTTTCTGGATTTTGATGCCATGGAGTTGTTTCTTGAGTTCCTCTTCGTCAGGCCCAGACCAAAATTGCACCATTTCCTTGCCATCAAATATGGCGAGCTTTGCATTACTATTGCCGATTTCTACAACTAGATTCATCCTTTTGAAGTTCTAAAGATATAATAAAATGCGGTAATTAAATTGAGCGTTCCTACAGAGAGTTGCACAGCACTTGATGTCATAGCCATACCAAGTGCCTGATATTTAGGGATAAAGTAATAGTTTGAGATAAGGCTAAGGACAACGCCAATAGATACGATTCCTATCAACTCTTTGTACCGCTCAGTAGCGGTCAAATAGGAGCCAAATACATACATCCAGCCGACTCCTAGGGCGGACCACACCTGATGTTTGAAGACAGCCAGATCATAGGAAGTGTGCTGAGGATATAATTTCGTATAAATCAAATCTCCAAATACTAAGCTAACAAATATTAAGCTTAAGGATAAGAATGTGCTGATAAAAAAGGAAATGAGTACTACCTTTTTGACATAAATTAAATTGCCTTCAGAATAATGGTAGGCTACGGTAGGCAGCAAGAAGACGCTGAGCAGTGCCAAGACATTGTATGCACTATCAATGATGCGCAGAGAAAGGGCTATGATATCGCATTGCTGGGCACCATTGGGCAGCATTTTGCCGAGCATCACTACATCTATCCTAGAATACACGGTCATAAAGAGGACCACAATAATCAGTGGCCAGCCTTTTTGAATGATTTCTATGAGCTGCTTAGGTGAATAGGTGTCTAACGTGAAAGATATTTTGCTCCGCAACATAAATCCTACAACCAAAAAACAGAAAAGGTAGGCCGCTATGTGAAACCAAATGAAATGATAAATTGAAATCTGGGATCCATCCTGGTATAAAATCAAAATGCCTCCACCAAATACGATGAGCATGATTCTATCAAAGCTACTAAGAAAACTGTCGAGTTTCAGCATTTGTAGGCCTTGGGTAAAGCAACGTAAAAATTGGTATAGAGAGAAAGTTAGCAATTCTAAAGCTACTAAAAAGAATAAAAATCGATTTCCTGCGCTGCTAGGTTGGAAAAATAAGTAAACAATGACTATTCCAAGAAATAAGGACGATAGAATTCCTTTGCTGAGCCATAGCTCCGCTGTATAATTTTTATATTGGTTTTTCCATTCAGAGATCGATTTGACGGTAAAATTATGAAGGCCTAAGTCGAGGACTAATGCGAAAATATAGATGAGGTATAGGAATTCAAAATATTGTCCATAGGCCTCTTTACCCAGTGTCAACTGAAATTGTCGCTCTACACCAAATACCCAAATGGGCTTGATGGCAAAATTGATAAAAAACAGTAAGGAGAGATTCTTGAAATATTGCGTTAACTTCACAAGGTAAAAATAGGGAATTAGGGATAAGTAGCTAGTTTCAAGTTAAAAGCGGAAAGTATTGGTCTAAATACAAAGTAATCCAAACCTATTTTACAACATCCGAGTCTACAGTAAAATAACTTTGTAAAACTTCGTGCTACACTTTGTGAAACTTTATTCATTAAATATATTTTAACGGTATTCATGTTTGCCTTGCAGGAGTGCTCCAACCAACAATGCTCAAATTCTAGGTATAAATGAAACTTTCGACTAATCTCCATTTTCTTATTTTTGCGGAAAATATTAATTTCAATTTATGGTTCATATTGAATCTTTTAATTTTAAAAACTTCAGAGCACTTATTCGTGTAGACTTTAACGTGCCTCTCAATGAAAAATTTGAAATCACGGATGATACGCGCATTCAAGCCGCCTTACCTACGATCAATAAAGTATTGAAGGATGGCGGTGCAGCTATCATTATGACTCATTTTGGTCGTCCTAAATCCAATCTTCAATCAGTAAAACTAGGAGCCGAAGAGAAGTATTCTACCAGGCACTTGGTCCCTCATTTATCTAAATTATTAGGAAGGGAAGTATTGTTTGCCGATGATTGCGGCAGTGAGAATGCCTATAAAATGGCCAAGACCATAAAAGCTGGAGAAGTATTACTATTGGAGAATACTAGGTTTTATGAAGAAGAGACAAAAGGGGACGTAGAGTTCGCACAAATGCTGTCCACACTTGGTGATGTATACATAAATGATGCCTTCGGTTCGGCGCATAGAGCACATGCGAGCACCACCCAAGTGGCAGATAGCTTTTCTTCGGATAAAAAAATGTTTGGCTACTTGATGGATGCCGAAGTGAGCAATGCAGAAAAAGTATTGCACCAAGCGGAGAAGCCTTTTACGGCTATCGTGGGAGGGGCTAAGGTGAGTGACAAAATTTTGATTTTGGAGAATCTGTTGAATATAGCGAATGATGTCATTATTGGGGGCGGTATGGCTTATACATTTTTCAAAGCACAAGGAGGTCAAATAGGAAAGTCTTTGGTTGAAGAAGATAAATTGGATTTAGCGGTTTCTTTACTAGCTAAAGCCAAAGAAAAAGGGGTGAATATACATTTACCTGTGGATAGTATAGTAGCCGATAATTTTTCCAATGATGCCAATATAAAAACGACCGATTCTAATAAAATTGAAGATGGCTGGATGGGATTGGATATTGGGCCAAAGGCTATCGAGGCTTTTTCTCAAGTCATACTCAAGTCCAAAACTATACTATGGAATGGACCGATGGGAGTCTTCGAAATGACAAACTTTAGCAAAGGCACAGAGACTATAGCAAAAAAAGTAGCAGAGGCTACTAGCAAAGGAGCGTTCTCCCTGATTGGCGGCGGAGATAGTGTAGCAGCCATCAACCAATTTAAATTAAATGACCAAGTGAGCTTTATATCTACTGGAGGTGGAGCTATGTTGGAATATTTCGAAGGCAAAAAATTGCCAGGAATAGAAGCGATAAAGCAAATAGCAGAGGAATAGGTACAAATTAGTTGGCACTGAAAGTCAATAGGTATTTACTGCCAAATTATTAAAAATTAAGAACTAAGAATTTAAAATTCACTATGATTTCGCACACCGCACTTCGCCAATCTTTTCTTATTGCCTTAATCTTAGGCCTCTCTCTTCTCTTATTTACAAATTTATATTTTATAATTGATGCTTTGTTGGGCTCTATGATATTAGGTATATTGAGTGTAAAGCCTATCCAGTTTATGGTCAGACGAAGAATTAAACGCTCAAATGCCGAGTTAATTTATTTTACCGGTGCCCTCCTAGGAGTCGTTGTTCCTTTGACGATTTTGTTTTTTGTTTTAAAGGGTCAGTGGTCATCTATTTTTCATTTTCTTCAGGGTTACGGACAATCTCTTGAAATTATTGGACAAAAGTTGAATGAAAAATTAGGAATCAATTTAATCAATGAAGATGTGATAAAATCTACAGCGATTAAAATTTCTTCTTTTGTGCCCAAGTTATTAAACTCAACGCTTGATCTGCTTACCACTATTGGGGTCATGTATTTTCTACTTTACTTTTTTATAAAAGAAGGAACATCCATTCGTAGCGGTTTGTTATCTATCCTACCTTTGAAAGATAGCAATCGAGAAAGTATTTACTCATTGACCTATCAATCGGTGTTGTCTAATACATTAATGATGCCACTTGTGGCCCTTTTTCAGGGTTTAATAGCCTGGGTAGGTTACGCCCTGGCAGGTGTCAGTCATTCCTTCATTTGGTTTGTGGCTACATTTCTAGCCTCTATGATACCATTTTTCGGTGCGGCACTGATTTATATTCCATTAGGGATTTTATTATTTTTCAAAGGCCAGCAAAGTGCGGGTATTTTTGTGATGATATGGGGATTTGCAGCGGTGAGCAGTGCAGACAACTTTCTTCGTATATTTTTTATGAAAAAGTTTGATAATACCCATCCATTGATTACCTTTCTGGGAGTCATGGCAGGACTGAACATTTTTGGATTTTTAGGGATTATTTTTGGCCCTTTATTGATCTCTCTCTTGTTGATTTTGATCCGGATTTACAGGGAGGAGTATAACTAACTGTTTTTACTTAGATTAGTTCTTTATTAAATTCAAGATTCTAGTAGAAAATTGATAAATTTGTTCTTCATAAAAATTTTTACTTTTGAGAAAATTTATCGTCCTATATTTTTGTTTTTTAACATCGGTTTTTAATGCGCAAGAAGCAAGTCAAAACGAAATTGTCTTAAAAGGAATCGAAGCCAATAATTATCTTTCGGGCTCGGAGGTTGTAAGACTTTATCCTTATACTAAAATTCCGGCATTTATAAAATTTAGAGGTAATTCTGGCATATCCGAAGAGCAGGGCGAATTCTGGTTGTCTCGGTTTGCAAAACTAGACCATGATGGCGGATTGAAACAGATGCGAAAGGAAACCGATGATCTAGGATTCACACATTATAGATTTATTCAACTTTACAAAGGTTATGAAATTTTTGGAACCTCCTATATATTGCATTTTAAAAATGGTTTCTTAGTATCTGCTAATGGTCTTTTATATGATAATGTATCGATACAAGAAGGTAGTTTAGATGAAAAAAAATGTTTAGAACACGCTCTCAAATTTGTCAATGCTGATATTTATAAGTGGCAATTGCCCGAAGAAGAAGCTCATGCTAGATATGAATTTGAGGTAGAAAAAATTAGAAAATCCCCAACCTATTTTCCAAAAGGCGAGTTGAAAATAATTCCAGAAAACGGTCATTTTCAAACAACGAATCATGCCTTTAGACTTTCATATGTATTTGACATTTATGCCGATGAGCCTATGGATCGATCCGAAATATTTGTCGATTTACAAAGTGGTAAAATCAATTTTAAGAATCCATTATTGATGCATGCCGATGCAAATGGCAGAGCCAAGACGGCTTATTCAGATACTCAAAATATTAAAACGGATAGTGTGTCTCCAGTTTATTTTAGACTGCGAGAAACAGGACGGGGCAATGGAATTCAAACCTTTAATTTAAATAAAGGAACGAATTATGGGACGGCCACAGACTTTATAGATAGCAATAATTTCTGGCATAATGTGAATGCCAATAAGGATGAATATGCTACGGATGCGCATTGGGGAGCAGAAATGACCTATGATTATTTTTGGACAAAACACAATCGAAATAGTATTGATAATGCGGGTTTCTTGCTTAAGAGTTATATTCATTATAGTACTAATTACACCAATGCTTCATGGGATGGAACGCGTATGACCTACGGCGATGGTGCAGCGCCTTTTACTCCATTAGTGGCTATGGATATAGCGGGTCATGAAATAGCACATGGATTGACATCCAATACTTCGGGGTTGATTTATAGTTACGAGTCGGGGGCATTAAATGAGTCATTTAGCGATATTTTCGGTGTGGCTGTTGACTTTTATTCCCGACCTAATCAAGCTAATTATCTTATGGGTGATGGCATAGGAGGTACTCCATTTAGAAATATGGCTAATCCAAATCAGTATGGTGATCCGGACACCTACCTTGGTAGCTTATGGCATACTGCTGCTTCTGATAATGGTGGAGTTCATGTGAACAGTGGGGTTCAGAACTATTGGTTTTATTTGATGATAAATGGAGGAAAAGGAAAGAACGATAAAAATGATTCCTTCTGGGTTAATAGATTAGGTATAGATACAGCAGGGAAAGTAGCTTTTAGAAATAACACCTACTATTTGACTCCTTCTTCACAATATGCTGATGCACGATTTTATGCAATTCAATCGGCCATAGATTTGTATGGTCCTTGTTCCAAAGCTGTTATTTCTACTACGAATGCTTGGCATGCAGTAGGGGTGGGTGCTCGATTTGATTCTTCTGTAGTGGCCAATTTTACAGCGAATACTACCGTGGCTTGCGCTGCACCGCAGACGATACGATTTGCCAACTTATCCGATAATGGATACATCTTCAAATGGAGATTTGGAACTGGTGATTCTAGTTCAAATATAAATCCATCGTACAAGTTTTTAGCCAATGGTAAATATACTGTGACATTGATTGCAGATGGCGGAGCTTGTGGTATTGATACGCTAATTCGAACGAATTATATAGAGCTAGATCCGCACAATGATTGTGTTGCCTATATTGGGGATACTATTACTAATCAATGTTTTGGTACCCTATATGATGATGGGGGTCCAAACAACTCTTATCAAACCAACAAAACCCAAGCCTTTAGAATTAGTCCTACGAGTGCTACATCTATCGCATTGCGATTTCTAGATTTTGATGTCGAACCAGGCACTAGTGCAGGAGTATGCAATTATGATTATGTGCAACTGCACAACGGAACTTCAACCGCTGCTCCAAGTTTAGGAAGATTTTGCAATACCAATAGACCAGCTACTACGCCATATACTTCAGGTAGTTCAGCTACTATAAATATGTTGTCAGACCCCGCAGCTACTGGTCGTGGATTTGAATTGAAGTGGCAGTGTACTACTCCCAATGCAAAACCTAGTGTGCGATTTTCGGCGAATACATTATCGAGCTGTACCGGGAAAATAGACTTTAAGGATGAATCTTATAATGCACCAACAGCATGGAATTGGACATTTGGAGACGGAGGGAATTCAACGCTTCAAAATCCTACTTATACCTATTCGAATAGTGGAGTCTTTAATGTTCGACTGATAGCTACCAATGCATTTGGTTCTGATACATTCTTGAAAACGGCCTACATCAGTGTCAATAAACCAGCTAAACCAATCGTGACTGATACATTGAAAAAGCGATGCAGTAATGGTACCGTTTCGTTTACTGCTTCAGGCACTGGTAATATCGATTGGTTTGATTCTTTGAATTCCAATACGATTTTATTTACAGGAACAAATTTTATCACTCCTTCCCTAGCTGTTAGTAGAGATTATTACGTACAATCTACCCTTGTCAATCCTGTAAGAAATTTTGGACCCTTAGATACCAATATAGGCGTGGGGGGCTATCATACAGCTATACCGCCTGCCTATATGATTTTTGATGCACTCAGACCTTGCAGATTGACTTCTGTCAAAGTTCGCGCTAATTCTACCAAGTCTCGAAGATTTCAGTTATTGGATAGATTGGGAGCAGTGATACGTGATACCATTATATTAGTTAATACCGGAACACAGACCGTGACGCTCAACTTTAATATTCCTATGGGCACCGATCTGAGATTGGGAATACATAAAGATTCTTCAGCCGCTCTTTATAGAAACACAGCGGGCGCCACTTATCCATATACCGATGCGAGTGGATTAATTAAAATAAAAGGACATAGTTTGTCGACGACAGCTCCTGGGGCTTATTATTATTTTTATAACTGGGAAGTAAAAGAAGATGATTGCAGAAGTTCCAGAGTCAAAGTTAGCGCCAAGGTTCAACAACCTATTACGCTGAAAAATTTAGATACGTTTAATTGCAGTGGAAGTAGTATTGCCTTGACACCTTCCGGAAATGATATAGATTCCATTTATTGGTCCACTGGCGGGGTATCGACAGCTTCACGAACCGTGTCTCCATCAGCTACGACAAACTATATTTATTCGGCCTTTAATGTTTGTGGTGAATATAAAGATACTACAACTATTACTGCACTTCTAAATCCTCTATTTAATTTTGTGGGAAATGATACGACAATTTGTAAAGGTCTTTCTGTGCGCTTGAAGGCAAAGGGGAGTTCAACTCCATTCTGGAAAAATCAGAGTATTTTAGATACCACTATTTTGGTTTCACCAAGTAATACGACGAACTATCCTATAGAGATAATTAATAGCTGCGGCACAGCAAGAGATACTATCAATGTTACAATAGTCGATACCCCAAGTTTGACTGCGCGAACAGACACCAGTATATGTCAGGGGAGCTCCATTTTACTTTCGGCTTCTTCCAATTTTCCGATAACGTGGTTTCCGATGAATGTGGTCGGAAATACTATTTCCGTGAGTCCTACTAGCAATTCCATCTATTATGCAGAAGTCAATGCCAGCTGTGGCATGAAGCGCGATACAGTTCGTATTAATATCTTGAACATTCCAAATCTCACCGCTTCCAATGATACGCTGGTTTGCAGTGGCACGAATGTTCGACTGAAAGCACAATCCAGTGTTACACCTTTCTGGTCTAGTCTCGGCATTTCGGATACAGTAGTCATTGTGAATCCAACAGTGCAAACAAGCTATCTAGTGCAGGCTAGCAATGCATGTGGAGTCAAACGAGATACGATACTGGTTCAGGTGCAATATAAACCAAGTATTTCAGTGACTGGAGATAGCATGACAGTCTGCGCAGGGAGCACGAATACTTTAAACGCGAGCTCATCGCATACTATTACTTGGTGGCCAAATGGATCCTCTGGTGCTACCAATACAATAACACCTTCTTCTACAACCAAATATTTTGCAGAGTCTCAGAATAGCTGTGGCACTTCACGAGATTCTATTTTAATAAAAGTGGAAGCGACTATCCCTAATTTATCTGCCAGTTCAGATACAGCGCTATGTCGTGGTCAGTCTGTTCAATTAAACGCTACCACCAATGGTAATTTGTATTGGAATGAGTTAGCCACGAACGCCAGCACGGTAATGGTGGCGCCAGTAAATAAAACGCTCTATACGCTGCAAGCTGCTAATAGTTGTGGAATAGCTAGAGACACTATAGCTGTTCGTGTAGATACGGCTTTAAATCTTCAGTTGAAAAAGGATACTGCTGCCTGTCTAGGGACACTAGTCCAACTTAATAAGGCCAATGGTATTATGATAAACTGGATGCCGCAGGGTATAAATACAAACGCCATTTATTATATCAATGCAAATGCCCCTACAACATATTATGCTAAAGCTACCAATAAATGTGGTATTTATAGAGATTCCATTCGTGTGACTATCCAGTTTAAACCTACGATAACCGGAAGTAGAGATACCACTATTTGTCCTGGTAGTCCTTTGGTACTTAGTACTGTTTCCAATGGCTCTGTGACCTGGCTGGGTTATGCTCCTAGCAATAGCTTGTCTGTTCAGCCTTATATTAAAACACAATATATAGCTAAAGCTAGTAACCATTGTGGATATGCATTACATAATGTATTAGTCAATACCTTTCCTCTGCCGAAATCTATCGGCAACGGAATCATAAACGATAAGGAGGTTTTGTTTAAAAATTCATCCACCGATGCTTATGCTTACCGATGGTTTTTTGGCGATGGAGATTCAAGTAATTTGTTACAGCCAAAACATAATTATAAGCAGTATGGGACATATTATATGCGATTAATCTCATCGAACCAATGCGGTCATGATACTTTGACAATGGTGGTGATACTAAAAGCGGGTTCGGCTATTTCTAATGAGGCTTCATCGAATATTCAAGTTTATCCGAATCCTGCAAAAACAGAATTAAATATAGTTTTGACTAATTCTGAGCGCGGTGAACTAGCTAAGGTATATGATATAGGTGGCAGGGAAGTCTTAATTCAAAAATTAGACAACTCAATCAATCAAAAATTAGATATTTCTGCTTTAGCCAATGGAAACTATATGCTGATGGTTGTGACTAATATAAAGACTTATCAAATTAAGATAACTAAAGAATAGGCATTACTCTGGATTATGTAATATGTCAATAGTTAAAAGAATACTTATATAAACTAGGTTTAGTAATTCTCTCCTCATTTTTTAAATAAGACTTTATACGGTATATGAAATTAGTATAGGTCAATAAAAATTGACCTATCTATTTCTAGAATGGTATTACATCCTTGAAGGGAAAAAAATCAAAAAGGAAATAGAATACTATTAGGCTTAGTTTCTACTTCAAACTAATCAAATCACTGCGAATCCATCCCATGATTTTCTTATTCTGTTGTTTGCCGTTATCTCCTTTGAAAACCACTTCCGAAGCTTCATTGCAGAGATAGACGCGAGACCAATTGTTCCAGGTTTCGATCAGTCCTACCTCATAGCCGAGAGCAAGTTTTTTCAAACTCTCTGAATTGGAGGAATCACTTTTTCGCAGATTGACTCCTGCGGTATTGGTTTTGAATATTTTGCCAATATTGTTAGTTGAACCAAAAAGTGAGGTGCGATAATCATCCCAATTAAAGGCAGGCCCTGGATCTTGTTTTCTTCCTGCAGAAATATCATCATGTCCCAGAATTTTTTGGAGGTTATAGGTTTCTAGAAATAACTTAGTCACTTTTTTGAGTGAGTCCATCTGGGCTTTAGGGTATATTTGCCACTGCGACTGAGGAATGAATTTATGTTTATGTTTTAAGGATACAATATCACTTGCTCCATTCGCTTTGGCTATGTCAAATCCAAAGTTGATTAACTCAATACCAATAGCGCGGTTGTTGAAGGCGACTAGTCCATCCCATGCGCTATACCCTGCGTGAAAAGCCTGTTTATTAAAAGAAACCATCTGATAAATGTCGCCATTTCTGTCGATAACAAGGTGGGCAGATGTACCACCATTTGTTTCAAATGTATTCAAAGTTGATGATAGTCCAGCTGCTGTGTAGTGAATAATTAGATCTTTGGGCTTACCATCAGCCGTTTGATAGTCTTTAAAATTGGGACTTTTTCTGTTGTGAAAAATTTTCTCATTGCCCTCGGCAACTAGTTTGTGGTTGGAAATTTTCATGATGCTATGTTTAAGGTGAATAATTATTTGCAGCGTTTGATCTTATACGCTTCCCAATCAAAATTTTTGAGAAATTCTATCGCAGCTTTCACTCCGTTCAGAAAAAGAACTTTCTTAGCTCGGTCAGATAAATCAAATTGGAGCCAATTAATTTCTTTGTCATCATAGTCTGGATCTCTGGTGTCAACAAACCCAATCAACATGGATACCTCGGAATTATCTTTTTGAAATTCAATATCATAAAAGGAGCGAAGTGTGCTGAGCAGATTGCCTACATAGTGAAAAATTAATGGTTTACTTTTTTTCTTTTCATCTAAAGGTAGATTTTCTAAGCCCAGTTTGACTCCAAAAGTGGGGAAGCGAGGGCAGGTTAAGGACTTATTATTGAGCTCTCTTATCGGAAAGTTCGACAGTAAACCGCCATCGACAAATTGCTCTGGAGCATTTGGATTGCTAGGTTTATTTGGAGAGTATATGTCGAAAAAGAATGGAATAGACATGGAAGCTCGCACATATTCAGCGGGGTGTGTCTTTTCCGCTTCATCAAAATAGTCCATGGCTTCCTCTGGCAATTTGACCAATTTTTTGCCGCCCAAAGATGCTGCGATGAGAACCAATCTGCGCGATTTAATTTCGGAGGGTTGGCCTAGATGGAATCCTTCTATATTGTCAAAATGTATGGGCTTGTCATTTGTACTTAAATTTGATTTCATCCATTCATAAAATATCTTACCTCTATTGAGACCTAGTTTTGAGCCAAGAATCCAGCGCAGTGTTTTATAAAATAGATAGATAGTCAATATACCCCCTAAGGTTCCAAAAATCCAGGTAATAACCATTGGGTAGGAAATATTTAACCAGGTATTGATTTGAGTGGTTAAATAAAAAAACAACAAATTAAAGCCAAGAAAAATGCCAAAGAATAGGATTAAAATAATATAGAATCGCTTGGACATACCATAATCATTCATTGAATTTCGGAGAATAAATTTGATTAATTTATTTCCATCCATAAATGAAGCCATATCGGTACTAGCCAATATTTCCAGTGTCTCTAAGGATTTAAATCTACCTTCATGATTATAAATAGAATCTGGAATCGCTGCTAAATAAGTAGCATTTATGGCTCCAGCTGATGCTCCTGCATAACTCGAAATTCGGAGTCCTGCTTTTTCTAAAATATAGGTATAGCCCACCAAGGCTATGCCTAGCATCCCTCCGCCTTCTTGAACTAAGTCAATGACTTGTTTATTGTTTTTGTCTCTAAAATCAGAGTATATTTTATCCTTTAAACTGGGATTTTCTGCTAAAGCATTTTGCCAAAGCTGATTAGCTTCCATGACAAAGGAATGTATATCTAGGCTCATAAACTATTTACAATTTAATGGCATTAGCAGTGGATGCTCAAATACTACTAGCAAACTTAATTAATTAAAAATTAAATGTTTAGTATTTATTATATGAAAGAATGGATGTTTACTAAATGGATTTTAATTCTAAGTAATTTTAGGCTAGAATGTATAAGTATAGCCAAGATCCCCTCGCGTCTCATTATTGGAGGGAGTGTTATAAACTACCGAATTCATTTTGTAGAAATTGGCTCGAAGGGAGTGGTGTTTGTCAATTTGATAAGTCGTCCCTATTTGCAAGTTGATTATATTGCCTGAGTGAACTCCGTTTTCTAGATTCATTAAGTAAGAAATTGTTGCGGATGGGGTCAATTTATTTTTTGCAAATGGTCTCGATACAGCAAGGGTAGGTCCCAAACTCATTATTTGTGTAAAACTATTGGTAAGATATAACCAACTAAAACTTGGGCTTATGTCCAACTGAGTGGCATTGTGAGAATATTGATACATCAAATTCAAATTATAAGTCTGTCCATCGATTTTGTAAATAGATCTTTGATTCGCATCATTTAATCCTTGATACATAATCATGAGCATAAAAATTTGAGTCGATTTTTCATTGACTAACATGTATCGAGGTTGTAGTAGCAAGTTATGATTTATCTGAGCTAACCTTAGAGAGTCCACTAAAAATTTATTCCCTTCACTTTGAGATATAAGAAAAAAATTATAGTTAGCCATTAGTCCAAATTTATAATTAGGATTATAATTCCAGGTGCCTCCTAAGGTGGTTCGACCAGTAGAAATGGCTTTTAAATTCTTCAAATTGTCGTGCTGATAAGATTGAATTAAATTAAAGCTATGCTTTCCCTTATCTAGACTAAAATTTTCAGCGAAAGCAAATTTCTGCAAGTCATTCATCATATAGTCCACCCCAAAGGTTTTATATTCAGGTTCGATTCTTTGATAAATAGCAGATAAACCTAATTTTTTGTACTTGATTTTTACTTCATTTTTTATAGCCCAGCTAAAGCTCGTGCCATATTTTAAGGGAATAAAATCATTTAATAGTTTCAATAAATTTTCATTAGAATCTAGTTCGAAATTTTTGCCTCTCAAATCTTTAGTATGTGCGGAAATTCCTCCGTCTAGTGTCCAAACTATTAAATCTTTAGCAAAGGATTGTTTGTTTTTAATTCCTAAGACTAGATTTGCTTCCGGATTTTGAGCAGATAATTCTGTAGGAGTAGAAATAGATTGAATATGGTCATGACCTCTAAGCAACATGAGGTCAAAGTGATTTTTTTCGGTCCCTACTCCCACCCTAGCGGCATAGCCAGTCCTTGTGTATTGTGAAGCTACTCCAAGCAAAGTATCCCTTTCCACAGCTGGATTCAACCTCCCATACATTCCACCCAACCGAAGAATACCTAATTGAAATTCGGAGCCAACGCCTAGAAAAGTTTTCCCATTCATTACATATTCACCCCATGACATATTAGTCCAGCCGAAATATCCTTTCCAGAATTTGTAATAAGGATTAATACCTAGTTGAGCAAAAGGATTCGAGACTTCTTTGGAGCCTTGAGTAATAGTCATATTGATAGGAATGTTGATTCCATATACAGCTATGTTGGTGGCAGACACTAATGAGTAAGTAAAAGGCTTTTGTGTATTTTGGAAATTGTCAGATTCATAAAACCCAGTATTTGCAGTAATGCTTCCTGTTACTTTAACTGGAGACTCTGATGTGATAGTTTCTATATTTTGACTATAACTATTTTCAAAAAGAAATAGAAGCAACACAGAAATAATTTTTGCTCTCCAAATCATAAATTCCCGCGAAGTATTTTGTTGACAATTCATAATAGAAATTTAAAATTCAACTTTGAGTTCTTGACTTTCCCAACTCTCTTCACCGGCACCTTCTACAATTAGTTTGTAAATATAAGTGGCTCCTAGACTGACTTCTTTATCTTCTAGTGTCTCGCCACTAAATTTTTGAGTGATGGGAATGAAACTACCTAAATCTGTTTTTCTAAAAATTTGAACTTCTTGTTTTTTGGGATTCGACCAGGAGAGAAACACGGATTGTTCTGCTTTTCTAACCGCCCATTTCTCTATGGCCTCAGGCATTTTAAAACTTTGCGTAGAGATCATTTTGCCTTCTGATTTTGATTTATTGTTTGAACTATCCATCGCTAGTATATGATACTGATATGCTGAATTGGGTTGGACAGAATTATCCCTATAATTGGTTGTAATTGTATTCCCTATGGTAGTGAAATTTCCGAAGGTGCTGTCATTAATTCTAGTTCCTCGAACGATTTCATATTGTTTAAAATCGGGCTCATTACTTCCCACCCAACTGATGGAAACTACACCTTCAGCATAATCTAATTCTCGTATAATTGGCTGAGAAGGTGCAGTCACGTCAGGCATTCGAACGAATATAGGCTCTGTTAATTTACTTCGATTCGAGTGAATATCAACCGCACAGATTTTGTATACAATGTTGTTTTGTACTTCTACAGCATGTCTATCTTCGAAACTGTTTTCTTTGATAGGGGTAGGGAATAATGGAGTGAAGTTTGCTTCATCGCCTTTGAGTGCTCGAAAGACGAAATACCCTTGCAAGTCTTTTTCTGTATTCGCATCCCAAGTCAGTTTGATATATCCAGTGTCTGTCAGAGCCTTTATGTTTTTAGGTGTGGCAGGAGGTGTGAGGTCAGGTACATTAGCACGCACGGTATCGGTATACGCTCCTACTCCATATTTATTGACTACTTCTAGGACATAATAATAATCCGATTCATCTTTTATGTTTTTATCATCATAGACCAAATCATTTCCAGAATATATTTTTTCATAGTTCCCTTTTTTTGTTTGAGATCTGTAAAGATGGGCTTGCGTGACGTATCGCTTATCCACTTCGCGCCAGGTAATATGAAAATATTTTTCTTGTTTGTACTCAACTCTTAATCCTTGTGCAGCTGGAGGAGGAGTGAGGTTTTTAAATTCAGCAATGGCTGTATTCGATTTAGGAGTTTCTCTGCCGAAATAGTCCACTCCTGCCATTTGATAAGAATAAGATTGACCTAAGACGAGAGTGCTATCTTTATCTCTGTATGGGAATTTTGAACTTTTCGCAGCTTGAATATCTTCTAGAGTAGGGATAAAGAATAGTTGGCTATTATTATTTCGATATACCTTGTAGAGTTGAAATTTTTCTTGATATTCCCAGTTAAAATTGATTTCTAAATTTCCAGATTTAGCTTGAAAATTAGATATGGGGTAATAAGTTTGATCACTTCCATACTTTAATGGAGCTGAGATAGCGAGTCCATTTGAAGAGCCAGAAGCAGTGAGTTTATACGTGTAAGTTTTTGAAATGTCAATGGTCTTGTCTACAAAATAGATGCCACAATATTCAGCCAACTTATTGTCTGTTATGGCTGAAAAAAGCAAATAATTGTAATTGTTTTGGAATTCTTTTGTCTCATCGAGAAATGCAGATGAATAATGAGCTAAAGCATAGTTGTTTTCATTTTCTGGCAATAGATCAAGTTCAGATTCTGTGAGCGGTTTGGCTCTGCGTATAGGTTCGGTATTTATTTTTTGCCATTCTCCTGCATCGCCTGTTTTTCTATACATATCAAATTCGGCTTGAAGGGAAACGTTTTTGCTGAGCCATTTGATCTGAATAGCGTTCGATTCTTTGGAAGCAGTGTAGAGTTTGTAATCTTGTCCATTCAAGTACAAAGTGGCAAGTAGCAAACAACATGTAAAAAGTTGCTTAAAGGTAATTTTCATTGATTTCATTTTTTCTCTATTTTCCATTTTCTGATATTTAACTATTAATTATTAGTTATTCATTTGATTAGTTACAATCTCCTTTTAAGCTGACTCCATCTCCGCTTTTAAAGCGAGCAGATACATCGATATCAGGCAATGGGCTCGGCGTCTTCAAAACTAGACTTCCAGCTATACAAAATGGACTAGGCATCATAAAGTTTCCAGTGAAAGTCGCATTGAGATTGGGAGACATTCCTATGCCACAGGCAGAAGCATGGACGCCTGCGGAAGCATTGACAGAAACATTTCCATTGAGTTGGAAATTGGGAATATAGGCCTCTGCATTGATGGCACCATCGAGTTTGAAGTGAGCACCTGCGGTGAAACAGCATTTAAATTTCCATTTTCCTATACATTTCTTTTTTGATTTATCAAAATCGAAGAGGCTGCCTTTCACTCCTGTCGCCAATTTAAAATTAAAGCCTTGTAATTTGTCAATCATCAAATGTCCATATAAGTCTTTATTCAAATCAGGGACATTGACCCAAACTTGATTCTGCGGATTGCCTAAATGAACATGCCAATCATCGTTTCCTAAATGTAAATCTAAAACTCCATGACCCTTGATTCTATCTTCGTAATTGAAATCTGCTGTGACGATGCCATACAAGTATTGAGGAGAACAAACGGCTATTTCCACATCCGCTGTTCCTTTGATTCTTGCATTTTTGTCTTCTACCCCATCAGAAAGTATCCAAGCATCCCCATGAATTTTGATAGGCAATAATCCCCAGTCAGAAGTGGTAGTTATCTCGGTGCTTACATTGCCCCAAAGAACTTTGCCATTCGAGGCTTTGGTTTTAAGATTCGCTAATGCATAAACCCCAAAACCTATATGTCCTGCTGGCACATAATCAGATTTATCAATATTTTTTTCTCCAGGTTTATGATACATATGATAATAGAGTCTGCCTCCAAACCCATAAACAGATAGATCTAACACACCTGTTGCAAACTCGATGAAATCTTTCTGAGCGGCTTCTAAAAACCAATATTTATATCCTCCTGGCGCTTTCCCTACCATGGTTTTAAAAAAAACAGAGCCCTGCATGGGTTGATAGAGTTCTGCATTTACTTCTGCATGAAATCCTTTCCCATAGATATCATCATTGAGGTATTTGAATTTAGCATCAAAACAAACGGTATTTTTATCACAGAAACTAGCCTCTACGCCATTGGAAGAGATATCTAAGGAGTTGTTTCCAGACGGCCCGTCAGTTTCTGTGCTATATTCATTGTACAATAAGGCCTCATTGCATACGAGCAATTTTTTGGATTCATCTCTTTCATAAGGATTGTAGCTTGGATTCATCTCTCCTTTAGGTAAATTCATAGCGATATTAATTTCTAAAGGTTTCTTTGGAGCGAGGGTATTTTCCTCCAAGACGATATCTCCCCATAATTGTATAATGGGTTTACCATTTTCAGTTCTCACTTTATATTTTGTCAGTTTGTAGTCAAATCCGTTGTAGTAACCTGTCGGTTGCCAGAAGAAACTAGAAATAAAATTTTTCTTGACTGTCCCGTCAGCAAAGATCAATAGGTCTTTCATATAGGCTCCTTTTGCAGCAAATGTTTGAGAATTGCCAGCACCATTTCCATTTGATTTATCAATAAAATCAAAACTTCCAGACATCTGGATACATTCTTCATTGATCATTTCAGCTGTATATGGTTTGACCTCTACTTTTTGTTGAATATTGTCTATGACGGTTGCTTTTGATTCTAGGTCAAAGAAGATATTGAATTTAGGCAGGTTTTCATAATCAGCCCAGAGAGAAAACGGAGCTTGCATATTGACAAATGGTACTTGAAGATTTCCTTTTAAATCGAGCACGGCTAGTTTACTGTTATAGATTTGAATTTTTAGTTTATCGGTTTTAGCTAGAAATTTTGAAATAGTGACCTCAACCGATTTGTTTTTGCTGATTTCATATCCCTTACCCGTATTAAATAAATATGTAATGGCGAAGTCATAAAACTTTCCTGGTAGGTATTCTACTTTGAAATTGGGATAAATATAAACTCCTCTTTTTGTAGTATTGGCTTCATAGGGCTTGGACATACCTAGTTTGAGAAAGGACTCTGAAATTTCAGAACTTATTTTTCCCTTTTTATCCCAGTTCATAGTATACTTAGTTCCATTCGCAGTATAGCCTTTTATGAGCATACCGGTAGCATAGGTAAATTGAAATTCATGAAAAAATGGAATTCCAAGCCAGCTTTTTCCATTGGGTACCGAATACTCTCCAGAGAGATTGGCTGTGACCTTATTTCCAGTTACTGAAAAATAGGATCCTTTATTTAGTTTGAGGACGATACCTTCAGGGTCCGCTAGAACTAATTTAGTATCGTACTCTAAAGCGAATCCTTGATTGTGATAGGCTGTAATTTTCTTTTTGAATAGTGTAAAATTGGCATCAAAAGGGCCATTGCCCCCTTTATTTAAAGGTATGTTAGAAGAGCCATAAGTAGAACCTTCTTTAATAGAAATAGGGGAAATCCATTCTAGTTCTGCCCATATTTTAGAATCACAACCCTCTCCTTTATCTCCTTCTTCTATTGTGTAAATATTTTTTGCGGCATCATACTTCGGAACTATATCCGCCTGCAAACTTATAGATAGTGGAGTATAAATAAAGCTACCCTCCAAATCTCCTTGTGGTTCCAGACTGATTTTTATATCTTTGAACTGACCTTGCACATAGCCCTGATAGCATTTCCATTCCGATTTGATTCCGTTTTCAAATTTGGTATGATTGATTTTTATACCATCAAATTTTACGGCTACTTTTTTGTAATTATTCTGATTGACATGCACTAAATTATTTGGATCATATAAGACATAACCCTCGCCAGAAAAATTATTCAATTCTTTATTGGTCAATTTGGTGATAAATACTTCTTTGTTACAAATAGTGAATTTATTCAAACTGCCCGTATCGCTTTGAGGAATAGAGAAAGTTCGCACATCGGATTCTGCTTTTTCTCCAGGATTCATTGGATTGCCATACAATACTTTCCAGGCATAGTTCCCGGGTTTAATGTAATATTTCATCAAGTAAGGCGATTTGTATTTGCCTCCTTTTTCATCTATGATGGCTTGAGGGTTTGTCTTGATAGCCTCTTCTGGTTTCTGGCCATCGTTGATTTTGACTATATAGACCTCATATACTCCTTTCGAATTCTCAATATTTTTCCAATCAAATACAATTCCTCCGCTGGTTTTCATGATTGCTTCGGTAAATTTAAATTTGTCTTCTGGGCTAACAAGCGTTATCATACTATTATCTACAACCGGTTTAGGAATGCCATAAGTAAATACGCAAGCTTCTGTATAGCCGTCCTGTTTGAATGTAGCTTTATTGGTGGTAGAAATTGCTTTCACTCTCCATACATATTTTCTGCCTTCAATTAATTTAGGCATGGCCGCTGTATAATTAAAAGCATTCACTTGTATCGTATTTTTATATAAGCTTGGAAATGCTTGGTTTTTTAGTACATCATTTGGATTGAGATTGTTGGATTTGCCTCTCAATGGATTTGAAGTCATAGGTATTTCTTTGATTTCAATTTCATATTTTAAGCCTTGTGGAGGGGTCGCAGGAGGTGACCAAGAAAACAATATAGACTGCATAGGTAAGGCTGGTATCTCCATATCGCATTGCGGATAAATCACTACCGGAGGATCTACATAATGAATAGGAATGGTAAAGCAGCCCGCAGGTGATTCTCCGCTCAATGCTAGATTACTACTATAATCAAAAGCTTGTATACATATTTCATAATTTCCTTCTGGAAGTACATCTGTCTGTATGAGTGTGTTTTTATCTATCCCCGAATATTGCAAATTGTTTGATGAGAAATAATCACTCAACTCTGTATTGTTCGAGTAAAAAATCTTTTGCTGCCCAGGATTTAATGAAAGGGGGGAGCCTGGCTTATAGTTTGGATTAGTGGAGAAGCTGATACCGTTATCTCCTTTCATTGTTAGAACAAATCGAATTTGTTTGGGTGCACTAGACGTATTGATTGCGGTGACCAGAATCTTGTTTGGACTATTGACATAGCTAGATAGATTTGCTGAAAAAGGCGGGAAGACAATAGTAGATATTGTTATATCATTCTGAGAAAGGAGAAGAAAACTTTGGAGAATGACCAATAAGAAAATGCAAATTTTTCTCATAATTAATTAAATTTTATAAAACAAAGTTGGGTGATTCTATGAACTTGCAAACTCTACAAAAACTCTACAATAAATTATAAAATAAAGAAAAACAATTACATATGTAATATTGCTGTATTATTTTTAGCCGATTTTTAAAGTCTAGTACTTTACTTTTACATAATAGTAAATAGAAGGATAGACTAATATTAAAAATTTAAATGACAATAAAATTTCATCAGAAAATTGTAGAGAACAGATTTATGAAGTTAAATCTAGGAAAGTTATATTCTATTAAAAATGGCATAGTCTCTATTCTCTGATCTATCATATTTAAACTGATTAGTAAATGAAAGTATCCGAAAATTTGTGTCATTATCATGAAGTTTTAGAAAAAATATCGAATTACTCTTCAAGAATATCCGTGGAGGTTTATGACGGCATCCAGTATGGTTTAAAAAATTGTTTATCTCTAGATAGAGAGAGATATTATTATCTATTGGGTAGGTACTACCTATTAAATCTTGAATTTGACAAGGCTATTGCAGAACTGTCAAAGATTAAAAATAGTAAGTTTAACGAAGATTTTTATACCGAAAGTCAACATTATTTGGGCAAGGCATATTATCTCAAACATCAGATCCATATAGCGCTAGGTTACCTCTACAATGTTTACAATACAGAAAGGGGTCAGGAAGGATCGTATTTTTATTATGTCACTAAATTTATAGAAGGGCAATGCTATGCTGAAATGAAACTTTTCCAAGAGGCTATTTTAGTGTTTGATCATCTTATTGAAGAAAAAAATAAAGCACCTATCAGTGCTGTTTTTGGATCCTGTATTATGAGTGGAAATGTATATAAGTATCTTGAAAAATATGATGAAGGTCTCGCTATATTGAAGAAAGCTGAACAAATCTATACAGCATATTCGAATGAACTACCACCTAATGCTTATGCCAATTTATATAAACACAAGGCAGATTTATTGAGAAATAAAAATAAGTATGATGAAGCCTATGCCATCTATAGTGAAATTTTAGCGAAAGGAGAATTGCAGTTAGGAGACAAGGTCTCCGTTTTAAATGCAAAAGCAATTTGTTGCGGCTTTTTAGGCAAATATGCCCAAGCAGAAGAAATATGGCAGAATATGCTCAATGATACCTCCATTAATTCTAATCCATACTTGTTAGTAACTATAAAAATGGGATTATCTGATATCTCTTCTGAACAAGGAAATGATATTCTCGCACAAGAGCTATTGCTATCCTTATCTGACCACATAGGAAAAATCGAAAGCGAGCGTATGGTGCTTTCCTATTATCAGAAAGTATATGATCTTTCAAAAAAATTGAATAATGTGTCTAAAGCGCTTAGTTGTCTTGAAAAAACATATGATTTGGAGATAGCGATTAACAAAAAAGAATTGTATAGGCAGGTAGAAGCAGTTAAGGCTATTAATCAATTGGAAAATTCGAAAAAGGATAATGAAATCATGAAAAAGGAAATTGAAATTAATAAACAAAAATTAGATATGTCTCTAGTATTACTGAAACAAAAAAATACTATGTTGGATGAGATTGATGATTTTGTAAGCGCACTTCGAAAAGACAATATTCAAAAAGGGAAATTATATACAGAGATTCACAATAAAATCAAGTCCGCTAAAAAAGCGAATATCCATGAGGCAGAGGTCGAAATCAAACTCAATGAATCACTCCACGAATACACGAAAAAACTTCGAGAAAAGTATAAGGAAATTACCCACACAGAAGCTAATGTAGCATGGTATCTCACGAAGGGAATGAATACAAAAGAAATTGCTGAGTTGATGGTAAAAGAGGCTAAGACGATAGAACAGTATCGTTATAGACTTCGTCAAAAACTTGGTTTAACCCGAGGTGAAGATTTGGAACTAGCCTTATCTTCAGTATAGCAATTACACAAATCTCGAATCTGTTTCCATCACATGGCCACATTTGTCACAAGTCCGCATTTCTTCACTCCCATAGAATTCTCTAAAGCGAGGGAAAAAGTCCTTTTCGATATTCTCGAGATAAAAACGATAGGATTTTAAAGGATTATTGCATTTTTCACAATACCAAAACAGACCATCGCTCATATCTGTCGAGCGCTTTCTCTCTATGACCAATCCGACGGTATTGGCCGGGCGTATAGGGCTATGTGGGATATTAGCTGGTAGGAGAAACATCTCCCCTTCTTTAATTTTATATTCGACCACCTTGCCTTGCATTTGGACATTCACCTTTACGTCCCCTTCTATCTGATAGAAGAGTTCTTCCGTTTCATTAAAATGAAAATCTTTCCGCGCATTCGGTCCGCCGACAATCATGACTATATAGTCGCCGCTTTCTATGTATAAGTTTTTATTTCCTACAGGAGGTTTGAGTAGATCTCTATTTTCTTCTATCCATTGGTGGAGATTGAAAGGGGCGGCTATCTTTTGCATAAAATTCTATTTGATGGTAAAGTTATTATTAATCTATTAAAATATCAGATTTTATTGATGCTTTTATTGTGTGACAGAAGTCACAAAGTATTATTTTGTTAACATTTACATCATATTATTTTTGTAGATTTGTATTACTAAATTTTTATGATATGACTTTTAAAAATGTGCTTTGTCCTGTGGACTTTTCTGATAACAGTTCTAAAATTGTAGAACTGGCTGTAAAATTGTCCGAACAGCATGGACATATAGTCCTATTTCACCATAGTGTCTTGATTTCTCCTGTGCAGGGACCAGATGCTGCTGTTAGTTTTGAAGCTGATCAGGAACTTAGAGACATGGCGAAAAAACAATTGGATGATATGATAGTCGATTTTAAGGCAAAATACCCTACTAGAACTTTTGAATCCTATCATTCATTCTTGAAAAGCATGACAGACGAAATTAATGATATCGTCAAGGAAAAGGAAATAGACATTATCGTCATGGGCACCCATGGCAGAACGGGTCTTAAAAGACTTCTCATGGGCAGCATAGCCGAAGATGTCTTGAGACATGCAGCTTGCCCTGTATTTTTGATGAAAGTCTAGGGTATCAAGCTCAGATTCAAAAACCAGTGACGAAATAGGTTGAAGGCCGTTTGAATCAGTTTTTCAAAGAATTAATTCGTTATTAGGGATTATTTTTTTAATAATCTGTTCGCTAAATTCAATTCAAAGGTAGCTATCGTAGATACAATTATTGTTTCTATAATTAAGTATGCCCATCCCAAAGGAGTTATGGTACAGAAATGGTATAGGGCAAGTCCAATGGAAAGAGCGCAATATAAGAGGTTAGCAATAGCAATTACGTTTAAGAACGTTCCAATATTTTCGTCAATTTTGAGATAGCAGAAAATATCATAGATAGCAAAAAGGCAAGGTAAGGAGGCAAGAAAATAAAGTGCTGATTTAGGAATGCCAAAAAATCGCTCCATTTTAACTAGAACGATACCTAATAGAATCGCTGATAAAGTAGCTCCAATTCCATCAAATAGGAATACCTTTTTGGGATTTTCATATCCCCATTTTATTATTCGTTCGGGTGTCATGTGTCGTCTCAATTAAATGAATGATTTCCTAGCTTCTGCTAATACAAAATTAAATTATCATTCGAAACTAGAATAGTAAAAGTAGTTTTTGCTTAGAGTTGTATTGGTTTTAATTGTCTATTTTTTCTTTTTTGTTGGTTTTCTCCTTCAGTAACTGTCTTATAGAAACCAAGTGTCCCAATAATACAATAGGAACAATAAATGTCGATAACCAACTAAACGGAAAGTATAAAATAGCGATGCTAGGTTGGTCAAAAGCAAATTTTTGCAAAGGGGATGGCGTAGAAGGCGCCGCCCCGCTCGCTTGGAGATCGGCGGCGCGCGTTAAGGACAAATATATTTTAAATTCACTCATATTCGCATAATAACTTTCTTTACTTAAAAGCACTCATCCCTGCTGTCAGAAAACCAGCAGTTATGTCCTATCATTGGTTTTTGTTGTTTTTATTTATTCGTTTCATTTTGCCGTTTACTAGAATTTTCATCACAGGTTTTGTTTAACTTTTATCACCCTATTTTTTTTGAATGAAATAGTAAACTAAATATACAAAAATCAAATACGGCAAATAAAATACATAAGTCATAATGGCTCTTAATGGCCAACCAATTCCAAACATGCTTTCGTATATTTCTTTAGTTCGTTTTATGTTCTCCGGCTTTGCATTTTGATATCTTTCTTCTTCTCCCATCGCGTATTCAGTAAATCCATAATTTTGAAGAAGCAAGTTGTTCCCACCTTCACACATCCACCAAGCAGAAAGAACACATAAGAATGTTGAAGTTGCTAGACAAAATAATATGAATTTCACAAATGTTACTTTGTTCTTTTTTTTTAAGAACCTATATACTATGAAAGGGTGAACTATAATGAGAATGAAAATGAAAAAATAGGTTAAGGTTATAAAGTTTTCCATTTTTGCTAGTTTTTTTGCTTATTTTACTCGGTGTGATTTTTCAGAAATGATAGGACATCGTCGCGCTTTGCAGCTACAAGAAGTTGGCGATTTCGGAGACGAAAACTGTCTGCCACCACTGAACTTGATACGAAGCACAAAGCTTCATTTAACCACTGAACCGCCAATTTCTTGTAGGTGCTGTTATGCCTTCGTTGTTTTGTCAATAGTTTAAGTTTTAGTCGTAATGTAAATAAACTCAAGCAAGTTAAGTGTCAAGTGACCCACGAACACCCATACAATATTTTTTCTTTTTATCGCTATTATTGCAAATGGTAACCCTACTAAAAGTCCGGTCATAAGTATGTACCATAGTCCGCCAACCCAATGAAGCAATCCAAACATTGTAACTGTAAAAATTATGCTTTTTGTCGAACCGTATTTTTCTAAAAATCTTGTTAAGGTATAGTTTCTGTACAAGCTCTCTTCAACAAACGGTGCCAAGAGAACATTAGCAATAAAAAATGGGATTGTCTGTTTGCCAAGTGAAGTCATTGTTTCGCCTGCTGGGACATAGTCACCAATGTTTATTTGTAAAAAAGTCTGCAAAGGTGAAAATATATAAAAATATAGTGTCGCTAAAATTGCTCCTGTAATAATTCCTCCAAAAATGTCAATTGGTAGTTTTGTGTTATCAGTTGTCCATCCACTTTTTAGGATATTGAAACTGTCTTTTCGGGTTGTGAACAAAAGAGTGACTAATAAGAAAACCTGAACAATAAGAATTACTGTTGGTGTGTTCTCTGAAATTCTAATTGGAATGTCTGTTTCACTTACACCTTTTACACCAAAGTATATTGAAGCCGAAACTATAATGATTAAAAACCAAATTGGTGCTAAAATCAGATTTGTCCAAGGTCTTTTTAAGGAGTTCATATTTTATCTTTGTCGTTTTTTGCAATGAGGCATAACGTTTCGGCAGCTTGAAGAAGTGCGTTTTACAAGCACGACTTTTCGCTTAAATACATCACGAAGTAATTTGTACAAAAATATAAAATTAAAAACTCAAATAAATATAAATAGAAATTCGACACTTCAATAAAAAACTGCACCAAGCATTTCTTCAAACTGCCAGTTATGTGTTCGCCTGTTTTATTGTTACACAAGTTCCAGATATTCTTCTTCCATCTTTACATTGAAATGAATCTCTGCTTTTAAAGCTTTAAATACCTTAAGTAATGTATCAATACTCGCACTGTTAGAACTACTTTCTAGTTTTGATATTTGTGACTTTTGCACACCTATGAGGGCACCTAGTTGTTCTTGAGTTAAGTTTCTCTCCTGACGAGCTGTTTTTATCATTCTTCCAAGTATGTCCATTCTTAATTCATACTCGTACTCATCTCGTTCTTTAGTTCCGACTTTTCCAATATACTTGTCCTTCATTTCGACTAGAGAATAGGACTTCATTTTTTTGTTTGACATAATCTATCTAATTATTTTTGTTCGAAATATTTTGTTCTAATTCTTTCTGCCCTTTCAATTTCACTTTGAGGCACTTTACCATCTTTTTTTACAAACCCGTGGGTTGCGAGTACAAGTGTTTCGGTATTATCCGTTTTGTCCCAGAAAGCCAATAGCCGAATTTGATTTCCGAGATATTTTGTTCGAAACTCCCAAATATTAGAGTTAAGTTTTTTAAAGAGTTTTGGGTCGTTTGTTTGTTCTGAAACATCTATGTTATAAAATACTTTGTTCGCAGACTTTCGGTCAAGTTTTGCGATAAACGCATCTGCTTCTTCCAAAAACCTTGTTACAAAATATCTCATCTATCTTTTTTGCAAAGATAATACAAGTTTCCATATTTGTCAACTATTTTTTATGAAAAGGACTGCCCAACAGGTGACACATAACGCCCGTCGGCTTGGCGTAGGGCGGGTTTTAAAAGGATACATTTTCGCATAAAGACAAAGATAATTTAAATTCCGAAACTTCCAATACCAAACTGCACACCGCCTTATGCCAAACCGACAGTTAGGTGTAGGACGTTCTTAGTTTTTGAATTCATAGTCATTATGAAGTTCTCCATATTTTTTAATAGCTTTTCTTATGTTTCTAATAAAGTCAAATAAATTCCAGTCTAGATATGGTAAAGAACTTAGTTTCTTCTTATAACTATAGTTGGTTCCAAAAAGGTTGAGATAAGTTGCTCTACCATCAATTGAAATACCAATGTTTTTCTCGTTAAGATTTTCCAGTCTTGCTCGCTTGAATAAATAATGTAATCTATGTATATCAAGTACATTTAGTTTTAACCATTTAACATTAGTGGAATCGCCTTTTTCTATACAATGTACATTGCCCAAATTGTCAATTTCTAAAGTTGTTCTGACTTTTAGACTTGAAGGATAAGTACCTTGAAATTGAAGCAATTTGAAACTATCTAATTTTGATATAACTTTAGTTGAATCAATATATACTAAAGTGTCAATTTCTTTAGTGTATTCTCCTAAAAACTTTCTTGGATAAGCAAGAATTAGAGAATCATTGTTTAATAAAACAATTTTATATTTATTTTCTATTCTAGGGTACTTTTTAGGGTTGGTGAATAGATACTCAATAAAGATTAAGGTGTCGTTTTTGTAAATATAGCCATACTCATTTGTGAAATTTATACCTTGAATCCAAAGACTGCTATCAGATATAACTAGTCCATTGTTTTCTTCATCTATCCAAGTTTTTTTTAAACTAAAAGTTTGGCTTGTAAGATTTAAAGAAATTAATAAAAAGAATATTGTGGTTTTCATTTTTGCAAGTCTTACACCTAACGTCCGGCAGCCTTCTGAAGGAGCGGCTTAACCCAACTGCACTCCGAAAAATATACAAACTTTCGATACCCTTCTGCAATTTATTTTAACGCCGTCACCCGCTCTTTTAGAAGACTGTCAGTTAGTTGCAGTTGATATTAGACTTCACTTTTTTGATATATCTTTGGGTTATAATTTTTCAATTTTTTTGGAGACAATTTTTTGAATATTTGATTTTACTTCAATAATGTAAGTTCCTTTAAGTATTAGTTCTATATTCAGTTTTGATTTGCTGTTTTGAAGTTTGGTTTTAAAAACTGAATTTCCTACTAAATCATATATATCGCAGGTTAAATCTTTTTGTTTTGTCAAATTTTCTATTATAATAGTTCCTTCAGTAGGATTTGGATAAATTTTAATATCTTCATTTAATATCGGTACAATTGAATTTGTAATCGTCGTAGTATCTGTAATTTTAAAACTAATGTTTGCCGAGTCTATACCACCTTTCCCATCACTTATTTTGTAATAGCAAGAGATAAGTCCGTTAAAATTTAATGGAGAGGTATATTGTATATTTTTTCCAGAGTTTACAACTGCTATTATACCTTGACTTGTTGGATTTACATTTGTTATAATTATGCTATCGCCATCGCTATCTATATCATTTGTTCTCGGATTAGTAGTTATTGTAATGCCATCATTGAGGTTAAAACTATCTTTGTTGGCTTTGGGATTATTGTTTGGTTGAGGGTTAATTGAAATCAAAAATGTATCTATATTGGAATATCCATCAATATCTTTACATTTGACTATCAATGTAGAGTTTCCGACTATTGTCGGATTACCTGATAGTATTCCATTTGTAGTGTCAAAATTTAATCCATTTGGTAGAGTTCCAGACAATGAATAAGCTAAAATACTATCTCCATTCGTTATATCTACAAAAGGTCTAACAGTTAAGTTGAATAAATTACCTACTATACTATTTTGGTTTTGAATGTTCGCTATTACTGGAGGTCTTCGTTTGCAGTCACTGAAATTAATATTTTGGTGAAATGTTAAAAACCTAACCAATACTTGAGCTATAGAATCTGCAAACCTTTTCCGATTTAAATAGCTAAATCGTATGGTAGAATCACACTCTATCTGTAATCCATTGACTTCATTTCCTACTTTTATACAAGTATGATTAAATGTATTGTACCCACCAGGGAAAAATGGTGTAATTCCTGGATTTGGAGTTTGCATACTAGGTACGGAAGGAAATCCTGCATTGACAAGCATAGTTCCTAGCGAGTGAGTACCTCTTATAAGTTGAGCATGAGTAGAACCACTAGTATTTGTCAGCAGTATTTTTTTAAATGAACTTGCCGTGACATAAGTAGAAGTATTGAGTATACTATCTGATTTGCCTAATTGAGTTCCTGTAAGACCATATCCCAATTCTAATCTATAAGGCTGTTTGCCATGACCATGTAAATCAATGTACAATGCTTTCTTTGAATACTGATTTTGAGCTATGAATTGAGCTGTATCTAGAAAATCATGAAATTCTGTCCAAGCAGTTTCTGCATCTGCGTTTGCACAAGCTCCATCCGCTATATTTCTATTGCAGTCTACTTTTGTTCTTCTTAAATTGCAAATGATTAAGTGAGGACGACAACCCGTAAGTTTAAAGAGTGCTGTATCTATTTGCCTTGAAAGTTCAATAGTTTTACTATCTAAATCGTAGGTTGGACTGTTACAAGTTCTATCTGGAATATTTGAAGGTGTAACTAAACCGCCATGAGGTGCTGAAATAATTATTGGTAATTCTCCTTGGTGGTATTGCGTATAATTATTTACACCATAAAAAACTTGAGCGTTTGATTGATTAGTTATAATCCAAAAAGTGAGTAATAAATATACCTTTGTCATTATTATTTTGTTTTTCTTAATTGATAAACTCTTGGTGGTGGTGGGCTCTGTCAATTGCAACTAACGCCCGGCGTATTTCTGAAGGCGTGATTTTCCAAACTGCACTTTATTAGAATTAGGAATGATTGATAACATACTACCTTTTATTAAAACTCCGTCATCCACGCTTTTAGAAATACGACAGTTATCGGTTCGGTTCATTTACAAGCTATTTCCTTTATTATTTTCAATCAAGTGTGATTTCTTCTAAATCCAGATTATACAATTTATAGTTTCTTTTCTTATATTCACCAAAAACTTGTATAACTCCCTTTTTAAACTCAAAGTTGTCAAATTTCCCATATGGAACAACCATTCTTTTATCCCTAATACTATACAACCCAACTTTATCCAGATAACCACGAGAATTATATTTTTCGACTTTATTTTCAAGTCGTACTTTAATAAAAGAATCAACAACCTCATCTATTTCATCAAACTGAAATAGGGCAATTATTTCATTTTTTGAATTGATCAATCTATTACTTTGACCTTTTTTACAATGATAATAATCATCTAATCGCTCTATCTTATCGTATTCAAAACTTATGATAGTTTTATTTAATGTATCGATAACACCCCATCTGTTGTCCTTATATACTACCATTATGTCATGATAATGAATATAATTCAATTTTTCATATATAGGAGGTATTACTTCATTCCCGTAAATATCCATAAAACCAATAAGATTATTCTTTTCTATTTCAATTAAATTTGGAAGTCCAGTACGAGTGACACTGGAAACTCTATTATATCTTGAATGAATTAGATTAAAATTTGAATCATATATTGATACTAAATCTTTATTATACTTATAATATATAGAATTTGCACCAAGTATAGTCTCAAACTTACTCGAATATAAACCAGAAAGTTGATATGATAAGGTATTAAAAAGCGAACTTTCACTATTAAAATTGGTCACCTGAAGGTAATTATTATTAAAATGACTTATCTCTTTATAAATACATGGTAAAATTTCATTAAAGCTTGAATCAATAAGTCCATACTTTCTTGTTTTTAAACTATCGCCAAAGTAAAATACAACAAAAATATTTTTATTGTATCCATTGTTTTGATCTATAAAAGTATAATTAAAAGTTTTAAGAAGCTTACCATCAAATGAATAATAGTTGTCTGTGTTATAACGATTCGTGTACTTAATAAAATATTGAGAGTTTAATTTTAAAGTTGAAAAAGGGAAATAATTCGTGTAATTTGAATCAACACTGAAATCAATAGTCTTGTTTTTTGTCTTTATCGAATATAAACCATTACCAACTGTAATAATACTATTATGAAATAAATCTACCTCATCGAATCTACATTCTGCTAATATTTTGCCATTAGAATCTATAGCTCCCCATTTTTCCTTCTTTAATGCTAAAAAATTGTCATATTGTACACCTGAACTTCTAATTTCATTATATTCACATTTAGCTAATACTATTCCATCTTTTCTTATTACTCCTTTCAAACCATCTTGTTTTGCTATACAAAATAATTCGTGGTTTGTGATAGGAAATAATTCTTCAAATTGGGGTTTGGTTATTAAATCCCCATCAACATTGTACATTCCCCATTTGTCGTTGCTAAAATCTTTCACGAAAATATTACTTGTTCTATCATATGTTTTCACTTCCTCATATAATGCAGGAACAATAACTCCATTATCAAAATCACAAAATCCATATTTGTTTCCTTGTTTTATGATAAACCTGTTTTTAATATTACTATAGGTTAAATTATCATATTCTGTATTGAGCTTTATTACTCCAAGTGTGTCCATGAGTCCTATTTTGCCACTAGTTTCAACTATGAACCCGAGTACATTATTATTGCCGTCAGTTTTATATCTAATAGTATCGTATAAAAATGACGAGATAATTTTGAAATTATTTTTTATAATACCATATTTTCCATTTTTCTTAATTAAAAAATACTTATTTAAGTATTTAAAGCTTTCAAGATTTCCTTCAGTTCTTAAGATTTCCTTTAAATTCGAATCTAGTATTATATTATACCCCTCATATCCTATGATAAACCAGTTGTTCACTTTAAACAACTGATTTGAATTATTAAATTCATAATAATTGGTTGAATCTTTATAAATAATACCAGCTTTTAAACCCCTCCTAGGTTCATTGGATTCAATGTTAGTATTTAAAATTCCACCATTTTCTTTTATGAATTGTTGCTTAGTAATAATACGCCCTGAAGTGTTATGTATATAATATTGATCGTTATTTATTTGATAACTTATATGGTGATTTGAGTTGTCATAATAAAATTTTTGATTTTTATTTAATGGAATGACAATTTTACCTTTAGGACTAATAAGACAAGTTCTTCCTTTACTATATGCGACATAATAATATCCAATTCTATTATCAATATAGTCAAATTCGCAAGATATTATTTCATTCGAATTAGAATCAACTATTCCATACTTTTTGTTTTGATAGACTAGAAATAAATTATTACCATAGTCTATAACATAACTATACCTATTGGTAGAATATATTTTTTTAACATATGTATTATTAGTATTGATACTATGACAATACAAGAAAGTAAAAACAAACGAAAATAATATATATGATTTCATAAATTAATTTTAACTAGTCATATTCTTAGTTTGAGGTACGTTGAACTGACCGATAACGTCCGGCAGCCTTCTGAAGGAGCGGCTTAACCAAACTTTGCTTCGACAAATATACAAACTTTCGATACCCATCTGCAATTTATTTTAACGCCGTCACCCGCTCTTTCAGAAGACTGTCAGTTATCGGTAGTTTTATATTTAACAGTTCTTGAAATAGACTGGAATTCAGTAAGATATTTTGATTTATTTGTTCTTGTTATACCAATGAACATTATTCTGTTATTTTTTTGATCAATTTCAAGTCTTACAAAAAACAGAGTTTTATCATTTGAGATAAATGGAAACTTTTCGGATTTACTTGTTAAATATAACTCCAGGTCACAAGCATTTTTTTCTGTTCTTTCATTTGCTATTCTAAAATCAACAACATCTAACTCATATTCATACTTTTTAAGAATAGGAGCAATACTTGCTTTACATTCCTCTAATAAATCTTTGTTTACTAGTCCATATCCTGTCCAATTAGGAGCTACAATAATTGAAAAATTTGGTTCATACCATTGGCTTAACTCTTTACCATCTATTGTATAATTATCAATAAACTTTTCGGAACTCTCTATTTTAAATTTTGATTTATCAAGTTTGAGAATTATTTCATTAATAGAGGTTACAACTTTAGTTTCTTTATTTTGGTTTTCAATTTTTAAGGTAGGGCGTAGATTTATGCAAAAACTAGATACTAGAGAATCTACACAGTTGTATTTAGTAATTTGTTCCTTTTCAAACTCTATCTCAAATTCACTAATCTCACCTTTGGTATATAAGTAAACACTATAGAATTTAGTCTTTAAATCTCTTACTGATTTATATAAATAGCCAATAGAATCTTCAAACCGAATTGTTAGTCTCTCAATGCTTGTCAGATTAAGTTTTTTTGCTTTTTTGTTAAAATACTCCTCCAGTGTCTTATTTCTGCCAAGAAAAATAGGCTGTGCATTTAGCTTCAGTATCTTTACATTACCACAATTATGCATTGGAATATAATGATATTTTCTTTCCCCTTTTGCGCCTTCGAATGAGTGGTGTCGCCAAGTATACTTATTTGAAATATTTAAATATGTCAAATTTGAAACGGTATCTTGAGAATAAGTAATCTTTGTTATAATAATAATAACACTTAATAAAATAATTTTAATATTAATATTCTAATGAATGAGGTGAGTTCTTTTAATATTAACGATAACGTTTTGC
>CAYXKX010000012.1:0-17528 GCA_964465185.1 uncultured Chitinophagaceae bacterium
AATGGAGTACAATATGGTGGAACAGACGCAGCGGACAATTCAGGTTCTATTCGATATGCTATCATAGCTAGATCTGGAGCTAAGAATGGTGATAAGGAGTGGAATGGTATTTCCTTCTTTAGTGTAGGTAGCGGAACAGTTTGCGAGTACGTAGCTGTTTTCAACGGAAATGATGATGCATTTGAGTGGTATGGTGGAACGAATAACTGTAGCTATTTATATGCAGATAACAACGATGATGATAATTTCGATTATGACTTAGGTTATGTAGGAAAGTTGAATTATTTGTATTCTAAAAATTCTAATACAAACGCGTCTTCTGACTCTAGAGGTATGGAGTGCGATGGTAACCCTGATAACAATTTAGCTACACCATTTACTAATCCAACGGTAAGTAATGTAACTCTTATTGGAAGAGGTTCAACAGTAGCTACTCAGCGTGAAGGTATTTATTTGAGAAGAGGTGTAAAAGGTACTATCACCAATGTATTCATGAAAGGATTTTCTGTAGGTGTAGGTGTTGAGCATCCTGCTACTATATCTTCCATCGGTAGCCCAACAAAAGTAAATACAATCCAATTCACAGATGTGACAACAAAGACTAAAGGAAAAGATGGTACAGCTGCTCCAGATGTAAGTACTGTGATCACTGAAGGTGCTAACACAGGTGCTGGAAACGGTGAGTCTAAGCCAACTTGGGCTAACTGGTTTTAATAATTTATACAAGATCAATGTCTCTAGCTGAGCACAGTTAGTTTCATTAGTTCAATTTTTTTCACGGCCGCTTCCGCAAGGGGGCGGCTTATTTCTTATACCCGATACTAAACTTAAATGATTGTTTGCAATTAATGTCAACATATTATACCAATGTGATTTATATGTTATGCCAATAGCTATAAATCCTACAGTGGTAAATACCGAGAATTAAAACAAATAGTACAATCAAGAGAAACGAAGATTGGACTATATTGTTTTTCACTTCGGTATCATCAATATATAGTCAAAGAAATAATGCCGACATACTAACAATTAGCATCGTATTTTTTTGACAGTTTATAAAGTATCGTCGGTATTATTTTTTAAAACCAATCATGGAATTTATATTCAAAGTATTTCTTGCAATTTTCTCCATTATTAATCCTTTCGGAACGATTCCCATTTTTCTCTCTTTGACATCAGAAATGTCTAAGAAGGATATAACTAAAGTGTCTTTTTATACAGCAATATATGTATTGATTATATTAATGATTTCATTTTTTCTAGGAAATCACCTCTTGTACTTTTTTGGAATTTCCATTGACTCATTAAAAATTGGAGGAGGTATTGTCATCGCTAGTTCTGGTTTTTCACTCTTGACAGGAAATTTCAATAAGCATAAAGGGATGAAGAAAAAGTATATAGAAGAGGAACTGAGTACGAAGTCAGAAATTGCCTTTACACCCCTAGCGATTCCTATGCTTGCAGGGCCTGGCACCATATCTACTCTGATAGGTTATAGAAATTTATATACCAATACGTCAGAGGTATTTTTTATTGGCATTGCTTTGGTATTAGTAGTGGCTTTAATTTTTATTATTTTGAAATCTTCTCAGTATATATTTAAAATATTGGGGTCTAGTGGACTAAATGCCCTTTCAAGAATCATAGGATTCTTTTTGATAGCAATAGGTGTAGAGCAAATATTGAAAACGGTTTTAAAATTGGCAAACTAGATGTCGATTTTTTAGCAAATCTTAGAAAACACCCACCACATTTCCTGACCTATTTCTAGGCTTCGTTCTGCATATTTTTCATTTTGCAAATCTGTCTGATCAAATGCTTTGGGATCATCATATTTTATAGGAAATCTAGCTTCAGCTCCTAAGACAAAGGGGCATCCTTCATCTGCACTATTGCAAGTCATTATAGCAGCATAGTTAGCTTTTGGATTAAATTGATTGTCATATGTTTTAGAGAAGCAGATAACAGCGCTTTCATTTTCGGAATATTTCACTGCATAAATAGGATTTGTAGCTTCGCTTAGTTTTAAAATTTGAAATCCTTGATTGGTTAAGGTTTCAGCTACTTTGGGAAACATGGCCGTCGATTCTGTTCCACCTGAATAGCAATCAACACTTTTAATTCCAAAATGGTATGCCATCGTTTGAGCCCAGATTTGACATAAATGACTTCTTCGTGAATTGTGCGTACAAATAAAATTTAGACGAATGGTTTCATTATTAGTTCTCTTGGTCTTGATATATTCAGCCAAGGGTTTTAAGATTTCTTTTCGCTCTGCTGAAATAGTTTCTTCAGAAAATGTATTTATGTGATTTAAGATGGCTTGATTCATTAGTTTAAATTTTTATTATTTAAAATATTTTTCCTTTTAAGTACAAACTTACTTTAACTAATAAAATAAGCGCAGGAACTTCTACCAAAGGACCTATGACGCCAGCAAAAGCTTGTCCACTATTCATGCCGAATACACCTATCGCCACGGCTATAGCTAGTTCAAAATTATTGCCACTGGCTGTGAAGGATAATGCAGCAGTATCTTGATAATTAGCGCCTATTTTTTTACTGATATAAAACATCAGAAAAAACATAATGACAAAAAATATACTGAGAGGTAAGGCCACTCGTAAAACATCCAAAGGTAGTTGTACTATCATTTCTCCTTTTAAGCTAAACATAACTACTATAGTAAATAACAATGCTAATAAAGTGATTGGCGATATTTTTGGTATAAATTGAGTATTAAACCAGGTTTCACCTTTTTGTTTGATAAGTATAATACGACTCATCATAGCTAAGATAAATGGAATTCCTAAATAGAGAAATACAGTTTCCAATATTTGCATAAAGGAAATATCGATTTTCAACGCATGAATTCCAAATAAAGGCAACATAATTTCTAAATAAAAATAGGCATAAGCACTAAAAAAACAAACCTGTAAGACACTATTGATTCCTACAAGTCCAGCAGTCAGTTCTCTATTGCCACCAGCTAGTTCATTCCATACTATTACCATGGCTATGCAAGGCGCTAATCCGATAATAATTAGTCCTGTCATATAGTCTGGGTAGTCTCTTAGGAAAAATATGGAGAGTAAAAACATTAAAAATGGTCCTATTATCCAGGAGATATAAAAAGAAGTGAAAAGTAATTTAGGTTGGTTAAACATCGTTGGTACTTTCTTGAAGTCAACTTTGGCCAAGGGCGGATACATCATCAATATTAATCCAATAGCTAATGGTATATTTATGGTGCCGCTATTAAATTGATTGATAAAAGCGGGTGTACTGGGAATGAAGTAACCGATAGCTACACCGATAGTCATAGCCAGGAAGATCCAAAGGGTGAGATATCGATCTAGAAATTTTAATTTGGGTTGCATCGAGGGATGATTGATTTTAATTATATATTATTATTCGCATGACTCGCCTTCTGCGCAGCAGGCCTCTTCCACATTACTATGCTCAATTAGATTTTTGTCTGTGTTTAATTTATAATTTTGATATTCGAAATAGGAAAAGAAAACAATACTAGCTACTAAGCCAATCCAGAATATGTACTTGGAAATTTTAACTTGTTTGTCATCTTTTGCAGGTCCGCAAGCGCAAGCATCATCGCATCCTGTAGCATTGGATGTCGTATAGCGTGGCAAGACATAAAGTCTGTAATAGGATACTGTAAAAGATACGGCACTTATAACGAGGAGCAAAGGATAGAGTGACTTCATTAGTGGGGTGGCAGACAATGATGCACTTGATATTCCAAACAAGCTAGCAATAGGACTGGCACAAGCTACTGCGCAAGCTCCCCCTGGTTTGCAAACGGCAAAAAACAAGGGCAAAATAGAACTGATACTGCCTGTGACAGTGGTCCATAGTGATTTTAATCTATTCATGAAATGGGGTGTTTTTTAAAGTAAAAATGGAACTAATTTTAGCAGCAGCCTCCATTGGGCGAACAACAACTCTCTATTTTTTGGCCGAGTTCAGATAAATTCTTTTTTATTTTATCTACAGGTATTCCGCATTGATCGCTAGCTAAGCAATCTGTCTTTTTTGTTATTAAGATGAAAACTCCATTTTCAAATTGAACACCGTATTTGCCAATGGTCTCTCCTTGATATTCTATTTCTATATCATGATCTTCTATCCCTAGTTTCTCTTGAGATAATTTTATGATAGAAATTAATTTGGAAGGTTCCAGCCGATGCCAAAAGTCAATACTTTCCCATAGCTGCATAGAAACGACATTTTCATTTCGTATGGTACCCCCACAGTCAATGAATTTTTTAGTAATTTGCCCCACTTCGGTTATGTGAAAGTGCTTTGGGACTTCTGTGCCATCGGGTTTTTGAAAGTTGACTTCGGTGATTGTTTCTAGGTGTTTGGTGAATTCTGATAAGATCATAATGTATTATTTAGAGTTTATATTTGTTTTAACCGCAGAGACGCGGAGTGCGCAGAGGGTTAATTTTTTTAATTAGATTGTTTATTTGTTTTCATTTGATATTCTAAATTATTTCGAATAGCTTGCTTAATTTTCTTTGCGCCCTCCGCGACTCTGCGGTAATTTTTCCTTGCGCCTTTGAGGTGTCACAAATTATTTACAATTCTTTTTACTCCGTCAATAACTCTTACTGAATTGAAATTAATCAGCAATCCTAATTTTAGGTCTTTTAGTTTTAAGTAAGTTAATAGCTGAGCTGTATGTATATCTGCCAATTCATCAACACTTTTCAATTCAATAATAACTTTGTCTTCAACTAGTAAATCAATTCTATAGCCTGCATCGAGTTTAACTTCCTTATAATAAACAGGAAGAGCAAGTTGTTGTTTTACATCTAAGTTGAGTTGTTTGAGTTCATAATACAAACAAACTTCATAAGTACTTTCTAGTAATCCAGGACCTAATTGTTTGTGCACTTCAATTGCAGCCCCTATTATTTTTGAAGAAATCTCATTTTCCGTCATAGCATGGATTTTGTTTTTAATTTTTTACCGCAGAGACGCAAAGTACGCAAAGGGTAATTTTATTATAGTTTGTTTAATGTTTTTTTAAGAATACTTTATATCGATTTAGTTAATTAATTTTTCTCTGCGTCCTCTGCGTCTTTGCGGTAATTTTTTAATGCGTCTTGGCGGTGAATAAAATTAACAACAGGTTTTCTTTTTCAACCTACTCGCCATATTCGTAAAATAACTCATGATAGTCTCTAGGCATGAATCATTGATACAATAACATATAGCATTCCCTTCAATACTTCCTTTTATTAACCCAGCATTTTTCAATTCTTTCAGGTGTTGAGAAATAGTAGGCTGAGCTAGGGGTAGTTCATTGACGATATCTCCACAAATACATGTATCGACACTCATTAAATACTCCATAATCGCAATGCGCGCAGGGTGACCTAATGCTTTGGCTATGGTAGCTATTTCATTTTGATTTTCTGAAAAATGTTCTGTTTTTGAAATTCCCATTATAAATTTATATATTGCAATATTACGATAAATATTTTTAAAGCATCTTTTTAGTTCAATTTTTTAATTAGAATGCGATAAAAGTGTAAAAATAATAGGAATAAATCGGGTTTTAACTAATTGAAAACCATTTTACTTAACATTAAATTAACCTTTTGATAATAAACATAACTTTAGCTTAACATTCAGAAATAAAACTCACTTTAGTTTTGTGCTCGAAAAAATTGAACTTTTATGAAATTAACCATTACAGCAGTATATACTGTATTTACCGTTATGCTATATTCGCAAAACGTTACGCCAAAATTTTCCTTTAAAGATGGCTTAGGAATAACTACTCCAGACAGCAACTGGACATTAAACATGAGGTTTAGAATGCAACTCAGGGCTCAGATGAATTCTATATCTGGAGAAGATATTGAACCTAATTCATTTAATGCGTCAGTTGCCAGAACTCGACTATCATTCAGAGGCAACATGATTAGTCCCAAGTTTGGTTATTACCTCCAATTAGCTTTTTCAACCAATGATCAAGGTTTCGGAGCCAATAATGTAAGTGCTATAAATAATAATCCTAATATTATTAGAGATGCGGTTTTCTTTTATCGACCAAATAAAGAAATTGAAATAGGTTTTGGACAGACAAAACTGCCAGGAAATAGAGAACGTGTAGTAAGTTCTGGGAGCTTGCAGTTTTTTGATAGATCAATAGCAAATGCTGCATACAATATTGACCGTGATTTTGGTGTTTTCCTATATACCAATCATCATGTATCCAAAGAGTCCATTTTGAGATTTAGAGGAGCTATTTCTACTGGTGAAGGTAGAAATATTCAGAGAACAGATAATGGACTTTGTTATACTGGTAGAGTAGAATACCTGCCGTTTGGTAGTTTTAAAAATAACGGTGATTATTTTGAAGGAGATATTGAACATGAGGACAAGCCTAAATTATCAGTTGCAGCTACGTATAGTATAAATTCAAAAGCTATCCGAACTAACGGTCAAATTGGCAACGATTTGTTTCAAGCTAGATCTCTAAAGTCAGCCTTTGCAGATATGATGTTTAAATATAAAGGGCTAGGCATTATGGTAGAATATTTAAGTAGAAATACGGATTCTTCCATAACGCAGAATACTGCTAAAACACAGAAGTCGATTGTCACTACAGGTAATGGATGGAATACTCAAGTGAGTTATTGTTTTAAGAATCAATTTGAAATTGCTGCTCGATACTGTGTAGTGAATCCTCAAGAGGACATGAAGGTTTCTGTAAACCAGCAGCATCAAATGACTCTGGGTGTTACGAAGTATTTTAATAAGCATAAATTTAAGGTACAGGGTGCTATAAATTATTTCAACAATTATAATTTGTCTGCGGAGAAGCAAGTAAGTGATTTATGGGCACCTGTAGTACAAGTAGAAATAGGAATTTAAAATTTTAAACTAATTAATATGGAATTTTTCAATTTATTCTCACAACTCGATGGCACGATGCTTGCCTTATTTATTTTCTGCATCGCTACAGTACTTATCTTTGAATTTATCAACGGATTTCACGATACAGCCAATGCAGTAGCTACGGTTATTTACACAAAATCTTTGACCGCCAAGCAAGCAGTTTTCTTATCAGGTTTTTTAAATTTTGCTGGTATGGCACTATCTGTATATCTCTTCGGCATGAAAGTGGCTGTGAAGATGGTTCAACTTCTTCCTATGGAAAAAATCGCAGACATGAGCACCCAGGAAAATATCGCATTGGTAGCTGCCGTTCTTGTTGGTGCTATTATTTGGAACTTTGGTACTTGGTATTTCGGAATTCCCTGTTCTAGTTCGCACACGATGATTGGGTCTTTACTCGGAGCTATGGTGGGTTTCTTTTTAATGACAGGAGGCAGTATGAAAGATATTATGGATTCCAAACCATTCGAAAAAGGGATGGAAGTTTTGCGCTGGATGCTTATTTCTCCAGTATTTGGATTTACTGTAGCCATTATTTTAGTATTTATCTTGCGTAGATTGATGCGTAAAAAATCACTATTTAAAGAAGTCAATGCTAATGAACCTCCTTCTAAAGGTGTAAGAGCCTTATTGATTAGTACGTGTAGTCTTGTGAGTTTCTTTCACGGTAGCAATGATGGACAGAAGGGATTAGGTCTTGTTATGATTATTTTGATGACTTTCTTTCCATTGCAGTATGCCTTGAAAGCGGATTTTGCAAACGTAGAATCTATGAAGCATCTGTCAGCAATAGAATCTGTATTAGCCGCTAAAAACGGAGATGAGCATTTTACCAAAACATTGAAATCGATAAGCGATCTCAAGAGCGATATAGAGAAGAGATCAGATACCTCTAAAAAAGGAGTTTTCCAAATTAGAAAGAGATTAACTTCTATTCAAAAAGACTTAGAGCATACAATGAAAGAAGAAGATTTGCTTTCAAGAGAAGAAAAGACATTGCTAAAATCAGAAGTAAAATATTTAAAGTCATTTACTGATGGTAATCCAGGGACTACAGTATTGATGTTGATAGCCTTAGCTATCGGTATCGGTACGGTTATTGGTTGGAAGAGAATAGTAGTGACTATCGGAGAGAAAATAGGAAAAACGCATATGACTTATGGACAAGGTGCTACAGCGGAAATCGTGGCAGCATCGACTATAGGTTTGAGTACTTATTTTGGACTACCTGTAAGTACGACCCATGTATTGACTTCAGGTGTAGCTGGCTCTATGGTGGCTACTGGAGGGGTAAAGAATCTTCAGAAAGGGACAATAAAAAATATAGCACTGGCTTGGATATTAACCTTGCCGGTAACTATGTTGCTTTCTCTAGGATTATATTTGATATTTCGATTGTTTATCTAGATAATAGTATCGTCTCAAAATTTCTTTAAACCGCTTCCTTTGGGAGCGGTTTTTTTGTTTATATTCTGATAGAACTAAGTAATAAGTCGTAATCATAAATGGTTTATATTTATACAATTATGAGCATATTATTATCTTTTATTATCTTTGCTTGTTAAATACAAAACGAAATGAGAATATTATTTATCATATTCCTTGTGGTCAATGTTGTCAAATTGTCCTATAGTCAGACAGATTTTGATGGACTATTTATGGATAGAAATAATTTGTGTGTAGGTATAGTAGGCTCATACAGCAGTTTTACCAACTATTGGGAAGGCGTAAATAAGAGGGATAATCTCAATATGGGGACAGTTTCGAATACATCATTGGGAGTTATGGGAAATTATGGTTTAACGGATCGATTAAATTTTATTTTTAATTTGCCCTATGTTCAAACCAAAGCTTCCGCTGGAAATATGCAAGGACAGAATGGCGTTCAAGATCTATCCCTATGGCTGAAGTATGCATTGATGCAGAAAAAGGTATTCAAAGGGGATTTGCAGGTGATACCTGCTTTAGGATATTCTATGCCTACGCGCTATTATACCCCAGATGTATTGCCTCTCTCAATAGGTATGCAGAGCAGAGTATGGAGCTACAGAATGTTGGTAGATTATGAAAAAAATCATTGGTATTTTACAGGAGCCGCTACCTATATGCATAGACAAAATATTTTTCTAGATAGAAATACCTATTATACCGATAGACAGATCTACTCTAACGAAGTCATCATGCCCGATGTTTGGCTCTGGAATGCACGATTTGGTTATAGAAACCAAGATTTTATAGCCGACATATTTTATGAAAATATGAATACCGTAGGCGGTTTTGATATCGCGCGCAATGCCATGCCATTTCCGAGTAACAATATGGACTATCAGCGTCTAGGTATTTATTTAAAATATGAAACTCCTGTGAATGGACTTTCTATTCTAGCCAATGGCTTCACAACTTTCGCTGGAAGAAATACGGGGCAATGGTGTGGTCTTGGTCTCGGTGCTTTCTATATTATCGATATGACTAAAAAGCATTAATTGTATTGAGTTCCTACTATTTTAAAATTTAAAAATAATTTCATGCGATATATTATAATATTTTTTCTATCATTTTTGCTAGCTTGTAAGAAAGATATACAAGAGGTCAATATGGCTTACCCAAAATTGGATCCTATTAAAGGGGATGAAAAAGCTGGGAATTGGAAACCCATACTCTTGACTAGTCCAAATGAGGTGGCCTGTCCTGCCCCTGTGTTGATAAATTCTACTCGATATCAGGGAGAAATTCAAGAGATATTGGACTTGCAGAAAAACATGTCAGATGCCCAGAGAACTTCTATCCAATATTGGAGCGCCGGTGGGGTTTTGCGTTGGAATGAAATCATGCGTGAACTCGTGGCAAAGAATAATATTCCACCTTATCAGAATCCTGATGGTACCTATCCTGTGCCCAGTGCAGCCAACCCTTTTGCCTATCCTACTTTTCCATTTGCTAATCCACCTTATGCTGCTAGAGCCTATGCTTACATGAGTGCAGCACAATATGACGCTTTGGTTTCTGCTTATTATTATAAGAAACAATACCCTCGTTCTAGTCCATCTCAGGCGAATACATCTATTAAAAGTTATTTCTCCCATAGCTCGGGTTCATCTTTCCCAAGTGAAGATGCCGTAGTCATGGCAGTCTCTGTGGAGATGATGAAATTACTTTTTCCTGCTGATACAGCATTTATAAATCAAAAGTCAAGGGAGCATATCACGGCCAGATTGGCAGGTGGCGGTAATGTGCGGGAAGAATTAGAAGCTGGACAAGCGATTGGACAAGCCGTCGCAGCGAAATTTATCACAAGAGCGAAAACAGATGGCGCTGGCACAGCAGGTGGTAATCCAGTTGTTTGGGAGTCTATGAAACAATCTGTCATAGCTAAAGGAGAAATACCTTGGCTCAGTCAAGAAAGCCCGCCTCGTCCACCAATGTTGCCTTTGTTTGGTAATGTAAAGCCATTTTTATTCTCTACATCAGATATTGTGTCAAAGTTGAGACCAGTGCCTCCTCCATCGACTTCGTCTGCTCAGTTTAAAAAAGAATTGGAAGAGGTATACCAGGTCACTAGCCAACTTACTCGATAACAAGAACGAATCTGCATATTCTGGGCAGATGGAATTCGCACTTATACCCCGCCTGGACATTGGAATTATATAGCGAGTGAAGATTTTGTAAATCAGCAAATCAGTGAAGTGCGCTGGGCTAGGAATTTTGCTCTTCTCAATATGACTCTAATGGATGCAGCCATCGTTTGCTGGGATGCTAAGTATTATTATTTCAATCCAAGACCAATGCAAATCGATACTAGAATTAAAACGACGGTCGGATTACCAAATTTCCCTTCTTATATTTCAGGACATAGCACATTCAGTGGTGCTGCGTCCTCTATATTGTCACATTTGACTCCTAGTCAGTCAGGTAAATATAATGCTATGGCTAAAGAGGCTTCTGAATCTAGAATCTATGGAGGTATACATTATCGCTCCGATTGTGAAGTAGGGCTAACCACCGGAAATAAGGTAGGAGAGTTCGCTATAAAACGTGCCCTTTCAGATGGGGCCGAATAAATGTTATTAGCTAGCTTAATGTTTTGATAATTAACTTAGACGAATACTCTAATTCGCTCTATATCAATCCTAGTTCCTAAAAATATAGTCATAGAAAGTGAAAAATCATTACTTTCGCAGACTATTTTTAAAAATTTGAATCAAACAAAAACAATCAAACAATGAAGCAAGGACAAGGACTCGTTCGTTTTATCACCATAGCCATGTTTTTAATATGTGCTTACTATCTATCTTTTTCAGTGGTTGGATGGATGTTTACCAAAGCGGAAAATGAGTATGTAACAAAAAACACCAGTCAATTAAAAGCAATATCTACAGATTCTTTAAAGCAAGTAGAGCGCTATTATAGAACGAACTTCAGAGATTCGTTTACAGAAAAGCCTTTCTTAGATTTAGTTCTTTTTCAATATGACTACAAATCTATCAATCAGAATCAACTCAATCTAGGTCTAGACCTAAAAGGGGGCATGAGTTTTGTATTGGAGGTGAATCAAGGAGATATCCTAAAAGCCCTTTCCAATAATTCTAAAGATCCTATTTTCAATAAAGCGATAGATCAAGCGATTCAAGCCCAAGCAAATTCACAAGATAATTTTCCTTCCCTATTGCTCAAGGCCTACAATGATATTGATCCGAATGCTTCGATGGCGCCTATTTTCGCTACCAATCAGAAATATGCGGATAAAATTAAGCCGGGAGATAAGAACGAGGCTGTCTTGAAAGTACTAGATGGAGATATTAACTCTGCGGTCAATCAAACCTACAATGTCATCAAGTCACGTATCAATCAATTCGGAGTCGCAGAACCAGTTGTGACGCTTCAAGAAGGTGCTGGACGTATCATTGTCGAGTTGCCAGGTGCGGATGATTTAGCTAGAGTCAAAAAAATGTTGCAGTCTTCTGCTAAGCTAGAGTTCTGGCATGTATATGATAATAGAGAGATAGCGAAAGGATTGGAAGCGGTGAATGAAACTCTGAAGGGACTTGCTAGCTTGGAAGCTAAGAAAGTATCTCCTGCTGCCGCGACACTTGATACCACAAAAAAAGATACAGCCGCTACAGGCGCTAGTGCTATATTAAATAAACTTGGTACAGGCGCTAATGCAAAAGCAGATTCTGCTAAGAATAATGTAAATCCGCTCTACGATTTGTTCATGCCAAACTATGATAGAAATACAGGGCAGTATTCTAAGGGCCCTTCTCTTGGTATGGCACATAGAAAAGATGTAGATAAAATCTCTCAAATGTTAGCCAAAGAAGAAGTTCGAAAGGATTTGAAAGGCGATATTAAGTTTTTATGGAGCGCACAACCTGTGGATAAAGCAGGTAGAATTTATGAGTTATACGCTATTAAGGCTTCTACCCAAGATGCACCACTCACTGGCGATGTGATGACCAGTGCTATGCCTGGAATGGATGACAAAGGTCAACAAGGAGTTGATATGGTAATGAATTCTGCAGGCGCAGCGATCTGGGAGCGCATGACTGCCTTTGCTGCCAATGGGGATCCAAATTTCCCAAATAAGAGTATCGCTATTGTAATGGATAATGTAGTTTTCTCTGCACCTAGTGTAGGAGGTCCTATATCGGGTGGTAAATCCCAAATCTCAGGAAGTTTTACCGCACAGGATGCAAAAGACTTAGCTAATATTTTGAATTCAGGTAAGATTGATGCTCCAGCAAAAATTATTCAAGAAGAAGTGGTAGGACCAACACTTGGTCAGAAAACAATCCAGTCTGGAATGATTTCTCTTTTGGTCGGGTTGTTGTTGATTTTAGCCTATATGTTTCTTCTATTTAGAGGCCCTGGACTTGTAGCAGATATCTGTCTATTAGTCAATTTATTCTTCCTTCTAGGTGTATTGTCTTCTATCAATGCGACTATGACCTTGCCTGGTATCGCAGGTATCGTCCTAATCATTGGTGCAGCTGTAGATGCCAATGTGATCATCTTCGAGCGTATCAAGGAAGAGATGCGATCGGGTAAAAGCTATTGGGATTCGGTCGCTGCTGGTTATAAACATTCTTATTGGACAATCATCGATGCCAACGTGACGACCTTGATTACCTCATTGACATTAATGTTTTTCGGTTACGGGCCAATCAAAGGATTTGCTTTCACCTTGACTTTTGGTATTTTGACTTCACTATTTACAGCGGTATTATTGACCAGAGAGGTATTCAATATCAAACACGCGAAAAATGAAGAAATCAAATTTGTTGAGAGTTTCTATGATAAGTATTTCGTTAATTCTAATTTCCAATTTATTAAGAATAAGAAGTATGCTTATGCATTTTCTATTTTCTTCATCGTTGTTGGTTTTGCTTCTATTTTCACTCGAGGATTTGATCTCGGTGTGGACTTCATAGGAGGTCGTAGCTATGTGGTGACATTTGACAAGGACGTAGATGCTCCTAAAATTAAAGAAGTGCTGGCGAATAGTTTTGATAAGAATATCGTTGTTAAAACATTTGGACAGCCAAATCAAGTTCAGATTACGACAGCCCATCTCTATGGGAAAGCAGGAGAAACGCAGGAAAAGGCTAAGAAAAATGATGAGACCGTATTGAATGAAATTTATAAAGGGGTTCAATCCTTCTATACTATTTCGCCTTCTGAGTCAGATTTTGAAACGAAATATGTATCGAATTTTAGAAAAATAGATGCTGCCATAGCGGATGATATTAAGAATAGTGCTCTTTGGGTATCTATCATTGCACTGCTTGGTATCTTTGCTTATGTTTGGTTTAGATTTGACAAATGGCAATTCTCTATCGGAGCTATTGCAGCTTTGATACATGATTTGTTCTTTACTTTAGGAGTCTTGTCTCTATTGAAAGATGTCATGCCATTCTCACTAGAATTTAATCAGTCGGTTATCGCGGCTATCTTAACAATCATAGGTTTCAGTACAAATGATACAGTAGTTATTTTCGATAGAATCAGAGAGTTTAGAAAGAAGTTCCCAACCGAGGAGTTCTCTAAAACTATTAATGATGCCATTAATGCTACATTATCTAGAACTGTAATGACCGCTTCTACCTTGTTGATCGTGTCGCTAGTTCTATTCTTCTTCGGTGGAGAATCGTTGAGAGGTTTCTCTTTCACTATGGTTATTGGTGTTATCATAGGTACCTTGTCTTCTATCTTTGTAGCATCTCCAGTAGCGCTAGACTTTATACATTTATTTGATAAAGGAGGAAAAGTAAAAAAGAAATAGTATTTCTATAATTTAGAATAAGTATAGGAGAGTCGAATGGCTCTCCTTTTTTTATTCAATTAAAACAGATTGCATGTAAATAATGCATAAACGTATATCTTGCAAGTGCGGGATTGCAAATCAACTAAAGTAGGTAGACAGAAACAAAAACTAAGGCGAGGTTAAACCCACCTAAATCATAAAGTTTGGTTTTCAAACCTTCTGATGATTAATTTGGGATTAATTTTATTTGTTGTCATGAAAAGGTTTAAAATTTTTTTTATGTACATTTGATAATACAAACCTAATTGTTCTTTATGGCCTATATAAATACAGGAATAAACAGACCGGGCATCGTCGAGCTGATGATGTATAAACCCAGTACAGGTCATGCGCTATCAAATTTAGCCCATGCACTTCTCATAGAAGATTCGCCGCTTAGTTCTGGCGATCGCGAATTAATTGCCTCCTATGTCTCCTATCTCAATGAATGTGAATTCTGTCATCTATCACATTCGGCTGCAGCAAATGCACATTTTGGCGATGAAGGAAAAACAGTGACTTGTATTCTAGAGAATCTTGACACAGCAAACATTTCGGATAAAATGAAACAATTGCTAAAAATAGCTTCCAAGGTGCAGAAAAGTGGCAAACAAGTAAAAATGGAGGACATTCAAGCGGCCAAGTCCTCTGGTGCAAACGATGAAGAGATTCATGATACAGTTTTGATAGCAGCCGCTTTTTGTATGTACAATCGATATGTAGATGGACTGGGAACCACCCCCGCAAATAAAGAAGAATACTCCGAAATGGGAAAAAGAATGACCAAGGGGTACAAGATGTCCTAACTAGCCTTAACTTGATGCCTCAGCGTACTACCATTTATTTATTATACGATATAATCATTGATGCGCAGAATCGAAGTACACTGAATAAAATCCTTGTCTTTATTGCTCGCTATAATCACAGTTTTATTAGTGCTTAGATTTTCTAAGAGGGATGCATAGAGCTCAAAACCCTTGTCATCCAAAGTCTCTGTAGGTTCGTCTAGAAGTATCAAATCTCCCTCTGTAAAAAAGGCGAGAGCTAACTTGACGCGCTGCAGCATGCCTGAGGAGAATTGACGAATAGGAAGTTCGGTAGGAAGTTGAAAGCATTCGTTGATTTGATCATTGTTCGCATTTCCCTGTCTTTTTTTCATAGAGAAATGAAAATCTAAAAGCTCATAAAAATTCAAATCCGTAGGAAGATCTAAATAAGGAGCTGTGAAATTGATGTGTTGGAAAATAGATTCAACTGGGATATTTTCCCCTTGAATAGAATAGAGAATATTTCCAGAATTTGGAGTTATGAAGCCCGCTATAATTTTGAGCAGGGTAGATTTTCCAGAGCCATTGTATCCCGCTACGCCATAGCGCTTGCCACTTTCAAACTCCGCGGATAAATTTTTAAAAATTAGTTTTTTTTGATAGGATTTTTGGATAGCTTCTAGACGAATTTGCATGGTATGTATTTTATGGCCACTAATTCACGAATTATTTTAAATGCAAAGAGTTCAAAGCCTGTTTTCTCCTCTGACGGACAGGTGTCAACAGACAAGTTTTTCGCAAAGCGGTTAATGTAATATTTGCCATGAAGGCTTTAGCTGAAAGGCATTCTAATTTTCAAATTGTCTCATTAACTGCCATTCCCATTCTTTCTAAATCCTTTCAGTACCCCTATCTTAGATGCATTGACAAAGTTGACGATTAGATCACGCTCTGCAGTAGGAGGTATATCAGCTTCGATCATCTCGATAGCCTTGGTGATATTGGAATTGCGAACAAAGAGAACTCTGTAGACATCGAAAATATGATTAATCGTTTCTTGAGAAAAACCTCTTCGTTTTAAGCCTACACTATTGACCCCGTGATAGGATGCCGGCATGCGAGCTGCTTTGACATATGGAGGAATATCCTTATTGATAGAAATGCCGCCTGAAATGTAACTATGTGCGCCTATGCGTGTAAATTGCTGGACATTGATATTGCCACCTAGAATAGCCCAGTCTTCTACAATTACATGTCCTCCTAAATTGCATGAGTTGGCAATGATGACATTGTCTCCAACAATCGTATCGTGCCCTAGGTGAACATAAGCCATGATAAGGCAATTATTTCCCACTTTGGTTGTATTGGCATAAGTGGTGCCTCTATTGATCGTAACGCACTCTCTTATGACACAGTTGTCGCCAATTTCTGCGGTAGTTTTTTCGTTTTTATATTTGAGATCCTGAGGAATACCTGATATGACTGCTCCGGGAAATATTTTACAATTCTTGCCGATTCGGGCGCCATCCATAATAGTGACGTGCGAACCTATCCATGTACCTTCACCTATTTCTACATCACCATAAATCGTGGTGAATGGGTCAATGGTAACTGTTTCAGCTATTTTAGCATTGGGGTGGATATACGATAATGGCTGTAGCATAGAATTATTTTTGTCTTTTAATAATTGTTGCCATCATTTCAGCCTCCGTAGCTATTTGATTGCCTATAAAAATAGTCCCTTTCATCTCTACAATTCCTCTTCGGATTGGCCCCATAAGTTCTACTTTCATCACTAAAGTATCACCTGGTACTACCTTTCGCTTGAATTTTGCATTATTTATTTTCAAAAAATAAACATCATAGTCTTTGGTATTCTCTACTGATTTTAGGGCTAGCATACCCCCGCACTGTGCCATAGCCTCTATTTGCAATACCCCTGGCATCACATGATTGTCTGGAAAATGACCAGCAAAGAAGTGTTCATTGACAGTGGTGTTTTTTACACCTATGACATAGTTGTCAGTCACCTCTATGATTTTATCTACGAGTAGCATGGGAAATCTATGTGGCAAAATATTCTGTATGGCATGAATGTCATAAACAGGCTCCTTGTTTGGATCGTAAACTGGAGCTTCTATCTTAGATTTTGTTTCCTTGATTTTAGCTTTAATCAATTTCGCGAAATCGGTATTGATTTTATGCCCGGGCCTTGTTGCTATTATATGAGCCTTAATCGAAGTGCCAATCAGCGATAAATCTCCTACCACATCTAATAATTTATGCCTCGTAGGTTCGTTTTGAAAATGAAGGTCAATATTGTTCAGGTAGCCTTCTGATTTGACTTCTATATCATTTCTATTGAACAACTTTGCTAACTCATCTATCTCGCTTTGAGAGGGCATTTTGTCAACAAGAACGATGGCATTATCGACACTACCTCCTTTGATGAGTCCAGCTTGATAGAGAGCCTTTAGCTCATGAAAGAATACAAAGGTTCTACATGGAGCAATTTCTTGTTCATA
>CAYXKX010000012.1:17538-33569 GCA_964465185.1 uncultured Chitinophagaceae bacterium
CTTCGAAATGATCCAAAGACGCATGTTGGGGACCTACTATTTGAGAATTATAATCTACCATGACAGTCACCTTAAAACTATCACTCGGCATAGCTATTATTTTCGAACCCGTCGCAGGATCTTCTATGATTAAGTTATTCTTTAACTGAAAAAGTTCTCTTGTTTCTTCTTGACGCAGGATTTCACATTTCTTGATCAACGCGACAAATGGAAAAGCGCTTCCATCTAAAATAGGCATCTCCTCATTGTCCACGCAGACAAGGGCATTGTCAATTTGAAGACCTGCTAGAGCGGAGAGAATATGTTCAATCGTTATCAACTTTATTCCGTCTTTATCTAATGTGGTGCTTCGCTCAGAAGGTATCACAAAATCACAATTGGCATCGATGATGGGTTGTTTTGGCAAATCAACACGCTGAAACTTAATTCCATGATTGGTCGGCGCAGGTTTTAAAGTCATGGTCACAGTCTTACCACTATGCAGTCCATGGCCACTGATTGAACCTTCATTTTTTAGGGTCTGTTGGAAATTATTCATCGCATTATCCGTTCAATTTCGTACAAATATAGATTTTTATATTTAAATTTGAAATTGAATGTTAAAAACCTAAAAACAATGAAAACCTATCAACTATCAAGTTTATTGTTGCTCTTCTTTGTCTATTCCTGTTCTATTACCGAGCACATTCCAAATAAGTACTTGGTATCAAAGGTTTCAGAAGTGCCATGTGATACTGTTATAGACTCACCACTGACCTTTTTTACCTATCTTCAAGGGGAGAAAATCGATTTTGAATATACGCCTATTTCACTCATGACCTTTTCCAACGGGAATAGAGGGGTAAATACTGATATACTTTTCGAGATGAAGGAAAGTGCCAGAAAGCAGTGTGCCGATGGGATCATAAATCTCAATCAGGACTTAGCAGAGGGCAAATATAAGGTAGAGGAAAATTTCAACTTTGACAATAATCGAAATAACGATATTTCCTATTTTACATACAACATCAGAAAATTTACGGGAACGGCAGTTAAATTGAAAAACAAGGATGAGTCTAAGCTCCGTATAGATAGTCTTTATCTAAAACAAAAACAATTTCTGCTAGAACAAGCACGTCAAGATTCAATAAATAAAATAGCTATGGAAAAACTAAATCCTGATCAAACAAAAAATTCTTTTGGGTGGATTATGGCTGGTCTGTTTGGCGTATTCTTAACTTTGATGATTGTGAGTTTAGTGTCTAAATAGTGAATATATTATATCAAACTGATTTACAACGTTTAACTCCTAGTTTGGTATTATTTTCCGTCTCTTTCCAACCTCATCACCCTCTCAAACAACTCTGGTAGTTTTTTGATGAGGGCTTGTGCCTTAAGCATTTTGGTATAATCCCAAGCTGGTGAACCAGTGACTGCAGACCCTGATTCTAGCGATTTTGAAACCCCACTTTGTGCATTGATGCGTGAGTTATCTCCTATTTGTATATGACCTACGATACCTACTTGACCTCCTATCATTACCTGATTGCCAATTTTAGTGCTGCCAGAAATGCCAGTCTGCGCAGCTATTACCGTGTTTTTACCTATGACCACGTTATGGGCTATTTGGATGAGATTGTCTAATTTGGATCCAGCTTTGATTAAGGTAGAGCCCATAGTGGCCCTGTCTATAACGGTGTTAGCACCGACTTCTACATTTTCTTCCAAGACTACATTTCCTACCTGTGGTATTTTAGAGAAGCTGCCATCGGTCGTCGGCGCAAAACCAAAGCCATCGCTTCCGATGATCACACCAGAATGCAGTATACAATTGTCCCCAATGACACATCCTTCGTAGATCTTGACTCCGGAATGCAAAATCACATTTTTTCCTATACTCGCATTTTTCCCGATAAATACATGGGGAAAAATCTTGCACCCATCGCCTATTGACACATTCTCAGAAACATAGGCGAAAGACGCTATGTAAACTTGATTTCCGAGTTTGACTTTATCGTGAATTTGAGTGTTGGCTTCAATGCCCGATTGATTCATTTTAGTTTGATAAAATTCTAGCAACTTAGCCGTGGCTTCATAGGGACTGGCACATCGTATCAAGGTCGTGTCTTTTGGCACTGGGTGTCCGAATTCCTTGGATACCAATATGATCGCAGCTTGGGTTTGCTCTAAATAGGGGGCATATTTTTCATTGGCAAAAAAGCACAAACTTTGAGCGGTAGCCTCTTCTATTTTACTAAAAGTACTAACCTCTTTATTCTCATCGCCCACTACTTCACCACCGATGAGTTGGGCTATATCTTTCGCTTTGAATACCATGCTCTAACTTTAATTATCAAATATAGAAAAAAATCTGGATTCTTAACATTAAAACAGGTGCTAAATCTTGATTACTTAATTCGAATCGCTTAGGTTTGCACTAGAATATAAAAAATATATGCTGGACATTGAGATTAGGAAAAGGGTTGGTTACCTTACCCTCAATAGAGTGGAGAAGAAAAATGCCTTAAATTTTGAGTTTATTCAAAGAATAAAAACAGCTTTAGACGAACTGGCAATTCATCCGGAAGTAAAGCTTTTGGTGATAAAATCAAAAAGTGATGTATTCTGCGCAGGGGCAGACCTAGAGTATCTTATTTCGCTGAAGAATAATAGTTATGAAAATAATGTAAGTGACACTCGACACATCGCTGAGTTGTTTGATAAGATTTATAATTTCCCAAAACTAACTATAGCTCAAGTAGAGGGCCATGCCATAGCTGGAGGTTGCGGAATAGCAACAGCTTGCGATTTTTGTTATGCAATACCCGATGCTAAGTTTGGTTATTCAGAGGTAAGGATAGGGTTTGTTCCTGCTTTGGTCTCTGTATATTTAGTAAAGAAAATCGGTGAGTCCAAGGCTCGGGAACTGTTATTGACAGGCAAGTTAGTCTCGGGTGAAGAAGCCTACAGATTGGGTATAGTCAATGCTATAGTGACGAAGGAAACTATAACAGACTATGTAGATGATTTGGCTATCCAAATGGTCGAGACGACAAGTGAAATTTCGATAAGAGAAACGAAGAAACTTTTAGTGCATTTGCATGATAAATCCTGGGAAGAGGCTATAGAATTGGCGACCATTACGAATGCCAAAATGCGTGAAACTGGAGATTTTAAGAAGGGATTAAATTCGTTTATAGAGAAGGTGAAGCTCACCTGGTAGATCATTGATAAAATATTGAATTAAAATGGATCAGAAAAAACGGGTACTCATAGCGGGCGGAAGTGGTTTCGTCGGAGAGCACCTTCGTAGATTATTTGTGAGTCATTATTATGAAACTTATATTCTATCTACGCAGAAGAAGTTGGCAAAGCAAGAGCATGTGCTCTATTGGTCACCATATACCGAAGAGATAGATTTAAAAGGCATTAATAGTTTTGATATCATTGTCAATCTAGCTGGTGCAGGAGTAGCGGATAAATTTTGGACCAAAAAGCGAAAAGAGGAGCTCTTGAATAGTCGCGTAAAAACGTGTTTTTTTTTAAAAGAATTGATCAATAGTAATAAGTTAAAGACGAACTATTTTTTGCAAGCATCCGCTATTGGTATATATGGAGATAGAGGTCATGATAAACTATCAGAAGAAGCTAGTAAAGGACAGGGTTTCTTGGCTGATCTCAGTGAGCAATGGGAGCATGCTATACAAGGGTTAAATGTCCCTTTATCTATTATACGTATCGGCATAGTTTTTCATCCTGAAGCTGGGGCCTTTCCCAAGCTAGTGATGGGTCTTCGCTTTCGTTTCATGGTTATTTTTGGCAATGGCAGACAGTATATATCGTGGATAGACGTCAGCGACTTATGTGAGCAGATTTATTTTCTGAGTGCGCGAAAAGAAACAGGCCTTTTCAACGCAGTTGCGCCTCAGCCAGTACAATTCATTTACCTATTGAAAAAATACAATTCTAAATTTGGCGGAATATCTATCCCATTCAGTTTCCCAGCTTTTCTATTGAAGTGGATTGTGGGAGATCTAAGTGAGATGTTTTTGTTTTCGCAAAAAGTATGCTCTAGAAAAATAGAGAATCTAGGGTTTAAATTTCAATCGAAAACCTTATCTCAGTTTTTCAAGAATTATAAAAAGAAGTTTTAGTTTATCTAAATAGGTTTAAACTACCTTCGTAAGATCGTTGACTTTTGTCTGTATAGGTTACCTTTATGAGGTATTTATACGTATTCGAGGTTTCCTTAGTGCCCTTGTATGTTCCATCCCAGCCTTTTTGGATGTCAGTACTTGTATAAACTAATTCGCCGACTCTATTATATATTTTGGCATCAAATCCAATGATGTTTTTGCCATGTAAATACCATATGTCGTTTTTCTCATCACCATTTGGACTAAATGAATTTGGGATATACAGATCATCTGGTTCGCTCACAATAAGATTGGTGGATGCAATAGCCTTGCACGTTTTACCGTAATGGATTTCTACAGTATAGGTTTCCGTTTGGGAGGCCGTAAATTTTGGAGCAAGACAATCAGTACAGGAAAGACTCGATTTAGGATACCAATCATAACTTGTAATGTCACTTAGCTGGGTGTTCTCTCCAAAAACTAAATTGGGCGACAGTTGAAATTCTTGCCCGATTTCTATAGTTTGTGTTGGGGCTAATTGTATTTCTATCGCTTTATCTACTTTCACTTCTGCATTGAATTCTTTTTGACATCCTGCAGAATCTTGTACTACGATTGTATAGATATCCTTGGCAAGATTGGTAAATGTCTTGGACGGAGAGAAATTGGTTTTATCTTTCAATTTATAGCTTAGTAATGCATTGCTGCCATTGCCACTGAGGCTTAATATCGTCATTGCTCCATTTAATGAATTTGGACAATCTGCATCTTTAATTTTAATAGATTCTAAGATAATTGGATTTGGTTGGTCAAGTAAAATACTATCTGTACTTTTACAATTATCCATATCCTTTATCTCTAGAAAATATTTTCCTGTAGGTAAGTTAGATAGTTCATTTGAGATAACTTGAGAATGGCCCTTCCAAGAATAAGAGAAGGGAGGGCTGCCTCCAGATGCACTCGACTTTATTTTTCCATTTGCATCGCCATGGCAATTTATAGGTTGTAAAATTTCCAAATTGGCTTTCAATTCAGGTTTGCCATAAATTTGAAATGGAAATTCATAATTACAGTTTTTATTGTCTTCAAATCTCAAATAATATTTGCCAGGCTTTAAGAATTGTGGATAAGGAATGAGTGAATTAGTCTCGTTAAACCATTTCATGTTCCCATATGGCAGATTCCCCCCACTGATTGTTTGTGCAATTATTTGTCCATCATGCAGCCCAAAACAGGATTCATGTTTTAGGGTAGAATTTAGTTTAATTGTATCTGGTTCATTGATTCGATATTGCGTTAGCCAATTACAGCCGTTATTATCAACTATCCGGATAGCATAATTTCCTTTACGCAAATTGTTTAACTGCACCATCGTATTATTGAAAGATAATGAATCAGACTGATAATAAATTTTATAAGGAGAAATACCATTCGTTATATCTAAATGTATTTTACCAGAACTGGATAGCGGGCACTTCGAATCTTCTATCAAATTAGGCTTAGCATTCAAGGTATAAATTGGAGTCAAAGAAAAATTTTGAATAAAACTACAGTTATTGTAATCGCGCATTTTTACTGTGTAAACTCCTGCGTCTAAATTGAGAAAATCTGTATTGAAACTATAGTCTCCATGGTTAAATGAAAAAGAATAGGGAGAAGTGCCCCCAGTGGGGTGATTTAAAGTGATTAGACCATTAGAAACTCCCGCACAGCTGGGGTTATTGGCAATAATATTATATTTCAATCTATCAGGGCTTTTTATCGTTACTGGATAAGTAGATGTGATACAGTTTTTGCCATCTTTTGCATACACTTGGACAATTCCATTGGCCAATCTGTCTTTATAGCCCACACTAGTTTCAACCTGATCAAAATAGAATAGAAAATCCCCATGACCACCTACTGGAAGAATGGCAATCTTCCCTTTGGCCTCCCCAAAGCATGTATTGTCTGTGGTGACAATGTGCAGATAAATACTGTCTGACTGGGGAATTGTGAAACTAAAAGCCTGGTCACAAATTTTGTTTAAATTGTTCGTATAGCGATAGCTGCCTTCATATAGTTTTGATGATAGGTTGGCTAAAAACGAATCAACTGCTATAACGGTAATCCAATTATATTGGCTAGGTTTTAGACTTGAAGTCACCTGAATATGTCCTCTTCCATTGCTTCCGCCATAGCAGGTGATGACACTATCCATAACCCAGTGAGCTTCTATCCCTGGTTGTTCTAGGATAGTAAGGGTGTCCGTTTGCATGCATTTGTCCTTATCATGTACTTCTACGACATATTTTCCTGCCGAAATACTCGCTATGCTATCTAGGGTTGAACTATTGCTCCATCTATAGGTAAATGGTCCGTTAGTTCCTGTCACAGAAACCTTGGCCGATGCGTCAGCATATCCTTTACAACTCGGCGAGAAACCAGTGGTCACTATCGAAAAAACAGAGCCTTGATTAATATAAATAGAATCCTTGGAAGGACAAAGGGGATTGGGTGATACCAGCTGAGTGACAACCCAAGTATCTTTAGGATTAGCTATGGTTATGGTTTTGTTAATAGGCGAATAGTTTCCCCAAGAAACTGTCATGGCTTTTTGCAGCAGGGTTGTTATGGCAAGGGAGCTAGAGCAGGAGAGTAGCGTATCTTTATCAAATACTCTGTAGTTGAATACCTGCAGCCCAGCTTGAAAACTCCGATCAAATCCTACGCCGCTAGCTGAATGGCATAATTCAAAGTCAAAGCGCAAATTTGAGGTGAAGTCGATAACACTTGTTTGAATGTTATTATAGTTTAATATTAAGGTGTCTACACCGCCTGTGCTAGTTTTTCTATTTGCAGTGAACTGAGAACTTATATCTGATAATCCAAGGTTAACTTTATATCTGCTCGCCTCAATACCTGTTTCTATTGGAAATTGAAACTTTATAGGATTTACAATGCCATTGTTGCAAATAGTTATCTGATTCCCATTGATTTTAACGGCAGATGAAGGGGAAGAAATTTCGCCTAATTGAAACTGACTATTGATTTGAAACATGGCAAATAGTCTGTCCATATTTGATTTGCTTATGCATATCCATGTGTCCTTTGTCCCAAGATTTATTTTTCTATACTCAGATTTGACCATGGTTAACCAGGAGCTTTGCCCTACTGTGGGTGTGAACTGAATAGAATTTGATGTGTTAGTGAGATTGGGTTCTTGCATGAAGAAAGGCCTTTTATCATGCAAGCCTGCTTTAGCTTGAGATTTTAACAAGTTGTAGGTCAAGTTCGATCCATTGATAGAATAGTTTAAGGTTTTGAAAGGCAAGGAAGTCTTAAAAGATAAACTATCCCCCTCTAAATCCGTTATGTTATAACTAATCTCCGAAAGTTTATCCTTTAGTGGGAAATGTCTCTTGGTTTCTACCATTTGGACTTGAGAATTTTGATACTTGGGAATAAATGTCGTGTATAGAAGCATGGGGTCATCCTCCACCATCAAGTTGTCACTACTACTTCTATTCGAGTATTCATCAAAATAAACTACACATTCCTTATTGGAGTTCTGCACCACGATTTGAGTCTTATAGTATCTGACTTCAATGACCTGACCGCCGGAATTAGCGCAGGTAGCAGAGGCAGCTGTGCAAGGATAGTAAATATAGCTAGAATCGAAAAGCTTGGCAGTGTAGACACTTAGGTTGTATATTGGCGAAGGCTTGGTGGTGTATTCCAATACTTTGATTGCATATTCTGGATTGAGCTTATTATAAGAATTGCACGGTCTTTCAAGCCTCAATGTCACTTGAAAAATCCCTCTGAGTGTGTCAAGATCTATCGTCTCATAGGTTATCTGACCTCCCATAAAGTGATCTGCCCGCAATTCAGACAACTGAATTGCAGTTACAAAGAAGAGAGCAAAAAGTAGTCGCATCACCTTTTTCAAACCATAGAATTTAAACACGAACTATCAACCTCATTTTCAAGCAATGAAATTAATTTAACACCTACAAAGATAGCTGAAATACCTTGAAATCAATAAGAAAATTAGTTGAATGTCTAAAACATATTTAGTTCATCTGCGGGTCTATAGGAAATTTTGCAAGAACCTTGTATTCATCCCCGAGCTGTTCGACAGCTTTTCTCCAAATGACATCATCTGGACTTTCATCATACACAATGCTCAGATTGGGTTGGCCAATCAACCAGGATTTTTCATCGATTTCACCCTGCAATTGTCCTATAGCCCAACCAGCATAGCCAAGATAAAAACGGATGTCACCACCATGGGCAAAATCTAATTCTATCATGTCTTTGAGTTCCAGAATATCTCCATTCATATAAAGTCCTTCTGCAACCATCATGGTGTCTTTGAGATCTTTGTATGGGTGTAAAAAGAACAGAGATTGTGTGTCCACAGGACCACCCATATATATATGATTATCCAAATGGGCTAATAGTGGCACTGCATCTCCAATTTTATGGGGCATTTTTTTGTTGATGATGAGTCCAAAAGAGCCCTCTTCGTTGTGCTCTATCATGCAGATTACTGAACGATAAAAATAGTCGTCTTCTAAAAATGGATAACTTATCAATAAACTTCCGCGTTCTACCTTCACAAATTCTGCCTTGTTTTATGCGATTAATCTTTGGTATAAAGATAAAACAAAGATTGTAATCGCTCTCTATATTTTCCCCTTGCTAATTTCTTATTATTTGCATCAGGATAAACCCGATTGGAGAGGAATACAAAAACAAGTTCATTGAATGGATCTGCCCAAGCGCATGTGCCTGTAAATCCTGTATGCCCAAATGTCGCAAACGAACATAACGGAGAGGTAGGGCTTGAGTTTAAATTGTCAACACTGGGTTTGTCAAATCCCAATCCGCGCCTTGAGTTAGGATTTTGCTGACTGGTAAAGAGCGAGATAGTTTCTGGCTTTATAAATTGCTTGCCTTTATAGCTACCTCCGTCCAATAGCATTTGCATAATTTTAGCCACATCTTCTGCTTTTCCAAATAGTCCTGCATGGCCACAAACACCTCCATAGAGAGCGCACCCTTGGTCATGAACATAGCCATGCACTTGTTGTAGTCTAAATTTCACATCATACTCCGTAGGAGTAATTCTCTCTAGTTTGATTTTTTCTGTAGGATTATAGCATAACTCTAGCCCCATTGGCTTATATAACTGTGAATATAAATATTGGTCGAGGGACAATCCAGAAGCGGTCTCTATAATTTTTTGAAGTATATACATACTGAGATCAGAGTATTTATAACGCCCTTCTCCCTTGCGATCTTTATGAGTAGTTTCATGCCACATTGTATCTTTGTAATCGTCCCGAATATAGAGATCGTTGGCTACTTGGGTGCTGAAATTTGCTTCCGGTTTTGTTCTGAAATAGTTGAAAAAATTGCTATCATTAAAGCGCTCAAAAAATGGAATAAATGGTGTTAAACCCGCTTCGTGGGTAAGCAATTGTGAAATGGTAATATTAGAAACCGTATTATAGTCTCCCAAGGTGATATAATCTCCCACTTTGTCGGTCAGTGAAATCATACCTGCATCTTTCAATTTCATCAGAGCCAAAGTGGTGCCTAAAATTTTTGAGACAGAGGCGAGGTCATAAATATCGGTATTTTTTACCACGCGGGATTGTGACGAGTAGGTATGTCTACCAAAGGAATTTTTATAAATTTCTTTGCCTTTATGCATCACATAAATCTGTCCACCAGGAGCTACCCCATTGGTCTGAATTTCCTGACAAAGTGATTCGATTCTCGCCAAGGCATCTGCTTTGCTAATTTGAGTCAGGTAGGCTTCATCTATATAGTTGCTATCCAATACTACATCCTCTTGTTTTGGAACCACTTTCTTAAAGATATAGTATTGACTTCCCTCTTTAAATACACCTACTGAAACAGGTAGTTTCCCCAAAAACTTTTCATTTAAATAGAGTTTTTTAAATGCTGCAATTTGAACGCTCTCATTATCTTCATAGGCTACAACTATATTTTTTGCCTTTTGAAAAAACTTTAATGCATAAGGATTTCCAAACCAAAGGTGGGTTACATTGGGCAGACTGCTCACCGTTTCAATAAAGTTGATTTGCCTGTTGGTTAGTCCAAAATTAGTGGCACTATGCTGTGCTAAATCATGATAAGCGATAAATACTTGCTCATAATTTTTTGTAGCTTCCAATACATTTGCGAATTCTTTATCTGAAGCATTTTTAGATATGCGTATTTGAGCCATTTCTTTAAATGCCTGCATCATGTGCGCAAAGTTTGTTGACTTTTCAGCGAATGTTATTAAAATGGTAGAACGCGATTTATCTAAGATTAAAGTTTCTTCGAATTTCTCTTGTGATACAAATGTGAGTGCGTCGTGATAAATTTTATCTCGAAGGACTCTATTATTAGATTCATCGGGAGCATTTTCTACTGGGGCTATTTGAGTGGTTTTGAGCTTACTTTTAAACAATAAAATTTTAAAAACACGCGCATTCAAATCCTCTAAAGTTTCGGAATTTGAACTTGTCATGATATATTCATAAATTTTATTTATGCCTGACTCAATGTTTTGAGACATAAGCAAAATATCGTTTCCGGCAATATAAGCTTCTAATTCCAGAGTTCCGGGCTCAGAACTCATAGTAGCCCCATTCATATTAAGCGCATCGGTAAATACAAGTCCTGAAAATCTTAGTTCTTTTTTTAGCAGGTTCGTGACCACATCATAAGATAAAGAAGTAGTTTTAAATGAATCGAGACTAGGTACCTTTAGGTGAGCAATCATTGTAGCCCAGATGTTTTCCTCTGCCATCCGGATAAAAGGAAACAATTCAGTCTCCTCTAATTTTTCTTTCGATTTGTTTATTACAGGGAGATCGTGATGACTGTCCACATCCGTGTCTCCATGGCCAGGAAAATGCTTGGAACAGGCCATGACATTTTCTGACTGCATCCCTAACGCATAATGAATAGCCTTGTCAGTGACTTTGTTTTTATTCTCACCGAATGACCTATAGTTAATGACAGGATTTTTGGGATTGATATTGACATCCGCTACTGGAGCGAAGTTCACATGAATACCTAATCTGCGGCAGTCTTTGGCTATAGCCCGCCCCAATTCATAGATGAGGCTGTCCTTAGTAAGAGCCCCCATCGTCAATTGATATGGAAATTTTGTTGTATTTGCTATGCGCATATTGATTCCCCATTCCCCGTCAATCGATACTAAGAGAGGGATATCGCTGTTCTTTTGAAATTCTCGAATCCATTCTCCCGTTAGAACATAATCTCCTTTCATGCTAATAAGGCCACCTACCTTGTTCTTTTTTAAAAGCTGTAGTACCTTCTTTTTATTGTCTTTGTTTTCAGGTTTGGGATAGATTTCAGTCATAAATAACTGCGCTATTTTCTCTTTGGTATTTAGTTTCTTCAACATTTTATTAGCCCAGAGAGAGTCTGATTTAGAGAAAACTGCATCTTGAGCGAACAGTTGTGTTATTGTCAAGAAAAGCAATAGAAAAAGGAATATATAACGCTGCATAACTACAAAAATATGGATTGGTGAACGATAGGATTCAAATAGTTATCCTCTTTTCCCGATTAGGACGTAAAACTGTCCTAAATGTTTAAACACTTTCGTCTTAAAAACTCGCGAATGTCACAACATTATTAACGATTAAAAAAATTAAATTACTTTAGCTTTGCCTTAATTTATAACTGAAACATGGGATTTAATAAAGTATTTAAAACAGCCGATGAGGCTCTTGGAGGTATTGAAGATGGTATGACTTTAATGCTAGGAGGCTTTGGATTGTGTGGTATACCAGAGAATTCAATCGCTGCGCTAGTGCGCAAGGGAATTAAAAATTTGACCTGTATTTCGAATAATGCTGGCGTAGATGATTTCGGACTTGGTTTATTACTTCAAACCAAACAAATCAAAAAAATGATTTCTAGCTACGTAGGAGAGAACGCAGAGTTTGAGCGTCAAATGTTATCCGGCGAGCTAGAAGTTGAGCTCGTACCTCAAGGTACCCTAGCTACACGATGCATGGCTGCTGGCTATGGTATGCCAGCTATATGGACACCTGCCGGAGTGGGTACAGAAGTTGCAGAGGGCAAAGAAACACGCGTATTCAATGGCAAAGAATATTTACTAGAATATGCTTTTAATGCGGACTTCGCCATAGTCAAGGCATGGAAAGGCGATACCATGGGTAATTTAATTTATAAATCTACCGCTAGAAACTTTAATCCGTCTATGGCGATTGGAGGCAAAATCACGATAGCAGAGGTGGAGGAACTAGTCCCAGCTGGCGAACTGGACCCCAATCAAATCCATACACCCGGTATTTATATTCATCGAATTTTCCAAGGAGAGAAATTTGAAAAGCGCATAGAGCAGAGGACGGTGAGAAAGAAAGGTGCTTAATGAGAAAGGCAATTTGAAAATTTATCAATGTGATAATTTGAAAATGAGACGATTTGACAATTGATTTATCATAGTGAACAAAACTTCGTGGCTCTCTGTGTCTTCTCTGTGTTCCTCTGTGTTATAGTGCTAAGCTAGCATTACTTTTACAACTTTGCGAAAGACTCTGTTAGCTTTGTGATTTAGAATATAATTCGTGAACCTGTTTGTCAACAGACAAGTTCGTGGCTAACCATATGAAAAAAATAATCATTCTCGAAAATACATACTATACCGTGCTCTCTCTTCGCATGGAGATATTGCGGCATTTTAAGGCAAAGGGATTTGAAATCTATGTCTTATCGAAAGCAGAAAAAAATGACATTGAAATTCTAGAAAAAGAAGGTTTCATTTGCAGACCCGTGGGAACAGTCGTTCTTAATCCTATCAAGGCTATTCAGTTTTTTTATAGCCTCATGAGTGAAATAAAAAGTATCCAACCTGATATTATTTTTTCATTTACAATTCGCCCCAATATATTTGGAAGTCTTGCGTCTCGGCTTTTATCTATTCCTATCGTCAGCAATGTGACAGGAACAGGACCTTTAACCACAGATAAAGGTCTTGTATATAGTCTGATTCGTATGGCTAATAGATTAGCCTTTACTAAAAATCAACGCGTCTTTTTTCAAAATCAAGACGATTATAGTTTCTTTATAAAAAATAAATATGTTAAGAAGGAACAAGCCAAACTGCTTCCTGGAAGCGGTGTAGATACAGATTATTATTTGCCAAGACCGAAGACTCACAAAGGGTTTAGTTTTCTCATGGTGAGTAGATTGATTGTCGATAAAGGTGTAAGAGATTATGTAGAGGCAGTGAGAATTGTGAAGTCAAGATATCCTGAAGTCCAGTTTAACTTATTAGGGCCATTTTGGCAGCAGAGCACCTCTAAAAATACTATAACTGAAGCCGAAGTCAAGGCTTGGGAAGACGAAGGTCTCATAAACTACCTCGGCTATACCTTCGATGTGCGCCCATTCATGGCGGAAGCAGATGCGATAGTGCTGCCCTCCTATCGAGAAGGATGCGCCAATGTCCTGATGCAGGGTGCGTCTATGGCAAAACCCCTCATAGCCACGGATGTGACTGGATGTCGAAATCTGGTAGAAGATGGTATTACGGGCTATTTATGTGAAGTTCGGAAGCCAAGTTTATTAGCAGAAAAAATGATTAATTTATATAAACTCTCGACCGAAAAACGCCAGGAAATGGGGCTGAAAGGCAGAGAGAAAATGATCGAGGAATATCAGAAGAAGATCGTGTTGGAGGCGTATGAGGGGGAAATAATGATTTAGATGAGTGATTTTACCTATTCTTTCATATCATTTATTGTAAATCACATCGCCCCAAGCTTCATTGTTATTGAGGGGTTGAGTTAATATTTAGGCTATCTCTTTTTAGTTGAAAATAGCAAACAAATATATGTGAGTCAATTCTGCACCAACCAGAGTATCTCAAACTAATGTTATCCTTATTGATAGAGTATTCCTGTCGATTATACCTGACGCTTGATATTGATAAACAAGGGTGGGATATAAATTCCCCATTATTTATAGTTGAGTCTAAATAGTAGAGTGTCATTTTCATGTATCTACGCTCCAGTAATGAATTTCGTTGAAATTTTTAATTGATTTTGGCTTGATGTTTTAATCCTTGGGGCATACTATGGTAATTGCAAGAAAAAAACTAAACTATTGTTAAATTATCAAGCTGCCCATTTATAGTTTTGCATGTATGGTTGCTCTCTGTTCGGCGCAGTTTGGCGTGGTAGTTTGGCGAAGTATGCAACTTCGTCAAAGTGTTAGTAAATTTGTTATAGCATTTAGAATATTTCAAGTTTCAAATGATAATAAGGGGGAAGTTAATTTATTTATAGGTGTTGATTTTGAATTTGATCCAAAATCTTGTAGCTTTACTCCAAAGCAAAAAGGACTTGATGTTAAGACGAATATAAAAATTGAAATTAAAATCTTCTTTAATACAAATGAAAAGTCATGGGAGTAAATAAAATTCTTTTATATGGGTTTGGAGCATTCTATGCGTTCTGTAGTTTTTTTGTGACAGTCAATTATTTGCTATATTATCACGAATTTAATAGAGAAGGTGTTGCGACTATTTTGAAAAAAAGTTTAATTACTGTTTCAGATGGACAAACTTTAAACTTGGATTTTGAATTAGTAATTGATTCTATTAATTATAATTTCAATGCAATTGATTCAGATATGAATATATCAAGGTATAGAATTGGTCAAAAAGTTACAGTAATTTATAAGTTCATTGATAACGGCTATGGAATTGATGGAATGATTAAGCCAGATAAATCTCAAGTCATAATTTATTATCTAGTGTTTTTATTATCAATGCTTGCAATACTAAAATGTTTACATTTTTTTGTTTATAATTGGGGTCCAGTGATGAAAGTGTTAAAAGAGATGTCATTTGAGAAAGAGTAAGCTAACTAGCGCGAAGATGCCGCTCGAATAACTGGCCCGCAACTGGCGCAAGAGATTATCATAAATATTAAGTTAACTGTTATAAATGGTCTTATAATGCATATTTACAACATTGGGGTTTAGCTTGTAAATCAAAAATTTAGAGTGTTTTGTTATGAATTGAACATCTTTTAACGTCTATCGTCAAACTTTCATCCTTCATTAGGTCGCAAACTATTAAATTTGCTTCTTTTTAAGAAATTAAATCTTAGAACTCAACACTATAAACTAAACCATCGTGGAACTGGAAAAAAAAGTAATGGAGCTACTCAAAGAAGCTATGAAAGCCAAAGATGAAGCTTCACTGCGCGCATTGAGAGCCATAAAAGGAGCCATTCTAGTCGCTAAGACTGAAAAAAATGCAGGTGACATGACTCCTGAACGCGAAATGCAACTCATTCAAAAGTTGGCAAAACAGCGCAAAGAGAGTTTTGAAATATATCATGGTCAGGGCATGACAGAGCTCGCTAACAAAGAAAAGGAAGAACTAGAAGTGTTGGAGAAGTTCCTGCCTGCTCAGTTGACCGAAGATGAGGTCAAGCCAATCATTCAGAGCTTGATCACAGAAATGGGCGTGACGGATATAAAGGAAATGGGTAAGGTGATTGGTGCAGCTAATAAAAAATTGGGAGGACAGGCTGAAGGGGCTTTGATTTCAAGAATTGTCAAAGAACTACTCTCCATATCCTAATTAAAATCTTACATATATTTAAACGATTGGACGGAAAAACTAGTCTATGATAAAATTTAAAAATTATACTAAAATGAATAAATTAACTCTATTACTCCTGCTAGTTATCGGTAGTCAGTTTGCCTATGCACAATCAGACAAAGATAAAGCACGTGCAGCGGCAAAAGCTAAAATGGAAGCAAGGAAAAAGCAAGAGGCACAAATGTCTAATGGATTAAATCGAACGCAAGAATCCGCCAATGCCGAACCGGTAGCTA
>CAYXKX010000012.1:33579-45180 GCA_964465185.1 uncultured Chitinophagaceae bacterium
TACTTGGTTAAACTTAAATGATGCTCTAGCTAAATCAAAGACATCGAAAAAGAAAATTTTGGTAGACTTTTTTACAGACTGGTGTGGATGGTGTAAGCGAATGGACAAAACGACCTACGAAGATCCAAAAGTCATTGAAACATTAAATAGATATTATTTTCCTGTTAATTTTAACGCTGAGCGAGAAGATCCAGTCACCTATAAAGGGGTACCTTATTCCATGAAAGCACAAGGTATCAGAAGTACGCATGAGTTTGCTATTCATATTTTGAGCGGGAAAATGGGCTACCCAACGACGACTTTTTTAGGGGTAGATCATGATTTATTGACAAATATCCCTGGCTATATTCAAGCAGATGAGATGGTGATGATTTTGAAATTTTTTGGAGAGAATAAGCATCTTTCTATGTCCTATGACGATTTCAAGAGAATAGAAACAGCACCAAAAAACTAATTTATCAGCTATGTTGATTGCAATGAGGTATCTATTATTCGTTGGCTTGCTGCTAGGAGCAGTATCATGTAAGGAAAAGAAGGAGACTTCTGATACGCAAAGTATTTCGACTGGTATTCCTCCTTTCAAGGCTAACCAGGATATGGTGGCCAATATTTATACGAATAAAGGACTGATAAAGGTTGGACTTGAATTCGTTAGAGCCCCTTTGACCGTGGCTAATTTTGTAGGCTTGGCAGAAGGTAAGATGCCCAATAAACATAAACCTTTAGGTCAGCCGTACTATGATGGTCTAAAATTTCATAGAGTGGTAGAAAATTTTATGATTCAAGGTGGTTGTCCGTTTGGCAAAGGAACTGGAAACCCTGGTTATATGTTCCCTGATGAGTTTCACGAAGAATTGGGACACGACGGTGCTGGGATACTCTCTATGGCTAATTCTGGTAAGAATACAAATGGCTCTCAATTTTTTATAACCCACATGAAAACGGAATGGCTCAATGGTGTCCATTCTATTTTTGGACGTGTCATAGAAGGTCAAGACGTGGTCAATAAAATCGCGGCGGATGATTGGATCGATAGTATTCGGATAGTGCGAAACACAAGTGAAGCTCAAAACTTTGATGCAGTCAAAGTGTTTAATGCTCAAAAAGATATTATTAGTCAGAAAGCCTCAGCAGAATTGAAAATGAAGTATGAGCATCATCTTGCCTCACCTTTGTACAAAGCGTTTGAAGACTATGTCAAGCAAGTCTATCCTCAAGCAATCAAAACACCTTCAGGATTGTACTATTTGAAAACAACTACCACAGAAGAGGCTCAGGTAATCCCAGGAAATATTGTTAAAGTGCATTATAAGGGAATGCTGACAAGTGGTAAGGTATTTGATGAATCCTATACAAGAAAGGAGCCAATTCAGTTTCCCCTCGGCGGCGGGCAGGTTATAGCAGGCTGGGACGAAGGTCTAGCCTTATTGCGAAAAGGAGAAAAAGCTACATTGATCATACCTAGTTTCCTAGCCTATGGTGAAAAAGGTATTCAAGGAGCTATAGGTCCAAATGAGCCGCTAATATTCGAAGTACATCTTGTCGATTTTCAATAAAATTTTTATTTAAATAACTGCATTTGACCAATTAAAAACTTAATATTAAACAGATGAAAAAACTAAATTTATTTATCCTGCTTTGCCTTGTTAGTCTAGCGGTAGTAGCTCAGAAAAAAGCTAAGCCAATAGTCAAAGGAAAAGCGACTAAAACAACGACAAAATCAAAAATGAGTAATCAAAAGCAACCAGGCATTTATGCCACAATCGAAACAGATAAAGGGAATATCGTTATCCTTTTAGAACACAAGAAAACACCCATGACCGTGGCCAACTTCGTAGGCTTGGCAGAGGGTAAGATGGAGAATACAGCTAAGCCGCTAGGCACTCCATATTATGACAGTATCAAATTCCATAGAGTAATCACAAAAGGAAACGGGGATCCACAGGATTTTATGATTCAAGGAGGCGATCCAACGGGCACTGGCACCAGCGGTCCGGGATATAATTTCCCTGATGAAATCGATCCTAGTTTGTCACATAGTACCCCTGGTATATTATCTATGGCTAATGCTGGCCCTGGAACAAATGGCTCACAATTTTTTATTACCGTGGCAGCTACTCCTTGGTTGGATGGCAAACATACCGTATTCGGAAGAGTTATTTCAGGTATGGAAGTAGTCAATAATATCAGAGTAAATGATGTGATGAAAAAAGTGAAAATAGAACGAGTAGGTGCTGAGGCACTGGCTTTCAAAGTCGATAAAGCTTCATTTGAAGGCTATAAGATAAAAGCCCAATCAAAAATGGAAGAATTACAAAAAGTAGAGCGTGCTAAAATGGAAGAAATGATGAAAGAAATGCAAAGAAAAAATATGGATGCTGCAAAAACAGATGAGCCTAAGTTTAGAGAAGAAATGAAAAAGTTATATCCTACTGCTACATTCACTGCTTCTGGTTTAGCTTATATCATTGAAAAGCAAGGAACGGGTGACCGCGCTAAAGCGGGCAATACCGTAAGCGTTCATTATAATGGCGCTTTTACAGATGGTAAGAAATTTGATGCTTCTTATGACAGAAATGAGCCTATTACCTTTCCACTAGGTCAGGGTATGGTTATTCCAGGTTGGGAAGAGGGAATTGCGTTATTAAATAAAGGTGCTAAAGCCAAATTGATTATCCCTTATTGGTTAGCTTATGGAGTAGATGGTCGTCAGCCTGTCATTCCACCGAAATCTACTTTGATTTTCGATACAGAGATGGTCGATATAAAATAAGATAGTTCAAAATTTGATAAATAAAAAACCCGTGCCTTGGCACGGGTTTTTTTGTGTAGCTAGGTTCTACTTAGTGATTTTGAAGTTTTTCATCCCATGTTCTGTGGAAATGGACATGTGATAGTTCCCCTTGGATAAGGTTTTCAGTCCGAGTTCAGAAGTTTCATTTCTAGAGTTTATAGTAGTTTGATAAATTAATTTACCTAAAACATCATAGATATAGATATTCTCTATTTTTAGTTGATTAGGGTTTTTTATGGTAAGATGATTTTCAATAGGATTGGGGTATATAGTTATGTTGTCTATGGGTGCTTGGTTTATTCCCCCTGTCCCTTTCAGAATTAAAGGAATATAAAAGGTACTATCTTTCATGCAGTTATTCGCATCGATAATCACCACACGGTATTTGCCGGAGTCTTTGTTGGAAATGGTTTGTGTAGTTTCATTGGATGACCATTTAATAATCAAAGTCCCCTGACTATTAGAAATATTGGTGATTTCCACCTTGCCTTTTTTCATTCGATTGGTGTCCGGAGTAATTTTAGCTATGAGATTGATTTTACATTCTTGGCTTGCAGTATAGTTTTTTACCTTATCCAATTCAGGCAAAACAGAGTCACGAAAATTTGGGGGATATTGATATGGTTTAAATCTGTGTATATAGGTTATGAAGTTTAGGTTCTGCGGTTTGTTGAACTCTAATAAAGATTTTTCAGAACTCATGAGATATCTTAAATCTCTGGGAAGAAAAGCTCTTGAGTGCATTGACCATTCATTGTTATCACTTGGGTTTCCGTAGAATAAATAACGAGTACTTGGGAATCCAGGCGTTATCCCATCATTGCTAACTGTGAAAGTACCTCCATTATTTGTTTTACCTTCCATAATATTTCTCATTTGTTCAGGTGTAGTTGGGTCGTTTAAACTGCCACCTAGACCATTAATAAAATACGAAAAAGCGTTCATTTTTCTATTGACAAAGCTAGTGCTAACTACAGGTGGATTATTAAAGTATCCAGGGACTGAAGTATTCTCATCAAAGTCATCCGCATTATACGTATATCCCGTGCTAGACAAGGTATCACATCCTACATAATCATCGTTGAAATTGCCTAAATCAGAATCAACAAACAAAGACATAATTAATTCATCCGCATTACCAGCAGTTTTTTTAATGATCTTACAGTTATGAAAAATAGAAGTCCCAATACCATTAAAAATAGGAGAATCATAGATATAGGTTAGAATATGTAATTCAACACCTATGGCTTCGCTGCGATTGGCAGATACATCATTCATGACTGCGAAGTGAGCTTCATCTCCTTTAATTTTGGGATAGTCTCCATATTCAGGATCGTAGATGCCGTTTTTATTGACATCCACAAAGGGCGCTAAATCATCTTCTATAGGTACTGTGATGAATTGTTTATTTCCTTTGGCAGGCCAATCTTTGATTGAAGATTGAACTGTAGTCAGAGGACTAGGACTGGTTGACCATTGTTGAATATGACTTTGGATATCTTGTTTTTTGACTATCCAGATTTTATCAAATAGAGTGCAGCTCTGAGCATGAACAGTGCCGTCTTTAAGTCGTATTGGACCTGGGAAAAAATGAGCCTTTCCTGCAGGACTGCGATATCTAATGCCAGATATTTTTACATTTCCATTATCTATTGAACTAAGCCATATAGAGGCAGAAAATATAGGAGATTTAGCCCTTACCCCGTTAGCTATTTCTACTGGAGTTCGTTTAGGGTATTCTATGCCTCCTCCAATAACTCCTGGATAAAAATCACCCATAGTCCCCACGCCAGCTTTTATGTACTGATTTTCAATAGACGATAAAGCCGATGGTGTGCAAGGTTGAGCATTTAATTGATGCAGACAAAATAGTGAGATGATAAATGTAAATTTTTTCATAAGCTAGATTTTTACGGTTAATTTTCAAGTACAAAACTAGTCCTTAGTTCTCAAGTTAGAAAACGACCTTGTTACATTTTTATTAAAAATTGTGTAAATTATTAACTTACCTTACCCCACTGCTTGACTTCCTTATTCGTTTTATGGATATAGTGTTTAAGGGGCTTGTATTTTTCAGACTGGAGTTCGGGGTCTTCATCTATGATTTGCTGTGCTACTTGATTGGCGAGCTGGAGTAGGTCTGCATCTTTGGATATACTAGCTAGTTTGAGTTGAATATCACCACTCTGTCTAGTGCCACCTAGATCCCCCGGGCCTCGCAGTTTGAGATCTTCTTCGGCTATATAAAATCCATCTGTACTTTCTACCATCACTTGCATACGCTTGCGCGCTTCAAGAGATAGTTGAAATTCGGTCATTAAAAGGCAATAGGATTGATCGGCCCCTCTCCCTACGCGTCCGCGCAATTGATGAAGCTGAGATAGGCCGAATCGATCTGCATTTTCTATGAGCATGACCGAAGCATTCGGCACATTGACACCAACCTCTATGACCGTGGTTGAAACCAAGATTTGCACTTGACCCGAAACAAACAATTCCATGTTGGCAGATTTCTCGTCATTTTTCATTTTACCATGTACCATGGTCATAGAAAATTTCGGTTCGGGAAATACTTTTTTCAAGTCTTCGAATCCGTCAAGCAAATTTTTCAGATCAATCTTTGCACTTTCTTCTATGAGAGGATAGACGATATACACCTGTCGACCTTTTTCTATTTCTGTTCGGATAAATTCAAAGCATTTCTCTCTATGTGTATAGAAAAAATGTTTGGTGCTTATCGGTTTGCGACCAGGTGGTAGCTCGTCAATGACAGAATAATCCAAATCCCCATACAATGTCATGGCTAAGGTCCGCGGAATCGGCGTAGCCGTCATAACTAAAATATGAGGAGGAAGCTCATTTTTTTTCCATAGAGCTGCCCGCTGGGCTACACCAAATCGATGTTGCTCATCTATGACGACGAGGCCTAAATTTTTATAAACAACTGTCGGCTCTATGAGGGCATGTGTTCCGATGAGTATATCAATTTTTCCATGCTCTAGTTCGTCTAGAATTCGTTTTTTTTCTTTCGCTTTGGTCGTGCCGGTGAGTATGTCCACCTTGACATTAATTTTTTCTGCATAGGCATGAATATGCTCGTAATGCTGACGAGCTAAAATTTCCGTAGGAGCCATGATGCTCGCTTGAAATCCATTATCGACCGCCATGAGCATAGTCATAAAAGCTACAATGGTCTTACCACTGCCTACATCGCCTTGCAGCAATCGATTCATTTGTCTTCCCTGCATGGTATCGCGGCGTATTTCTTTCAATACTTTTTTCTGTGCATTGGTCAGCGGAAACGGAAGGTGATGATGATAGAATTGATCAAAACAATTATCGACTCTGGGGAATAAATAACCATGCTGTACAGTCACCCTGTGCGCCATCAGTTTTTTCAATTGAATTTGAATTTGAAAAAATTCGTCAAACTTTATTCGCCGGGTCGCATTGAGTATTTGCGAATTGGATTTGGGGAAATGAATTTGATAGATGGCCTCAGGAAAAGAAATCAACTGATTCATTTTTAAAATATCCTGAGGAAGAAATTCATAAATCTCATTTTCTTCTAAATCGGCATAAGTCTGTTTGATAATTTTGAAAATGCCCTGGCTATCGAGGCCTTTCTTTTTCATAGCTTCCGTAGAGGGATACAGAGGTTGAAACCCTGACAATTGGTCAATATCAGCTGGGAGTGCTTTGCGTATTTCAGGATGGGCTATGGTGAATTTATTTCCAAATTTTTGTGGTTTACCGAAGAGCAGATAGTGATCTGTTGGCAATATACCTTTCTGATAGTATTGAATACCTTGAAACCACACCAGTTCTATTTCTCCACTCGCATCTATTAGTTTAGCGGTGAGTCTGCGTTTCGGCCCATCTCCTATCATTTGAAAATTAGAAATGGTGCCATATAGTTGGATATATTGTAGTGATTCATCGACCTCTCTGACTTGATAAACCTTAGATTTATCAATATAGCGAAATGGAAAATGATGTAGTAAATCATATACAGTGAAAATCTGAAAATTTTTCTTCAGAAGCTCACATTTAGGTGGGGCTAGTCCTGCTATGGACTCTATTGGAGAGGAAAGTTTTAAACGGGCAGCCATTTTTATACTCTAATAGACAAAGGTATAAATATTTTGGTGGAAATCTTTTGAAAGTAATGCGGAGGAAGAAGCTAGTTTTACCTAGATTTTATAAAATAAAAATCGATTTTGAAGTTATAATATTATCGATATGCGCTTAGTTAGTTTTATAGTAGTTTTCTTTTTAATCTCTCAAGTTAATGCCCAGCGCAGTGTGAAATTAACACCTTCGCAGCGCGGAGAAATTATGCTTATAGAAAAGAAAATGCAGCGTGTGGGAGCACAATTTCTGGCAGATACTAGTCAAGAAGCGAGATTAAAAGGTACAAGAGATTTTATAAAACTATTGGTGGAGGCCTTAAAAGTTGAAAACTCCTTTCAGTACCGCTTCGATAGTCTACCATACTTGGCTACCGTTATGCCGCAAGATAGTAGTTTTCGTATCTTCACGTTTCAGGTTGTGTTAAAGAATTACACGTTTAGACATTATGGGGCGATTCAAATCAATCGCAAAAAAATCAAACTAATTCCACTCAGAGATTTTTCCGATACCTTTCCTGTCACGCCGCAGTACGCCATTACGAATAATAATTGGTTAGGAGCGGTTTATTATCGAATTATTACCAAAAAAATAAATGATAAGCCAGTTTATTTTTTATTCGGATTTGATCAAAATGACGTCTTGTCGGATAAGAAATACATTGAAGCTATGCAAATTGAAAAAGACTCCATTGCTAAATTTGGACTACCTTTATTTGAAAAAACAATACGACAGATTAATCCACCAAAGCCTTTGAAATTTGGTGATGCTCCTACTCGACCTGAACCTCCAATTATAAAAACCAAAATCTACTATCGATATGTGCTGGAGTATCGAAAAAATTCGAATGTTTCTATAAAATATGATAAGGTAAAAGATTTAATCATCTATGATCATACTCCCCCTTTGGATGGCAAGACAACGGATATTGGGTTTATTAAAGTTCCGGATGGCACCTATGAGGGGCTTCAATGGAAAAAGGATAAGTGGGTGTGGGTAGACTATGTGAAACTGTCGGATGAAGAAACCAATCAACCCATCCGACCAGCCCCATTAAAAGATGTGAAAAAAATACCAGCACCTGAGTAAGATATCCTTCTAAAACTGACATCCAACATAGAGCTAGCTTATAATTGTCAAAACCTGCCTTTAATATATTTTAATTTCCTCTTCATCCTTTTTTGGCTATAATTGTTTGGTAATTTGATTTAAGCCTAAATAGAAATAGTTAAATTTTAATATGAAGAAGTTGATGTTTTTTCTCATCCTGATCTCTGCGAATGCCAGTGCACAAGATAAGGCCGAAAAGTCTTTTGAAAAATTCAAACAGTATTATTCCTTGCTTTACAGCTTTTATGTAGACTCAGTGGATTTCAACAAAATTGTGGAGACTTCCATTTTAAAATCACTAGAGACACTGGATCCCCATTCTGCTTATCTGCCTCCTAAAGAAGCCTCCAGTGAGAATGATAGACTTCAAGGAAGTTTTGAAGGAATCGGTATTTCATATAATATCATACGAGATACACTGAATATTGGCGAAGTTATTGCTGGAGGTCCAAGTGAAAAAATCGGATTGATGCCAGGTGACAAAATGCTGATGATCAATGACACGCTCTGGGCTGGCAAATCTAGCATGAAGGCGGAGGATTATGTGAGTAGATTGCGCGGTAAAAAAGGAACAAAAGTCAAGGTAACACTGCTCAGGAGCAAGGATGTTATTAATTTTACAATTACACGAGATATAATACCATTGCATAGTGTGGATGCCTCATTCATGATTGATAATTCCATAGGTTATATCAAACTAAATAAATTCGCTCATACGACCCCTTATGAGATTGATACAGCTATGAAGAAGCTAAAAGCACAGGGTATGAAGTCTCTCATTCTCGATTTGCAAAATAATGGTGGTGGCTTGTTGAATGCATCCGTTGCGTTGAGTAATGAATTTCTGGAGGCAGATAGACTCGTGGTATACACTGAAGGGGAAAAAAGTCCTAAGACAGAATACAAAACAGATAATGGAGGTAATTTCAAAGAAGGTAAACTTATTGTTTTAGTCAATGAAAGTTCTGCAAGTGCCAGTGAGATTGTCTCAGGGGCCATACAGGACTGGGATAGAGGGTTAATCGTCGGTCGAAGAACTTTTGGCAAGGGTCTAGTACAGCGTCCATTTACGCTAAACGACAACTCACAGATTCGACTCACTACCGCTAAATATTTTACTCCTTCTGGCAGATGTATTCAAAAGCCTTTTTCTTCTGATAGGAAAGAATATCGATCGGATATATATAGCAGGATGAATTCGGGAGAGCTTACCAATGAAGATATGGCGCATCTCCAAGAGGGAAAAATGAAAATCAAGAAGGATGGTAAAGATACCATTGTCATCATACCTGCTTCAGAAATTAAGTATACCTCCACAGGCAGAAAAGTATTTGGAAGCGGAGGTGTCACGCCTGATGTTTTCGTGCCTATGGATACGACAATGAATACAGATTACTATTTCAAATTTTTGCGAAAAGGGGTGCTATTCAACTATGCCCAGGATTATGTCACTGCTAATAAAGTCAAACTTCTCAGCACCTATCCGAATGAGGATTATTTTGTGAAGACATTTCGCGTAGATAAGGAAACGATGAACGGACTATTAGAAAAAGGTGTAAAGGAGGATATTCTGAGAGAAGATTCAAGTTTTCAGAAGTCTGAAAAACTTTTTCAAGTAGTTCTTAAAGCCAATATTGCTCGCTATTTGTATAATTCCCAAGCCTTTTATAAGGTTTTACAGGAAATTGACCCAATGATCATAAGAGCTGTTGCTTTGACTAAAGAGAATTTTTCTAAGTATAAGGTGAGAAATGAATAATTTTGCCGACGTATGAGTCAAGTAAAAATAGGATTGTTCTACGGAACAGATACAGGGAATACCGAAACAGTCTCGAATAAAATAAAGGAGAGAATAGATGGAAAATTAGGTCCAGATACGGTTGATGTCATTGAAATTTATAAAAAAGAGGCAGATTCTTTTGCACCCTATCAATATATTATTATTGGCATGCCAACTTGGTATGATGGTGAATTGCAAGGAGATTGGGAAACCTTTTTGCCAAAATTTGAGGATATAGATTTTAAGAATAAGAAGGTAGCGTTTTTTGGACTAGGCGATCAATACGGTTATTCATTTTATTTTTGTGATGCATTAGGTGTATTTCATGATATAGCGTTGAAAAATGGCGCTACCATTTGTGGCAAATGGCCTACAGACGGTTATGAGTACGATGCTTGTAAGGCAGAAAGAGATGGTGTTTTAGTCGGTTTGTGCCTTGATATAGATAATCAGGATGATTTAACGGATGCTAGAATTGACCAATGGATTCCTCAGGTTTTGAGTGAGTTTGGATTGATGTGATGGTGAGATGATAAGATGATGATTAATCTTCGCGTTCTCTGCGCCTCTGCGGTTATCAAATTAAATAATATATATGAAGTATTTTTTTCTTTTCTTGATTATGTTGGTTTTATGCTTATGTAACTATTCTTGTAAAAAGAAGACCTGCCCTGCCTACCAAGAAGATCAGAAAGAGGAGTATAAAATAAAAGGCAAACGTAAAAAAGCAAAATTGTATTGAGTACCTTTTTTGGTATTAAAAATTAAGAATTGAAAATTTAAAATTATTAGATGATAGATTTTAGCAGAAGAAGTTGGGTCAGTGGAGCAGATAGCTCCGAGTTTCCCCTACAAAATTTACCTTTCGGAATTTATAGCACAACCTCTAAATCCAAACGAGTGGGAGTCGCTATTGGTTCTCAGATACTAGATTTAGCGGCATTAGTTAAAGCAGGTGTCTTGAATATTCCAATGAATGTTTTAGAAAATTCCTGTCTAAATGATTTCATTGCATTAGGCAAAACGGTCACTAATAAAGTGCGATTGGATTTAGCTGATTTATTAGATGTAAATAATAAAGAGTTTGCCACTCGAGCAGATTTAGCTCAGTTGATGGATACTATGTCTGAGGCGGCTATGCATATGCCAGTGCAAGTGGGTGACTATACCGATTTTTACTCGTCGCGAGATCATGCAACGAATGTTGGCAAGATGTTCCGTGATCCGGCGAATGCCTTATTGCCAAACTGGTTGCACTTACCGGTAGGTTATCACGGCAGAGCGTCTTCGATCGTGGTCACAGGAGCTAGCTATCATAGACCAAAAGGACAGACCAAACCTGTGGAAACGGAGCCACCAGTTTACGGGCCTTCCAAGCGAATGGATTTTGAATTGGAAGTAGCATTTGTTATCGGAAAGGAAACACAACTCGGTCAGTCGATTTCTACAAAGCAGGCAGAAGATCATATTTTCGGTTTGGTATTGTTCAATGATTTGTCCGCACGAGATATTCAGCAGTGGGAGTATGTTCCATTAGGACCATTTTTAGCTAAAAACTTTTGTTCTGTTATTTCGCCGTGGATAGTCACTATAGAGGCTTTGGATGCATTCAGAGTAGAAGGTGAAAAGCAAGATCCTAAAGTTTTGCCTTATCTTGAATTTGATGGCAAAAAGAATTATGATATAAAATTGGAAGTGAGTTTGACTCCTGAAAATGGAGAGGAAACTATTGTATCAAAATCCAACTTTAAATATATGTATTGGAATATGTGTCAACAATTAGCGC
>CAYXKX010000012.1:45190-52859 GCA_964465185.1 uncultured Chitinophagaceae bacterium
AAAGTGCACGTTCAAATGATGTTTACATCTTCTTTTTGTTTTCTTTTTTGCTGTGCTTTGTCGGATAAGGCGTGGCCTCGAATCCGTTTGCCATCTGTATTAGGTTGAGTGTGTAAAGTTAGAACATGCAGAGAATGCTCAAGAAACAATTGTTTCTCATTCTAACTATAAGTTTATGTATTGGACAATGGAGCAACAGCTTGCTCATCATACAGTAAATGGTTGCAATATGAATGTAGGTGATATGTTGGCTTCGGGAACTATTTCGGGTCCTGAGAAGCATGAGTTTGGATCTATGTTGGAGCTGGCATGGAAAGGCACGGAGCCTATCCCAATGAAAGATGGCACCACACGTGTGTTTATGAATGATAATGATACCTGCATTCTAAGAGGATTCGGAGAAAAAGACGGAGTGAAAATTGGTTTTGGGGAATGTGTTTCGAAACTGTTGCCAGCGCTTTAATTTTAAATTTTGAATTCTTAATTTTGAATATTTAGTATGTTTTAAAAATGAACAGATGATTCAGCGCATTCAATCCCTATTCTGGTTAATATCCATCATACTGATAGCCATTTTTGTGTTTACTTCTGGCTCTACTATTGATTTTATTTTGTATGTATATCTTTTAGCAGGTGCGGCTTGTATTTTTAATTTACTAGCCATCTTTCTTTTCAGTCATAGACGAAGACAACTAGTTTTTTCATATTTAGCAATGCTTGCTATATTGGGGCTTCTAGCACTTAATTTATGGGAAAACAATTCTGCACCATCTAGAGAGATTTCAGTCCCATTAATAATTTTGATTGGTTCTATAATATTCAATATATTAGCTAATTATTTCACGAGAAAAGACATAAAACTAGTCGAAGAATCGAGCAGATTGAGATAGGAATTTGAAAATTAGTCAATGTGCAGATATGATGATGAAAATTAAAGTGACCAAGCTTTGCGTCCTCGGCGCCTCTGCGGTAAAAAAATAAATAATTCGTGAATTAGTGGCAACCCAAACCTTACAAATTTAAACAATGGCAAAAACAACAGCAAAAAAGACAACAAGTACAAAAGAAAAATTGAATATTCAATTGTTAGCAGATATATGCGAGCGACCAGGGGCTCCTGGTTTTGAACAACCTGTTAGAGAATTGATACTGAAATCAATCAAAGGATTGGCCGATGAAGTCACGGTAGATTCATTAGGAAATATACTAGCTATTCAAAAGGGAAAAGACAGTAGCAAAAAGGTCATGGTGCCTGCGCACATGGATGAGATAGGTTTTATTGTGACTCATATCGACAATGATGGTTTTGTCCGCTTTCATACTTTAGGTGGATTTGACCCTAAGACTTTGACTTCACAAAGAGTTTTGATACACGGAAAAAATAAAACACTTTTAGGTGTCATGGGTTCTAAACCTATTCACGTGATGACAGCAGAAGAACGAGGTAAGACTCCGCAGCTTCAAGATTATTTTATCGACCTAGGTTTGAAGAAAGATGAAGTGATTAAACATATCGCAGTTGGTGATTCTATTACAAGGGAACGCGCTCTAGTAGAGATGGGAGATTGTGTCAATTGTAAATCATTAGATAACCGAGTAGCTGTTTTTATCTTGATAGAAACTTTGCGAAAATTGAAAGGCAAGAAACTGCCTTATGACTTTTATGGTGTATTCACTGTGCAAGAAGAAGTAGGATTAAGAGGAGCTACAACAGCAGCTCATTATTTAGATCCTGATTTTGGTATTTGTTTAGATACAACAATAGCCTATGATGTCCCAGGAAACAGAGATTTTGATAAAATAACAAAACTGGGAGATGGAACTGCTATTAAGATCATGGATGGCTCTGTCATCTGTGATTATCGTATGGTGGAATATATGAAAGGTATAGCTTCAAAAAATAAAATCAAGCATCAAATGGAAATATTGACTGCTGGTGGCACGGATACAGGTGCTATTCAGCGAATGGCGAAAAATGGCGCTATCTGCGGAGCCGTTTCTATCCCTACACGTCATATCCACCAAACTATCGAGACTTGCCATAAAGAAGATATTCAATTGAGTATTGATTTACTCGGTTTATGCATTGAAGGTCTAGATAAATTTGATTGGAGTTTTAAATAGCTTCGCAGTACAAAGTATTATGTACAAAGTATTGCGTTAAAGTCATACATAATACATTGTACTAAATACCTGATACATTTATAATGGACTACCAACTCCTCGACTGCGGCGATTTTTACAAAATAGAACGATTCGGATCTTATACTTTAGCACGACCTGAACCGCAAGCACTATGGGCTTTACAGAAGCCACTGGATGTATGGAGAACTGAAGTAGATGCCTTTTATGAACGGAAAAAATCGGATGTCATTTCCAATAAGGAAGATAGCGGAAACTGGATTCTAAACGCAAACATGCCCAATAATTGGGTGATAGATTGCGATAGTTTTCGAGATAAAGAAATCAAAGTTAAGTTAGCACTTACCGCTTTTAAGCATGTGGGAATTTTTCCTGAACAATATGATAATTGGCAGTTTATCTATAAGGATACTATCACGCGTAAACTTACAGGGAATATGCTCAATTTATTTGCCTATACAGGGGTAGCCAGCCTTGTAGGCAGTATAGCAGGGCTGAAAGTTTCTCATATAGATGCAGTAAAGCAAGTGGTAAACTGGGCAAATGAAAACCGAGAACTCTCCAAAATAGATGCAAATATTTCTTGGGTAGTAGAAGACGCGATTAAATATCTCAAGCGAGAAATCACGCGAGGGAAAAAATATACAGCTATTCTATTAGATCCACCTGCCTATGGTCGTGGTCCTAATGGAGAGAAATGGGTTTTAGAAAAGGAGTTGTTTCATTTATTGAATTTGTGTAAGCAAGTCCTAGAAGAGAAAAATTCTTTCCTCATCATCAATCTCTATTCTTTAAATATTACACCTATGCTTTTGGAGAGTATATTGAAGGAAGCGAATCTTTGGTCGGATGCTTCACACTGTATGGAACAATTTATCCCTTACGGTCAGGATAAGAAATTGCCATTAGGTGTCTGTGGTAGAGTGATTTATTAAACATGGATTTAATGAAATTCATTCTACTTTTGGTATCATTGTTTTCATTTAAGCATAGCGATGCTATTGATACGGTTTCTGCTAAAGTAGTTGGTGTCAAAGATGGAGATACTTATGTAGTACTAATTGATAAAACTCAAATCACGATTCGTCTAGAACACGTGGATTGTCCTGAAAAGAAACAAGCCTATGGTCAAGTCGCTAAGCAGTTTGGTTCTAATTTTTGTTTTGGCAAAATGGTCAAAGTTCTATGGAAGGGAACCAAGGATAGAAATGGACGCTGGATAGCTGAGATATATTTATTAGATAAATGTCTCAATAAAGAATTGATAAAAAACGGACTGGCCTGGCATTTTAAAAAATATTCTAAGAGTTTAGAGTATGCTGATTTAGAAATCACGGCGCGTAAAAATAAACTGGGATTATGGAAAGATATAAACCCAATTGCCCCATGGGAATGGAGAAAAAAATAGATTATTCCTTATTCGTCGCAAATAATTCCCTGTTCATCGCATAAGCACTTTGTTTATATACTTGCTGATTTAACTTTGCGTTAGATTTTCGAACCATTTAAATTTTAACGTTATGAACAGATCAAAAATTAAAAACAGCTTATTACTAGCAATTTTATTTGCTTTTACCATCATTTCTTGTCAAAAGGAAGATGCCCAGGATTCGAGCGAAGCAGTCGAAGATGTAACCAGTTTCTTAAAAATGAGTTCTGATGATGACACTACGAGCCCTACAGGTATTCGTAAACATTTTCGGGATATCACAGAGGTGGATATAGCTAGTCTAAATGATAGCATCAAGAACTACATAGCTACAAATTTTCCAGCTGCTACTATTGTCAAAGCAGGAGTAGATTCTGCCGGATTTCATTATGTGAAGATTGAAAGAGCAGATGGGGAAGACTTCGTTTTATTGTTTGGCCCTCAAGGTCGCTTTATAAAGGTACTAAAAAAATGTCATAGAAACAAGCATTTTCATATTGAGAAGTCTAGATTGCCCATAGCTATCATTCGCTATATCGATAGCAACTATGCTAGAGTAGATATTAAAAAGGTCTTCAAAGATTGTCATCGCGGTTTTAAAGTTATCATTGAATTGCCAGATGGAACCTATCTTGGTCTCTTATTTGATGAGGATGGCAAGTTCGTCATGGCGGTTACCGTAAAAGATAAACATGGTAAAAAGAAAAGAAGAAAGTAATATTTCATTTTTGGAGATTTAGTTTTTAGTTGAGGCTGTTTAATTCATTTTGAACAGCCTCTTCTTATTATACCGAAGTAAAAACAATATAGCCCAACAGCACTTCGTTTGATTGGACTATTTGTTTTAAAACTCGGTATTTACCAAAATTTGATTTACAACTATTGGTATAGGTTGTAAATCAGTTTGGTATTATATTTACATAAACAAAAAAGTAACATCTAGTGAAGTATATCATTGTCGATGATAATAAATTAGCTCGTATGGCCGTCAAGCATATCGCCTCAGGGATTCCTGATATAGAATTTGTAGGCGAGTGTGAAAGCGCTAGTCAAGCGATGGATCTCATGAATAAAGAATCTATTGACTTCATTCTTCTCGATATAGAAATGCCAGAGATGAATGGACTAGAGCTCGCCAAACATTCATCAGCAAAAAAAATATGGATTATTTTTACCACAGGAAAGACGGAGTATGCTATCGATGCCTTCGAAACCAATGTAGTGGACTATGTGGTCAAGCCCGTCAGTTTTGAACGATTAACCCTGGCTATAAACAAACTGAAAGAGACCGTTCAACTCCGATCTTCTTCTCAAAATGGTCAAGAAGAATTTTTCTATTTGAAGGACAAAGGTGCCCTCATAAAAATTCACTTGTCAGAGGTTTTATTTTTTGAAGCGCTGGGAGACTATGTCAAGATACACACGAAAGATAAGAACTACGCTATGCGCATCACGATGAAAAATATTGAAATGAAACTAGACCCCCATCATTTTGTGCGTGTACATCGCTCCTATATTGTAGCCTTGAAGGATATCGAAAAAGTGAAAGAAAACGCTATTCTCATAGGAAATCAAACCTTGCCTATAGCCGATTCTTATCGAAAAATAGTTTTAGAAAAAATGAAAATACTATAGAGTAGAGAAGGTTGAATTAATTTGAAGGCTTATTTTATTTAACCACATAGGTACATAGTATGATAGAGACAAATTTTGAGTTAAGAATATATAGAGTGCTAAAGCACTAAAACAATAGATGCAGGCTATGTTAAAGTGTTTCAACACCTATGAAAAACTACTTTTAAAGAAAACCTATGTATCTATGTGGTTAAAAAACTTGTATCCGATTGTTGAGTTAAGCTTTACCCGATAAGTATGTTCAAAAAGACATCCAATTTCCTTGTTTTCTTCATTTTCTTAGGAGCCTTTGGGATTCTACTTTTCTTCAATTACAAGTCTTATACATCGACTCAATCACTGATCAAAAACAATGATGAACTCATAGAGGAGTTAGAGCTGTCCAGCAATATTCAGTTTTTTCAAACCCACCTCATTTTATTAGATAATTCTATGAATGAAGCTTTAGTTTCTATTCAGGCTAGTTCAGTAGAAAAGGTCGAAAGGGAATTGAAAATATTAAATCTCTCTTCGAACTATCTCAACACCATGTTCTACCATCATAGACAGGATGAGGTTTATCAAGATTTTGCTCGTCAGGTAAAATTGAAATTAAATCTAGGACAACGCATTATAGATGAATACAAAACCAATGGAAAATTTTCCAATGAACTCCATTCGGAGATTCGACAAAGTGCAGAATGGAACGATTTAATCAATGAAAAACTCGATGCATTAGAAGCTGTCAATGAAGAAAAAGTCATCGAGAAATCGGATTGGATAAAAAAAGTAGAGAACCGAACGCAAAGCTTGAGTTTATATTTTTTACTCATATCTACGGTTTTGTTTGCTGTCGCCTTGGTTTATATATTTAATAAAATCAGGAAACAACAAAACCTCATCGAAGAGCTCGAAATCGCCAAGACCAAAGAGATCAAACTCAATAAAATTAAAGATGACTTTATAGCCAATATGAGTCATGAGATTCGCACTCCGCTCAATGTTATCCTCGGTTTTTCTTCGCTTATGGAAAAGGAGAAACTCACTGTCAGACTGAGTGAAATGGTGCAAACACTTAAAAATGCGGGAGGACAATTGATGATGATTGTCAATCAAGTTTTAGACGTAGCGAAAATGGAAGAGGGCAAATTAGAACTAGATTCTAAACCCTTTCAACTGAAACAAGTTTGCCATATTCTAGATAGTTCTTATCGAAAAATGATAGAGGACAATGGGCTGCAATTTGAAGTGCAAAGCAATGTCCAAGATGAGATGACAGTGATAGGAGACCAAATTAAACTGATACAAATCGTATCGAACTTGTTGTCCAATGCACATAAATTTACTTCAAAGGGAAAGATAAGTTTAGAACTGATATTGAAGGAGGAAGAAACAGAAGCCCAAGTTCAAATCATCGTTTCGGATACAGGTATAGGAATAGAAAAGTCAAAACTGACAAGCATTTTTGATCGGTTCGAACAGGCAGATAATAATATCACAAGAAACTATGGCGGCACAGGACTTGGTTTGGCTATTGTCAAACAATTAGTCGATATAATGAAAGGGAAAATAGAAGTAGATTCTAGCATAGGTCAGGGAAGCAAATTCTTGGTTACCATTCCTATTCAAATTGAAAAGACGAATCTGTTAGAGCCAACTTTCGCTTCTATCGAAGATGAGATTGTTGAAGGAACAAATATACTCGTCATAGAGGATAATAGCTTAAATACAAAACTGATTCAAAATTGGTTGGAGCCATTAAAGCTTAAGGTTTCTTATACAGTGTCTGCTATTGAAGCCTTGGACATTCTGAAAAATCAAGTGTTCGATATCATACTGCTCGATATTCAAATGCCTGGCATGGATGGCTTTACTTGTGCACAACATATCAGAAATGAACTAGGACTGCAAACGCCCATCATGGGCATGACAGCGCATACGCGCAAGCAAGACATGCTCGACTGCTATGCCGCAGGTATGCAAGCCCATATTGCCAAGCCTATAGACAAAGTAGCGTTGTTCTATTTATTGTCTATGTATAGCAGAATCCGTTATTCTACCCTCATAAATCACGAATATCTAAAAGAACTCTCTGGCGGCAATGAAGCCTTCATTCAAGACTTATTAGATGAATTTCTAAAGCAAACCCCTGTAGAAAATGAAAAGCTGCGAAAGGCGTTCTTCGATGAAAATTTAGACCTAATCAAAACTACAGCCCATACCTTAAAAACTAATTACGGCTATCTGGGTATGGATGAAAAATTTATAGAAATTTTTCGGTCTCTGGAGAACCGTACCGAAATTCCTAAGAATTATAATAGCTATTTTTTAGTGGAGTATTCGTATAAGAGGGTGAAGGGTGAAGTGGGCAGAGTAAGGTAAGTTTAATTGTGTTGGCATAAAAGTACCTTATAGCTGAGTCTCCTGATAGCTTAGGTTAACCCATAAAATCTTTTCTGCCCAACATGTATCCGTTTAATATCT
>CAYXKX010000013.1:0-51405 GCA_964465185.1 uncultured Chitinophagaceae bacterium
TGTAAATTCAGAGTTAGAATATCTAAAAAGAGAGCTCGAACAAACAAGAGATAGTTTGAGTGGAGTTAGAAATGAAAAGGAACAAGTATCCATCGCATTGGCTCGCCAGGAGAATGAAAGTCAAACATTACTGTCTAAATTAGGGGAACAGAAGGGCGAAATTGAAAGATTGCAAGAGCAGTTTACAAAAGATTTTGAACTATTAGCCAATAAAATTTTAGAAGAAAAGACGAATAAGTTTACCGAGCAGAACAAAGAAAATCTCAAAACAATTTTATCTCCTCTGCAGGAAAAAATCCAACTTTTCGAAAAGAAAGTGGAAGATACCCATAAAGAGAGTATCGGATTCAACGCAGCCTTGCACCAACAAATACGAAATCTTCGCGAGGTGCATGAACAGATGAGTAAGGAGACACTCAATCTAACTAAAGCCCTTAAAGGGGATAGCAAAATGCAAGGCAATTGGGGAGAAATGATACTCGAAAAAGTATTGGAAAAATCGGGGCTTGAAAAAGATCGCGAGTATTTCGTTCAAAAGAGTTTCGATACTGCGGATGGAGCCAAAGTTTTTCCAGATGTCGTCATCAATCTGCCGGATGGTAAGAAGATGATTGTCGATTCCAAAGTATCACTTGTCAGCTATGAGCGCTATGTCAATGAAATTGATGACAACCTAAGAGCGGAGGCTCTCAGCTCGCATCTTCAATCCATAAAGAGGCATATCGAACAATTAGGTGAGAAGAATTATCATGATCTGTATCATATAGAATCTCCCGATTTTGTTCTGATGTTTATACCAATCGAAACCGCGTTTTCAATTGCTATTAATACAGATGCCAATTTATATAATAAAGCTTTTGAGAAAAATATTGTCATAGTGACTCCTTCCACCCTTCTTGCTACCTTGAGAACCATAGATACTATGTGGACCAATCAAAAGCAACAAGATAATGCTATAGAAATAGCTCGTCAAGCGGGTGCTCTTTATGATAAGTTTGTTAATTTCATGGAAGATTTAATTAAAATTGGAAAGCGAATAGATGAATCAAAATCAGAGTACTCGGATGCGATGAATAAACTTTTCGATGGGAATGGCAATCTGGTAACCAGTATCGAAAAATTAAAGAAAATGGGAGCCAAAGCCAAAAAGTCTTTACCAGAAAATATTTTACGTCGAGCAGATACCAATGAGGATCCGCTGGATATTGAATCTTAATAAAAATTTATGAAACTAAAAGCGTTTTTTATATTTACATTTTTGCTGTGTGCTGTCATGTCAAAAGCTGAGTTTAAACTGAGCTATTCTGATACACTCATGTATCTAGGAAGCCAATCATACAAGGAACTCAATTTAATTCATGCTAAAGAAAAATTGGATAGCTGTATTTTATTAAATCCAAAGAATGACGAGTGCAAGTATTATAGAGCTAAGATAGAATTTGATATGAAGTCCTATAAAAAGGCTTCCATTATGTTTAAGAATGTCTTGGCCTTAAAAGAAGAGGATGCAAGCAGCTGGCATATGTTAGGATTGTGCTTTACCAATATGCAGTATTATGATTCTGCTGAATTTTGTTTTAAAAATGCAATAAGATTGAACTCAAAGCGCTCTGATTTTTTTGCGAATTGGGCGAATAATCAGTTTCTACGTGGAAGTTTAGATCATGCAGAAGAGTTATACAGCACTGCGATTCTATTGGAAGATAAAAACCCAAAATTTTATGCCAATAGAGCGGAAGTAAGAGCGCAACTTGGAGATAAAGCTAAGGCGGCAGAGGATTTGAAAACAGCTTTAAATTTAGATCCTAGTAACGAAAAAATCAAAGGTAAATTAAATGAATCTCAAGGCTTAACCTCAATTTGGTTCTTTGCCGTTATTGCCTTCACTCTTGCCATTTTTATGGTCCTCTGGATTTGTTACCGCAGAAAAAAAGTCTAGTAAAAACAAGGATTTTTAATTGGGATATCCTCCATCTTGACCCGGGGATAAATCTATTGGCTTGATTTTAAATACTTATGCATTAAGTCAGCGATAGATTCATAGCTTTTGGCTAGTAGAGATTCCACTTTATCCCTATCAATCCATTCCACTTTTTCTATATTTTCTTCTGCTTGAGGTATTAAATTTTGAGAAGAGTCAGCATACATGATATACCAATAATTGGATTTTAAAATATTTTTATTGTCCAGCATATAAGTATGATAGGTAATGTCCAATAATTGATCTAACCTGGATATTTTGATTCCACACTCCTCTTCTACCTCACGTATGGCGCCTAATTCTGAAGTTTCATTTGCTTCTACCTTCCCTTTGGGTAAATCCCATTTTCCATTTCTAAAAATAAAAAAAATCTGTTTTTTTTCATTTACTACCAGTCCTCCACCAGCCTGAATCTGGGTAAATTTTTTAACTACTTCGGAGAAGACTAAATCTGTATCTGAATGAAAAATAATATGATTTTTTATTGGGGAGCCTGTAATATCCCGTAAAATTTCACCTATTTTTTTTGGTTTAGTGTAATTGTATATTACCGCTTTATTCTTGCCTATTTCCTCAAAAGAAAAAGAGCATACATCACTTATAATTCGCAATGTATGCTCTCCAAATTTTATATTATACATGTTACTCCTCAATAACCATTACTTTACTCTTCTTATTTTCTATATTTAATGACCCAGATTCTGAACTATAGGATGCAGCTGGTTTTGAATAGGCTGGTGGATTGTAGCTTGGTTGTGGTTGACTTGGGTCATATCTATAACTATAGTCTCTCACTCCGTTTATATATCTAGTGACAAAGGAGCCAGCCAAGTTCAATTTTCTCAATTCTTGAGATAAACTGAAAGCATCATTGGGATTTACAAACCCTCCAATATCATATATCATTTTGCCATTGACCATCGTACCAGCCACTACTTTTGGACTAGCCAGTGAGCCAATAGCACTATTTTGTATACCTAGTTGAATTCTATATTCCTCTCCTTGAGATGCTGATTTATTTGAAGATGTCCTGGCCGCAGCTTCTTCTCTATCAGCCATTGATGATTTTAATCGATTGATCTCCTCTCTCAATTCCTCATTGACTCTTATTAAACTTTTGACTTCATTTCTGAGGGCAGTAATCGTTGCGTCCTTACTATCTTGAGCGCAAATGGTATTGCCTATGATAGCAATAATGGTAATTATAATCGTTTTCTTCATGTTGTTTTTTTTAAGCAATAATGCATTTATTTCACTGAATATAAAAAATAGTATTGCTGATTTATAACTGCAAATATACATTTCAAACGAAAAGTTGTTTAAAAAATATGTTCTTAAACCAACAGTGTATATAAATTAATACAATCCATTTATCTTCCTATCTGGAAATTGTAATGGTTTTTCTGTACGTGGTTTCGTTATTGACTATCAATAAAATATAATTACCATTGGAGAGAAAGTTTAGGTCTAATTCCAAAAGATTTGCCTGAGTAGAATGTGTTTTAGAATATACACTAGATCCATCAATCTTATAGATGGATATAGTAGCATTTAAAATTTTATTGGTGGCAGGGAACTGAATATAAGTTTTGTCCTTGATAGGTACAGGGTAAACGAGAATGGACTCATTTTCCAAATCGACAATACTGCTGCTTTCCATGTAAAATTCACTTGATTTTGAAGAACAGTAATTGCTGTCTATACCTACTACCAAATAATTTCCCGTAGATCTCACTTCTAAATAATGCCTTTTTTCTTTGGGCAATAAAACTTTATCTAAATACCAAAAATAGGTTCGAAATCCTATTTCAGATATTAATACAAAAGAATTGTACTTAGATAGGGTGATTGGTTTCGGTGCATTGACTATTAAATTTAGTGTGACAGCACTATCGCAACCCCCATTATTTTTTAACGTATCGATATAAATACCTGCTGTTTTTAGAAATTTACCATTGAAATTGAAGCTGTCATAGGCGCATATCGAGCGATTTAAAATCGTTTGATGCACTGTATCAATAAATAATACCATAGTTAAAAAGCTATCACAACCTTTAGAATTTACCAAGGTGTCGTTATAGGTACCATTCTGTGTTCGATAGACTCCATTAAACCATACTCCACTATTCGCACAGAATTTTCTATAGATCGTATTAGAGGATGGAGGAAAATTCTTAAGTCTAAGGATAATAATACTATCACAATTTTTAATTGTTTTAAAGGTGTCAGCATATATTCCTGGACTCGTTAAAAAATTGCCTTTAAAAAATACGGAATTACCATTGCATATACTAGTGTCGATGGTTTTTATATATGTAGGATGAACCGTTAAGTTTAAAGTGACAAAACTGTCGCAACCAGCCGAATTCAATGTTGTTAATTTATACACGCCACCAACAGATCTTGGCAAACCATCGAAAATATAATTATCTCCTTGACATATAGAGACTGAAAAACTAAAGCTATTGGTATCTCTTGATATATAATTGAGTGTAATAAAGCTGTCGCAGCCAAACTGATTCAGAAGAGTATCTCTGAAAATTCCACTCGCAGCAAGAAATTTGCCATTAAAGAAGTAGGGATTATTACTGCAACGCGATTCACTAAAATTATAAAATGATGGGTTTCTAACGACTAAACTCAAGTTTAGAAAACTGTCACAGTTATTGGAATTGACAAGTGTATCTCTATAAAAGCCAGTCGTTTTTCTATATACCCCATTAAATAGAAGTGAGTCTCCAAGGCAAATCTCCCTGTTCAATAAATTGGTGCTTGTAGAATTAACGGATAGATTTAAAGTTAAAAAGCTATCACAGCCTTTACTATTTATTAGAGTATCCAAATAGGTGCCAGCAGCAGTCCGAGGCAAGCCATTGAAAAAATAACTAGTATTAGAGCATATCGTTTGATTGATTGTTTGATTGGAAATGCTTTTTACAAATAAGTTTAAGGTAATTATACTATCGCAATTTTTACTATTGAGCAATGTGTCGTAGTATATGCCAGATGTATTTAAATTATTCCCGTCAAAGAAATAAGTCTTATTCGAACAGATGGTATCAAAAATAGTTTTATATGATCTAGCATTGACCGTGAGGGTTAAGGTAATGATACTATCGCAGCCTGCTGCATTCGTGAGTGTGTCTCTATATATGCCGGCAGTAGTGCGCGGAATTGATTTAAACATATAGCTTTGATTATCACAAATGCTAGCATTGAGGTTTGTAAAGGATAAAGCTTTTATGGTCAAATTTAAAATCACAAAACTATCACAACCTATGCTATTGACTAAGGTGTCTCTATAGGTTCCAGTTGTTGTTCGGTTTTGCCCCTTAAACCAATAGGCCTTGCCATTGCATATGGCCGTGTCAATTGTTTTTGAGCTATTCGATTTTATAGTAAGATTGAGGGTAATGAAGCTATCACAGCCTTTTGAATTTGTCAGTGTATCTAAATATGTACCAGATGTAGATCTAAAGAATCCATTGAAGAAATAGGGGTTTTTGGAACAAATGCTTGTATCGATTGTTTTGCTCGTAGTAGTCTTGACAAATAAATTCAGATACAGAAAACTATCACAAACATTTGAATTGACCAAGGTGTCTCTATAGATACCTGAAGTGGTCCGGGGCGCCCCATTGAAAAAGTATGATTGATTAGAACAGATTGTATCGAAGAAGAAGAACGAGCTCGTATCTTTCATGGTGAGATTGAGCGTTATGATACTATCGCAGCCTTTACTGCTGGACAATGTGTCGCGATATGTACCTGTCGTATTTCTATTTTGACTTTTGAAAAAATAGGTCTGAGGTTTACAGATTTGAATATTGAGTGTTGTGAATTTTTTAGGGTGCACAAAGAATCGCACTGCTAAACTCCATGCAGAATCATACAATAAGCCAGGAGCATTGCTTATCAATAAACATTTGACGCTATCCCCTGTATTGAATCCACCTCCTTTGTAGCTTATGGTGGTATCTACCATTACATTATTTCTAAACCATCTATACCTTGGATTGCTACCGCCATTGACATCGCTGCGTGTGAAAATAATGGAATCTCCTTGGCAAATAGTATCGCCTTTGTTGCTAAATATCTCTATATATGGTATCGGATCTTCAGACATCTTGACCAGATAGGCATCTCCTGCGGTTCCGTAGGTATTTTGGTGACCACCGGATGAAATCTGAGTACTAGAGAGGGTTTGACCAGAGTAGTAAACATTGCCAAATCCATCGGGTACGCTAGATAAGAGGTAGTCATCGTTGCTGCCTCCATAATAGCTTCCCCAGAATCTTGTGCCAGATGGATTGAATTTAACAATAAACCCTTCTATATTTCCTTTAGAAGTATTGAATAAACCTGCCGCTGCAATACCTGCAGTAGATAGTGTAAAGCCGGTTAGATAGACGTTATTGAATTTATCCGTAATGCAATGGGGTCCATAATCGCCATTAGCGCCCCCATAATAGGTTCCCCATAATCTAGCGCCAGCGGTGTTGAATTTGACTAAATAGGCATCATTGCTGCCACCAAATGAGTTTTGAAACCCACCACTGGATATGCCGCTGGTAGAATAGGTGAAGCCAGAGAGATATACATTGAGCTGGGTATCTACACAAACAGAATTTCCATAATCATCTTGTTCTCCTCCATAATAGCTGCCCCACGCTCTTGTTCCATTGGGATTGAATTTTACTAGAAAGCCATCGCGAGCCGTATTTTTTGTATTTTGAAATCCTCCTCCAGCTATATTGGTGGTGGAGCGAGTAGTGCCACCTAGATACACACTACCATTTTTATCTACTGCGCATTGACCTCCTTCTTCAAGCAGGGTTCCTCCATAAAAGGTTCCCCACTGACGCACACCTGAAGCATTGAACTTAACTAGAAATGCATCAGAAAATCCGCCGAAGGTATTTTGAAATCCCCCTGTGGCAAAAATATTATTATTGGATTGTGTAGTACCAGCAAGGTAGACATTCAAGCCCGTGTCGGTAGCGCAGGTTACGTGTTCTTCTACATTGCTTCCGCCGTAATATGTTGCCCATTGTCGAGTTCCGCTAGAATTAAATTTTACGACAAAAGCATCAAAGTCTCCCCCATGAGTCGTTTGATGGCTTCCTGTGCTGGCTATACTAGCAGTAGACATCGTGCGTCCCGCTAGATATACATTGTTGTTTTTATCCACATGACAATAAGTTCCGCGATCATCATCCGAACCACCGTAATAGGTCGCCCATTGACGTACACCAGAGGAGTTGAACTTGACTAGAAAGGCATCATTGACACCTCCAAAACTAGTCTGATGGCCTCCAGAAGCTATGGCAGTAGTCGATGCGGTGGCTCCGCAGAGATATACATTCCCAGAACCGTCTATAGTTGTATAGCCTCCTGTTTCTGCTCCGCTGCCCCCATAGTAGGTAGCCCATTGCAGGAGAGGGTCTATGACGAGGGTTTCAGATTTATTATAATTTTCAAGTTGAAAACTCAAAATATCTCCATTCAATTTAAATTTGGTCTCGACAGTCAAATCACCTTGATAACTTATGGGTTTAGCTTCCACTATTTTACCAAGTGAATTGATAAGATTTAAATTTCCTTCTTTATCTAGATTCAAATCTTCAGCCCACTTTATTTTCAATTTTACCAATTCGGGATTTCCTCCGGGATGTACCACAAAATCATATTTTAAATCCCCCTTTCCCTTGGAGAGGTTTGGGGAGAGATATTCTCCCTCTCCTTTGGAGAGGGCAGGGGTGAGGTAAATCACCCAGTCAATATTTGGATAGACGTCTTTATATGTTATCTTTTTAAATGAAGGGGCATTCAATACACCCGACTTGTAATAATTAGTAAAGTCATTTAAAACCTCTTCTTCGATTATTTCTCCTTCCAATTGAGCATGAAGGAGCTCAACATCCATTCGATATGTTTCGCGCTTTAACTTATGGCTCTTACTTGTCTCTGTCTCATTATTTCCCCATTTTTCAAACTGATAAGCCAGCCCTTTTTTGGTTAAGAAAATGGTGAGAGGACCTGATTTATAGAAATAATTGACAGCGCTTCGGTCTTTACCTTCGACCTGGCCTAGGTTCTTTTCAAACCCACGGGATGCTATATGTGAAAAATGAGCGGCTTTTTCGTTCGCAGGGGTGGCAAATAAATTGCATATAAAAAAAGTGGCAAATAAGGTTAGAATTTGCTTCATTAAGTCTTAATATTTCCTAGATAAGTAATTTGACTATCACAAAGATAGAAAAAAACTTTTACCTTTTATAATAAAAAACCAAACTCGCTTTTTCAATCGTATGCGAGTTAATATTAAAGCCCACGATAGCGGCATTCGTATCTCTATTCAAATCTAGTTTTTCTGTATCTAAAGCATAAATGGTGACAGTATATTTGTGGATGCCGTGACCGACTGGTGGACAAGGACCACCATAGCCGTAGCTGCCATAGTCTGTCTTGCTCTGTACCGCAGATTCGGGCAACAATTTCTTAGTAATATCGCCAGCATTCTCTGCGAATTCCTTCATATCAGCAGGTATATTAAAAACCAACCAATGCCACCATCCACTGCCTGTCGGAGCACTTTCATCGTGAATAGTGATAGCGAAGCTTTTCGTTCCCTTGGGTGCATACTCCCAGTAGAGCTGAGGAGAAATATTCTCACCTTCACAACCAAATCCTTTGAAAACTTGCTTCATAGTCGCTTGCCCACCGAGGTCTTTGCTTTTTAGGGTAAAGGTTTGCGCATAGCTAGCAGAGGCAAATAGCAGAAATAGGAGTGAAATCTTTAGCGGCATATCATGAAATTTAGTGAATGGATAACGACAAATTTAAGCAGAAAGAGGGAATTAATGAAGAATAGTTTTTTAGGCATAAAAAACTTAACTCATTGCGCCTTTTATCCTATTTTTGGTATGCTATACGCAATTGATTGCGTAAATTTATGAGTTATGTCTGATAGCTACGAACGACCAAAGAACTAAATCACTCACATTGTAAAAAAAATGAAACAAATTAGAATTATAAAGATAGACAACAATACTTATAGGTTTCAGGATTGTGAAAATAATAATTCCATATATTACAATAACGATTCAAATGATGATGAAATTTATGTATCAAGATTATTAAAACTGATTGACGATAGAGAACTATGGTTAAAAAATAAGTCAAAAATTATTGGGACAATTTTGAACTTACATAACAATGATGATTGTTATGTTGTAAATCTTTATTATTGAATATTTAAAAAAAAAATGAATCAAATACTATATGAGAAGCATATAGAATATAAATGTTCTGAATGCGAAACAAATTTAAATTATTATATTAAGGTATGTCCTAATTGTAATAGACAATTAAAATTATTTTTGAATGTGATTGACAATAGAAAGTCCATTCCAAATGGAGTTTATAATATAATAATCAAAAAGCAAGAAGTTTTTGATTTTACTTTTTTTACAATGAGTCAAGAGCTCACAGATTTTAGTTTAAGAGAGATTGACGCTTTTAAAAATTATACTTCATTTGAGATTCCTACAACTATTGTTTTTTATGTAGTTAGAGATTCATTTGGCAATCACGTTGGTCAACCAATTGTATTTAACAAAAAAAATAGGAAGGAGTATATTTGGAGTAATGTTACAATTTATCATTTCGACCTAAATGAACTTGATTTGATAGAGGTTAGAGATATTTTAGTTTTTAGCAAAAACAAAGAGCACGTAATGAAACAACCGAACTTTACTTCATATCCATTTTTAGACTTCAATTTATAGGGTTGAGAGTTATTACAATTGAAGAACTTAATAAAATTTCAGAGGGCAATTATGATTTTGAGCACTTATTGAAAATATTACCCTTAACAGCAGTTTGTTTAACTGCAATTGATGAATACAAATTAATTGAAAAATCAAGTATTGCAACATACAAAGAGTGGTGTAATAACTACCGAGCTCTATATTTGAAATTTTCATTTTTCATATATGATATTATTTATTGGAGTGACTTTGAAAATGAAACAGTGTTAAAAATTTCAGAGGATACTTATATCTCAAAAGAACCATTTCAAGCAATATTTGATTTCTACGATTTATTTACGCCGATTTGTAGTTATTTGGAATATAACGATTCAAACTATGTAAAAGGATATTATCACAACGAAGAAAATTATATTAAATATAAGGATTTTTTAACTCCAAAGGAATGAAAAGGAAGACTAAATCACTACCAGACATAACTGACAGTCTTCTAAAAGAGCGGGTGACGGCGTTAAAATAAATTGTAGTCGGGTATCGATATTTTGTATATTTGTCGAAGCGTAGTTTGGTTAAGCCGCTCCTTCAGAAGGCTGCCGGGCGTTAGGTGCCACTTTTATAATCAATGCATAATCATATGCGTAATTTTTTATTATTCTTCAACACAATTAGTTTTAAATTCGTGTTTGCATACAAAGTAAAAGATATAGAATTAGCGGAACATTATACAATGTTTCTTTAAAATTTACAAAAAAAACAGCAATTGATAGATAAAATGCTTTCTAGTAACTTCATTATAAATCGTTTGTCCAAAGTTAAGATATTAGAAAATTTAATTGTATTAATTGTAAGTCTTTCATTAACAGCTTGTAAATTAAAATTACAGAGAGAGTGTGTATTGAGTAAAAATTCTGTACCGGAAAAGGCAATTATAACAAGTAATCTACAAGAGTCTACAATTAACGGAATTGATTCAATATGTGGTGTATTAATTGACATAGAAACAAGAAAACCAATTCCTGATGGCTTGATTTCGATTGAAAACACCATATGGCACACAGCAAGCAATAAGTATGGGAAATTTATACTAGAAGTACCAGATAGTTTATATACAAATGAGACATTCCTTAATGTGAGATGTAATGACTACATTAAAGAGAAAATATTAGTTTATAGAAGTAAAAGTATTTATTGGTTAACAATTAAATTAACTCCACAACAACAAAAAGAACGAATTTGTATTCCTCCCCGCTGAGCTTAGTCTCCGTCTATGTTCGGGATGTAAACCTACCTAATCAGAAAATCACTTTTAAACACTTAGGATAGATTCTTAAGTTCATTTGTTTTTTAGCTATTAATAAACAAAGGCTGCCAAATTATACTTGACAGCCTTTATTGTATTTATCTCCTCAATTCTAATTTTTCTGATTTAATTTCATTTCCTAGTTGATAATGTATATAGTAAAAACCATCTTGATATCTAGTTAGGTCGACTTCGAGAGGATTCTCACCATTTAAAACTAGCATGTTTTGACGCTGGTCATACACTCTTATGTTTTCAACTTTAGTCGCGGATTGGATTTTAAATATTCCTGTAGATGGATTAGGGTAAATAGTTGGTTTCTCTATTTTTACTAGAGGCCGTTCTGTTCTTCGATTAGCATTGCCGCAAGTATAACGATAGCAAATGTTTGGGGTTTGACGTATACAATCTACGAAATAGACGACATCATTTTTTCGCCCACCTCCTGCGTTTAGACTGCTTCCCAAATCTTGCTGTTTGATTTCATTAGATTTCGGTTGAATTGTATTTTTATCTCTTGTATATGTGAGAGTGCAAGTATTAGGTTTTTTGTATGCTAGACAAAAGTCTAGATTTCTTATAGGATTTATTAGGTCTATTCCTGTTTTAATATCAACTTTCCTGCCTACACTTCTAGCCATTAGATTGTATTTGCCATGAGGTAAGTCTTTCAAGTTATAGTGCCCATCTGCATTTGCATTAGTGCCTTTCGAAATAAATTCTTTTCCTACTTCATCTCTTGTCACTATCACATAAGCGAAAGGAACAGGTTCTCCTTTTTCATCTAATATTTTCCCCTTAATTTCCCCTAACTGAGCGTAAGCATTTCCACTCATCAGGAATACAATTGTTAAAATCGAAATACATTTCATAACTTAAAAATTTACTGGTTATTGCAAAATTGCTATAATGAACAACAATAAATTTTCAAGATGGATGTTAAAATATGTTTCAAAAAATAGCAATAATGTCATAATACACATGATAGTTTGGCTTTAGAAGCTAAGAGATTTTTTGAATTTGAGAAATAAAATCTCTCAGATGAATTTCAGAAACTCAGATTATCTATCAGCCTCACCCCTTCTAGCCATCCAGCATAGAGGGCTACATAATTCACTCCTTCCAGCCACTGCTTTAGGTCTATTTCAGATAGGTCATGCGCATGGCGCAGTTCTAGATACTCTAGATCCCAGTAGCCTTTCGAGACTATCATTTCTTTAGCTTGGGCTAAGACTCGTTCTGGGTTGTCTTGTCCTCGATTTTTTTGTATGAATTCTAAGACCTGATAGATATCACCTGCTTTTTGTTTGCCATCTTCAGAAAGGCGCATATTTCGGCTGCTCATAGCTAATCCATTGGCTTCACGTAGAGTAGGGCAGCCTATGATTTCTATGGACATATTTTTATCTCGAACCAGTTTTTCTATGACCTTGACTTGTTGGAAATCTTTTAAGCCCATAAACACCTTGTCAGGAAGTACGGATAGAAATAGTTTTTCTACAATGGTAGCTACCCCTTGATAGTGGCCTGGTCGTTTAGCTCCTTCTAGTATGGTGTCTAGATAACCTATATCAAAAGGTTGAACTTCCAGTAGAGAATTTTGGTACATCTCTTCTACATCCGGCAGAAATAATATATCACATCCAGACTTTTCCAGCATCTGACTATCCGCTTCATTCATCCGAGGATATTTGTCAAAATCTTTTTGATCATTAAACTGTGTGGGATTCACAAATATACTGGCGACTGTGATATCGCATTCAGTTTTAGAGCGTCGGATGAGGGATAGATGACCCTCATGGAGTGCTCCCATAGTAGGCACAAAGCCTATGATTTTACTATTTAATTTTAAATCATAGATATGGTATTGTATATCTTCTACCTTATTGAATACTAGCATGTAAGTTTGGCTATTTGTCTAATAATGAGTGAGAAACTAAATCGTTGTTTATTGATGTATTAGACATTATTAATTATTCACTATTAATTTTTAATTAAGCAAAGCGCCATTTTTTGTCACTCGGACTTTCTATATTTGCATCGTTGATTTTAACAAAAATAATAGATTCTGTCCATTGGAAATAGATTAATTTTGTTTCAATCAGCTAGGTAATTCAAAAACAAAAAAAACAACTAATATGTCAGATTTAACACAGAAATTAAAAGCATTAGAAAGCACCATAGGCGTGCTAGAGAAGTCTTATGGAAAGGGGACCATTATGCGTCTTGGAGATGCCAAAGTAGTATCGGTCGATACGATTCCTACGGGATCTATTGGATTGGATATATCCCTTGGTATCGGGGGATTTCCGAAGGGAAGAATTGTAGAAATATACGGACCGGAATCTTCAGGTAAGACGACCTTGGCTATTCATGCCATAGCGGAAGCTCAAAAGAAAGGAGGCATTTGTGCCATCATCGATGCAGAACATGCTTTCGATAGAACGTATGCAGAAGCCTTGGGTGTAGATACAAATAATCTATTCATATCTCAACCAGATAATGGGGAGCAAGCTTTAGAAATAGCAGATCATTTGATAAGAAGTGGTGCTATCGATGTATGTGTGATAGATTCTGTAGCGGCCCTCGTGCCAAAAAGTGAATTGGAAGGTGAGATGGGAGATAGTAAGATGGGACTTCATGCGCGATTAATGTCTCAAGCATTGAGAAAATTGACGGGTTCAATTAGTAAAACAAATAGTTGTTGTATTTTCATCAATCAGCTGCGGGAGAAAATTGGCGTCATGTTTGGCAATCCTGAAACGACAACGGGTGGTAATGCATTAAAATATTATGCTTCTGTCCGCTTGGATATTCGAAGAATAGGTCAAATCAAAGATAAAGAAGGTGAACTAATCGGAAACAGAACGAAAGTAAAAGTGGTAAAAAACAAAGTAGCGCCACCTTTTAAAGTATGCGAATTTGATATCATGTATGGTATAGGAATTTCAAAGGTTGGTGAAATTGTGGACTTTGGTACCGAGTTAGAAATTTTAGAAAAAAGTGGCTCATGGTATAGCTATGATGGCACTAAGATAGGACAGGGTAGAGATGCGGTCTTACAATTCTTAGCAGATAACCCTGAGGTAGCAAAAGAAATTGAGGCTAAAATTAAATTAAAAGTTGGAGGTGCTTCGCCTGCGGTAGTGGATGATCAGATAGAAACGAAACCTGAGAAAACAGAGAAAACGAAGTAAATGTTTTTAAAATTTAAATTAGAAGACTGGCAAAAGCAATATATTGTTTTTGCCAGTTTGCTTTTTTCAGTATTACTGTTTATCGTTCCAGAACGAAGCCACGACGGCGATATTATTTGCTGGCTCAGGTGGATAGGCTTCATCAAAACGCACGGACTGATGAATGTATACAATTCCGATACGGAGTATCTGCCAGCATTCCAATATATTTTATACTTGTTTTCACTATCCAAGGCTACAATTGAAGAGGTTGCTTTAAATATTAAATACTTCAAGTTGATTGTTTTTATGATTCATCTTGGAAGTAGTTATATGGTCTTTCACTTTCTTTATAAGCTGGCTCCACAAATAAATATTCAAAATGGTATTTTCTATCTGCTCAATATAGCTGTGCTACATAATACACTAGTGTGGGGGCAAGTAGATGAGTTTATTTCATTTTTTATGCTCATGAGCTTGTATTTTATTCTTAGGGGTAATACGCATTTTGGATTAATCTCTTTTTTATTAGCCCTTAATTTTAAATATCAGGCGGTCATTTTTGCTCCAGTGATTTTTTTCATGGTACTTCCTGTGTATTGGGGTAAAAAATTGAAAACTTTTTTAGCAGATATCAGTTGTTTAGTACTTCTGCAGTTTATCATTTTTTTACCTTTTATTTTATCGGGTAAATTAGGCGAGATATGGCGAGTCATATCTACTCTAGTAGATAGTCAGCCCTATATTTCGGCCAATGCCTTTAACATTTGGTTTGCTTTAATTGGCAGTGAGGCGAGATGGTTAAAAGACTCAGAGATATTTTATTTCTTTACCTACAAACAATGGGGAATGGCCCTTTTTTTTATCTCTGGGACTATGGCCTTGTTGCCCATATTCTCCTGGAGTTTGAAAAGACTGTTGAAAAGAAGTGTGAACGAGTTGAATCTAAATTTGGCGCTACTTAGCTGGGGTATTTTACCTATGATTTTTTTCTTCTTTTGCACCCAAATGCACGAACGGTATGCACATGCAGCCATCATTTTCCTGGTGCTTTATTCCATAATTGCCAAAAAATGGACTATTGGTTTTTTAGCTAGTCTTGCCTATCTCCTCAATGTAGAAGCTGTTTTAAAGAGTTTGTCTTTTCAAAACTATGGTGTTTTCATTTTTGATAGCAAATTTATCGCACTACTTTTTTTTATACTCATTGTGCTATGTATGTACGAAATATACAAAATCGCATCCAAGGAAAATCTTCTGAAGTTATAATAGCAATGTGATTTGGTCATAGACCAAAGTTAATAGTGGTATAAGACGAACGTTTTTATCTTTTTCTCCGCTTAGACTTTAATATGTCGATGCTTCTATTCATTTCGTAGCCAATAAGTATGCCCAATGCATTCCAATATAGCCAAATCAACATAAAAATTAATACGCCAAGCGAACCATAGACTTTGTTGTAGTTGCCGAAATTTTTGATATAAGAGGAGAACAATACGGAGACCAGTACAATCATCGTGGTAGCAATAATGGACCCCGGAGTAAATACCTTAAATCGCTCAGGTCTATTGATGGGGCCCAAATAATATAGAATAGAAATTACCAAAAAATTTAATGCAATACTTATACTATATCTTAATAAATCAATAAGAAGGACTAAGGTATTACCATCATAGCCAAAAAAATCAAAGAGTTTTTGCATGATTAATTTCCCTAGTACAAGTAATACTATGGTGAGCACGAACAATACTAAGACTACAATGGTAATGACTATAGATAGAATCTGATTTTTGATAAACAATTTACCAGAGCGAATTTCAAAATGCACATTGAACGACTGCATCATGGTCACCACACCATTTTTCATAAAAAGAATGATGAGCAAGAATCCAAGGGATAAAATACCTCCCTTCGGTCCGTTCATTACTTCATGAATAATTGGTTTAAATAGTTCAATCATTTGCTGGTTGGGCGACATTCTATTGAGATATCCCAATATGTTTTCAGTAAGCTCTCTATTCCTAGGAAGATAAGAAAGGAGACTAAATAAGAATACAATAGAAGGAAAAATAGCTAAGAAAAAGCTGTAGGCTATAGCTTTAGCGCGCAGTATCATGATAGGAGATCGAATCTCTCTGATAACTAATCCCAAAACTTTATGAATCGGCACTCTCTCAAATCCTGGAAGAGTCAATCGTTTAAAAACAGACATGGACTTTAGTTCTTCTGAACTCTTTTTACTATGTCGCCTTTATCTGAGTAGGCTTTTATCAAATAATACCCACTTGGCAGATCAGTGAAGTCTAATTCCCCTTGACCATCACGCTCCATAACCTTATTTCCTAGAAGATTATAAACCTCTACCTTTCTGAGATCTATATCACATTGAACTCTAACTTTTTTGACAATCGGCTGTGGAAATATAGTCAAACTGCTGATTCCATCCTTTTCGAGAAAGGTGAAGGACATCAATGTCGCGAATAAACCAAAAAAAACGAAAAGTTTCTTCATTGTCTGCTTGAACTTGTTGCAAATATAACTAAAAAAATTGACAATACAAGTTTTTTCAACTTTTTTTCAACTTCTAGGTCTTGTGCGTTTCGATAAGGCGTTTGAAATTTAGAATAAAGAACCGAGCGTACAAAAAAGCAAGAGCAGGAAATAGCAGAAAACTCATTTTATTGTAGGCCCAAGCACCCTGAAAGTCAAAGTGAATGAGTCGCATACAGGCGCGAGTGGTCCCGCAGCCAGGGCAGTTTATGCCTGTAATCAGCGTGAATATGCACATGGTTGGACCTTGGTCAAAAAAGGTTTTTGGCAAAAGGAATAAAACTATCGGCAAAGCAACCATTGCGGTCAGTTTACCCCATGTGATAAGTCTATTTCTATGATTCATCCAACCTTATGCCTTTGATTTGCAAAGATAAAATCTTTGGGGCTAACTATGCACTGGAATCTGGGTTCTATATAAATCTTGTTAAACGCCTACTAATTATGGCTAAAATCAACGAAGAAAACCCAACTAGTTTTCTTGAGATTAACTAGATTTGCGGATATAATTTTTTTTTCGAATGAATTCGTATATTCCAATTTTATTAGCAAGTGTCGTTTCCATTGGATTTGTTGTTATGACTCTAGTTGGCACCCATTTTCTAGGTCCCAAGAGATACTCTAAAACGAAGAATGAAGCTTTTGAATGTGGAATTGAGAGTGAAGGAGATGCTCGTTTTCCAATTTCAGTCAAATATTTTCTAGTTGCTATACTGTTTGTATTATTTGATGTGGAGGTAGTTTTTTTCTATCCTTATGCCGTTAATTTTTTAGAAATGGGTTGGCAGGGATTTTATGCAGTATTGATTTTCGTTGCATTTTTCTTATGTGGATTCTACTATGTTGTTAAGAAAGGTGTTTTAGATTGGAATAAATAGTTTAGGTATTAGGTACAAGGTATTAAGTATTAAAGATGCATCGGTTTGAAGATTTGAAAGTATGGCAAAATGCAATTCAATTAGTTAAGGAGGTTTATTTAATTTTACCAAATATGCCTAAAGAAGAGAAGTATGCGATTAGTGAGCAAATAAGACGAAGTGCAGTTTCCATTCCTTCAAATATTGCAGAAGGTGCTGGAAGAAATAATAATGGTGAGTTTTATCATTTTCTGGGAATTGCTAATGCTTCTGCTAATGAGCTAATGACACAATTAATATTAATAAAGGAACTGAATCTAATAAATGGGTTCGATCCAAGCATGAAAATAGAAAATATAAAGTTAATTCAGAATATGATTTACAAATTACAGATAACGCTAAAAAAGTCATAATACATAATACTTTGTACCTAATACAATAATTAAATGAACCAACTAGATAAAATTAAAATTGAACAACTAGAATCCTACGAAGGCGATGGTTTTATGTTGACAAAATTCAGTGAAGCCATTGGACTGGCAAGAGCTAATTCGCTATGGCCTCTTCCTTTTGCTACATCATGCTGTGGTTTTGAATTTATGAGTACTATGGGTCCTAATTATGACCTAGCGCGCTTCGGATCCGTATGGTTAAGTTTCTCGCCTCGGCAGGCAGATATGCTCATGGTCATGGGTACAATCGCGAAGAAGATGGGTCCGATTTTAAGGAAAGTTTATGAGCAGATGGCAGAGCCACGTTGGGTGATTGCTGTAGGTGCTTGTGCCAGCAGTGGGGGTATATTCGACACCTACTCTGTACTGCAGGGAATAGACCGCGTGATACCAGTAGATGTTTATGTGCCAGGCTGTCCACCGAGACCAGAGCAGATTATAGAGGGAGTGATGAAAATACAAGAACTTTCAAAATCAGAATCTCTTCGTAGAAGAGAAATGCCTGAGTATAAAAAATTACTAGAATCGTATAATATCGAATAATCATATGCTTAATAATGAAGAAGTTTTAAATGAGCTAAAAGCTCAATTCGGAGATAAAATTCTTAGCTCAAAATTAGATTATGATACCCTCATTGTCGATGTACCAAGTAACTCTGCTTATGCAGTTTTGGAGTTTTTAAAGAATCAACCTAGCTTGAAGTTAAATTTTCTGACTACGCTCTGTGGTTTGCACTTTCCTGACCATAGCGGAGCAGAACTAGGAGTCATGTATCAAGTAAAGAATTTAGTCTCAGGATATAGTCTGCGATTAAAATCCTATTTCCCAATTACAAATCCAAAAATCAATTCTGTAACTGGTTTGTTCCCATCTGCCAATTGGATGGAAAGACAAGAGTATGATTTCTTTGGAATTGAATTTGAAGGGCACCCTGATTTAAGAAGAATATTGAATGTAGATGATATGGATTATTTCCCTATGCGAAAAGAGTATAGACTTGAAGATGGTACACGAGATGATAAAGAGGATAAATATTTTGGTAGATAAAGATAGATTTGAGATTATAGAATATGGCGGACATTACTAAACTTTCTCAATTGGATATGAACGGAACATATAGTTACGCAGATTATCTATTGTGGAAGTTGAAAGAGAGAGTGGAGTTGATAAAAGGCAAGGTAATGGAGATGAGTCCAGCTCCCAACCGTTACCACCAAAAAGTTTCGGGCAATTTGTATGGAAAATTGTTTAACTGTTTTGATGATCATGTTTGCGATTTATATTCAGCACCATTTGATGTACGGTTGTTAGATAAGAAAAAATCTACAACAGATAAAGAGGTCTATACTGTAGTTCAGCCAGATTTGTGTGTCATTTGTGACAAGTCAAAACTAGATGATAGAGGGGCATTTGGCGCGCCAGATTTAGTGGTAGAAATCCTAAGTCCAGGAAATAGTAAAAAGGAAATGGGGATTAAGTTTGATTTATATGAAGAGGCGGGAGTAAAGGAATATTGGATAGTGGAGCCTAATCAAAAAATAGTAATAGTGTATCAGTTAGTGAAAGGGAGATATCAAAACCATAAACCATTGATCGAAGATGAAAAAATAATTAGTCCACTTTTTCCAGAGTTAGATTTTAAAGTAAAAGAAATATTTAAAGAAAAATAAAGATGAGCACTGCAAATTCTAGTTTTGAAATGTATGATAATTTTGATGGCGAAATAGCCACGCTGAATCTCGGCCCTACGCACCCTGCTACACATGGTATATTTCAAAATGTACTCAAAGTGGATGGTGAAAAAATTCTGAGCTCTGAGCCTACGATTGGATATATACATAGAGCATTTGAAAAAATTGCGGAGCACCGCGCCTATTATCAAATCACTACTCTTACGGATAGATTGAACTATTGCTCTTCGCCTATCAATAATATTGGTTATACGATGGCGGTGGAGAAATTGGCAAAAATTCAAGTGCCAAAGAAAGTAGACTATATGCGAATCATTCTTATGGAAATGGCGAGGATAGCAGATCATATTATTTGTGACTCTGTTATAGGAGTAGATACAGGTGCCTTGACAGGATTTACTTATATCTGGCAATGGAGAGAGAAAATTTATGACATGTATGAAGAGGTAGCAGGTGCTCGCTTAACTACCAATATGGGAAGAATAGGAGGATTTGATAGAGATTTTTCTCCACGGTTTCATAAATTAATAAAAGAATTTATTCATGATTTTCCTAAGGCTTTTGAAGAATTCAATTCTCTTTTAGAACGCAATAGGATTTTTATGGATCGCTGTATTGGCGCAGGACCAATCTCAGCAGAAAGAGCACTGGAGTATGGTTTTACAGGACCTAATCTGAGAGCTACCGGTGTAGATTATGATGTGAGAATTGCCCATCCTTATTCAAGCTATGAAGATTTTGATTTTACCGTTCCCGTAGGAGTCAATGGAGATACCTATGATAGATTTACTGTTCGACAAGAAGAGATTCGTCAGAGTTTTAAATTGATGAAAAATGCGTATGAGAATTTGCCAGAAGGTAAAACGCACGCAAATGTTCCTGACTTCTTCTTGCCTCCTAAGCAAGATGTTTATTCAAAAATGGAACAATTGATTTATCAATTTAAAATCATCATGGGAGAAGTGCCGATGCCTAAAGGGGAAGTTTATTTCCCTGTTGAAGGAGGAAATGGAGAATTAGGATTTTATATTCAAAGTGATGGAGGCCGCAGTCCATATAGATTGCATTTCCGCAGACCTTGCTTTATATATTATCAAGCCTATCCAGAAATGATTAAAGGTTCCGTATTGAGTGATGCTATCTTAACCATGAGTAGTATGAATGTAATCGCAGGAGAATTAGATGCATAAAAAGAATGTCAGAAATAATTAGCATTTTATTTTTTCTTATAGGACTCGGACTATCATGGTTGATGTTGCCGTGGATAGTGAAAGATAATGCAACCTACTCAAGACCTCTTGTCGCTATTTTATTTCTACTCTTATGGAATAGCGAATATATGGCCGCGAGTATTTTCATTTTCGCAGTTCTTTTTTATCTTAAAGAATCTATTAACGAAAACAGTTTAAATCTAGAAAGGATTTTATCGCAGCTGTTATATATAATGCTCTTTACCTTTATTTTTAGAAAGATTAAAGATGCAAGTATGCAATATTTTATCGAATTAAACTTACAGAATATCAAATAGAAATAAGTATGGTAAAAGTAACTGAAGCCCCAGAAAAACCACAATTCAAAGCAGAGACTTTGCAAGAAGTGCAGCGTATCATAGCCCAGTATCCCGAAGGCAAACAAAAAAGTTCTTTGTTAAGAGTTTTGCATTTGGCACAGGCTGAGTTTGGAGGTTGGTTGAGCGTCAATACAATGAACTACGTAGCTGAAATTTTAAATTTGAAACCAATAGAAGTCTATGAGGTAGCCAGTTTCTATTCTATGTACAACTTGAAGCCCGTTGGAAAATATATGTTAGAATTTTGTCATACGGCTACGTGTGCTACAGCAGGGGTAGAGAGTTTGATAGATTATACTTGTAAAAAACTTGGAGTTAAAACAGGGGAGACAACTTCCGATGGACTATTTACCATAAAGGAAGTGGAGTGCTTAGGAGCTTGTGGGTATGCGCCTATGTTACAACTTGGAAAAAGCTATAGAGAGCATTTAACCCCAGAGAAAATTGATGCATTGATAGAAGAATTAAGAGGTAAATAATAAGTATAACAATTAGTTTTAAAGTTATGAAGTGGATGCTAGGTTTGGTTTTATTGTTTATTGTCTCTTGTAATGAGGCTAGTAAGCAAGCTGAGTCTATTGGATCGATGCAGCCAGCCGCAGTATCAGATATGGCCGCAGCTTCAGCGGAGGTTAAATCTGTGCCAGAAAGTGGTTCATCCAGTGCATTAAATTTAAATACCTATGATAGAAAAATTATCAAAAACGCATTTCTAACATTTGAGTCAGATAAACCAGAGGAAAATGTTAGAGGTATTTCTCGATTAGTAACTAAAAACCAAGGTTATATCATATCGAATAATCAAACTAAATTGGATAATGTTTCTGAATATAGAATTAGTTTTAAAATCCCTTTTCAGCGTTTTGATGTGGTTCTTTTGGAAATAGAAAAAAATGGTGGCGTCCTACTTAGCAAGAGTGTTTCTAGCGATGATGTGACTGAAGAATTTATCGATAATGAATCACAAGTGAAGGCACAGAAAGAATTAGAGCTTCGTTATTTACAATTAGTCAAACAAGCCAAGACTATAAAAGACATGCTAGAAATAGAAGCTAAGCTCAGCGAGGTGCGAGGCAATATAGAAAGAATAGAAGGTCGTCAAAGATTTCTTCAGAACAACACACAGTTCAGTCAGTTTGAAATTACCATATTGGATAAGGAAAGTAAATTGTCAAATAACTATTTTACTAAATTGAAGAATTCATTTTCGGAAGGCTGGGACAATATATTTACCATCATTCTTTGGTGCATTGAGTTATTACCTTTTATCCTAGTAGCCCTTGGTGTTTATTTCCTAATCAAGAAGAAAAAAATAAGTCTGAATATTTTTAATAAGAAGAAAGAATTGTAATTATATGAGTCGCAAACTACTACTAAAGAACGCCCACATCGAAGGAATCGAGACTTATGAAGTCTATAGAAAAAATGGTGGCTATGCTTCTACTGAGAAAGCTTTGAAAATGACACCTGAAGAGATCGTCTCTGAGGTGCAGAAATCAGGGCTTCGTGGACGCGGAGGTGCAGGATTTCCTACCGGTATGAAATGGTCATTTCTCGCTAAACCTGAGGGTGTGCCTCGCTATCTTGTCTGCAATGCAGATGAGTCTGAGCCAGGGACCTTTAAAGATAGATTCATTATGGAAAAACTTCCCCATCTACTTGTTGAGGGAATGTTAAACTCCTGTTTTGCATTAGGTGCGAATGTCGGACATATCTTTATCCGAGGTGAGTATATGTGGATAGTGGACATTTTGGAAAAAGCGATAGCTGAAGCAAAGAATGCAGGTTGGTTAGGCAAAAATATTTTAAAGACAGGATTTGATTGTGAGCTTTATGTAACTCCAGGCGCAGGTGCTTATATTTGTGGAGAAGAAACGGCTTTGCTAGAAGCCTTGGAAGGCAAACGAGGCAATCCTCGCATGAAGCCGCCATTCCCAGCGGTAAAAGGACTTTATCAGTGCCCTACGGTAGTCAATAATGTCGAGACAATAGCAGCAGTTGTTCCTATTATCGAAATGAGTGGAGATGAATATGCTAAAATAGGTATCGGTAAAAGTACAGGGACGAAATTAATATCGGCTTCTGGGAATATCAAGAAACCAGGTATATATGAAATAGAGCTCGGGATGAAGATGGAAGAATTTATCTATTCAGATGAATGGCTAGGTGGAATTCCCAATGGCAAGCGAATGAAAGCCTGTGTTGCAGGTGGAAGTTCTATGCCAATACTACCTGCTAACTTAGTTTGTAAAACAGCCGCAGGCGAAGACCGACTTTTTTCCTATGAAGGATTAAATGAAGGTGGATTTGAAACGGGGACTATGCTAGGTTCTGGAGGATTTATGCTCTATGATGAAGACCAATGTATCGTGCGCAATACTTGGAATTTTGCACGATTCTATCATCATGAAAGTTGTGGACAGTGCAGTCCTTGTAGAGAGGGAACCGGTTGGTTAGAAAAAGTATTGCATAAGATTGAAAATGGGCATGGCACCATGTCAGATATAGACCTTTTATGGGATATTCAAAAGTCAATTGATGGTACTACGATATGTCCTCTAGGTGAAGCTGCTGCATGGCCGGTAGCTGCTGCACTTCGTCATTTCAGAGATGAGTTCGAATGGCATGTCAAAAATCCACAACTTTGTAGGACGCAGAATTTTGGTATGCATACTTATGCAGATGTGAGACCAGTGCCTGTGGCGCAGGCTGGGGCGTAATATCATTTTTGAAAGCGTTCCGCTATTTCACATTAAGTTATAGACAAAAAAAAGACCGAGCCTAGGCTCGGTCTTTAAAAATGCAATAAAGTTTATTGTTATTTCTTAGACTTGATTACATACATCAATGTAAATTTGAAATCCGTAATGTTGGTTATTGGATTTACTCTAAACTGTGTGGTCGCATCGCCTCCCGTTGGAGCAGATACATTAAGGCTCAACAAATTCAAGTTAGCTCCTAATGACCAATTGTTGTGAATGAAATAGTGGAAACCTGGATTGAAGTTTACACCAATGTTAGTTACTCCTGTAGGGAAGTTTCCAGAAATACCACCATCTAGGTAGAAAGACAATCTGTTAGCTGGAGTGAAGAAATATCTTGCACCTGCATCGAATCCAAACAAAGAATTTGATGCGCTAACACCAGCAACCTCTGTTTTTTGATTTAAATAAGAGAAACCACCTCTGATACCCCAATTATTTTGAATCATATATATAACTGCTGGACTGAAAGAAATATCCGTGTGCTTTGTAGTTACTAGACCAGCGGTTTTTGTATAATTGTCAAAACCTAATCCTGCAGTCAAAGCGACATTTCCTTTAGCTATACCAGATACTTCTTGTGCATTTACAGCTAAAGTAGCTAGAGCGAAAATTGATAAAATAATTTTTTTCATGTTGTTTATAATTTAGATTTTAAAAATAAATATGAGAACAAATGTAGTTTGAATGACACTGCTGTCTAGGCTTTTTTCATTTGATTTTGTGACGTTGTTAACATTTTTCGTATTTTTAATAAGGTTTTTTTTTAAGACGTATATTATTTAATTGTAAAATCTAGAAAATTAGGCAATTATAAGGCAATTTGATTCATAAAAATAGATATCGATTTGTATGTTAGACTATACATAAATATCTACTAAGTTTGGGCAGCTTAATTATTAGCAGCATAAACTTATATGAATAGTAATGAATTTTAAATCAATGCAAGTTTATCGGCAGTGGTAGGTTATGTATTCGTAAAAAACTCAAACGATCCCAATAACCTCGTTGAAAAATGATTTTATCCACACCCTCTTAACCCATCGGGGTCCTTCCATTCGATCATGCCCCAGTTGCCATCTGCGAAAATATTTTCTATTTCACCTACCATATTCGCTTTGGAAAATTCTTCAATAAACATATTCCGAATGGCTTCACGACCATGCAATGGTTCGGTATTTACCTGATGATTGATAGCATCCTCGTGATACATAGCCGCTAAGCCGTCTATATCTATTCTATTAAAGGTTTCAACCCACTGCCGGATAAGAGTTTTGGGAGACATAGGGTTAGTTTTAAGTTGGAAGTTATAAGTTTTAAGTTGTTTTATAATGCATTGGTTCTAGTCTTTAAGAACCTAAATTTTTTTTTAACACAATTGATGTTCTTAAAAATTAAAGAACATAATATATAGACAATTAAACTCAAAACAGCGCATTTCAAAATAGATTATGATTAGTTTAAAGTTAACTTAAAACTACTAACTCAAAACTTGTAACTAGATTTCAATACTTCACCTTTCTAAACACCGCCTCTACCACCTGACCTTTCAAAGCCGAAGCTACAGAATTAGATTCAATCAATTGTTTGAAAGTAGGGAAGATATCATCATAAGCATCGAGTGTCAATTGCACATCGGCATCGCTATGTGAGAAGCACATATTGTGGAAGCTAGACCAGAGGATACCACGCTTAATCATCTCCTGTTGCAGATAAGTTTTAAGAACGAGTGTATCGCCTGCTTTTTCAGTGAAATTCACTATGGAGCGACATGGATAACCTCCAATAGTGATATAATCCGCCATACCATGTTTTTCTCTCAAAGCATTAAATCCATCTTTGATTTTTTGACCTTGGGAAGCTAAATATTGAGGTACATTTTTTTCTTTCATTTCATCCAATGTAGCTAGTGTAGCAGCAAGCGATAAAGCTTCTCCTCCGAAGGTAGTGAAATAAAATACATCGGATTCGAATAGACTCATGACATCATCTCTTCCTGTCAAGAAAGCAATTGGCATACCATTCGCACAAGCCTTTGAATAGACAGCTAGATCTGGCTTAATGCCGAAAAATTCTTGAGCACCACCTAATGCCAATCTGAAACCTGTCCACATTTCATCGAATATCAAAAGCGTTCCATTGGCTTTGCATAGCGCCTGAACTTCATGCAAGAAATTGTCTTTTGGTTCTTCGAAAATGATCGGCTCTAAAATCAAACAAGCCAAGTCCGGCGTCATTACGGCCTTGACACTTTCGATATTGTTATATTGTATCATGACCGTCAAATCCTTAATGGCTTGCGGGATACCTGCATCACGTGTCGTCGTGCCTATATACCAGTCATGCCATCCGTGATAGCCACAGACTGCGACCTTATCTCTTTTAGTGAATGCCCTCGCTATTCGGACGGCAGCGCTGCATGCATCTGCACCTTGTTTGGTGATACGAATACTCTCGGCATTCGGGATAATTTCGTGCAATCTCTCTGCTACTTCTAGCTCTAATCTATGCATCAATGAAAAAGTAATTCCTTTTTCTAATTGCTCCTTGATAGCATTATCAACTCTATCATAGCCATAACCCAAAGAAATGGGACCAATTCCCATACAATAGTCTAGATACTCGTTGCCATCGACATCCCATATCTTGGAACCTTTCGCGCGCTCAACATATATCGGCGATACCCCAAAGGTAAACTGACCGGGGCCTTTAGCTAATGTTTGTGTAATTGGATGCATGAGCTTCTTGGCTCTGTCATACATTTCAAGTGACTTGCTAATATTTGGAAACTCTGCTTTCATTTTTGATTGATTAGACATAAGAATTTATATACTTTAAAAAAATAAAAAAATAATACCGACCATGAATTTTCTTAGATAAAATATCTTAGATACATTCAGTATGGTATAATTAGTTTTGCAAAAGTAATTTCTTATACATTAATTTTTCATTATTAATTTGTGTCTTGATTCATTTCCCTACAAATAACTGGTCGTCTATTTTTCAACAAGCACTTGAATTGGGTTTATTTGAGAAGTCAATCGCCAAGTTAGATATAGAAAAAGCGGAGGGTAAAACTATTTATCCTCCTATAAATGATATTTTTCGTGCCTTTGATTTATGTGATTTCTATCAACTTAAAGTCGTATTGCTAGGTCAGGATCCTTATCACGGGGCAGGGGAGGCCAACGGGCTTTGTTTTTCCGTTCATGAGGGTATTCGGACACCGCCTTCTTTGAGAAATATATTTAAAGAGCTCAAACAAGAATACCCCAATTTTAATGAGAAACGCAGCACAGATTTGTCTGACTGGTCTGAGCAAGGCGTTTTGCTGATTAATTCAGTCCTGACTGTCGAGAAAGATTTGCCTGCGAGTCATGCGAAATACGGTTGGCAATTGTTTACCGATTTTATCATCTCCGAAATTTCTATTAAAAAACAAGGTATTGTGTTTATACTCTTAGGAAATTTCGCTCAAACAAAAATTCCCTTGATTCATATTAATAATCATAAAATAATCTCTGCCGCACATCCTTCGCCATTCTCCGCGCATAGAGGATTTTTCGGTTCGGACGTCTTTAAAAAATGCAATGCGTATTTAAAGGAAAGTGGGGAGAAAGAAATCGTTTGGTGAGAACGCGCCATGGATCGCGCCTCAAGGCGCGTTCTTACTTATTTAAAAATTAATCCCAACAAATACTGGCAAGGTGATATTTCGATCCTCCGATTTGGAAGAGTAGTAAAATTTAGATTCAGCACCAATGAATAAGTGATTTTTAAATGTATGTCGATAGCCCAATCCAAAGCTAATATCTGCGGTAGAAAATGTATGGGTTGATTGTTCGCCTTTATTGGAAATAATATTATTTCTAAAAAAACTAGGCCCAAAACTAAATGTGGCGTAAAGTTTTGAGCTAAATTTCATTTCAATAGCAGCATGGACTGGAATAGCGGTCATGGTAATCTCTGAATTGAGACCTGTAGTGAAATCATTTAAGCGATACAGTCTAATATAGCCAGATTCGATGCCAAAGGATAATCTATACCTAGTATTCCACATGAGTTTAGAATAGATGGAGTAGTTGATAGGGTTTAGGTTTTCTTTAAATATTTCTAAGTTATTGAAATAATAATTCGGTCCAGCAGCCAATTGAAAACTGAAATCTTTTTGAGATATCAATTGATGAGAACCTAGTATAAAAAATAATGTAGCTAGCTTTTTCATTTATTCTTGAGAGTAAAATTCATAAGCTAAAACGGAAGGATAATTGGTCAATATACCATCAAAATTTCCTACGGAAATAAACTTTCTCATGACCGTATTTAAGTCAACAGTCCATGTAATCACCTTCATATTGCGACTATGGGCTTCTGCGACTTCAGCATCTAAGGTTCCCAATGTCCATCTAGGCGCATAGACTACAGAGTTCAGTTCTTTGGCTTTTTCAAAACTTATTTCACATAGGTTTGGTCTTTCTTTACTGTTAGGCACTTTCAAAAATTCTGTGGCTATTTCTTCAGTAGGAATCCCATTTAATATGATGATGTCATTATTCTTTCCTCTGGCTCGGAGAAGAGCCTTATACATGATAGGTAGGGTATAGCTGAAAAAGCGCTCGCTTCCGCCTTTATTATCTAGCCATACAAATTTAATGTCTGTGGAATCTATAATCGTATTGAGCATATCTTCTAAAGTGGGAATAGTTTGTCCGTCTACCAGTCTCACATAGCGATTCAGAAACGCATAGTTGAAATCGGTTATATCCCCGACAACAGGTCCTTTTTGGGTAAGGCGTATATTGATATCATCATCATGATAGACGATTGGTACATTATCTTTGGTTAGTTTGATATCAATCTCTACTCCACTGGCGCCCATTTCAGATGCTCGTTTTACTAATTCTATTGAGTTTTCTGCAAAAGGAATATTGTCAGAATTTCTTCCTCCAGCTCTATGTGCTACTATGGAAAATTTGGCATTATTTAAAACTTTATTGGAGAAGAATCGTTCGAATACCAACTCTATATCACCACTCGATTTACCCTCAAGATTTATATTTTGTCCCTTCCATTTGACAACAGTAAATTTCTTTGCTAATATATCATCGGCACCATCCTGTTTAGAAAGAGTCAGATAAATTTTACCCTCTTCTCGGTTTAAAGGTGATCGCCAATAGCCAGCCATTTTAATCGAAGAATCCGCATAGTCTACTCCGACATCCAGCACGGCATAGTTCCCATTGACATTAGAAAATATGGAAAGTTTGTTCTGCTTCCAAAGGAGAACAAATTTATTGCCCAATCCCCCAGAATTATCAGTGCTGGAATAGTTTCCGATTAAAAACGGTCTAATTTCTAGTGGTAATGCAGTAGTGCCAGCCAAATAAGTTTTATCATATTCTGGATTGAAATTGTAGTCGTACTTTTGGCAAGCAGCGAAGAGCATAAGGAGGACAATAAAGAGAAAAATCGTTCTAGTCATATTAGAAATTAAATAGAGCGGTCAATTCAGGAATATGATACATATTTTTCGTATAGCTAAATGCAGGCCAAGCTAGAATATGGAATTTCATTACATTGCTTGTATAGCCTATGGAGAATGATCTATTTTTAAACATACGTTGTTCTAAATACAAGGACATATGATAACCATTGAGTGATTCTATATTGCCCGAAAGACTAGTACTTCCTGCCTCAAATTGTATCTTATTAGAAAAGTCTACTCCTCCTTTCAATGTAAACGTCAAATCGTGCCATAAATAACCTAGCTTGAGATAAGGTCTATGCCCCCAGACTGTCAAGGTATTGTCATAGCCGAGGTCATAGAGCATCCCCAGTCCATAGGAAGTTTGGTAGCCTAAACCCAAAAAGAGTTTATTGCTTAGTTTTATGTTCCATGAAGGACCTATAGCTATATCGGAAGCAGCTATAATCGTACGAACATCTCCATTGATAGCAAAGCCTTTTATCAAGAAGAAATTAGATTTATAATACAACATAGGCAGACTATAGGCTGATTCCAACCAATCTTTTGGGAGGTAAATTAAGGAAAAACCCAAGCTCTGTTTGTATCTCCAGTCTTTAAATTCATATGGAAGATGAATGGAATGTTCTAGAATATCAAAGTCCTTGATAGCGGGTTCTTGACTATAGCCTGAGCTGATTAGCCAGCTTAGAATGAAGAGAGAAAAAATCCGCTTGAACATGAAGCAAATATACTTCTTTGTTTAGCACTTATTTATCTAATACCGTATAAGAATTAGTAATTGGTCAATAAAAATAACCAAAACTACTTCTATCACGGTATTATACCAGAATTCCATTGGTTTGTTTTTATTTCATAAATGGTATAATTTACAAATAAGCAGGAACTCACCTCGACCATCTTTATTTTGGTAAGTAAGTTTTCCGTTGATTTGATTCGGCAGTAATCGCAAGAGTTTAAACTCCATCTGGCGCAAGTATTAGCGAAGCGGTACTTGTGTCCAAGATATACCCTCTATTTATTTTCTTTAACATTTATTCTTTGCCTTTATGGTCACAAGCACCCCTGTCTGCCGACAAGCAGGGTCCGTTCCTCACTAATGCTTGCGCCAGAGTGGTGTATCTATGCCTCCTAATATATACTGACCAGTTCAATATCTATTTTTTGATACCGATTTATATATTTTTCTTCATAGCCTCGCACAGAAAACCTAGCACTCCTAGATGGTCTGCATTTCTGCTAGTGGGGGTTATCGAATAGCAAAGATTTCTTTATAGTAAAATGGGATTCACATCTTAAATTCAGCCAAACTCAACAATTTTTCACATTTTAGTATATTTGATTGTAGTTTTGAACTAGATAAATCCAAAGAAATGAAAATTATTTGCGGTCACCTTCTTTTGTTGTTTAGTTTTCTGGCTAATGCGCAGATCTACAATAAGCAAAATACCTACTTAGATGCCTTAGAACTAACTAAAATTTATAAGCAAAACGCACGATTGTTGGATAGCAATAATCAAAATTTATATGCGGCTTTTTACCTCATTCTAGAGAAATATGGTATTGATACACAGGACATTCAACGCAATTCGTTTTTAAGTCCTTTGGAAATAAAAATGTATTCTATCCATCAAATTTCAAGTCAAAAATTAACCTCCGCTAGTGGCAGTAAAAGTCGACGCATAAGTACTATTTATAATCAGCCGAACTCACCAGTTGCAGTTTATCATCCTAGTTCTACCGAAGGGAAATCGTCCAACCAAGCGATCAGCTGGGAAGCCGCCGCCATCAATGGAGTTTCGACGTTTATGGCTTCCCGATTCAAGCAAGAGGTCTTGCATATTGGTATCAATCAAATTTTTGCAAAAATAACCAATGCGAGGGATTCCAATCTGTGCCGCTACTTGTTTCCAAAATCATTTCAATACATTCATACTTTATATGCCGGTGGAGGTCAATCCTACTATACCTCTGATTTAATGGTGCTCAGGCAGTCTGCATTGATGGATATGGAAAACTTACCTATCAATATGGTCATACATTCGCCCTCTTTGTTTTCAACGTCTGTCGATGTAAATAAAACGAAAGACATACTCAAACTAAGCCATCATTTTATCACGAATGTGCGAAATGGATATGCACTCGATAAGTTGATACATTCTCTGACCAATGAGACCTATTCCAGCGACTCCAATGCATATAGAATTTTGAATGTCATAGACCTGCTATCGGAGGCTAGTTTAAATACGAGCAAAGGAATGGACTACTGGGTGAGTTTTCAAAATTTAAAACTAAATAGGAGTATAGAATTAGATAAAACCGAATTGCGTTTTTTCTATGCACTGCTCTATCAGCAGCTCATACAAATACCAGAACTGCGAGATTTCATAAGTATAACTAAGGCGAATTCGGCTCAACAAAGTCTTATGAAAATGCAACAATTGATATCCATCGTAGAACAACTCAATCAGATTCACGATTACATTAAAAACCACAATTTTAAACTCAACTCCGTTCGAGATTTCAACAACTATCTCACCCTCTACCTCAAAGCACTCGCTAGTTTCAATCAAACGATGTATGAACTAGGGGATGAGAAAATGAGAAAGACGATGACTATTGCTAGTCAGGAAATGGAGATCTGCACCAAGTACTTCAATATCGTGGATGCAGTCCAGGCGAGAGATATGGCTAGAGTTATACCTATTTTCATCTCCGAATTCGGTCCCATTTTAAATCAAAGTACAGAAAATCTGCGAACACTGGCATTTATCTCTCAGCTATCGTCTATCCAGACATCGGACGATATGGAAAATCTCTTAAAAGCCAATGCCCTGCCTATAGGAGGCGCCTCGATCAAACGAAATAGTCAGTTCAATGTATCATTTAATGGTTATGTAGGACTCACCAGTGGAGCGGAATTAGCACTCGCCAGTCAGCAGATACAGGTCAAGCCAAATCTCGGCTTAGCAGCTCCTATAGGCATATCCGTCACAGGAAATCATCATCTTACCTATTTCTTCAGTTTTTTAGATTTAGGATCTATAGTCAATCAGCGATTTGGCAATGATACGGCCTCCTATGCAGGTCTCAAGTTAGAGCATTTCTTCACCCCAGGCTTGGGTGTATTTTATAATTTTAAAAGACTACCCGTGTCTATCGGCTTGCACAGTAGTTATATCCCCAATCTCCGTACGATCAAATACCAACACAACAATGCTTTGGTTTCAGAATCCAATGTCAGTGTGGTGCGCGTAAATTTCTCTATTTTAATCGATATACCCTTCTTGACACTATACAATCAAGGATTCAAAGGTAAAAAGAGATAATTTTTCAACTCGAGGATGTCAGAAAAATATCAAACTCAACCTAATTCTGCAGAACTCAACATTTTTTTTCTTTGGATTTGAAATTAGTTCAATTTTGAGCTAAATACTCCTTCTGTTGGAGAATATCACCAACCAAGGGTAATGGGTAAAAGAAGTAGATTCTGAAGATTGAGTTTGGGTCGAACGTCAAAAAAAAGATACAATTATGCGAATGATTGTATTGTACAAAAGTCAATTTTTTTGTATTAAATTTTATTTTTAACAACTGAGGATTTTAATTGTTAGAATACACATAATTTATTTAACTATTTAGTAACAAATAATTTATATTTGAAAAAACGTTTTTTCTTATGAATTATTTCTACACAAGAATTCTAGTTGTATTGATTGCTTTTATCAGCGGATTTATAAATAGTATCCAATCCCAATGTTATACTCCACCTAGCTATTGTAATAATATATCGGTGACCAGTGGTCCAGCTGGTTATAGTATTGGAATTAGAAATTTTACATGTGGTACAATTAATAACACAACAACTACGCCTTCTTCATATCCAGTTTATTTTGATTATACTTCGACCCAAATGGATACTGGTTTTGCTGGTAGCGTACAAAACTGTTCTGTTGTCATTGGTGCAGGAAATAGAACTATTTGGACCTTATATATTGATTGGAATAATGATGGGGTATTTAATACAACAGGCACTGAGCTGGCTTATGCTGCTCCAGCCTTCGTCAATGCAACAGCTACGCCACAGAATTTTTCATTTACCGTTCCTGCTGGCCAAAGTGCAGGTGTTTATCGAATGAGATTAGCTTCAGGCAATTTCGTTGCAGGACCACCTTGTGGTCCTCTAGATTTCAATGGAGAGATAGAAGATTATGCATTTATGGTAGCCTCTGGTACCGCAGATGCGATAGTTACAGGTATTTTACAACCTACCGTTCTCACTGCATCCCCTGCCATTAACCCAGCCTCTTTTACAGTGCGTAATCTTACAAATACGACTATGACTTCCATAAGTGCTGGTTATACGGTTAATGGCGGATCGGCAACTACTCAAACATTTACTGGATTGTCTATCGCATCTGGAGCATCTTATACTGTAACCTTTTCGACTGGCTTTACTGCGCCTACTCTCGGGACTTATGCCATAAAATATTTTTTATATAATGTAAACGGAACCACGACTCAAAATTCACCACTCAATGACACCATATGCCAAACTATTCCGCTTCTATGCACAGGACCTTTGACTGGTAGTTATACCATAGACCCTGCAGGCGGATTTACGGCGACAAATTTTACTTCCTTTACAAATGCTATCAATGCATTGAGAGCCTGCGGAGTATCAGGTCCCGTCAATTTTTCCGTAGCGGCTGGCACCTATACTGATACCTTATATATTCCTAATATAACTGGAGTTTCAGCTACCAATACCATCACCTTCGATGGAGGAAATGGCAACAAAGCTACACGCATTCTTACCTATCCTACGTCTTCTAATGCCAATGCGGTAGTCAGATTTAATAATTCTCGATACATCACTATTCGAAATATGACGTTGAGGTCTACAGGTGCGTCACAGGGATGGGTTGTGCATTGTATGAATGACTCGAATGATAGAGTAAATAACTGTACGATAGAGTTTACAGGAGCAGCAACTACTTCTTCATCAACTGCATTTGCAGGAATCGTGCTCAATAATAGTCTGACAACTATCTCAACCTCTTCTACAAATTGTAGAAACATTGTCATCGATAGTAATTTACTAAATTCCGGTTACTATAATATTTATACCGCTATCAATGCCAATACCTTTACTAATACCTTTAATTACAACAATTTTTCTAATGCCTTTTATAATGGGATCCAACTGAATGGAGCCCAAGGCGCACAAGTGAGATTTAACCAGTTTAATTTGAGGAGTACCAATACGAGTGGTATGGGTGTTTTCGCTAATAGTATCAACCCAAGTGGAACCAATGTTTTGGATGTATCATCGAATCAGTTGAACTATTGTGGGCAATATGGAATTTATATAATTAATAGCAATGGCTCTGCTTCGGCGAATTCTATTGTAGCCAATAATATGATTACTGGATTTGCCAATACTGGTGGAAATTATGGAATTGCTTTTAGCAGTGCCTCAAGATTTAATATTTATCACAATAGTGTATCTATACCATTCAATGCGACCTCAGGCACCTCCGCAGGAGTGCACCTAAACTCAACGAATACAATAGATGTCAGAAATAATATTCTCAGTATGACAGGTGCTGCATCGATCAATACCTTTCCGGTGTTTGCTCAAGCCACGAATAGTTTTTCATTTCTGAATTACAATAATTATTTCAATCTTTCATCTCCTAATTTAGCACAAATAGCGGGCGTTAACCTCACCGCTGCGAATTATAAAACAGCCAGTCCTGCCAATGCTGGAGCCAACTCAATTTCGGAAAACGCAGGCTTTATCTCTAGCACCAATTTACATACGACCAATCCATGTTTTAACGGATTAGGTGGATTGGGTATCACTCAGGACATAGATGGGCAAACGAGAGCAGGAACCCCCGATATGGGTGCAGATGAACTTACTACAGTTCCAAATGATGATGCTAGTGTTTTTAGTATCACGACCCCTAATTTTCCACTGGTCTCTGGTGCTCAAACTGTATCGGTCGTTATAAAAAATAATGGGGCCAATACAATCTCGACACTTAATATCAATTATAGTTTAAACAATGGCACGGTGGTTTCTGAGCCTTATGCTGGCGCGCCTATTTCTCCATGTGCAACCGTTGTATTTAATTTTGCAACGACTGTCACCATTGGTTCTGGCAGTAGTAATTTAAAAGTATATACATCTTCACCAAATGGATCGTCAGATGCTGTTCCAGCAAATGACACTGCACAATGGACTTTGTGCAATGCGATGAATGGCACCTACACCATCAATCCACTTGGTAGTGGTTCGACTAATTTCACGAGCTTTACAACGGCCATTGCTGCTTTGAATTGCGGTGGGGTAAATGGAGCGGTGACCTTTAATGTATCCAATGGTACCTATACAGAACAACTATTCTTAGCGCCTATTCCAGGTGCTTCAGCTACCAATACCATTAAATTCCAATCTCTTTCTGGAGTCGCTTCGAATTGTATTATTAGTTTTTCAACGCCGAATTCACAAGCGATCATCGACTTAAATGGAGCGGATTATATCACCTTTGATAAATTCACCATCAGAAATACGTATACCTCAACAGGGTATGGTGCTTGGATTCGAAATGGTGCTGATTTCAATACAATCTCCAATTGTATTATCGATATGGCTGCCAGTGGAGTGAATGGATTTGGAGTATATCAGTCCGGTTCCACTGATAATAGAAATACGATCAATGGCAATACCATTAATGGTGCTGGATATGGCGTGTTTCTAAATGCAAATTCTTCTACCTATTCAAATAGAAATGTCATTAGTAATAATGCAATCAATGGATCGTATTATTTTGGAATAAATATTCAATATCAAGATTCTGTAATTGTTTCGGGGAATACAATCACTTCCAGTTCTGCAAATAGCAGTTATTCGGGCATTTATGCTTATTGGTCGCGAAGAGGACCGATTATAGCGAAGAATAAAATTGTATTCACTTCTTCAAGAGCATCTTCAGGAAGCTATTATGGTATGAATTTAGAGTTTTTCAATGTGAGTACTTCAAATCCAACCAGAGGTTTAATTGCGAATAATATGATACAAGTGGGTGGTACATTCTCCACAGCTTATGGAATTTTTATGCAAAACTCTTGCAATTATTCTGACATCATCCACAATTCGGTGAATATGACCAATACGGTTGCAAATGGATCCTACGCCCTCTATATGAACAGCGGATTATCCTATGATACGGTGCGAAACAATATTTTCCAAAATATAGGAAACGGCACAACAAGTGGCTATGCTGCTTTTATATATCCTGGAACACAGATGTTTTATAATAATAATGACTTCTATACTCGAAATTCGAATTTTGCCTTGTACAATAATACGTCATATGCTAATTATGCAGCATGGAAAGCGGCGGCTGCAGGAGGTATACCTGGGTTTGAAGCAGCAGGTGTGAGCAGAGAAGTGACTTTTACTTCATCGACGGACTTGCATACAACGCTGCCGTGTATCGCGGACATTGGGTATAATTACACTTCGACTTCGCCTTCTATTAACAAAGTGTTAGATGATTATGACGGACAAACTCGATCCACCACTCCAGATTTGGGCTGTGATGAATTCACAACTGCTCCTTTTGATGTGGCTACCCAATTGATGACTTCTCCTACAGGATCAGTCTTCGCTCTTGCTACACCTTATACAATAAGAACAGTTGTCAGAAATAATGGAAGTACAACCATAACGGCTTTGGATATGAGTTATTCTGTCAATGGTGGTGCGGCGACTTCGCAATCTTTTACTGGATTGAACCTTTTACCATGTGATACGATTACCTTGACATTCACAAGTCCATTGACCTTGACTGCTTCTGGATCGAATGCCTTGAAAATTTTTAATGGTTTGATCAATACTAGCAATGCAGACGGAAACAATACTAACGATACGCTGATTGCTAATCTTTGTACTTCTTATAGTGGAACCTACTCCATCAATAAAAATTTACCATTTAGCTCTAGTAATTTCACCTCCGTTTCTCAAGCGGTGAACTCACTTTATTCTTGCGGAATGTCTGGCCCAGTGGTCTTGAGAATTGATGCAGGATCTGGTCCTTACAATGAGCAAATCACGTTCAATGGTATGATACCTGGATTGAATAGAACGAATAATTTGAGAATTTCTGGAAATACGACAAGAGAGACCATTACGTTCAATCCGACAGTTGCAACACTTCAACATACGATTCGATTGATCACCGTGAAGCATATCACTTTGGATAGTTTGACTATCAATAATACAGGCGCAAGTTTTGGAGTGGGTGTTCATTTAGTCACAACAGCGGATAGCAATTTTGTGACGAATTCGAATATCAATATTTCATTGGCGAGCGCGAGCCTTAGCAATTCTGCAGGTATTGCGATCAGTACCAATACATCTAATGTCACAACAGCTGGGAATAATGGGAATAATAACGTGTTTGATAACAATACCATCACAGGAGGCTATTTTGGGATATCAGCTGTGGGCACGAGTACTACTGTATTCTGCAAAAGAAATGATGTGACGAATAATAGATTGTTCGGTCAAGCATTTTATGGCATTTATTGGTATAATCAAGATTCGACCAAAATCAATGGAAATACAATTGACAATATGTTGTCTAGTAATGTCAATTCATTTGGGATGGATTTACGTTATACAGAGCGGTTTGAGCTCAAGAAAAATAAAATCAATCGCGTTGGACAGTACGGGATATTTCTCGCTAATACTAATTTCCAAAATGGAACTGGCACTGTGCGTTCTGAAATTTCAAACAATATGATAGGGGGTACTTTCTATAATACAAACCCATCTGGTTTATATACTCAGACCCAATTTAGGAATATCGATTTCTGGCATAATACGATTCATGTAGTGAATTCAGGGAATGGTTACGCATTTTATATGAGTCAAAATAGTGCTACAACACATACTGGTTTAGATTTTAGAAATAATACATTTACTGCTACGAATAACAGTAGCAGTGTAGGATATTTTTGGTATACATCTTCTAATCCTTTTAGTAGTTTTTTAAATAACAATATTTGGGGGTCTAATTCAACTGCTTCGCAAGCATTATTTAGTTGCTCTAACTATAATACGAACCAATGGATACAAGCCAGTTTAGGGTCGTGCATATCTGGTCTGAATACTTCTTCATGCAAATGGCAAGCACCACAATTCAATAACGATTTGACTGATTTGCATTCCTTGTCTTCTAGTTTAAGTAATTGGGGAACCAATATTGGTGCAGTGACTTCGGATATCGATGGCGATACTAGACCGCTTTCTCCATCTTCCACGGTAGATGTTGGAGCAGATGAATACAATATTCCAAACTTGAATATCGGGGCATTGTCTGTGGTTACTCCAGTAGCCCCAATGACGACTGGCACGCAAGATGTCATTATTCAAATTAAAAACTACGGTGCAGCTACGATAACTTCAGCCAATGTTAGTTATAAAGTAGGTGTAAACGGTTCTGTTAAAACAGTGGCTTGGACGGGTTCTGTCGCAAATAATGCAACAGCCAATGTGACATTTACTGGTGCTAATCAATATAATTTCACAGGGTCTTTTGATACGGTTATCGCATGGACCGATGCTCCTAACGGAGGAGTTGATGGATTTATATTTAATGATACATTCGTCAATAATGTAGTTTGTCAATCTTTAGCTGGAACATATACATTAGATCCGGGATTGCCAGCCAGTACCACCAATTTTGTCAATTTCTCTAGCTTAGCTTCAAGATTGAATAGTTGTGGGGTTACAGGTCCAGTTACAGTCAATGTAGCGGCTGGAACGTATACGGAGCAATTTGAATTGAAACAATATCCAGGGGTATCTGCAGTTAATACAGTGACCATTCAATCGGCTAATGGAATTGCTTCTTCTGTAAATTTGCAGTTCAATACAGCAACCCTTGCAGCCAATAATTACGTAGTCTATATGAATGGTGCGGATTATACTCGGTTCCAAAATATGACGATGACGAATTCAAATACTGGAGTTGGTTCGTATATTATTTGGCAATTGAATAATTCTAGATTCAATACATTCCAGAATATCATTTTCAATGGTGCCAATACAAGTTCTACCAGTCAACAATATTCAATTATCTATGCCAATAATAACACCGCTGTTCAATTAAATCAGGGTGATGATAATAATACCATTAATCAGTGTACCTTTAACAATGGGTCGTATGGCATATACTATAATGGTAGTTATGGTTCATACTATACATATAATACAACCATTACCAATAATACATTCTCTCAACAAAGTGCCTATGCGACATATTTGTATTTCCATATCAATTTTAATTTTTCAGGAAATACGATTACGACCTCTACGGCGAATAATTTTTATGGATTGTATGTTTATAATGGAGGTGTACAAGCCAATAGCGCAAGTCAGTTTACTACAGTCAGTAAAAATAATATCAATATAACGAATAATGGATATGGAATGTATCTGCAGTATGTAAATGGGACCAGTACCTCTCCAGTAGTTTATCCACTTGTTTCTAATAATTTCATCAAAATAGGTTCAGGCACAGGTACAGCTTATGGTTTGTTTGCTTCTTATTCTCATGCGCGGTATTACCACAATACATTTAATGTAACCTCAGGATCTACAACCACTCCTGCTGTTTATCTGCAATACGGGTGTTGTTATTCTCCACTACAAGAATTCAAATTCAATATTGTAGCAAATTCAGGAAATGGAACCAATGCTGGACAATGTATTTTTAGTGATGTGAATAATACTTCTCAAGTAAAGATCGATTCGAACGTCTATTTTCAAGGGACAGGAGCAACAAATTTTGGAAGTTTAAATGCGACCAATTATGCCACCTTTGCAGCATGGAAAACTGGTATGGGAGCTACTTTTGATCCAGCATCTCTGGTGACAAATCCAAATTTTGTCTCTTCAACTAATTTGCATATCAACAGCGGTGTCAATTTGAGACCTGTCCCTGTGAGTCCTTTTGTTACGGATGATATTGACAATTTAAACAGATGTGGCATTACGGATGTCGGTGCAGATCACCACCCTGATGGATTGGATGCAGGTGTTACGGCTATCACATCTCCTGCCAGTGGCGTCGCTTCGCCTGGTTTGCAGGATGTCAAGGTTTTATTGACAAATATTGGATCTACGACGTTGACTTCTGCCAATGTATCTTATAATATCAATGGCACAGTTCAAACGAAAGCTTGGACAGGAAGTTTGGCGACTTGCGCCTCTGATACAATTGTATTTACAGGCGCTCAACAATATAATTTTACAGGATCGTTTACCATGAAGGCGTTCTCCAATGCTCCAAATGGAGGTGCTGACCCGAATGCGACAAATGATACGGCTTATAGCAGTGGATGTGTGGGAATGGGCGGTGTATATACCATCGGCGGAACGCCAGGCCCAACGAATTTTGCAACGTTTGGCGCAGCCATCACGGCTATGCAAGGTTGTGGAATTGGAAGCCCTGTCATTTTCCAAGTGGCTTCGGGTACTTATACCGAGCAAGTGAGCATTCCTGCGATAACAGGAGCTTCATTGACGAACACCATTACATTTGAAGGAGGAAATGGAAATGCAGCAACGAGGATTTTGACTTTTGCTACAGGTGCTTCTGGATCTGGTTTATCTCATGTATTGAGATTCAATAATTGCAGCAATGTCTTCTTTAGAAATATGACTATTAGAAGTTCAGGTGCATCTGAGGCTTGGACCGTGCACTTTATGAATGGAGTCAATAATCGATTGAATAATTGTATTGTTGAAATGACTGGCAATGGAGTAACATCTGGGTCATCCAATTTCTATACCGTTGTGATAAATGGCAGTATCACCAATATAAACACAGCTAGTTCAATAGCCAACAATCATAGAATAGATTCTTCTACCATTCGACATGGATATTCTGGAGTTTTCTCTAATATGAATAATGGAAGTAATACCCATTCATTTACATATAATAATATTATTGATGCTTATCAATATGGTGTTTACTGTCAAAGTCAACAAACCGTCAAGTTCAATTATAATATTGTAAATGTAAGAAGTTCAATATCAAGTGCAATAGCAGTTTATATCGCTAGTGCAAATCCGTCTGGGGCTAATTTCAATGAGTTTATTGGAAATAGAATTTTGCGCACAGGTCAATATGGTTTGTATATAACCAGCTCAAATGGCGGGCCTTCAAATCAAGGATTGATTTACAATAATATGATCAATGGATTTACCTATTCATCCGGAACTTCAGGTATTTTCGTGCAGAGTTCATCAAATTGGAATGTGTATCACAATACGGTGAATATGGATTTAATCACGACTTCAGGTACCAATGCTGGTATCAATGTTCAAAATGGATCAAATAATAATCTGAGAAATAATATATTGGCAACAAATAAGCCGACAGCTTTTGGATTTATCCCTTTAATAATATCGCCAAGTTCTGCCGTAGCAACCTTGAATGATAATAACTATTTCAATCCTTCTTCGGTCAATCTCGTTCAGATAACTGGAGTGAATTATACAGCGAGTAATTTTACAAATGCTTATCCAGCTGGTGGTGGTCTAAATTCTATCAATGTCAATCCTTCTTTTGTTTCTGCTACCGATTTACATGTTACCAACCCTTGTAATAATGGAGCAAACTTAGGGGTTTCAACAGACTTTGAAGGACATGCTAGAGGTTCTGCACCCGATATGGGAGCTGATGAAATGAGTACTGTTTCAAATAATGATTTAGGTGTGTCGCTGATCAATTCGCCAAATTTCCCATTGGCTTCAGGTAGTCAGAGTATCAACGTAACTTTGAAAAACTTTGGAGCAAATACAATCACATCTGCAAATATTAACTATACAGTAAATGGTGGAACAGTGGTAAGCCAAGCTTGGGCAGGTTCTTTAGCTCCTTGTGCAACGGTTTCTTTAACTTTAACAAATCCATATACTTTCGGAGCGGGTACGTCTAATTTGAAAGTATATACGACTTCACCAAATGGAATATCTGATGTAGCTCCTTCAAATGATACTTCGCAATGGACTCTGTGTCCTGCATTAAACGGAACATATACCATCAATCCAAGTGGAAGTGGCCCTACGAATTTCACCTCTTTCGCAGCTGCTACAGCAAATTTAAATTGCGGTGGAATTGGAAGTTCTGTTTTATTCAATGTCGCCAATGGAACATATAATGAGCAAATAGTTTTAAATACCATCAATGGTGCTTCTCCTTCTAAAACAGTGAAGTTTCAATCAGCTTCAGGAAATGCTGCTGCTTGCATAGTGAGCACAACTACTGCAAATTCGCAAGGCGTTGTTGAGTTGAATGGGGTTGACTATGTGACCTTTGATAAAATGACTTTTATCAATAATCTGGCTTCTACTTGTTTTGGTATAAATGTCAAAGCGGGTAGCGATTATGATAGTATAACAAATTGTATCATTACGCACCCTGTTGTTGGCAATGCATATTACAGAGGTGTCTATCAAAACTCCACCACAAATAATAATATCAATATTATCGGAAACACAATTTCTAATGGTTACGCTGGAGTAGATATGTATAGCAATACGAGTGTTTATAGCAATAGATTGATTATTGCCAATAATATCATCAGCGGCATGTCTCAATATGGAATTCAAACGAATTATCATGATTCATGCACCGTTACTGGTAATACCATCACTTCAACTTCTCCAGTAGGAGGCTATTCTGGAATTTATATGTTTTGGTCTCCGAAGGCTCCTGTACTTACGAAAAATAAAATTATTTATACTTCAACTTCTGTTTCTTCGTCTAGTTTCTATGGCTTAAACTTGCAATATTTCAATGTGAATACTTCTGACCCAGTTCGTGGTTTGATTGCCAATAATATGATTCAAGTAGGTGGAACAACATCAACTGCCTATGGATTGTACATGGTCAATAGTTCCAATTATGTGGACATTATGCACAATACGATTAGCATGACCAATACTTCCAATGGGGGTTCGTATGCTTTATATCTTGGAAATGGACTTTCAAACCTCAATATTAGAAATAACATTTTCCAGAATACTGGGAATGGAACAGCCACTGGTTCAGGTTATGCTGCGTTTTTATATAGCGGATCAACTATAGCTTATACAAACAATGATTTCTTTACGAGATATTCTACTTTTGGTTTTTATAATGGAGCTAGTTATGCTACTTATGCAACATGGAAAGCTGCTGCTCTAGTCGGAATTGCAAGTTTTGAAACAGGCGGGTTGAATAAGGAAGTGACTTTTGTATCGCAAACAGATTTGCATACGACGACTCCTTGTATAGCAGATGCTGGTGCGAATGTGCTCACAAGAGTGCCAGATGATATCGACAATACTGCGAGATCAACAACTCCTGATTTGGGTGCAGATGAATTCAATGCTAGCGCTAGAGATGCTGCTGTTATTGCAGTTCGAACACCTGCAACTTCTGTTGTTGCATTGGGCTCTCCTTATTCGATTAAAATAACTGTATTGAATAATGGAAGTTCAAATATCACCAGTTTAGATGCCAATTACAGTGTGAATGGTGCAGTAACATCTCAATCATTTACCGGCTTGAATATAGCACCTTGTGATACGCTTCAATTGACCTTTACTACACCATATACCTTCACAACAGGTGGTAATAATTTGTTCAGAGCATTCACTGGTATTGTAAATACATTGTCTGATTTAAATAATGTGAATGATACATTTACAACGAGTTTCTGTACACCATTCAGTGGAACATTTACCATCAATAAAAACTAGACACAGAGTCAAAGCAATTTCACCACAGTACAACGTCCCATCAATGCAGTTAATTCTTGTGGAATGGCTGGACCGGTTGTATTGAGAATTGATTCAGGCTCGGGACCATATAATGAACAAATCTTGTTCAGTGGTGTTATCCCAGGTTCTAGTGCAACCAATACATTGAGATTGTCTGGAAATACTTCAAGAGAAGTGATTTCTTTCAATCCAACTTTAAGCAATTTTCAACATACGATAAGATTGCAAGCAACAAAACACATCAGCTTAGATAGTTTGACCATAAATAATTTGGGAGCGACATTTGGAATTGGCGTGCATATGACGGCTATCTCAGATAGTAATTTTGTGCAAAATTCAAATATCAATATTTCTCTAGCGTCTAGTTCAAATTCTAATTCTGCTGGAATCGCAATATCTGCAAACACTTCATCTGCTTCCTCTTCTGGTAATAATGGAAATAAAAACAGTCTCAATAATAATTTTATTAATGGTGGATTCTATGGCATTTCATGTGTAGGAACAAGTGCTGGAGTTTTTTGTCAGAGAAATGAGGTAACCAACAATCGACTATTTGGACAAGCGAGTTATGGTATAGCCTTAAATTGGCAAAATCTAGCGAAAGTTAATGGCAATACGATTGATAATATGCTTTCTTCAAACACGAATTCTTATGGATTGTTCTTTTCAGAAGTTGATAATTTTGAAGTAAATAAGAATACAATTAATCGTTTTGGAGCATATGGCATGTTCTTTCAAGGAACCAATCATCAAGGTGGATCGGGTACAAATCGCTCTCAGATTATAAACAATATGATCGGAGGAATAACTTACAACACTAACCCATATGGCGTGTATTTTAACACATATAGCGGTGTCGGTACTTACCGAAATGTCGATTTTTGGCATAATTCTATTCATTTGAGCAACGCAGCTGGAGGAATGGCGCATTTTATGCAAAATACAACTTCTTCGACTACTGTTGTAGGATTGGATTATCGAAACAATACGTTCTCTGCTAATAATAATACAAACTGGGTGGGCTATTTTTATAATGGGGGATATGGTTCTCCATTCACTTCGTTTTTGAATAATAATTTATATAGTATTTCGAATCCAAATGGAAGCATCTGTTTAATAAATACTTCTGGTGGTTCAGGAAATTCATGGATTAGTGCTTCTTTCGGAGGAGCAAATACTTCATCTTGTTTTTGGCTTGACCCTCAGTTCATCAACAACAATACTAATTTACATTCTATCTCTGCAGCTTTGAGCAATAAGGGAGTAAATATTGGAACGGTAACGACAGATATCGATGGTGACACACGCCCATTATCTCCTTCATTGACAGTAGATATTGGCGCAGACGAATTCAATGTGCCAGCAGAGAATATTGGTGTATTTGCCATCATTAGCCCTGGATATCCATTGGTTAATGGATTACAAAATGTTGTAGTTCAAATTAAAAACTATGGCTCTGCTACGATTACTTCCGCAAACGTTCGCTATAAAGTCGGAGTGAATGGTGCAGTTAAAACAATTGCTTGGACAGGATCAATTGCAACCAATGCGACATCGAACGTGACATTTACGACTCCGAATCAATTCAATTTTACTGGAATCAATGATACCGTCATCGCATGGACAGATGCACCAAATGGATTGCCAGATGCGTATATTTTTAATGATACTGCTTCGTCAATTGTCTGTCAGCCACTCAGCGGAATTTACACGCTTGACAATACCATTGCTGCAAGTGCAACTAATTTTACAACGTTTGCATCTTTGGCTAGTAAATTAAATACTTGTGGCGTTTCAGGTCCAGTAACAGTAAATATTGCTGCAAATACATACACGGAGCAATTTACTTTGAATCAGATACAAGGCGCTTCTTCTTCAAATAGAATCACTTTACAATCCGCATCAGGAATTGCTTCATCAGTGAATATACAATTTAACACAGCTACTGTATTGGCTAATAGTTATGTTGCCTATTTGAATGGAGCGGATTATGTTACACTTCGAAATTTAACTTTGACTAATACCAATACAGTGGTAGGTGCATATGATCTTTGGTTGGCAAATAATGCTAGATTCAATTCTTTCCACAATGTTGTTTTCAACGGACCAGCTATAACCAGTCCAAGTTCAAATTGGTCATTGGTCTTTGCAAATAGTAATTCTGCGAATTTACCAGGACAAGGTGATGATAATGATACATTTAATTTGTGTACTTTCAATAACAGTTCGTACGGTTTGTTCTGGAATTCACCTTATGGTTCTAATTATACCAGAAACTGTGCATTCACGAATAATGCGTTTAATAATCAGTACTATATGGGAGCATATCTCTATATGAATTTCGATTTTAATTTTAGTGGAAATTCCATCATAACGAATTCTACGTATTCAAATTTCTATGGTGTCCAACATTATGGAGGAGGTGTTGGAAATATGGCAGCAGTTAGGATAAATAGAAATCGGATTTCTGCACCGAATGCAAATGGATATGGTATGTATTTTCAATACCTAAATGGAAATGGAGCTGCTGGCGATGATATTCAAGTGATGAACAATATGATCAGTATAGGCAATGGCGCCGGCTCAACTTCAACAGGGATGTATTTGACTTATGCTAAAGGCAAAATTCAGCACAATACAGTGAATATTACATCTGGAAATGTGAATTCTTATGCATTGTATATCTCAAATAATAATTCATATAGCCCGATTTCAAATATCAAGTATAATATTTTTGCAAATAGCGGAAATGGATCGACTTCTGGATATTGTGTTTATTCACAAGATAATTCAACGGCCTTTTTATTGTTGGATAGCAATGTTTATTATCAAGGAACTGGTGCGGGTAATTTTGGCAATAGAGCAGGAACGCCTTATGCAAATATAGCAGCGTGGAGAGCAGGCATGGGCGCAACATTTGATCCAAATTCTATCGTTGTTGCCAATCCAAATTTTGTTTCACAAACTGATTTGCATATTAGCACGTCGACGAATTTAAGAACAGTTAATCGACTGTCTTATTTGACAGAAGATATTGATGGTCCTAGATGTGGACCTACTACAGAAACTGGTGCAGACTTTCACCCAGGTGCTAATGATATCGGTGTTTCTAGCATCGCTATACCTGTGAATGGCGTAGCAAGTCCTGGTTCTTCGCCAATTTCTGTTCGCATAAGAAATTATGGATCAAACACGATTACTTCAGCGGATGTGACCTATAATATCAATGGTACTCAAGTGACAGAAGCTTGGACTGGTTCATTGGGAACTTGTGATTCGGTAACATTTACTTTTGCTACACCTTATACGTTTACTGCTGGATTTACGATGAAGACCTTTACGTCTTTGCCGAATGGTTCTGCAGATGTGTTGCCTTCAAATGATACCTCATATAATTCTGGTTGTTTGGGAATGGGCGGTGTGTATACCATTGGCGGAACGCCAGGCCCAACGAATTTTACAACATTTGGCGCAGCAATCACCGCTATGCAAGGTTGTGGAATTGGAAGCCCTGTCATTTTCCAAGTGGCTTCGGGTACTTATACAGAACAGGTGAGCATTCCTGCTATAACAGGAGCTTCAGCAACCAATACCATCACGTTTGACGGTGGCAACGGAAATGTGGCAACGAGGATTTTGACTTTTGCTACAGGAGCTTCTGGGTCTGGTTTATCTCATGTATTGAGATTTAATAATTGCAGCAATGTCATCTTTAGAAATATGACTATTAGAAGTTCTGGTACTTCAGAAGCATGGACGGTGCACTTTATGAATGGGGCAAACAATCGCCTCACCAACTGTATTGTAGATATGACGGGTAATGGAACAACTTCTACTTCTACTAATTTTACATCTGTAGTCATCAATGGAAGCACTACATCTCGTACAACGACCTCCACCATTGCGAATAATCATCGAGTTGACTCCTCTACGATTAATTTTGGTTACTATGGAATATATTCTTCAATGAATAATGGTGCACTGACGAACTTTTTTACTAATAACGTTTTTGCCAATACCTATTATTCTGGTGGATGGTTCGAAAATCCACAAACAGTTAAGTTCAATAATAATACGATTAACACGAGGTCTACAATGACTACTGCACAACCTATCTACTTCCAATCGGCTAATCCTTCTGGATCCAATTTCAATGAAGTGAATGGAAATACGATTGTGAGAACAGGTCAATATGGAATTTATTTCGTAAGTACTCAAGGAGGTCCTAGTACCCAAGGTCAATGTTATAATAATTTTATAAACGGAATGACTTTTGCCGGTTCAACGGCTGGTATCTTCTTGAATAGTGCCTCGAATTGGAACCTATATCACAATACGGTGAATCACGATATTAATTCCACGTCTGGATCAAATTATGGCATACAGATTCAAAATGGTAGCAATAACGCTGTGCGTAACAATATTCTTAGTACAACGATACCTACCGCTGTTAACTGGACGCCATTGTTTATAAATCCTAGTTCGGCGGTAAGTGCTGTAAATAGTAATAATTATTGGAATCCTTCCTCTTCAAATCTCGTCAATATAGGTGGAGTAAATTATACTGCAGCCAACTTCAATGTGGCTTATCCTTCAGGAGGTGGATTGAATTCGATCAATAAAAATCCATTCTATGTATCTTCTTCTAATATCCATGTCACCAGTGTTTGTAACAATGGCGAAAACTTAGGTGTTCTAGTCGATATTGATGGGGACGTAAGGAGCTCAACACCTGATATTGGCGCAGATGAGGCTGCCGTATTTACAGTTTCCTATACCAGTACTCCAGTATTTAGTTCTACGGGTGGCGGGGTCGATACGATTGTGGTATCTTCAGGTGATACCGTCGTGCTATCTGGTACTGGGGCTAACTCTTATAGTTGGTCAGGTCCGCAGTCGATTACAAATGCGGTGAGTTTTGTCGCGACTAGCTCTGGTGACTATACTGTAACAGGAACTACTAGCGGATGCACTAATACTAAGAAGGTATATTTAAAAGTAAACTCTGCATTCATGGCATCGACTGCTGCACAAAATGGAGTGAAATTGACGCGAAGAGGCGTTAGTGGATCGCTTATTTATTATGGAGATGGTGTTAACTATTATTTTGCGATAGATACATCAGGCATTACTTCAGGATCTTTAACTGGAGATACCGTAGTGATTTCTGTGCAGACCACTATAGACTCGTTCAAGAGCTCTAATGGCGCCAATCAAGAACATGCTATGTATTTAATGCCTCGCTTCTGGGATGCCAAGGGTAGTTTCACAGGTACTGTAAAGATTCGATTCCCTTATGTTCCTGCGGATACTGCGTTGCTAGTAAGTTTGCGAGATTCTGCATGGAGTCTATTGAAAAATGTAACCAATACGAATACGCTTGCCATTAAAACTTCAAAAATTGAATGGTTTAAAACAGTTGGCGTTCCATACACTGCTGCTTATATTTCGGGTATTGTCGGCAATAAGTTCCCATCTACTATAGTCAAACCTTCGGCAACTTATGGTGTCACGGGGGGCGGCGTACATTATGTTGAACTAGCTGGTATTACGAGTTTCTCAGGCGGAGGAGCAGGTGTCGGCTTTGGTCCAGGCGGTGGCGGAGGAGGTATAGGTCTTCCTGTCACTTGGGCTGGCTTTGATGTGAAGACTTTGGAGGCTGGAAATGAACTAATCTGGAAAACAGCTTCCGAGCAAAATACAGATTATTTTGAAGTGGAGTATAGCTATGATGCAAAACAGTGGTCAGTTGGCAGTGATCAGTTGTCAGCGGCTGGTAACAGTGCTGATTTGAGAACCTATCAATTTACGCATCCAGACTTTGAGCCTTTTGTTTATTATAGAATCAAGCAGGTAGACTTAGATGGTGCATTCGATTATTCTACTATCAAACTCGCTAAGCGAGCCAAAGGCAAGGACTTTCAAGTATCGGTTTATCCTACTCAGATTCCAGACAATGGGCGTATCACGATCGAAGCGAAAAATATAGATAAAAGTCAGCTTAACTTGAGTATAGTCGATGTGACTGGAAAATTTGTATATTCTAATTCATTTACTCCAAGTGCAAATTCGCTTCGTGAAGAACTTGAGTTAATTCGCCTTCAGTCTGGAGTCTATTTTATAGAAATCAGCAATGGACAGGGAAGAGAAGTGATTAAGGTGGTCAGGTAAAAGCGAAGAGTAATTTTTTAGCAAATTGGAAAAACCCAATTCGAGCAAAGGTTCGATAAGGTTGAATGTGTCTGTTTGTTTCGGCTGTAGATAAGTTGGAACAATCTGAGATATATTTAATTTTAGAATATGTTAGAATCTTCGCAAACTTAACACTATAGCATAAACAATTTACCACATAGACACATAGTTTATTCTTGTAGGCTATGTGTAAAAATTTAGCTTTTCTATATTCCCCTTGGTATAGCCGATACAATATGGTCAGCAAGAGAATTTATACCAATGTGATTTGGTTGATAGACCAAATCTTACAGTGGTTTATACCGAATAGATAGCTGTTTAGACCAATTGTATTGGTCTATTACAGAAATCCTTACGGTATTACCGCATAATGCGGGAGATTAACATAGATGTATCAAACAATCTATGTGCCCTATGTGGTTTTATCATCAGCATTTTGAATATAATGTGATATTCTATTTTTTTTTAGATTTCTTATTTCGTTTTAATTCAAGGCGATTATATTTGCACTCCTATAATCTCATGGCCTAGTGGAGAAACGGTAGACTCGCCATCTTGAGGGGGTGGTGCCGCAAGGCGTGGTGGTTCAAATCCACTCTAGGTCACTCTTTTTTATCCCTTGTTTTATGACAGGGGATTTTTTTTAGAATCTCCTTCGATCCCTATTTCCTCCCGATTTATTTCTATCCGCAGAGTTTCGCTCGGTGCGCGGGGGTCTTTGTTGTTGCTTAGGTTTATCCTCAATAGTGAAGACTGACATTG
>CAYXKX010000014.1:0-10170 GCA_964465185.1 uncultured Chitinophagaceae bacterium
TTGCTGCTCGTGTCTTTGACGAGGAGAATTAAATACAAGAAACTATCACAACCTCTACTGGTTGTAAATGTATCTCGATATAGTCCAGACGAAGTAAGCGCAATGCCGTTAAACGTATAGGGGTTTCCTTTGCAGATTGAATGAAAGAGTGTATCCGCATAACTTGGATTTACTGTAATATTTACGGTATCCTTTAGTCCACAATTTCCTGAACTGTCTGTCACTGTCACTATATAAGTAAATAACCCCGCTGCATTTCCATTGAACACAGGATTTGAAATGATGGATGAACTTAAGAAACTAACTGGATTCCACGAATAATTAATTTTCGCTTGACTAATTCTCCCAATTGTTAAGGAATTTCCCGCACATATAGAGGAGTCTCTTCCAGCTGCCAACATTGGCATTGTATCAATAATAATTCGTGTCGAATCGCTAGCTAAACAGCCCTTGCTATCTGATACCTGCAATACATAGTTAAAAGTTCCTCCCATACTTGGGGTCAAAATAGGGTTTGCAATGCTTGTGCTACTAAGTAAGGAAGCTGGTGACCAGTTATAGTAATAAGGAGCTATCCCACCCATGGCAGTTGGGCTGCCGCCAATCGCTATATTATTAGCCCCTCTACAAGTTCTATAATATTCCAATGAATTAGCAATTAGATTACTATTTAGAACATTAACTGATACAGTATCATAGTTCTTGCAACCATTTCCATTATGCGTTGCTTCCAAGTAATAAGAAGTAATGCTCGATGGCATAGCAAAAGGTTGAGCAATATTTGTCGCAGATAGTCCCATGGCGGGAGACCAGCTATACAAATAGCTTCCCAAAGCAGGAGTACCAATCAAAACACTATCCCCTGCACAATTATATCTTGATGTGTCCTGGCCAGCATTCGCGATAACTGAGGGATGTATTCGAACAATAAAGGTATCATAATTTAAACACCCACCGCGATTAACTGAAACTACATTTGTATCCCTAAACAACAAAACCGAACTTAGGTTTATTGTTTTTTTAAGCCACTTTGCATTAATTGAACCGTTACTCCATAGATAACTAAATCCATTTATAGAGTCATTGCCCAGCAGAACTCTGTCTCCGCTACATACTAATGTATCTTTGAATGTAGATTTTAATTTATACGGAGATGAAATGGTAGGAAAATTCTGACAACTACACGATGAAGAATCTATAGCAACCTTTAGCGAACAGACTTTACCAAATGGCACATTCAATGTTCCAGTTTTGACTACAATTGCGGCTGAGTCTAGGCTAAAGGCAGGCAAAACTAATAAACTATCCGTTAATCCTACTCCCCCAAAAAGTTTTAAAATTAGGTTATTCGTCTTTCTTCCATTATTTTTGACCTGTACGGAATAACTCAGAGTTTCTCCAAATGGTGGATTAATTATTGAACTTACAGCTAAATTGGACAATTCTAAATTTGGACCTAAAAGCTCTACAGTATCAAACTTTGAATCTTGAATCATATCCACCTCGCAAACTCCCCCAGAATAACAAGAAGCGGACAAACTAATTTTTTCTAAAATAGTCATTCTTAATTGTTCTCTAATATTACAGGTTGTTTTTTTGTCAGGGGTTATTCGAATTTTAATTTTTAATGAGTCCCCGAAGACCATTGTGCTGTCCAATTGCCATTGGACAATTCTTTTTAATCCTTGCATATAAACCTTTGGTATAGTATCTACTAACCTATTAGGATTTTGAATGATTATCTTATTTGTATCGCACTCTATCGTATTAGGCAATTCGATCTGTATATATTGATTCCGATTTGACTTTGTCCCGCTAGTGTGCTTTATCTTAAATTCTACATAGCCCGAATCTAGACAAACATTAAATCCTTTAACTCCTTGTTCTAAAATCAACATTGTGTTGGTTGGCGCAGTAGGCAGTCCATTTACTTTTAATTGACTTGCAGCAAATCCTAAATCTTTAACCACAGATCCGCAAGCTTGAATAGCTTCGACCTTAAATAAAATTTGTGCTCCAGTTCTAAAAGGACAGTTTGTCCGAAATTTCATTTTAAATAAAGCCTTACTGCTATCTCCTGGGACATTTCTATTTAATAGAATCCCACTTTTAAACTTCGAATTTAAACTGAAATGGTAATTGCCACCGACTAAGGTAGGCGTTACATTTAAATTTTGATAAGCAGCGGTTAATGGCCACTTTATCATAGATGAGTCTGCAATTACTGCCAAGGTACTAAATATTGGCAATTCTGCGATTAAGTTGATGGCATTCAAATTGACATCTCCTAAATTCGACAACTTAAATTCAACTTCAACTGTGTCACAGATATTAAAATTGCCACTCGCAGGCTTCATGCTAACTCCGTCTAATTGGATATGACCCTGCACCACCTGTATCGGCAATAAGGCGGAATTCTCTCTATGTGAGCACGAATAATTATATGGCGGCAAATAACCAAGTTCAGGCGATACAGGATAATAGGCGCAGTTAAACCCTTCTCTAAGTGCTATGGTATCATTACTGCATCCATTGACTTTTGCAAAAACCTTAAACTGTCTAGAGGTAGAAGCAGATATATTTCCTATTTGAGCCCATTTATACTCATTTAACCCAACTGAATAGCTCAAAACAGGCATATCCGTATTTGTAGCGATGTCTAAAACTCTAAAAACGCTAGTTGACCGAGCCCTAAAATCCAGCCAGGACAAAGGCATGGAATTGGTACTTCCATTACCCACAGTAACTGTCCACTCCAGCGTGTCTTTTTGAGCAATATTTGCGCTAGACGGATTGACTGTCAAACTATGCACTGGATTAGAAGCTGCCGCTGAATATGAACTCCAGCTGCCACTAATGCCCCCAGGAAGCAAGATACTATCAAATAATCTTGGCATCTGTCTATTATGCCAGTATATACCTTGCCCTTTTATTAAATTAGGCATAAACGATCCGACGGAATTGTTATTAGTTTGGTAAGGAATATTCAAAGGCAAGGCACAGGTTGGTCGGAAATAAAAACCTACATTAAAATGATGATAATCATCTGAGGTGTATGTTGGGGTAAACTTTGGGTAAATACTATCCATTCGCAGAACAACTCGATTCGAATATCGTTCTATCAGCCTTTGATTTTGTGGTAGATGAGTTTGAGGATAACTTACATTTCTTGAAAAATAGTTTGAATCTGTATAATTAGCGAGGCCTGAAGGATTTCTATTAAAGGAAACAAATGAACTCACATAAGGCCCGATTATCGAGTCAATATATCTAGGATTATAAGTAAAACTCATCGTATCCATTAGTTTATTAGAGAATCTAGTTTCATATGGAAAATAATCAGGAGTTGGCAGCTGCCAGTAGTACCAGCGGAAGAGATGCAAGCCAGTAAGGTCACAAGCACTGACAAGTGAGGCATTTGGAGTATAGTCTATCACAGGAATCCCATGATAAAATTGTACCACCTTTAAAGGTCTACCCCAGATGTCGCAATCGGGATTTACTTGAGCTGCAGACGATTTGAGCTCACCTAATGGATTTAGATCTCGTTGAATATTAAGATAAGGTTCTTTTTGAGTATTATGAGTGAGTACCCCGTATATTTCTATTAAAAAAGAGTCTGGCTGATAAGAGCTAGAGCCAGTAGACCCTCCCAACATAAAATTAGTATTACCTGCAGCGCGCACACTATCTACAAATGCGCCGAGATTTATTTCAATATCGCCGTATCCAGAAGAAGGTCGAATATAATTTGCATTCCTCACATTATAGGAATAACTAGTACCCGTGCTTACGTCATAGATTTTAATTGTAGAGGTTGGCAATATCCTAATCGTATCCAAATTGTCATACAAATTCTTAAAATGTACATAGGCAACGCCTGTATTAAATGCCGTATCCTTTACATATCCCCGTATAGTATATTTTACTGTATCATAAGGAATAGTCTGGCTATAATCTATACTATCGATAAATGGATGTGAACTAACAATTTTCACCCGTCGATAGTCTGGCAAAAAACCAATAGTTTGTCTTTTAACCTCAAAGGCACTTATGTTATATCCTTTTTTACTTCCGGGACAATGCTTGCGAATGGGCGTTGCATCCTTCATTAATAATTCGTCGTAGCAATTAGATCCTGCAGATTTCCATTGCAAATAAAATAAGGACTTTATGGAATCCTGAACTAATGGAATAGTTGAAAATGCATCTGCGCATGGATTAGATAAGGATGGGCAATCTAAAACAACCTTAAAGGGCAAAGTATGCAAGGTGTTATTTTCTGAGGTACTGTTATTAAATACAAAGACAACGGTATCGTAGTCCCCTGCGCCATCAATCTCAATTTGCTGTGAAGCATTTAGCCAATGGCCCCCTGGGTTATTTATTTGTGATATCGTAGGGGTTTGTGTATGCATTTTTCCAACGGAACCCATTACATAATTCAAACCCGGAGGGAGGACTGTCTTAATGATAATTTTTTGTGTATCGGCATAGCCATAAGGGAGACTATACTGATTCCAAAACTTAATAAACATAGTATGCTGAGCGCCTCCACTATAAAAGTCTTCTGCCCCACCTACTTCATAGGAATTGAAATGCTGGTAATTGTAGAGAAAATTTAACTGAGCCCTTGGCAGCACATTTTCTTTACACATATTTCTATAGTAGATAGATGTGTGCGTTTGCTGATAGTCAAATAATGGTCTATTTTCATTAGTTTCCCAGTTCTCACTATTTGTTATCGCGGTATACTTTTTGCCATTCATTCTATAAAAAACCTGAATCTGAACCGTATCCCCTTCAGCGAGATCATCTATTTCACCATCTCCATCCAGATCTTTGAGTCCGCTCGACGTGGTAGAGGTATATGCAGCTGCAGTAAGTTTTACCACCTTTTTTACTTTCCCATAATTAAATGTATCTGAATTGAAAATGGTCCCAGCGGAGTTGCTAAAAGTATCCTTTAGCGAAACCTTTACTCCATTTATCTTTATAGAATCAATCTCATATTGAAATGTACCATCACTATTTTTTGTAAACCCATTTAGCGCGTTTGTAGAGGCAAATGGCCAAACAGTAGATGATTGAAAAAAATCTAAATCATAAAGAGTCCCTGCGCCCGCTACGCCACCGCTATTAGTTGTATTTTTAAAGGTGGTTCTTACCTCAAATGGCTTACAATAACTAAAACGATTTAAACTACCTAGTGAGTTATTAAATCCATTGCCAGAATAGTGATTTAGCATGGTTAAAGCATAGAGAACCACCTTAGCCTCCCCTATAGCATTAAGGTCTGTACTTTTGGCACAGAACTGATTGGACGGGACAAAACAACTATAGGTGGCGTAATACTTTAAGCCTAGGTTGGAGGGTAAGGAAGTATTGCAACTAATTACCTTCATGGTATCATAAAAAATAAAGTTCTCCCCTATTTCCAAAATTGAATCCCCATCACCGACTGTCATAAAATTTATACCATTAAAAAGGTAGGTAAACGTATCACTATTCGTCGACTGTGAAAAACTCCCTTTGTTTAACCCGACGAACTGATAATGCTTGTTTGTGTTAATTACATTAACCTTGATTTTCGTTAATCCTACGACTGAGTTAGTTGATTGCAGATTAAATCCGCGTACTACAATTCTTCCAGTTGTAAGATTTTGCAGAAATCCTGCGACTGTTTGATTTGCAATAGAAGTATTTGAGGCACCTGTCAGAGTAACTGCAGGAAATACAACATTTATAATACTTGTATTGATTGATGTTAAGAGCACATTCGCACTATTTCTTAATTCATTTGTAATGGCAGTAGAAGTTGAGTAGCACCCTGGTTGTATAAAGTATCTTATTCTAACACTGGCTCCTGGCGCTAAACTTGCTATAGTAAATTCTGGATTTGTGTGACTGCTATTAGTCACAGTGACACCCGCTGTCGTTACCAAGGAGGCATAATTAAAGCCGTTTAGGATTGGCGAAAATTTGAGATTTGTCAGCGAGCCAAGTGTAGAGTTGGTTACATTAACGGAAACAGTGTCTACATTTAAACAAGTCCCTAAAGAAGTTGGCTGATAATTAACTGTCAAAGTTTGGCCAAGAATAATCCAAGGATTAAAAATAAATAACGCAACTAAGTATGCACTTAATCTCTTCATTTAGAAACTACAAAGGACTTTATGCCTAATAATTCAATCGACAAATTTAGCGAAATTTGCGCAGAATAGGAGAAAATAGGGGCATTTATCCCATTATTTACAACCCTAATCCCTGATTGATTTTTCCACTGATATTTGGTTCAATACCAGAGACCATTTCGGCTATTTTTTTACGTCTAATGACCGACTCTTTAGCGAAAAGATTAGCCAACTCATCGGCCTTGGTCAAGATGAAGTGCTTGTGTATATAATGTTTTGAGGGGATATCATAGATTTCTTTAAGACTCATTTCTATATTATCTAGCGCTTGTTTTGAATTGCCTTCCAAAAGGTCTATACCGTCTATGTGGTATTTAAATACTGCATTGCGAAACTTATCATTGGAATTTCCAATCATAGCCAAAATGATACCCACACGGGTTTGTTGACCTGAAATATCCATGGCCTGACTGGCTTGCCAGCCCTTAGCTGGGCTTCCTGCAACACTTAGATTGGCAGGTACCATATTACAGATATTATTACATTTTTCCAGTAGTGATTGTCCCCCTTTTCCAGAGAAAGTTTCATTTTCAGAAGCTATGATATAGTAGGCATAAAAAGCTAAGGTAGCAGAAAGATTGCTTATAAAATTATTATCTGCATAGTCGATGGGTTGATTTTCAATATACTCAAAAGGAATTCCAGGATCCTTATGGCGCAATAGCGGAGAGGTATAAGTACTATTAAAAACCGGACGCTCTGATTGAATAGTAAACTCAGCGGTATACGCATTTTCCTTGCCAGCATCTGTTATGTTTATCGTTAAATAACAGTTAATTTTTTGGTGAGGCGCATAATTTTCATCTGTCCATTTTCGCAGGTTCATAAACTCCGAAATGCTTTTTTCCATATTGGTAAAAACCGCTTTATTAATCGAAGTGGTATTCGCATTTAAGATGACCTGAACTCTGCAATTTAGCTCTTGGGCTTGGCCTAGCAGCACGGACAACAAAGAAAAAAGAAAGAGTATTATTTTCATCTAACTAAAATATTTTGATTCAATACTATTCACAATATCGATAGCAACTTCTCGTTTCGTCTTTAACTCAAATTTGGTGATTTTATTTTCACTATCTATGAGTGTTATTCGATTGGTATCGTGCTGGAAGCCCGCTCCTTTGTCGTTGAGAGAATTTAACACAATCATATCAAGGTTTTTCTTAGCTATTTTTTGTTTTGCGTTTTCTAGTTCGTTTTGCGTTTCCAAAGCAAAGCCAACCAATATTTGATCGGCCCCTTTTGACTTACCTATGAATTGAAGAATATCTGAGGTCTTCACGAGTTCTATGGATATTGTATCACCCAATTTCTTAATTTTTTGATTTGCGACTTCTTTTGGTTTATAATCTGCTACAGCAGCAGCGAATACTCCTAACTTACAACTGCTCCATACCTTGACGGCGGCTTGATACATTTCATCTGAAGATTCCACTCGAATAATATTACCGATAGTTTCTGGTACAGAAATAGATGAAGGGCCAAGAATTAAGGTGACTTGAGCGCCTCTATGACTCAATTCTTCGGCTATGGCTATGCCCATTTTCCCGCTCGATCTGTTTCCTATATACCGAACTGGGTCAATGGCTTCATAAGTTGGTCCTGCTGTCACCAGACATTGAACACCTTTTAGTGCGCTCATATCAAACTCTTTTTTCTATCAAATAGTGATTTCTATCTGCGGATGAACGCGAAATCAACTCACCGAGGAAACCGGCTAGAAACATTTGTGAACCAATAACCATTAAAGTCAAGGCAAAATAAAAGAAAGGACTATTGGTCACTAGAGGCGCAATAACTCCATTTGCCAATGCACAGTATTTTTCAAATCCCAAATACCCAGCCATCAAAATTCCCACAAAAAACATAAGTACGCCCATAGTTCCGAAGAAATGCATTGGACTTTTAGAGAATCTAGATACAAATGTAATAGACATTAAATCTAAAAAGCCAAAGACAAAACGCTCTAAGCCAAACTTAGTAACACCATACTTTCTCGCCTGATGCTGCACGACCTTTTCTTTGATCTTGACATATCCTGCACGCTTAGCCATAATAGGAATATAGCGATGCATCTCTCCGTATACCTCTATAGATTTTATGACCTTACTATTATATGCTTTCAACCCACAATTGAAATCATGAAGATAAACTCCACTCATTTTTCTTGCCGCCCAATTATATAATTTAGTTGGAATTGTTTTGGAAAGGGGATCATGTCTTTTTTGTTTCCAGCCACTCACCAAATCCAAGTTCCCCTCTACAATCATTTGATAGAGATCCGGTATTTCATCTGGGCTATCTTGTAGATCCGCATCCATAGTAACAACTACGTTGCCTTGAGCTGCTTCAAACCCTTCATGCAGTGCCGCGCTTTTTCCATAATTTCTCTGAAATTTAATGCCGCGGACGAAATTGTATTCCCCAGATAATTTTTCAATAACCTCCCACGATTTATCTTTGCTTCCGTCATCTACCAATATGGCTTCGTAGTTTATATTCATTTTATCTACTACGGACTTTATCCATGAAATTAATTCTGGCAAACTCTCTTCCTCATTATATAGAGGTATTATTATAGATAATTCCATTACTTCTTATTGTGAAATAAACTACTGGTTATAAACCCAAAGATAGCGCTAAAAATGGAAAAGGCGATGATATAGATATTAAAATATAATAAATAATGCTTCCAACTATTGAGTTCTGGGAAAAAGCCCGGTCGAATGAAAAATTGTATCATTAATACTGAAATATAATAAAATATACCTTGCAGAATCCCACTCTGAATTGCAGCCTTAAATCCTTCTGCCCATGTTAGAACATATCCGTTTGCTCGTTTGGTGAATAAAACGGAAAACATGGTATTAAAAAATAATAAGCCAGAAATAAGAATAAACCCAGGAGTTTTTTCCGGCAAAGGCAGGACAAGAAGTGCATTGATGCCGAAAGTGACTAAGCCGAAAACTAGTCCGACAATGAGAGATGGTTTCATATTGTCTAACTGAAAAATAAATGATGATTATTCGAAATAAGGCCTACAACTTTAGAAGAAAATTTCTTTCCCAAAAAAGGGGCATTGACGCTTTTCGATGCATTAACTTTAGCATTGAAATCAAAACTAGACTTTAAATCTAAGATGGTAAATGACCCGATGGCCCCATCCTCAAACACTGGCATTTTAATGCCTAAATATTCAGCAGGCTTGGTAGACATAAGATTAATACAAGACTCTATATTATCCTTGCCCAATGCTTCAATGCAGGCCAAGACACTTGTTTGAAGATTTATCGCCCCATGCGATGCTAGATCAAATTCTAGAACTTTTTCTTCCGGAGTGCATGGTGTATGCTGTGAAAATACTATGTCTATTTTCCCTTCTAGAGCGGCTTTGATCATGGTTTTCTGATCTTTTGCCGAGCGCAAAGGCGGTGTGAGTTTATAGTTCGTATCATATTCATTCAGGACAGCTTCATTGAATGCTAAATGGAGACTACTTATACTGGTATAAAATTGTTTTTTCTCTTTGTTCGCTGCACCTATAAGTTTTAAACTCTCCGGGGTAGTGATATTCAAAAATAGAATCTCTGTATTCGTGTACTGGGCCAGTTGAATAATTTCGGCTACAGCCATAAACTCAGCTTCTTTGGGTATCCCCTTATAACCGAGCATCAGTGACATAATTCCTTGATTGACTTGACCTTTCTTTGAGAGGCCTTTTTTATCTGGGCTAAGCATCAATTTGCCGCCAAATCCCTGACTATAAAGCATTGCATTTTTCAAAACCCCAAGGCTTAGTGTCAACTCATTGCCATCAGAAAATGCAACCGCTCCTGCCTGCTTCATATCCATCATAGCCGAAATGACACTTTCATTATCATTCTTGGTCAGATTTCCTATAGGCAAAACTTGGCAAATACTTGTGTGATTTTTTGATTTCAAAAATCCGTTCGCAAAATTTTGCAAAAACTTGTCGAGA
>CAYXKX010000014.1:10180-12650 GCA_964465185.1 uncultured Chitinophagaceae bacterium
GACTTGCTCTGGGTATATTTTCCCTGTCCAGGCATATGGCAAACATAGCCAAATCCACCACGCCCTGCTGTATCTATGAAACTATCCAATGTCTCTGCCTCTAGTCGAAACGGTTCACCGGAGCTGGCATTTATATCTATGAAGGCTGTAGAAAGTATTAATTCCTTTCCTTCTACTATGCGATGACTCTTGTCTTGAGCTAAATTTTTATCCACTCGGACTATTTTCACTTTATCGACCTCGATATCTATCTTTTTCTTATAGAAGGGTGAGCGGTTGTCTAGTATTAAGACGTTTTTGATAATACATTTCATCAAAGAGCAAAGTTAGGGTAATCAGGAGAAAAGTGATGAATATTTATCAAAATAAGAGATAAATCAATCTAAACTAGCATTTAATAACGGTTTTTATATCTTTACTTCACGGAATAATTAAGTATGATAAAAATACAAGTAGGCAATCAAGAGCCAAAAGTCTTCACTGAAGTGCAGGTGAATCAGTTCACTAAAGAGTTAGATATAATAGATTTAGGCTCGAATATATATAGTGTACTTCATAACCATAAAAGCCATGAGATTTCAATATCAAAAATCGAATTGGAAACTAGGACTATTTCTTTAACGATTGACGGAGTGGCAACCCAAGTGAAGTATAGTACAAAAATAGATTTGCTCTTGGAGCAGATGGGTATCGATACGAGTGCTTCTTCCAAAATCTCCATTCTCAAAGCTCCAATGCCTGGACTGGTGGTGGATTGGTTTGTGAAGGAGGGCGATTCTGTACAGGCTGGAGATAAACTGCTAATTTTAGAAGCGATGAAAATGGAAAATGTCATAAAGTCAGCAGGGGAAGGCACTATTAAGAAAATATACCCACAGAAGGGAGTAGCTGTCGAGAAAAATCAATTGCTGATCGAATTTAATTAAAAATCTGTTGAGTCATCGAAAAATAGCCCTCATAGCGAATCTGACTTCCAATAATTCTCGAAATCAGTTCAAATTTGACAGCTTTGTCTATGATCGATTAGTTAATAGCGGAATTGAGGTCACTTTATTTCAAACAAGTTCATTAGAAGATTTAAAAAAGAAAGTAAAAGAATCTTTGGACAATGATGTAAATGAATTTGTCTCTATCGGTGGCGATGGAAGCTTGCATCATTTAGTCAATCAATTATTCAGCCAAGTAAAAGATATTTCTAAAATAAAACTAGCAATCCTTCCAAAGGGTACTGGGAATGATTATGCACGGAATTTTAATTTCAAATCCAAGCGAGACATCCTACAAGCTATAATAGCTCATCAATATAAAAAAGTAGATATTGGTCTTTTGAACTACACTCATGGCGATAGACATTTTATCAATATGCTCGGACTAGGCTTCAGCGCAGCAGTTGTTAAAAAATTAGATCGATACAAATGGCTTGGAGGTATGAGTTACTATCTCGCCTTGATAGATACCTTTTTTAGTTATCAAGCTGAAAAAATCGAGCTAACCATCGATGATCAAGCTCATAGTTGGGATTGTTTTCAGCTATCTATAGGAATAGGAAAATATGCCGGGAATAATATGAAATTATGCCCTCAGGCAATTATTGATGACGGGCTATTCGATATTAATATTATAGAAAAAGTGAGTCTTTGGAAGTTACTGCGCTATCTACACACTCTCAAGGATGGCAGCTATTTGAACCATATACCATCAAAAAGTTTTAAAGCACGATCTATCCAACTTCTCAACACATCCAATCTCTATTGCGAAGCAGATGGCGAGGAGATTGCCTGTCCTCAAAAGGTTACTATTTTAGAAAAAAGTATTTTAATGCCGACGTTACAGAATTAAGCCTCGAGAATTAATAATTAAAAATTAAATTTGTATTAGAAACCTTTCTGTTTATGCTGGAAATAAAAGAAATAGATTTAACTAACACCGCTCAAAAAAAGGCTTTTGTCAATTTTGACTATTCTATATACAAAGATTATCCAAACTGGGTAGCGCCCCTACGTATGGATGTGAATCAGCGATTGAACACTAAAAAACATCCGTTTTACAAGATAGGGAGTATCAAAGCATTTATGGCTTATGAGGATGGTCAAGCTGTGGGTAGAATTGCCGCTATCGACAATTACAAGTACAATGAATTCCATGGAAGCAAGATTGGGTTCTTTGGGTTCTTTGAATGTATTGATAAGCAGGAAGTAGCCTCTGCTCTGTTGGAAAAAGTCAAGAATTATCATATCCAATCTGGCAATAGATTTCTGCATGGACCAGTCAATCCATCTACCAATTATGAGTCTGGTCTATTAATCGAAGGCTTTGATTCGCCTCCTAAAATTATGATGACCTATAATCCTCCATACTACATCAAGTTGTTGGAAAGTTTTGGTATGAACCTAGAAATGCGCATGTTTGCATATAAATTCGAGGATGAAGATGTATTGAAGAATGAAAAATTTCTACGCGTCAAAGATGT
>CAYXKX010000014.1:12750-26213 GCA_964465185.1 uncultured Chitinophagaceae bacterium
GGCAATCTTTTTCCATTTAATTTTCTCCAACTAATTTTCAACAAAGGTAAAATGGATTGGCTAAGAGTATTGCTTTTAGGCATACTACCTGAATATAGAGGAAAAGGTCTAGATGCTGTTATGTATTATGAAATCATTAAAAACGGCATTTTGCTTAATATAAAACATGCAGAAGCCAGTTGGATATTAGAATCCAATGAAGGCATGAATAAAGGAGTACAGGTAGTCAATGGAGTGAAGTACAAAACCTATGGTATATACCAGTTGCAAATAGGAAGTGAGTGAAGCAATGAATAATATTTTTACTTTACCTTCTTAATATTTTCATACAAGAAATGATTTTTTTGAATAGAATTCTTCCGCTTGCTATTTTCTGTATCCTAGGTCATGGTTTACTTTCACAAGATACAAGCAGCACAGCCGGGCTCTTTGAAGGGAAGGTAACCTATATTTTTCAAGTTTTAAATCCAAACAAAGCCTTAATCTCCGATGAGGAGTTTTACAGAGATATCCGAAATTCGGGCAAATCTATTGTCACTTTGTACATAAAAGCTAATCAATATAAATGGGAATATGAAGATCAGATAGAGTATTATAATCCCAAAACGCAACAATTAGCTATCGTATCCAAACGCAAAGAGGATTCGATATACTATACACCGGCAAGTTTTGTCGAAGAAAAAGTAGAAAAAATAGTAAAGTCAAATTTAACCAAAACACTCCTTGGATATAGTCTTATAGCCCAGGAAATACATACCAAATGGGATACGAAAACTTTTTTCTATTCCCCACTTGCTTTGAAAACGAATCCCAGCTTTTGGAAAAATCATAAATACAATCATTTATCAGACATGACAAGTATTGGAAAATCTTTCCCTATGATTATTCACCAGCAGAGTCTACTTGGAAATTGGATTATGGCAGCTACTAAAATAGAGTCTATGAAAATAGAAGAATCTATGCTGAATATTCCTGAGAAAAAGTAAAAACAGCTTTCCTATCTCTCAAATACAAGATAGCACCCAAAGAAAGCTACGGATACTCCAACACTGGTCAAACCATACATCCAGATATCTCTCCATTCTGGAATAATATCTAAAATAGTCAATACGCAGCCTATGAAACCCAATATGCTGCCAAGGGCCATTAGTTTCCACCCATTCGCTACTCTAGACTCGAATTTTTTATCATTTTCATTATGAACTTGTTGTTCTTCATTCAATCCATCCATAAAATTAAATTTATGTAAAATTAACTTAATGAGGGTAGGTCAACATAAAAATCATTATTTTAATATCGGATATAATATAATTATAATTTTACGATATTTATTGTATCTTTGTGGGGAATTATGAATTGGAAAGAAGGCGCTTACAAATTTTATGGCTATCGGGAATATCTCTCTAGGATAGACCATAAAAAAGCAATGTTAGATAGTTTCAGGCCTATTCCATCTGTTTTATCCAATAAATTAAAGGAAAGTCTCTACCTGGAATGGACCTATAATTCAAATGGTATTGAGGGCAATACACTTTCGCTTCGCGAGACACAAATGGTTGTGCAGCAAGGATTAACAATAAGTGGCAAACCGCTCAAAGAGCACCTAGAGGCAATTAATCACCAAGATGCTATTGAATATGTAGAAGAAATAGTAAGCGATAACTTTAATTTGCGGATATCCGATATTAAAAAAATTCACTCAATGGTTCTTCAAAGAATAGAAAAAGAGTTTATTGGTAGATTTCGATTACACCCAGTGCGAATAACTGGAGCTAATTTCACTCCACCTGAAGCCATACATGTACCTGGTCTTATGGATGATCTCATGCATTGGCTAGAAAATGAACCCTCTGATATACACCCGATATTAAGAGCTACTATTTTTCATCACCGTTTTGTTTGGATACATCCATTCATAGATGGCAATGGACGCACAGTGCGGATTTGTTTTAATCTGTTGCTTATGAAAGAAGGATTTCCACCTGGTATCATTCTTAAAAATGATAGGAAGAAATACTATTCAGCCTTAGATGATGCTAATAATGGAGATTATTCTAAATTGTTCTTAATGGTTCTCCAATCTATAGAAAGAAGTCTGGATATTTACTTAGGTATATTAAACAATACCTATCACGATTATAAACCAATACAAGATATAGTCAATGAGCCAGATGTACCCTATAGTCAAGAATATGTGAGTCTGCTAGCAAGGCGAGGAAGAATCGACGCATATAAAGATGGGCGCGATTGGCTGACGACCAAATCTGCTGTCAAGGAGTATATTAAAACAAGAAAACGAGTTAGGAAGCTAGACTAGTCTTTCCTTTTTCTAGCAGGAATATGTATAGCATAAGGAAGACTAGAGCGCTTCTCTGTACTTACTTTTAATACTATTGTTCGAGGCCTATCTGAAGGTTCGATCGTGGTTATAAAATTTGATAAGTTTAATGGTTGTTCATCTAAATAAGCAGCTACAGTATGCTTTTTGCAAACAGGCCAGAAATTGAGCTCTATGGTGCTATCGACCACTAATGTATCTTTATAACCTATAGGCTCAGGGATACGATAGTTTATTCCCTTCTTATCCATCCATTCTAATTCTAGACCTAGTCTATCATAAAAGTCATACACATTTTTGAAATCATCGGGTGTCCAGAATATTTCACTTAATGCTTGCATACGAGGATAAACCATATATTCTACTTTATTCCAATCTTTCATATATTCCGTCCAGACATTACCCTGTGCACCAAGTATATACTTGTAGTTTGTATCATAATATGTGAATGGACTGTATTTATAATTATAGACATCTTGTAAAGTATTCTTACCTCCTATATTTATAGGTTCATCTTTCGATTTACTATAGCCATGATCGAAATACAAAGGCTTCCCTGGTGTCATAATAGCCTCATGCTTAGCCTTTGCAGCAGCTATGCCGCCTACCTCTCCCCGCCAGCTCATCACAGTAGCATTAGGAGCTAATCCGCCTTCTAGAATTTCATCCCACCCAATAATTTTTCTACCTTTACTATTGACATATTTTTCTACGCGTTTTATAAAATAGCTTTGCAACTCTTCTACATCATGGATTTTATTTTCTTTCATAAAGGATTTGCATTGTGGCGAATTCTTCCATGTAGTCTTGACTACTTCATCCCCTCCTATATGTATATATTCAGATGGAAACATAGCGATCACTTCATCCAAAACATCTTCTACAAATTTATAAGTCGATTCTTGACATGGGCATAGAACTTCGTCATACACGCCCCAGCGCTTGCCTACTGCGACAGGCTTTCCAGTGCAACTCAAATGCGGATAAGAAGCGATGGCTGCCAACATATGACCTGGCATATCTATTTCTGGCACTACGGTGATAAATCGCTCTTTAGCATAAGCTACAACCTCCTTAATTTGTTCTTGTGTATAATATCCACTAACCGGTATATTGTCATAATTCCCATCGCCCTCTGGGCTCGTCTGACGCCCTATCAGCGTGCCACTTCGCTTACTTCCTATTTCCGTTAGCTTCGGATACTTTTTAATTTCTATTCGCCATCCTTGATCTTCGGTCAAATGCCAATGAAAATAATTGAACTGATAGCGAGCCATCATGTCGATGTACTTTTTTACTTCATCTACCGTGAAAAAATGTCTGCATACATCCAGATGCATGCCTCGATACTTTGCTCGTGTGCCACACATAATTTCTCCTTCTGCCAAGGTGCCATTTTCATCCATCTTCTGCAAAGCTTGTAGTGCGTAGAAAGCCCCTACATTGCCTGCCTTGATAGTAATATCGTTTTTGAAAATGCGCATTTTGAAATTATCTTTTGGTGCTTCTGCCGTGTCTACTTCTAAATCTATTCTCGTATACTTAGTCGAAGTATCATTGGATTTCATAAACTTTTTGACATACTGGATATTGAAAAAACTATCAGGACAGTACCCTACAAATTGAGTGCCTTTCATGGTAAACTTCTGACCTGTCACCTTAGTAGAAAAAGGTTTAGGTACGAGGCCGTATTGCTGTCCGTAACTGAATGCAGATATAAAAAAAGATAGAAATAGACAGTACGTATTTCTTTTTATCATAATGACTTTCAAATTGCTAAACACAAATTTAATCGAAAGTACGGACTTTGATTAAAAATTTTATGTCAATAGAATTTGAATACCTAAAAGGTAAGCGAGCATCTTGCATGTAAAATAAAAACTACTATTTTATAAAATACTGAACGCCTAATCCTATGCTACTTGCAAGTCGAAACCTAAAATTAAATTCCGAAACATCCCTATTTTGGTCAGAATTAGTAACAGTAGTGACCCCGTTATAGACATTAGTAAAATAATTTTCCGTATTTCTATTTCCCCAGCTATAACCTCCACCTATATTTCCAAAATTAGCGTTTAAGGCAATCTTTTTAGACACAAAGTAGCTAAATCCAGGTGTGATAAATAAATTTAGGTTATTCAGATTACTTCTACCATAATTTTCACTTGAATATCGACTTATAATTGACACCGAGGTATATCCATATTCAGAATTTACTAACTCATATACATAACCAAGATTACCGCTAATTGTAAAGTAAAAATTATCAAATAACCTATTGTATTTTGTTAAACCAGTTTGAATTCCGTAACTATTCATTTGGTAATTATCATAGTTATAATTACTACCGCTCAATGCATTATAACTCTCGTCATCCCATTTCCTGTTACTATAGCCAATATTAACACTTGAATTTAACGCTAATCCGTTTTTCAGAAACAACATAACTCCTGGACTCCCGATGAAATCAACAAAAGTATTATCATTATTGCCTCCATTTACAGCATTAGAACTAGTAGTTGCTTGTTTAGAAGATGTAAAATCAACATTAAGCATTCCTCCAATACCTATTCGTCCTTTTTCAACTTGAGCTTCCGAATATTGGAGAGTTGAAACTAATAATGCGGTCATCCATAATTTTTTCATGTGTTAATTTGTTTTCTAGGTTAAGAACTTTATAACGCTAGTTCTAACTATATATTTTCATAAACGTATAATAAATCACTTCAACACCCCCGCACTCCATTTCACTTCATAAATCGATTTGAAATATTTGGTTTTGAGTTCTATCATTTTCTCTAAGGCTTCTAGGGCTTTGATTTCACGGGCGTTGATGGTGAAGAGATTGCTTTCTCCATTTTTAAATCTCGTTTCCTCTGCGCGCACCATGGTAGAATAATTCTCATAGTTTTCGAATTGAAGTCGATTCAGTTTTTCATAGTTGAGATAGCTATTGAAATAGGTTTTGATTTTGAGCGAAACGCTCTGCGCTTTTTGCTGAAGGGCTAACTCACCGTAGTTGATTTTCAGTTTTGCAGACTTGTAGTTCGCGCGCCCCTCTGATAAGCGCAGTGGAATATCGAGCTTGAGGCTATACTGATAATTCTCTGTAAAAGGTCTCACCTCATTGACAGAAAAATTTTGAGGTCCAGTGTTGCTGAGCATTCGATAATTTAAATCCAATTTTGGCAAGAGGTCTTGAAAATACATCCTGCGTTGGACGCGGTAAAAATTCAATTGCTCTTCATACATTTTAATTTCGGGATGATTCCCAGTTCCTTCATTCATCAAAGCTTCATAGTTTAAGTTCGGCTGCGCTGATCGAAATTTTTTATCCCAATTCTCATTGGGAATCACGGAAGGAGGAAGACTATAAGGCGTTTGATTTTCTTTCCACAAAAAGATGGAGAGCTCATTTCCTGCGTTTAAAAAGTCTGTCCATCGATTTTCTTTTTCGATTTGAAAACTGAGAAGCTGTGTTTTGGCTTCTACCGAATCTATGGCAGGTCGCTCGCCATAGCCTATGCTTTGATTGACAAATTTCAATCGAGCGATATTGTTATCGACAAGATCATCTAGTATTTTATAGGTCTCATAAGCCTTTACCCAGTCCCAATAAGCTTTCATAGCATCGAGCATCACATCGTTGACTATTTTCCGCTGTTCGTGAATAGATAATCTATTCATGATTTTTGCCTGTTCTAGATATCCCCTTCGTTTATCATAGACTAAGTTTTTCAGTAGAGGAATATTCACGCCAACAAAAGAGGTGTTACCAGTGGTAATCGCATTATCTAGACGCTGTCCCGTCATATTGGCTATACCCGCCTCAAAATCGATTCCGTACCATGTAGGTATTTCCAATCCTAACTCTTTAGTTTGATAATAGTCTTCTTGTTTTAGATTTTTCGCGCCCATTTTTCCAGTAAGAAACGGATCAAAACTTCCCCGACTATTGAGAATATCATTCTCGGAAATTTCTACTTGAATATTCGCTTGTCGTATGACAGGGTGAAACTTTCTCAATATCGTCAAGACCTGATCGGGGGATAGTCGATTGAATGCCGCGACCTTATCTTGGCTATACAAACTAGGGCTTGCATTCACTATTAGACTGAAAACAATCCATATGTAGTTATACTTCTTCAATATTTTTTCTATATAAATGGTAAGAACATGAATGACTATTTATCCAAAATATAGCTATCTTTTTTTACTCCTTTTGAATTTACTTTGTAATAGTCCGGAGGGAAGCCATTGATATTTCTCCATATCTCATACCAAATAGCCACATTTTTAAGCAATACAATACTCTTAGCCCCAGAACCTACTTTAATCTGCTTAGGCCAAGGATCCTCTTTTTTATCTTCGACGACTAGCACTCGAAACATCCCATTTTCATTGATCGTATTTTCAAAAGCGACTACTTCTCCCCCGAATGTACCATAACTTCCTTTGGGCCAGCCTGTAAATACTATGGTGGGGAATCCATCGAAAATCAAACGTACTTTTTGTCCCTTATCAATCAAAGGTAAGTCCACAGGGCGCACAAAAACTTCTACCGCATAAGCATTATTTCTATCTGGAACTACGAGGCCTATCACTTCTCCTTCTTTCAATATTTCGCCTATTCCAGAGCGCGCTACCTGCACTACCTGGCCATCTTGCGGGGCTTTGATCACATATTGTTCACTGCGCATTTCATAATTCGCTGCTTGATTTTCTAACTTAGAGGCATCGGCGAGAGAGGTATTCGCATCACTTAAAGAGGAAAGCCTGTCTCCCTCTGCTTTCTGTCTTTTCTCCATATAATCCTGAATAGCGCTATTTTGCTCTACTTGGTTATTAGCTATTTCTTGTTGGGTTTGAGCTATTTTATTTTCTACGATTATTTTCTTCGCCATCGCATTTTGATAGGACACTTCGCGCTGCTGTAGCTGGGTTTGAGAGACCAAGCCGTCTTGAAACATCTTTCTTTGCCGATCGCGCTGATCTAAAGCTAAATTATAATCATTATTCGCTGCTACGAGCTCAGCTTGCTCAGCTTTCAGTTTACTTTTTAGTTGATTTAAGTAGTTTTTCAATTGTTGTATTTTCAAGCCTCGTCCTTTTTCTATGGCGTCGATTTGAAATTGGGTCGCATTGGCTTTTCCTTTATAATAGTCTATGCTCGCTCGCTTAGCATTGGCTTGCTCTTTGGTTCTTTCTACGAGTTTCGGATCTAGATAATTATCCTTGACCTCCGTGAGTATAAGGAGGGTATCTCCTTTCTTGACGGCATCGCCTTCCTTTACTTTCCATTTTACTATTCTACCAGCTATCTGTGTTTGAATGTTTTGCGGTCTATTCTCTTGAAGTCTTGTAGTGACTAGTCCATTACTTTGAATATTCTGAGTCCAAGGGAGAAATAGGAAAAGAATGAATGCAATTATGAGTCCTTTGAACCAATAATTAAAATGCATGACACGACGCTCACTGTATATATGCCCGAATGATTTTACTTTATAGTCTCTCATCTTTACTTTAAGCTTGCTTGACCATTTTTAATATGAATTATTAAATCGCTCATGTCTTCGACTTCTTTATCATTGGCTACTAGCACAATGGTCGTACGCGTTTTTATTTCTTCTAAATAGTTTAAAAGAGATTTTTTCTCTCCTTCAAACAAACCTATAAATGGCTCATCCATAAAGACCATTTTAGGCTGATGAATTAAGGTTCTGAGTATTAAAATTTTCTTAACTACATTCGTTGAAAGTCTTGAACCCATAGGCTCTATAATGGCATTCAACCCATTTGGATCTCCATGAACTATTGAGTGAAAATTTAATCTCTTAATCAGCGAAATTACGTCCTCTCCAGTGATTCCATCTTTGCCTAATGTTATATTCTCTAGAATGCTCGCCGTAATTATTTCTTGATTTCTGAAATAAAACCCTGACCACCTTCTCAGAGAATCAGAATTGTAGCCTGATAGTTCGAAATCATCAATGAGCAGATTGCCCTCGTATCTTTTGTACAACGAAGACAATACTTTTAGTAAAGTAGTTTTACCTTCGCCTTCATTACCTGTAATAGTTGTTATTGAATTAGCATTGATTTTTAGATTCAAATTTTTCAAGATGTGATGATTCAAATCTTCAAATTTAAAATTAAAATTGACTAACTGGAACTTAGGCCCAGAATCTTTTTTAGGCACCCATATCTGGTTGTAGTCTTTCTCTTTTGGCTGTTCAAAAATACTCTCTAATTTTGACAATCCTGTTGCCACATCGTAAAGACTATCTAAATGATAAATCAATTTCTCTGTAGCGCCTATGACCATCAATATAACTATTTCTGCAGCTATAAACTCCCCAATATTTATTTTTTGTTCTATTAAGAGGTAGGTGCCTACCCCAAGCATAGCCGCAGTTATCATCACTTTAAATCCAATCAAGGCTTTGTATTGTATCATTAAAACTTGAAAATGATCATTTCTATCTGTAAGATATTTTGTAGCGAATTCATCGGTCTTTCTGATATGCAAATCTGAATTTTGTGAAAACTTAAATGTGCGAACAGTTCTAGCTAGGTCCTCAATCCATGAAGCTAAAACATATTTATCGTTGCTCTCCTTCATAGAAGTTTCAAGTCCCAGATTAGAAGTGTATTTTAATATCAGCCAAAGCAGGGCGATGAGAAATAGTCCAAAAATGATAAAACTACTATCATAAAATGCTAAAACGATGAGGCCAATAATAATCTGAATCGAGGCCAGGGGAATATCTAACAATAACTTTGACAAGCCTTTTTGTATGCTGAATATTTCAAAGTATCGATTGACCTTTTCAGGCAGATAGTACTTATTATTATCTTGTAAATCTATTCCCAGAAGCGTTTCTGTGATTTCTATAGAACTCTTGGTAAATATTTTTTGCTGAAGAATTTCTATGAGCTTAATCAAATTCAAGTTCAATACCCCCACCACAAATACACCTAATATGACCAGTATAATCAGAACATAAATAGAGACTACCAACTGTGCGCCGAAACTAAATCCAATAATAGCTTGAATACCCAAGGGCAAGGTGAGCTGCACCAAACCACTCAATATGGCAAATGAGTATATAGCTGATATCTCCTTCTTGTATTCCTTGACAAGATTTAAGACGCGACCCCAAGTTTGTAATGTACTGATACTAAATAATTTTAAAATACAATGATAGTAATGCTATTGCTATTAAATGCAAATATATCTTTTTTAGTTCCGTTCATAACATTTTTTATATTTTTGCTTTTAATAGTTGAAATGGAAGTTAATATAAGTTTTAGTGTCAACAAGCAATTGTTCAAGAAAAATCCTGAAGAATCTGCTATAGGTCGAGAAATCATATCGAACAGTATTGAATTGATTCATACACTCGGATTAGATGGCTTTACTTTTAAAAAACTAGCTGTAAAGATAGAACATACTGAAGCAACCATATATCGATATTTTGAAAACAAGCAAATGCTGCTTTTATACATTGTAAATTGGTACTGGTTATACTTAGAATTCCTCATCGAATTTAAAATACAGAATCTAAAAGACCCCAAGCATAAGATTAATGAAATCATCGCTATCCTCAGCCAAAATCTGAGTGAAACTAAACTAACCTCCAATTACAATCTAGGAGCCATTTTTCAAATCATTAATCGCGAAGGCAATAAAGTATATCTTCATACAGAGGTCAAAGAAATCAATAAAATACAACTATACAAACCCTATAAAGACTTGTGCGCCAAAATAGCAGCTATTTTTCTATCCTATAAACCAAAATATCCTTATTCTCATTCTTTGGCAAGCACACTCATAGAAACGTCTCATCTCCAGATTTTCTTTACAGAGAATTTACCACGGCTCACAGATGTAAATGAGCAAAATAAAGAAAATTATGCACATAATTTTCTTTCCGATATTATCTTCAAATCACTAAATTAAATGTATGGAATTTTTAGTCCCACTTATCACACTTATCATTCTTGAAGTCATTCTAGGGATAGATAACGTTATCTTCATCTCAATACTAGCTGATAAACTCCCAGCTGAACAAAGAGATAAACTACGATATTGGGGATTAGGATTGGCTATGGTTATGCGTTTAGTTCTTTTATTTTTCATATCATGGATTCTAAAATTAGACAATACTTTATTTACTTTTCTAGAAATTGATTTTTCAGGCAAGTCTCTCATTTTAATTTTAGGCGGATTGTTTCTGCTCTATAAAGCCACGAAAGAAATCTATCATCAAACAGAAATTAAGGATGAAGATTCCCCCATACATACAAAGGCAAAAACCTTTAATAAACTATTAGTAGAAGTGATTCTTTTAGACCTAGTATTTTCTGTAGATTCTATTATCACCGCTGTAGGCATGGTCGAAGAGCTATGGATTATGTACACTGCTGTCATAGTTACTGTCATCATAATGCTTATAGCTTCCAAGCCTATCAGTGATTTTATCAAACAGCATCAATCATTCAAGATACTAGCCCTTTGTTTTTTGATGATAATAGGTGTTTCACTTTTAGGTGAAGGATTCCAATTCCACATCCCGAAAGGCTATATCTACTTCGCTATGTTCTTCTCCTTCTTGGTGGATGTGATCCAGATGAGAGCAGATAAGAAGAAAATACTCGAAAAAAAATAATGGGTTATCTTTAGCCGAAAATCTCTCACTATGAAGGAATTTAAAGTCTCCTTAAAGATTAAACCCAATCCGACCGAATTTGATTATTTCGGAAATAAAACCGATACAGCTATCTCTAATATGATCCGTGCAGCCCGCTCACATTACTGGGATATTCTCGATAAAATAGGCAATATTTCTCATAAAGACTTTGGCCCAGTATTAGTCCATTATGAGGTGAATTTGCTGCACCCGATAAAAAATGATGAAGAAGTTATAGTATACAAACGGGTCGAAGACATTGGCACGACAAGTATCAATACCACCTATCATATCTGCAATTCTCAAGGGAAACTTTGTGTCATCTCCAAAGAAGATTCCGTATTTTACGATTTCAAGCTGAACCAAAAAATTCCAGTTCCGATGGAGCTAAAACAAAGGATAAGACTAGTAGAGGAAGGGAAAATTAAATGAGTTTATTTTTACTGAAGTCTTATCCGACACTTTAAATGACGAATAAGACCAGTACCTGCCTATTTACCTCTTAACTTCAAATCGATCATTGGTCATCACTTTCGTCCATGCTGCGATAAAATCTTTGACAAATTTTTCTTTCGCATCATTACTAGCATAGACTTCTGCCAGATTTCTCAGCTCAGAGTTAGAGCCAAATATTAAGTCCGCTCTGGTTGCAGTCCATTTTACTGCGCCCGTCTTTCTATCGTATCCTTCGAAAATTTCTTTTTCATCATTGACTGGCCGCCATGCAGTAGACATATCGAGTAGATTGACAAAGAAATCGTTGGTCAACGTTTCTTCTTTGTTTGTCAATACCCCATGTTTCGCATTGTTATAATTTGCTCCTAGGCTGCGAAGTCCACCTATCAATGCGGTCATTTCTGGTGCTGTTAAATTCAAAAGTTGTGCCTTATCAATCAATAATTCTTCTGTGCTCGCAGTATATTTCTTTTTCAAATAATTTCTAAATCCATCTGCCATTGGCTCCAAAACAGCCATAGATACAACATCAGTTTGCTCTTGGGTCGCATCCATCCTACCTGCTACAAATGGCAATTTAAAACCTAACCCCGCCTTTTGAATAGATTTCTCAATTCCAGCATTTCCCGCTAGAACTATTAAATCAGCCATGGAGATTTTAGCGGTTTTTGATTTTTGATTAAAGTCATTCTTTATTTTTTCATAAATCTTCAGTACCATTTCCAATTGCTTAGGGTTATTCGCTTCCCAATTTCTCTGCGGCAACAATTGAATTCGAGCGCCATTGGCACCACCTCTGTTATCTGAATTCCGAAATGTAGATGCTGAAGACCAGGCGGTAGAAACCATTTGTCCTATCGTTAAACCAGAATTCAATATCTGGGTTTTTAACTGCGCTATTTCATTTTCACTGACTACTGGATGATTCAATTTTGGAATTGGGTCTTGCCAAATTAAGTTTTCCTTTGGAATTTCAGTACCTAAATAGACTGTCGATGGCCCCATATCTCTATGAGTTAATTTAAACCATGCCCTAGCAAAAGCATCATCAAATGCTTTAGGATTATCATAAAAATTTCTCGATATTTTTTTGTAAACAGGATCTTCGATCAAGGATAAATCCGTCGTCAACATAGTAGGAAGATGTTTTTTATTCGGATCAAATGCATCTGGAATAATTTTTGCCTTGGACTTAGCGACCCATTGATTAGCTCCTGCTGGACTCTTAGTGAGCTCCCACTCGTTCTCGAAGAGTAATTGAAAATACTCATGACCCCATTTAGTAGGAGTAGACGTCCAAGTTACCTCTAGTCCAGATGTAATGGCATCTGTTCCTTTTCCAGACTTATAACTGCTTTTCCAGCCAAAACCTTGTTCTTCTATACTGGCAGGACCCGCGCCATGAGCTTTGCCGAAGGTATGGCCGCCAGCTATCAATGCTACGGTCTCTTCATCATTCATGCCCATACGACCAAAAGTTTCGCGAATATCGATGGCTGCTGCTTTGGGATCAGGATTTCCATTAGGCCCTTCAGGATTTACATAGATCAAACCCATTTGCACCGCTGCTAATGGATTTTCTAGTTTTCTACCATCACTGTATCGTTTGTCATCGAGCCATTTAGTCTCTGCACCCCAATAAATATGGTCTTCCGGCTCCCATACATCCTCTCGACCTCCTGCAAAACCAAATGTCTTGAATCCCATCGACTCTAGCGCCACGTTTCCTGTCAAAATCATCAAATCTGCCCAAGAAATTTTAGCCCCATATTTCTGCTTGATCGGCCATAAAAGTCTTCTCGCTTTATCTAAGTTCCCATTGTCCGGCCAGCTATTCTGTGGAGCAAAGCGCTGTAATCCTGAACGCGTGCCGCCTCTTCCATCGCCCGTGCGATAGGTTCCAGCGCTATGCCATGCCATGCGTATAAATAGGGGACCATAGTTTCCGAAATCTGCTGGCCACCACTCTTGTGATT
>CAYXKX010000014.1:26286-30196 GCA_964465185.1 uncultured Chitinophagaceae bacterium
AGATCCGTCAAATCCTTCTTGAGTGCTAAATAATCCAGCTTTTTAAACTCCTCACTATAATTGAAACTAGAACTATAAGGCGTGGAAAGATTTGAATGTTGACGAAGAATGCCAAGTTTGAGACTATTTGGCCACCACTCTGCATTAGATGTACCTCCTCCGCTTATAGTCTTTTTTTCCTTTTTTGCATGGAAAGGACAATCTGCCATCGACTCTTTCTTTTCCTGCGCTGACAAAACACTAGCTGCCATTAACAAGGTTAAAAATATTGCTTTATTCATGATGATAAATTTTATAAGTTTAAAGTGCAAATATAAGCTATATATTTGATTGATAAAAACGATAGTTTAGATATAGTTATTGATAGAATAGATGAACCTAAGACAAATAGACTACATACTTGCCGTGGCGGAATACCGACATTTTGAATTGGCTGCCGAGAAATGTTATATTACTCAATCAACTCTGAGTACTATGATAGCCAAATTTGAAGATGAAATAGGCTTGAAAATTTTCGATCGAAAGAAAAAACCGTTAGACATTACCCAAGAAGGTCATGCCATACTCGGTCAGCTTCGAATTATACGCACCAACTTCAATCAGCTAGAGGAAATGGCTCACGAAATTCGCGGTGAAATTAAGGGAAAACTGAGTATATCAGTGATACCCACCATAGCGCCTTATTTATTGCCACTTTTTTTGCCCAATTTTGTGACAAAATACCCTCAATTACAAATAGAAATTCGAGAGCAAACTACAGATGAGATCATTCGACTATTGCGAAGCAGAGCCATAGATATAGGCATACTTTCGACCCCTTTATATGAAAAAGATATCATCGAGTATCCAATCTACGATGAACCATTTCTTCTCTTCGATACCCAGCTCAAAACTAAAAATGATATTGAATTAAAGAAACTGGCTTTTAATCAACTCTGTCTTCTCGAGGAGGGGCATTGTATGCGAACGCAAGTGCTCAATCTCTGTGAGCTCCACAAGAAAAAAATAAACAATAAACTTCATTTTGATTATAAAGCGGGTTCGATAGATAGTCTGCTTAGATTTGTCAAAGCAAGCGAAGCCTCTACGCTGCTACCTTTCCTTGCTGCCAAAGATCTCCCTAAAAAAGATACTAGATACCTTCATAAATTCTCTGCTCCCATTCCCATGCGCACGATAGGCTTGGTCGTCCATCAGCATTTTGTCAAAAAGAAGCTCCTCTTACAGATAGAAAAAGAAATTAAAGCGAAGGTTCTGCCTTTGCTACCCGAAGCTATGGAAAAGGTCAAGATTCTGGAGCCGAGGTGATTTGAGATTGAAAAATAATCTTTATCTACTAGACTAGTTAATCATCATTACCTACTCAAATACATACTCTTCATTTTAAATGAATTTCTAAAAGGATGGTCTCAATATTGTGACAATAAAGCTGGACTAACCCAATTCACTATTATTCTATAGTTTGAGTATGTCTTAAAAAATATTCTCTATCCATTTAATAAAATCTTCCCCCTTCTCAACCCAAATAACTGTTGAAACAACTAAAATACATAAAATGGTCATAATGTATTTGCCCAAATTTTTTTCTACTATATCGAGCGTTTCAGCAAATGGTTTTTTCAATATTTTCTTTAATATAAAAGTTATTGGGATAACTACTAATGTAAAAAATATTAGTTTTATAAAATAGTGTTCGAAAAAGCTTTCCATTCAAAAACTTAAAACTTATCAAATCTCTACCTACTTAAATACATACTCTTCATTTTAAATAAATTTCTAAAATGAGGGTCGCGGATATTAGATATAAATCGAATGGCTTCCCCAGTAGATTTCATCTCGGGGCCGAGTTCTTTTTTTACATTCGGGAATTTATTGAAAGAGAAAACTGGCTCTTTGATAGCGAAGCCTTCTAGCTTTTCTTTGTCTTTGATATCCTTGACTTTCATCTGACCTATCATGATTTTGGTGGCATAGTTGAGGTAAGGGATTTGATAAGCTTTACAGATAAATGGAGTTGTGCGACTCGCTCTCGGATTGGCTTCGATGACATAGACTTCGTCTTTTTCTTTGTCGTTCAACGCGCGCTTGACCACAAACTGTATATTTATCAATCCTTTTACCTTGAGGGCTTTGGCGATTTTGACCGTATGTTCCTTCATTTTCTCTATCGCCTCATCGGAAAGAGAAAAGGGAGGTAGTACAGAATGCGAATCCCCCGAATGAATCCCCGCTGGTTCGATATGCTCCATCACGCCCATAATATGGACATCTTCGCCATCACATAGCGCATCAATTTCAGCCTCTTCTGCTCGATCTATGAAGTGGTCTATTAGTATATTATTGTCAGGGAAAGTTTTGAGAATACTCACGACAGATTTCGTCAGTTCATCATCATTGATGACGATACGCATTTTTTGACCCCCAATGACATAAGACGGACGAACCAAAACAGGATATCCTACGCGATGCGCTACTTCGATAGCATCATCTGCATTCTGAGCCGCACCGTAGTTAGGGTAAGGAATACCCAATCTTTTTAGTTCATCCGAAAAGCGCTCTCTGTCTTCGGCTAGATCCATATCGTTGAAGGAAGTGCCAATGATAGGTATTCCGTATTTTTCCAATTTTGCTGCCAATTTCAACGCCGTCTGACCACCCAATTGCACGATAACGCCTTCTGGTTTTTCCAGTTCCACAATTTCTCGCAAGTGCTCCCAAAATACAGGTTCAAAATAAAGTTTAGAAGCTGTATTGAAATCTGTCGAAACGGTCTCAGGGTTGCAGTTGATCATGATTGACTCATAACCCGCTTCCTTCAAGGCGAGCAATCCATGCACACAGCAGTAGTCAAATTCAATTCCTTGGCCAATCCGATTAGGCCCAGAACCCAATACGATAATTTTCTTTTTATCCGAAGGAATGGATTCATTTTCATCATCAAAGGTCGAATAGAAATAAGGCGTTTGGGCTTCAAACTCAGCCGCACAAGTGTCCACCATTTTATAAACTCGTCGGATACCCAAAGACTTTCTCAAATCATAAATATCATCTTCGGTTTTATTGTAAATATGCGCTAATTGCAAATCTGAAAATCCTTGTTTTTTAGCCTTGGTCAATATGGCCTTGTCTAAACTTTCAAAAGGAAGTTTTTTGAGTGCTTTTTCTAAATCTACTAATTCTTGAATTTCTCTCAAAAACCACATGTCGATTTGCGTCAATTCGTGGATTTTCGTTTTAGGCACGCCCAATTTCAAGGCTTCACGTATTCTAAACAATCGATCCCAGCTCGGGAATTGCAAGCCAGCCAAAACCTTATCGACATCCTTGGATTCTTTACCATCTACTCCGAGTCCTATTTTATTGTTTTCTAAGGACTGACAAGCTTTCTGAAGGGCTTCTTGGAAATTTCTACCTATGCCCATCACCTCGCCTACAGACTTCATCTGCAAACCAAGCGTCTCATCCGCACCTGGAAATTTATCAAAATTCCATCTTGGTATTTTCACTATGACATAATCCAAAGAAGGTTCGAAAAAGGCAGAAGTCGTCTTGGTTATTTGATTCTTCAATTCGTCTAATCTGAACCCTAGAGCTAATTTAGCTGCAATCCTAGCTATCGGATATCCTGTAGCCTTGCTCGCCAAGGCAGACGAGCGTGAAACACGCGGATTAATTTCAATGACAATGATATCCTCAGTAATAGGATCTATAGCGAACTGCACATTACAGCCCCCTGCAAATTTTCCAATAGACTTCAATATCAATCTCGCCTCGTCCCGCATCTGCTGATAGGACTTGTCCGAAAGTGTCATAGCTGGGGCTACAGTGATACTGTCTCCCGTATGCACACCCATAGGGTCAAAATTTTCTACTGTACATATCACTACAATATTGTCATCAATATCTCGCA
>CAYXKX010000014.1:30206-49446 GCA_964465185.1 uncultured Chitinophagaceae bacterium
CGACGTTGTCCGCATCGTCCCGCAACAATTCCAACTCGAACTCCTTCCAGCCCAGCACTGCTTTTTCTACTAAGACTTCATGCACAGGGGAGCACTCTAGTCCGTGCTTTAGTTTAGCTTCAAACTCATCTTTGGTATGCACAAATCCACCACCAGTTCCTCCAAGTGTAAATGAAGGTCGTATAACTAAAGGAAAGCCTATCTCTTGCGCTATTTCCCAGCCTTCTAGTACAGAATTCGCTACCTTGGATGGAGCAGTTTTGAGTCCCAACTCTGCCACTAGATTTTTAAATTTATCTCTATCTTCTGCTAGCTCTATCCCCAGGATATCGACTCCAATGAGCCTACAGTTATAGTCTTTCCATATCCCCATTTCATCGCATTCGATAGCAAGGTTAAGAGCTGTCTGACCACCCATAGTAGGCAGTACGGCATCGATTTGATTTTCTTTCAATATCTGCTCGATACTCTCTGGAGTCAAAGGGAGCAAATAAACCTTATCCGCAACCATGGGGTCGGTCATGATGGTAGCAGGATTGGAATTGATGAGGGTCACTTTGACGCCTTCTTCTCTCAGAGAGAGGGCTGCTTGGGTTCCCGAATAGTCAAATTCACAGGCCTGACCTATGATGATAGGGCCGCTACCTATGATGAGTACGGATTGGATGGACTTGTCTTGTGGCACGAATTTCAATTAAAAATTGTGAATTAAAAATCAAGAATTTGAGATCTCAATCATTTAATTGCTGAATAGATATCAGAGCGCGAAGATAAGTTTAATTTTAGATTCTGAATTCTGAATTTTGGAATATCTATGCATTTGTGGAAAACAAATTGATAATATGATGATAAGCTACGAATTTATCGATACCAAATTTTCTTAGCGAGCCACTTTAATGAAAAGTATAATAGAACTAATTATTCATTTTCCTTGTTCTCCAACCTATGGTATCAGCAAATATCTCCATTTTATCTACATTTATTCTAGGGGCTGTACACTCTTTAGAGCCGGGGCATGGAAAGTCTATACTAGCGTTACACACCTCGCAGTCACGCAAATGGAGCGACGGGATTTCACTACTAGCCAGTCTTTTGATTACCCATTTTTCCTTGACTATGGTAGTGTCCTTGATACTCTATTTCAATCCTCACTGGGCTAGCTATGACTGGATACGTTTTGCGGCACCATTTTTGATCATTTTTTATGGCCTATTTTTATTGATCAAAAGCAAGCGAAACTCAGACGAATATATGGCCTGTAATTGCAGTCACGAGGAAACAGAAGCCATAAAGAATCCTATTTTAATGGGAATAATGGTAGGTTTGACACCTTGCCCTTCGGTTTTTGCCCCTATCGTCATCTGTCTCTCCAATGAGAGTTTTGACCAAATATTTATATATCTATTCTCATATATCATAGGGGTAGTGGTTGTATTTTTAGCCATATTTATTGGAGTATTAATATTGAAGTCCAAGACCTCTTCTGTTTTAAACTCCGTTTTGACTAGGATAAATCCTCACCTTATCAGTGGATTCATCATGATAGCTATTGGTATATTTTATTTGATTTTGAATTTCGGCCATCATCACTAACTTTGCATCTAGCAACTATAATCTAGTAACTCGTAACTAAACTTGATGATACGCATATTAATAACTGGTGGGACTTTTGATAAAGAGTATGACATGATCAATGGTCGGCTATACTTCAATCAAACCAATGTAGACGAAATGCTCCTCAAAGGGAGATGCACTGTACCTCATACAGTGGAGACACTCATGATGGTCGATAGTCTAGAAATGACAGATCGAGATAGAGAGAAAATTCTCAAAGCTTGCACTGAGACGAATGAAGATAAAATAGTCATCACGCATGGTACAGATACGATGACAGTGACTGGAGAATATCTCGCTAAAGCTAATTTGAATAAAACTATAGTCATTACAGGTGCCATGATACCATATTCTTTCGGTAGTAGCGATGGATTTTTCAATCTGGGAAATGCTATTGCCTTCGCACAAACCTTGCCAAATGGGGTCTATATAGCCATGAATGGCACTTACTTTCTATGGAATGAGGTCAAAAAGAATCGACAAACAGGATTTTTTGAGGAAATAAGGTAGATGATAGATATAAGAAGTTAGAGATTAGATAAAAAACGACTGAACTTTTTTCATATCACCATTGTTATAACCTAACTAAATAACACCTTCAACTTTTTACTTTAAACTTTCAACAATAATATGTACCCAGCCGAATTAGTAGCTCCTATGCGCAAAGAATTGACCGACATTGGTTTTACCGAACTTCTAGACCCACAATCTGTAGATAATGTACTAGAAAATGCAGAAGGGACTACCTTTTTAATGATTAATTCCGTTTGTGGATGTGCGGCAGGTGCAGCACGACCTGGGGTCAAGAAGGCTCTCTCTTCTACAGAAAAAAAACCAAATAACCTCGTCACCGTTTTCGCTGGTGTCGATAAAGAAGCAGTAGATCAGGCTCGTTCTTATACTCTACCTTATCCTCCGTCATCTCCATGCATGGCAGTCTTCAAAGAAGGTAAATTAGTGCATTTTGTCGAAAGACACCAAATCGAAGGCAATACAGCTGAAATGATCGGAGACCATTTGAAAAAGGTATTCGAGCATTATTGCTAGGATTTTATGTCAAGAATTATTCATAATCATATAGCAATCAATTGTTTAATTCGATTTTATATCGATTTAGAATTTATCACTCTCTTGAGAGTGAAATAATTACACATAAATAATTCATTTCTCTTATTTTTGCGCTTCCAAATTTATCCGTACCCATTCGGATAGCTAAACAAGTTCTTTAATTTTTAAATTTCTACACGATGAATCGTTATGAATCTACAATCATCATTACTCCGGTGCTGTCGGACGAAGATGTGAAAAACAGGTTGAAGTCTTTCCGTGACTTCCTTGAAAAAAACGGCGCAACCAATGTCACCGATGAGCATTGGGGACTAAAAAAACTAGCATATCCTATCGAGAAAAAACGCTCTGGGGTATATCATATCTTCGACTTTGCCGCACCCGGTGATGTGATCGAGAAGATAGAACTTCAATACAAAAGAGACGAGTCTATTCTTAGATTCTTGACAGTCAAACTAGACAAGTATGGTGTCGAGTATGCAGACAAGAGAAAGAAAGGACAAGTAGGAAAGTCAAAAACGAAAAAAGATAACCAACCAAAAGAGGAGGCAACCAATGGCTAGTCAAAATCAACAAATAAGATACTTAACCGCTGTAAAGCTAGGTAATAAGAATAAGAAATACTGCCGATTCAAGAAAATGGGCATTAAATTTATCGACTATAAAGACCCTGAGTTTTTATTGAGATTTGTAAATGAACAAGGAAAAATTCTTCCAAGAAGAATCACAGGCAATTCATTAAAATATCAAAGAAAGGTTTCTACGGCAGTCAAAAGAGCTAGACAATTAGCTTTGATGCCTTATGTAACGGATTTATACAAATAATTTTTTTAAGTTACAAGATGCAAGTCTCAAGTTTCAAGAAAACAACTTGCTACTAGTAACTAGAAACTAAAAACTAATCAAATGGAAGTAATATTAATAAATGATGTAGATAAATTAGGTTTTGCGGAAGATGTCGTAAAAGTAAAACCAGGTTATGCTAGAAATTTCTTGATACCAAGAGGTCTCGGTATGGTGAAAAACCCTACTAATTTGGCTATTTTAGCTGAAAAAATCAAGGTAAGAGAGAAAAATGAAGCAAAACAAATGGCGAACGTAAACGCTATTTTAGAACAATTGAAAAGCACAAACCTTCAAATAGGTGCGAAAGTAGGAACTACGAGTCGAATATTTGGATCTGTGAATGCTGTTCAAATCTCCGAAGCCTTCAAAAAGAATGGTTTAGAGATAGACAGAAGAAAAATTACAATCAAAGAAGGAGAAATCAAGGAATTAGGAAGCTATACTGTAGTAGTAAATCTAACAAAAGAACATACTGCAGAAGTACCACTTGAAGTTATTTCAGAATAAATGACAGACCAAAATAAAAAAATGTCATTCTAAAATAGAAGCCGGACACATGTTAAAATTGTGTCCGGCTTTTGTTTTTAATAAATTTCATTACATTTACACAATAAATATATCCGAATGAGCCAACAATTTGATGCAAATTTCAATCAATGGGTAAACTTGAAAAGAGAAGCCATAGAACTCAGCAATATATGTTCTAAACTAGAGATAGACAAAAAAACCGATTTAGTTTTACTAAGAAGAAAATTGTCTGACAAAAATGTCTCCGAAATCATCAATCTACATGAGCGCGCCACTGTAATGCTCGGAGAGCCAGTGTCAGTTACAGATACCCTGCAAATAGCCAAAGCAATTGAGAAAATTGATATAGCACCCGCCCGAATAGACCTATTTAGGCTGTGCAATGAATGGAATCAAGAAAAAGGAAATTATTCATCTGTAGAAGATTTCACCAATGCAAAATTAACTGCCCTTATAGGCGAAGACAAAAGACAAATTCAACCAAAAGATGTGATCCTATATGGATTTGGTAGAATAGGCCGACTAGTAGCTAGAATATTAGCCGAAGAATCAGGTAGCCAATTGAGATTGAAGGCTATTGTGATTCGCATGAAGAGTCCAGAGGAGATAGAAAAAAGAGCTTACTTACTAAAAAAAGACAGTATTCATGGTGAAATGAAAGGCACAGTAGCCTATGACGTAGAAGATAGTATGCTTATTGTCAATGGGCAAAGAATAAAAATCATTACCTCCTCTGACCCATCCAATATTGACTATACGGAGTATGGAATAAGTGATGCCATACTGATTGATAGTACTGGAGCATTTAGAGATGAGGAAAAACTATCCCTGCATTTAAAATCCAAAGGTGTGTCCAAAGTTCTTTTGACAGCTCCTGCCAAAGGTGATTTGCCCAATATAGTTTATGGAGTCAACCACAAAGATTTTGACCCGAATGCTATCCAAATATTCAGTGCAGCCTCGTGTACCACAAATGCCGTAGTGCCAGTACTTAAAGTAGTATATGAAAATTTTGGGATTTCTACAGGACATATCGAAACGGTACACGCCTTTACCAATGATCAAAATCTTGTTGACAATTTTCATAAAGCAGATAGAAGAGGTCGATCTGCTCCGATGAATATGGTCATCACAGAAACGGGTGCAGCTAAAGCAGCAGTCAAAGCTCTACCATATTTAAAAGGAAAACTAACGGCAAATTCTGTGCGTGTTCCTATTCCAAACGTTTCATTGGCCATTCTTCATTTGAGATTGGAGAAAGAAACTAGCGTAGCAGAAGTCAATGAGACTATCCGCAAAGCATCTTTTTATGGTGATTTGATAGAGCAAATAGATTATTCTACTTCCAAAGAATTGGTTTCTACAGATGTCATAGGAAATACCCATGCCTTAGAGTATGACAGCAATGCGACTTTGCTCAGCGAAGACAAAAAGGGAGTGACCATCTACGCTTGGTATGATAATGAATATGGGTATACTTGTCAGGTTATTCGCCTAGCCAAATACATTTCCAATGTGCTTCGTCTTACTTACTATTAATTTTTATTCTTGACTAGACTTACTGTTTTATTAGGCATTCTTCTTGCATCCTATGCTGAATTAGTATCTCAGGATGCCTACATACCCGCTGTGCTTGGTACTTGGCTTACAGAAAATAAAAAACAAAAAGTCAAAGTCAGCTACGACGCAGCCAAGAAAGTATATACCGGCAAAATTACTTGGATGTATGAAGATGATCAGGCCGAAGGCAGAGTATTATTAGACAGTAAAAATCCAAATCCCAAACTAAGAAATAGAAGGGTCACTGGTATCAACTTGATGCAAAATTTTATCCATGAAGGCAATGGTGTATTTAGAGGGTATGTATATGACCCTATTTCCGGTAAACAATATAGGTGTCTTATGACCCTGCAACCAGATAAAAAAACAGCCCATATACGTGGTTATATTTTGATACCTTGGATAGGTAGAACCGAAATTGCTACAAAAATCAGTGAATAAAAAGAGGCCTAAGGCCTCTTTTTTTATGTCCAAATCTTGTTGAATAACCCTTAATCTGTTAAACATGTCTAATTTTTAAGTGGATTTTTGAATTTCCGCCCTTGACTGTTTGCCAAATTCATTGATAAATTTGTCATGTGGAAATCATTTTAATCTAGTTTGAACAGATTTCAATTCAAAATTGAGCAATTTCTAATCTGTTTTAAATGAAAATTAGGCTGAAATGAGCCCTTTTAACAAATTTTCAAACCATTTGATTATCAACAATTAGAAATACGGCTAACGAGCATGAATAGATGAAACTGCCGTAAATTTGCACCACATTAGTTGTAAAGTCAAACTATATAATTTTTGGAATGGACATGAAGTTCATTCGTTCAAAAACATAAAAGTGTAGCTTATGATAATTAGAAACAATCAAACATTAGGAGCTTTAAAAAGATTAGGAATAGTAATCATCGTGCTATTCTCTATCCAAGCCCTTTCATTTAAAACAAAAAACAACGCGGACAAAGAATTCATAGAGATTTATCAATATGGTAAAGCCAGTTACTATGCAGGTCAGTTTATTGGTAGAAAAACGGCGAACGGTGAAATATTTACATCCAATGAATATACCTGTGCACACAAGACCCTTCCTTTTGGCACCAAACTAAAGGTGACGAATATTGAGACTAATGAGTCAATTATTGTCAGAGTTAATGATAGAGGTCCTTATGTAAAAAATAGAATAGTGGACTTATCCCTAAGAGGTGCACATGAATTAGGTCTAATGAAAAGTGGAGTAGCGAATGTATCCATAGAGATTGTCAACAAACAGTTCTCTAGCCTTGGAAATACCAAGAATATGGATCGAGTATTCGTAGACCATCAGTTCGCCTATGTCAAATCAAATGATGATGACACCTATGACAAGCTTTATACCTATCTTTCTGAAAGTCAGCAGCTAGCTAAATATGCAAAAGCCGAGACAGTAAAAGAGGAGAAGATAGAGAATATCGATGAACTGAAATCTATTGATTTAAGTCAACCAATAATTACAGATAGTACAGGAACTTCTGCGGACAAACAGGCGTTTGTCATAGAAGAATAAACTATATGGACCCCATTAGGAATCAGTTTCCGATTCTATCTACCTACGTCAATACTAAACCATTAATCTATCTGGATAACGCGGCTAGCACGCAGAAGCCGCTAGTAGTTATTAATAGTATCTCAGATTATTACAAGCATTATAATAGTAATATTCACCGCGGAGCTCATTATCTAGCCAATATAGCTACAGAGAAATATGAGAATGTACGTGATTCCATAGCGGACTTTATAGGCGCTCAATCCAAGGAAGTTATTTTTACCTCAGGTACTACCCAATCCATCAATCTATTGATGAATGCCTGGGGACGAAAATTTCTAACCAAGGATGATGCCATCGTACTCTCTGAAATGGAACATCACGCGAATCTAGTACCTTGGTTGGCCTTACAAAAGGAGATTGGATTCACTATCAACTATCTGCAAATGAATTCAGATTGTCAGTTAGATTTGACAGATATAGATCGGATTATCAACGAGAAGACAAAACTCGTTTCCTTAGCTTACATTTCGAATGCTATGGGGACTATACATCCAATAAACCAAATAATACAAAAGGCAAAAAATAGATCTGCATTGGTGCATTTGGATTGCGCTCAAGCTATCCAACACTTTCCTCTAGATGTAAAAAAACTTGGCATTGATTTCCTTTCCTTTTCTTCACATAAAATTTATGGCCCCATGGGCGTAGGTATCATCTGGGGAAAAGAAACATTGCTAAATGACATGAATCCCTACCTATATGGAGGGGAAATGATTAAAGAGGTATTTCTGGATAAGGTGACTTTCAACGAACTCCCATATAAGTTTGAAGCTGGTACGCCGAATGTAGCGGATGTTATAGGCTTAGGAGCTGCTATTGAATATATGACTGACCTTGGGTTTGATACCATTCAAAAATTAGAAAACGACCTACATAGATATTTGCTCTCTGAAATCAAAAAAGTAGATAGAATTATCATCTACACCCCAGAGGTAAATTCAACTGCCGTGGTTTCCTTTAATATAGAAAATGCCCATCCCTTTGATATTGGTCAGTTGCTCGATGCCAAAGGAATAGCCATACGAACGGGGCACCATTGCTGTCAGCCTCTTATGAGGAAGCTGAGTGTAGAAGGCACCTGTAGAGCCTCACTCGCTTTTTATAATACAAAAGAAGAAATTGATCATTTTATCTCAGCTCTTCGCTCAATAGTTAAATTGGTTTAGTTCAGGTCTGTTAATTTTGTAGATAAATATTTAAATATCCGTGCAAACTAAATCTAAAAAGAAAAATAAGGTAAACGTCATAACCCTCGGTTGTTCTAAAAATACGGTGGATAGTGAGGTATTGATGGGACAGCTATCGCACGGAGGAATAGATGTAGTGCATGAAAGCAATAAGGAAGATTTTGATACGGTAATCATCAATACCTGTGGCTTCATTGATAAAGCTAAGGAAGAAAGTATCAGCACTATACTTCAATTTGCTGAAGCCAAAAATAAAGGTTGGATAGAAAAGCTCTATGTCACAGGTTGTCTATCGCAGCGCTATAAAGAAAATCTAGAAGAGGAAATCAAAGAAGTCGATGGTTATTTCGGCACTATGGAACTGCCTCTTTTGCTCAATCGATTTGAGGTTGACTACAAAAAGGAGCTCATAGGAGAACGCGTACTTTCCTTAGATACACACTATGCCTATTTGAAAATTTCTGAAGGCTGTAATCGCAAATGTACTTTTTGTGCTATTCCTTTGATGAGAGGTTTACATAAATCTCGAACTATTGAATCTTTAGTTGAAGAGACAAAAAATCTGGCGCGAAAAGGGGTTAAGGAAATTATTCTCATTGCACAAGAACTTACCTATTATGGATTGGACATATATAAGCGAAAAGCTCTTGTAGATTTAATTCAAGCCTTGAGCCAGGTAGAAGGCATAGAATGGATCCGTCTGCACTATGCTTATCCAGCGCAGTTCCCTTATGAGGTCTTAGATGAAATTCGCGATAATCCAAAAGTTTGCAAATATCTAGACATTCCTATTCAGCACGTTTCGGATAAGGTTTTATCCGACATGAAGCGCAATACCACAAAGCAATACACTGTTGATTTGATAAATAAAATTAGAGAAATCGTGCCGGGTATCGCCATACGAACTACTTTATTGACAGGCTTTCCTACAGAAAGTGAAAGTGAATTCCAAGAGTTGGTTGATTTTATTCAAGAGATGAAATTTGATAGGCTCGGGGTATTCACCTATTCACACGAAGAAAATACTGGAGCATACAAGTATGAAGATGCAATTTTGGAGGAAGAAAAAAACAGACGTCAGCAATTATTAATGGATAAACAGAGTGAAATTAGTTTTGAACTCAATCAAAGTAAAATTGGTAAAACATTTAAAGTAATCATTGATAAATTTGAAAGCGGCACCTATATAGGACGCACGGAATTTGATTCGCCAGAGGTAGATAATGAGGTGATCATTCAAACAGATAAACACCTTCGCCTCGGCGATTTTGTGCAAGTGAGAATAACCGCCGCCACAGAGTTTGACTTAGAAGGAGAATTAATTTAAGATTATGCATTCTATCTCTGTAGCAGAGTTGCCATTCTTTTCGAACTTAGTTAAAGACTATCTACAAGAGAATCAAAAGACGAAAAAATTGTATTCGTTTAACCCAAGTATAGACGGACTAAAAGAAGCACTCGAGTCCAAAGAAAAAACTTATACGCAAAGGGATACACTAAATATAGTTCTAGATAATAATTATCTCAATGACTATATACCATCAGATAAGGAAAAAGAGCATTTAGCTTTATTAAGACATAATGGCTTTGCGATCACTACAGCCCACCAGCCCAATTTATTTCTTGGGCCACTATATACAATCACCAAGGCTGTTTCTACTATCGCTTTAGCCAATAAACTGAATGAAGAGTTAGGAGAAACTAGAGTAGTTCCCATCTTCGTCATTGGCAGTGAAGACCATGATAAAGAAGAATTACTTCATACCTACCTTTTTGGCAATAAATATGAATGGATAACCAATCAGCAAGGTTCTATTGGTTCCATGAAAATTGACGATTCATTCAACTCGCTTCTGGATGAGTGGGTAAAAGGATTTGGAAATATGCCTTATGCTGAAGAACTAACGAAGATATTCCAAGCTTGTTATCACCAAGGCAATACGATAGCAGAAAGTTTCGGACTATTCTTAAAACAACTTTTTGGAAGGCATGGACTCATCGTTCTAGACCTTAACCAAAAGGAAGTTAAGAATGCTATGGTTCCTATTTTTAAAAAAGAACTAGAGGAAAACTATTCCATGAATTCTCTTAAATCGAATCTTGAATATTTAAAGTCAGAATACTCTGTACAAGCAGAGCCACGAGCTATTAATTTATTTGAGTATAGAAATGGAGAACGACTAAGAATTGATCATGCAGATCAAGTGCTCATTGAAAAACTACATACACATCCAGAAAACTTTAGTCCCAATGTCATATTAAGGCCTTTGATGCAGCAGACAATCGTTCCTTCGATAGCTAATATTGGAGGCGGTGCAGAGGTAGGTTATTGGCTGCAACTCAAGCCCATTTTTGACGCAGCTCTCATTGATTTTCCTGCTATCATTCTTCGTGATATTTTTTCCCCACTAGATAAGAAATCCTTTGATAAATGGACAGAAAATAAGCTAAATCTAGAAGATTTTTTTCTTCATACTGATGCGTTTATAAAGAAGATTGTATTACAAGATTCTAGTTTAGAAAGTGACTTTAAGAAAATAGAAAACGCTACAATAGGAAGTTTCAAAGCCATAGAAAACAAATTAGTCGAAATCGACAAATCACTCGCTGGAAGCTACCAAGCAGAATTAGTCAAATTGCAAAAATCAATTGAGACACTTTATTCCAAAGCAGTTAAGGCTGAAAAGAAAAAAGCAGAAGACTTAATTAATTCTTTGGAAAAGATAAAGAATAAGGTATTTGAAGCTAATTATCTACTAGAGCGAAAAGAAAATTTCTCCTCCTACTATCTCAAATATGGAAGTGCTTGGATAGAAAATATGATTCATAATGCTGACCCACTGAAAGGGGAATGGAAATTAGATGTTTTTTGATCAACATAAATTATAAACTCTCTTATGATTCAGAAATTACAAAGTCTATTAACTCAGTTAGAAAGTCAAATTAGCGAACAAGAAAAAGTTAACATAGAGGTCTCACAAGCTAATGTAGACTGGCATATCGAGCATTCCCTGTTGACTATTGAAAGAATTATTTATGCTCTTTCGAAATCTAATCCTGCAGACTATCGGTGGAGCTTCCGATTGCCGCGATACATCATTTTCACTATGGGTAAAATACCTAGAGGCAAGACTAAAGCTCCTAGTATAGTTCAACCTACAGGTCCGATAAGTGCTGAATCCCTGCTTCAACAAATAGAGCATGCGAAGCAAACTATTCAAAAACTCGAATCTTTAACCTCTGGAAACTTCTTCCCACACCCCTATTTTGGCAATCTCAAACTCAAAAAAGCCGTTCAATGTCTTGAGATTCACACGAAGCATCATTTAGATATTATCAGAGATATCTGTAAGAAACAAGATTAATTAAACTTAGTATGCGTAAACTAAAAGTAATCGGTATCGCAAGTCTTGTGCTTAGCATTTTGGCTATTCTTGGGGGCTTTGCGTTTTATCATTTCTATCTCAAACCGATGATGGAAATTAAACCTGCACAAAACTACTTGAATACAACGGAGTATTTTGATCAAGCTATGGTGGATAGTGTATTTCATTACACAAAAAAAAACTGCAGAAATGGCGCTAACATTGCAATAGCTATCGTAGACGAAGGAAGAGTTCATTACTTTGGGCTTGAAAGAAAATTAGACAAGTTAACTCCCATAGAAAATAGCAAAAGCTTATATCAAATTGGTTCCATCTCAAAAGTATTCACCTCGATTATTTTGGCGAACTATGCACTCAATAAGGAAATAAAACTGGATGAATCTATTGATAAATATCTTGGCTACAAGTTAAACAAGGATATGAAACTGAAATGGCAAGATTTAGCCAATCATACCACTGGACTAGACAGAATGCCTGACGGGGTGGCCTTCAATACAGTTAAAAACTTTGAGAATCCTTATGCATCGTATGATAATGTCTGGATGGAAGACTATCTGAAAACAAAAGTTGAAATTATTTCAGATAAAAAAGGAAAGTCAAACTATTCTAATCTAGGGGTTGGGATACTAGGCAGTAGTTTAGCTCTCTTTAAAAAAACAACATATAATGAGTTATTAAATAATCTAGTTACAAAGAAGTATGAGTTAAATAATACCTTTGTATATAAGTCCAGCGACTTTAATAAACTTGTAAAATGCTATGATATGATGGACTCTCCTGTAACTATCCACTGGGAGCTGAACGCATTCAATCCAGCAGGAGGCATAGTTTCAAATACGGAAGATATGTCTAAATTTATTCTGGCGAATCTCGACAGCAGAAATGGGGAGTTGAATATGACACATCTACCTACTGCCCGAATCGATAGCACTACTAGCATTGGTTTAGGTTGGCATATTCTAAAATCAAGAGATAATAGAAACTTGCTATTTCACAATGGAGCTACGGGAAATTTTAGATCATCCATGTTCATAGATAAGGATAGACAAAAAGGTATTATTATTCTATCAAATGTGAGCCAAAACGACTCTAAAAACAGCTTAGATAAGCTGAGTAGATCCTTAATTGAATTAATAAACCTAAGAGATTAGTTATTAGGAATAAGACATAATCATATATTCTATGCATTCACCGCATTAACTCTCAATAGAATTTCTAATATCCGTGAGACTTATATAATCGCCTTTGCTCAATTTGTTTTGAAGTATGTGTAATTCTTTTGCCTTCAAGCTCAGGCTGTGATCTAATAGCATGCGCTCATAGGTCTCCTTCAGCCAATGCTGACGCTGGAGAATTCTTGTATTCTCGAAGCTCTTATCTTCTTTCTTTGCTTCAATAAAATTCATAATGGATGACCAAATATCCCCCAAGCCAATTTTTAGTATCGAAGAGAAGGTAAACACACGCTTAGAAATGTCCAAATCTGACTTTAACATATGGACTGCAGTCTCAATTTCCTTTTTTGACACATTTGCCACATTCAATAACTCGCCATCGGCTTTATGAATAATATAAAAATCAGCGACTTCCATGATTCCTTTTTTAATGCCTTGTAGCTCATCTCCAGAGGCAGGCATTAATAGAAGGATAAACGCATCGCATAAATTTTTAACAATAGTCTCTGACTGCCCTACTCCCACTGTCTCTATTAGGATAATATCATATCCAGCGATTTTTGCCAGTTCTATATTTTTATGGGTGTTGATTCCGAGTCCGCCTAGTCTATTCGAGCTCGGGGAGGGACGGATAAAAACGTTATTCATACTGCTCAATTCAGTCATTCTAGTTTTATCGCCTAAAATACTGCCATGGCTTAGTTCACTGCTAGGGTCTATAGAAAATACAGCGAGTTTAAACCCAAGATGATGAAGATAAACACCCAATATCTCAATAAAACTACTCTTGCCAACACCAGGAATTCCGCTAATACTTAAAACTATTGCATTGGAGAGTTTTTCTTGATTTTGTTTAATGAAATTATCTGCGATTAAGTTATCCTCCAAACGAGTACTCTCATTATAGGTGATCATTCTAGCCAGTGCGGCTATATTTCCTTGGAGTACTCCTTCCTCTATGCTTTGCATAATGAGCTATTGAAGTTTACTGAATTCTTATTTCACTTGAAAAAACATCAAACTCTTTCTCTTTTTCTAATAGATAATTGCGCTTTTCCGTATCTTTCACTAGTTCTAGAATAGGATTCGTTCCCTCACTCATCGCCTCAAAAAATGGTTCATTATGATATTGGGCTCCTGTGATTGGAGCGCTCATCCAATCGCTATTTCTTTTGACGAAACGCATATTGTTGTCAATAAACATAAACTGGTTATATCGATATTTATCTCTCGTTACCCCTCTATGTTTATACCAGAAACTCTGAGTGAGGGGAAAATTAAATTCTTCGTTTTTAAACAAGGTCGTAGTTTGTTCTTCCCCTATTGCCTCCATTAAACTATGATACATAAATCTACTACTAACAGGGGTATCAATTGTTTTAGCAACTTGGCCTCCTGGCGGCAACCAAAATAAGGGCACTCTATTACCCCCATCATTTACATTGGAAAAATGGTAATACCAATCTTGTTCACCAAAATTATCTCCGTGGTCTGCACAGAATACAACTAGGCTATCTTTATCTTGATGTATATCTTTCACAAACTGATTCAAATCATTTTTGATGATTTGATAACTTGTCATCTGTCGTTGATAAATAAGATCAGCATATTTTTGATCGATTACTCGATGGTTATTTATAAGAAAATTTTGATTGACAATTTTGAATAATGTAATAGTCTCCATCGTCTTCTCCCAAAGACTTTTCCCTGTCAAACCGAATGTGTCAGCCACATGATATGGAAAATGAGTTTCCATGAGATTGATAAAGAAAAAACACGGTTGATTAATGGCATCATTTTCTTCTATGAGCTGTCTGACTTTATTGAAATTATCCAAGTGGGTATTTTGTCCCCAACAGGTAGCGACTTCAAGGTCTTCGCTGAGTTTATCACTAATGACGTCCTTAGAGAAAAGCATTTTACGCACTCTTGGTTTGCCAATAGAAAGGAGCAATCGCATGGTCTTTTTCAGCTTAGGAGTCACTATTTTCCAGACCTTATGCACCTCATCAAAACCACGATCCAATCCAAAAATATCAGTTGTCACAGGATTGGCAGTCACCTGAATCGTTTTATAGCCTTTTTCTTTCATTTTATCTGCCAAGGTAGGAATGTCACTGCGCAGTCTCCTGGTATGCGTATCTGCTCGGTGCTCATGCACGTTGAGGCCAGTAAACATACAAGAAGTAGCGGGTAAGGTCCAACAGGCAGAGGAGCGGGCTTGAGTGAATTGAATGCTATTCGCCTCTAAATAAGGCATATCTACCCCATTTTGATATACAGAATCTTTGCGAAGACTGTCTGCTACTATGAGAAAGATATGTTTAGGCTTTTCCAATGGATAAAATTCACGGCAAATGTAAGGATTCTATAGATTATGTTTATAAAATTATAAAAAGACTTAGGTTAAAGGCTATGTTTATTAAATTTGTTGATTAATTTATTTAGCCTTTCAATGAAAGTATTTTTTTTAGTGATGAGTCTCTTTTCCTCTATCCTTGTTTTTGGGAATGACTTGCAAGAAATTCCAAGAAAATACTTCGACCTGGTACATACTGATTTAGAGTTAAAACCCCTTTGGAAGGAGCATCGGATGGAAGGCAAGGCTAGATTAACACTTGTGCCTTACTTTTATCAGCAAAATAAGTTAATTCTTGACATAAAATATTTAGATATTCAGAGCGTGATAATAAATGGCTCTAATAAGCCCTTGTCCTATAAGTTTGATAAAAGCAAACTTGAAATTGATTTAGATAAATTCTATACTAAGCAGGACACCCTGATGGTCGTTATAAGTTATATCGCCAATCCTGATAGAATAGTAGATTCCACTGGCAACGCTATCAAAGATGAAAAAGGCCTTTATTTTATCAATACCGATGGGAAGCAAAAAAATGTTCCTACCCACTTATGGACACAAGGGGAGACACATTCTAACAGCAGTTGGTTCCCAACCTTGGACCACCCTTCTGAAAAACACACACAGAGATTGAAGGTAACCTATGAATCAAACTATGTATCGCTTGCCAATGGTAAGTTAATTTCGAGCAAAGACAATAAAGATGGAACGAAAACCGATATTTGGGAGCAGACTATTCCACATTCAGTGTATTTAACTGTACTGGTCATTGGTGATTATACTATAGTCAAAGATCAATGGCGTGGCAAGGAAGTATCGTATTATATGGAACCTCAATACAAAACTGTGGCACGCCCAATATTTGGGCGAACACCAGAGATGATGGAATACTTCTCCAAACTATTAGGTGTCGATTTCCCTTGGGACAAATACGCTCAAGTTATCGTACATGATTTTACCGCTGGCGCTATGGAGAATACTTCTGCGGTCACATTCAATACCATGTTTCAAAAAGATGCGCGCGAACTGGTAGATGGAAATGATGATGAAACTGTCGCCCATGAACTTTTCCATCATTGGTTTGGCAATATTGTCACCTGCAAAACATGGACACATCTCACCTTGAATGAATCTTTTGCTAATTATTCCGAATACTTATGGACAGATTATAAGTATGGAAGAGAAGAAGCCGAGTATCATTGGACACAGGATATGTCGCCTTATTTTTCTTATAGCAGCAGTAAGAAAGAACCCCTGATACGCTACTTTTACAAGAAGCCAGATGATATGTTTGACCTCATTTCCTACAATAAAGGAGGTAAAATATTGCATATGTTAAGAAATTATGTAGGAGATGAAGTTTTTTTTAAATCTCTCAACCTCTACTTAACTAGATTCAAATATAAAACAGCTGAGTATTCAAATCTCAGACAGTGTTTTGAGGAGATATCTGGGGAAGACCTCTACTGGTTTTTTCAACAATGGTACGATACTGGGGGTCATCCGATCTTAAATTCTAGCTATACTAAAACTCCTGATAGCACTGTCCTCATTATCTCTCAAAGACACAACTTCGACTCAAGCATTATATATAAACTTCCTATGGATTTAAATATCTATACCGGGGATATTCTAAAACGGGAGCGCATTGTCCTAACGAAAAAGAAGGATACTTTTATAATAAGAGAGAAGGATGTAAAAACAATAAGTATAGATGGCAACAATTCATTGGTAGCTATAAAAAACGAAGCGCGTGAAGTCAATGATTGGTTATATCTTTTAGAAAATTCTAGCAGCTATATTGACCAATCCAAGGCACTGAAGAAACTAGCTATTCACAAAGATAAAGACAAGGTAAAAGACGCAATTTACAATTTACTTTCCATAGATAAGAATAGATTGCTTAGCGAGGTGATAAAATCCATAGATAAAAAATGGTTGAGCAGAGATCCGCGGTGGAAGGATAAGTTGATGCTAATCATAAAGTCTAACAAATCGGGCAGAGTAAAATCAACAGCCATAGACAAACTAGCCGAAAATGAAGATATAAGTGGACTAGATAGTATCATCATTCCGTTATTAAATGATTCTTCCTATTATGTTGAAAATGCCGCGCTCAAATTTTTAAATAAACTGGATTCAAGTAAAGCCTTGAAATATTCGTACGATAGAATCTACAGCAATAGCTATAGTATTTTAAATACTGTTTTCGAGATCATAAGTCAATCGAAGAATCCAAGAGAAATCAGCTATTTTGAGAATGCCATCGAAAAAGCACAAGGCTTCAAAAAACTAGCTATTTATACGAATTACGGAACTTTTATAGCGAGTCTCAATGAAAAAATAATGGCAAATTATATAGAGCGATTTGAGTCTATGACCACTTCAAATGACGAAACGGATAGGTATTGCAGTAAATCAGCACTGCGAATGCTCAAAGCAGAACTTGTCAAAAAAGAAGAGGAAGTAGCCAAAAAACAGGTAGAGGAAATTGATCGAATTCTCGACAAAGCGAAAAAACACGAAGATGATTTTTAAATAAGGCCTATGCTGTTATATGATGATTTAATTACCTGGGAAAATATGCTGCCACTCACATTTACGCGTAGTACTGCGGAGTGTCGTGTGGGCATACTCACAATTCGGGAGAAATGGGAAAAATATTTTAATACCCCAGTAGAATTAGAGTATGCGAAAGACTACTTAAAAACTACTAGTGGTAAAATTAGCTCAGATATTAAAGTAGTATCTCACGTATTGCCTAATAAGGAGCTGGTAAATGCTATAAAGTCATTACAAGAGAATAGTATTCTGGTTCATGAAAATGCGGAAATTGCCTCTAAAAATAAAGGGCTAAATCCAACTTTAATAACCTATACCGGAACGATTTCTTTCATTCATTTTCCTTGGGATATTTTTTTGCAGAATGATGTCGAGATAAGAAAAGATTTTGAATTAATTACTGCTGGCAGAACCAGCGCGCACATTGGTTCTGACAACAAGATAGTTGGCGAAAATATTTTTATTGAACCAGATGCTAAGGTGCATTGCAGCATAATCAATACAAATACAGGACCCGTATATATAGGTAAAAATGCAGAAGTAATGGAAGGGGCGATTATTCGCGGACCATTTTCTCTAGGTGAGAATGCTCAAGTAAAAATGGGCGCTAAAATATATGGTGCCACAACTATTGGCCCTGGGTGTAAAGTAGGAGGCGAAATAACTAATTCTGTTTTCTTTGCTAACTCCAATAAGGCGCATGACGGCTATATAGGAAACTCTGTCTTAGGAGAATGGTGCAATCTCGGCGCTGATACAAATTCTTCTAATTTGAAAAATAACTATAGCATGGTTGAAATTTACAATTACCATAAAGGTGCTGTTATTGAAACTAGTCAGCAATTTCTCGGATTGATTATGGGAGACCACTCAAAGTCTGGCATCAATACGATGTTTAATACAGGGACTGTCGTTGGTGTGTGTGCGAATATTGTTGGAGCCGGATTTCCTAAAAAACACATCCCATCTTTCAGTTGGTCGATTTCCGAGAAGATACGACCATATGATTTGGAAAAGGCATTTGAAACTATTCATGTGGTCTATGGCAGGCGTAATAAAAAACTAACAGAAGTAGTAAACTGTTACCAACATGAACGAGAAAAAAATTATAGTAGCAGGCAATTGGAAGATGAATAAAACTTACCTAGAAGCCAAAGAATTTATCGCTAAGTTAAACCAGCTACCAGAGTTAAAAACAGAAACAATTATAGCTGTCCCAAATTTGTATGTTGATACATTATTTATTAATAGTCAGAGATCAAACATCGCTCTCGCTTTACAAAACTGCTCTTCCTTCGAAGGAGGAGCCTATACCGGAGAGGTATCTGCTAAAATGATAGCTTCCCTCCAGTTGAACTATTGTATAGTAGGTCACTCCG
>CAYXKX010000015.1:0-41026 GCA_964465185.1 uncultured Chitinophagaceae bacterium
AAGTTTATTGGCAGTTTGTAGAAGCCATAAAAGGAATGGGAGAAGCCTGCAGACAGCACAATACGCCTGTCACAGGAGGAAATGTGAGTTTTTACAATCAAAATGAAAAAGGCCCTGTTTTTCCTACTCCAACGATAGGTATGGTAGGCCGTATGGAGAATTTAGGTTTGAAAACGGGATTAGGATTTAAGGAAAGTGGACATGTGGTTTATCTTCTAGGAAAATCACAAAATGATTTGGCGGCGAGCGAGTATTTAGCGAATGTTGTAGGCATAAAAGCCAGCCCCGCACCTTATTTCAATATGGACGAAGAAAAATTACTGCATAAGGCCATCTATCAGCTCATTCGCAAAGGAATCTTGGCTTCCTGTCATGATGTAGCGGATGGTGGATTAGTTACTTCTTTGTTAGAATCTGCTTATGTTTCCAATATAGGTTTTGAAATTTCTACGGATAGAAGCATAAGAAAAGATTCCTTTTTATTTGGAGAAGCGCAGGGAAGAGCTATTGTTTCCATTATTCCAGATCATACTAGTGATTTAGAATCATTCTGTGCGTCTATGAATTTATCGTTCTCAAAACTAGGAGAAGTCAAAGGCTCCAATGTAGTCATTGATGGTACTGATTTTGGCACTGTGGATGGGTATAAAAAAATTCATTTGAATTTAATTCAAGATAGCATGTCATCTTAAAACACAAAATTTGAAATCAAATGATTTCTTGGCTCTGCTAGAAAACCTCTCTGCTATTGGTAGAAATGGCTTATTCTATTCCAAGGATACTTATGATTTAGAGCGATATCAAAAATTACTTCACCTAGCAGAACAAGCCTATTTTCAAATAGGTGATATCGAAAAAATAGCTTCTAAAGAATTTAAAAAACAGGATTTCGTTACCCCGAAGGTAGGCGTGAATATGGCTATAATGGAAGATGAGAATCTCTTAATAGCTAGAAGAAAAGATGATGGATTATGGGAAATTCCGGGCGGCTGGGCTGAGTTAGGTGAAACGGCTGTTGAGTGTATTCAGAGAGAAATCTTGGAAGAATTGAATCTTAAAGTTTCTGTTTTAAAAGTAATAGATGTATTTAGTCGAACACCTAAAGAAACGGGCGAACCAATGACTTCATATCACATTTTATATCTTGGAAAAATTATTGATGGACAGTTTAAAGAGTCTTTTGAGACTTCAGACATTAAGTGGCTAAAAAAGGATGATATTGCTGATATAAATTGGCATCGAGACCATAAAAACTTTAGTTTAGCAGCATTTAATTTCTAAATTTAAGATATGATAAATAGGGAAGAACATAAGAATATTGCCATCAATTGTTTCAATGCTATTTGGAAAATCCTAGATAAAACAAACCCAACAAAAGTGGACGAATTAGAAGCGATTCGATTAGCGCATACTTCTACCTGGCACTGGTATCAATGCAGTCAACCAGTAAATTTTCAACGTGGAGAGTGGATCTGTAGTCGTGTTTATGTTCATTTCAATCATGTAGAAGAGGCCTTGTACCATGCTAAACTTTGTTATGAGTTAACTATAGAGCATAATCTGACAGACTTTGATTTGAGCTATGGATATGAATGTATGGCTAGAGTTTATAAAAAAATGAATGATACCGAGAATTTTGACCATTATTTTCAGTTGTTAAAAGAATCTTTATCGCAAGTCAAAGAGGAGGAGGATAGAAAGCTGGTGGAGTCTGATATGGAGAGTATTTGCGATTAACTTACAACTTTAGTGCTCTTAGAAAACCCTCGATTCTTTGTTTGTCGAATCTATCAATAAATACTTCCCCTTTAAAAGTTAAGAGTTGTGTCTTTTGATTAAACTCAAACTTTCCAAACATTAAACGATTTTTCTTGATATCACTTAATTTCCCACTTGCTGCTAGGTCAAAATCTTTATAATTAAAATCTAAGAGTATTATCAAGGTAGAATTAACTATGTGCTTCTCAATTATTTTAACTCCTGGGGTAAATTGAGTTTCAAGTTTAGTTGAAATTTTTTGAAGATTCCAATTGTTATATTCAGTTTTCAGATAAATATAATCAGCTTCCGGTAGTATTTCCTTTGAGTTTATGTGATATGTTTTAAGGTATTCATTAAGTTTTTTGCATTTCAAATACTTATCTATGGGATAGCTAAATTTCCTATGAATGAAAACCAATATACCAATGACAAGGCAAGAAAATGTGAACAGTGTATAGAAGCCTCCTTTAATGAGTAGCTTGCTAATTAAAGCAATTGAAAATTCTTCCATTTATTCTTCTATTGACTTTTATCAATTTCATTTATTTCCCTATAATTTTCAGCCTTTTTCATAAAGTATTCCTTAGAAGATTTTAAAAAGAGAAATATTAAGCTAAGTATTGCAAACAGTGGAAAACTGTGCCGAAAAACAACTATTATCAGTTCCAAAACAAGTGATCCTATTATTAATTTTCGCTTCTTCTTGTAAATAGCAAAAAGTTGAATAATAATATTTATTATGGGAATAATGAAGAGTCCTACTAGCTTTCCAAAAGTATAGCTGACATTTGAATTGTCTAAATTGAAAACTTCACAGCATCCATCGACTATTCCGCGAGAAATTGGGCTCTCATAGTCTAGAGATAAGCCAAAAGCTATGAGAATGCTGGCTGCAAGAAAAAGTTTTATATAAGTTAAAACTAAAATTATTTTTATTGATATTGGTTTCTTCATTTAATTATGGTATCAATTTTGGTTTCCTTTTCGGATAGACTACCCAAATAGGCCCTATCAACAAAAACTGTAAATCTTTTAAAAACGAGGGTTTTTTGCCTTCGATTTTGTGCCCAATAAACTGTCCTATCCATGCAAGAACAAAGATGATAGATGAATAGCGTAGCATGGCATTATCGGAAAAATAAAACCACATCATCCATGCGATAAAAGCAAATAATGCTAAAAGGAATCCAAAAAGGAGAAACCCAATCCCTACCCTAAAGCTCAATCTAAAGTAGAAAATTAAGGCAAGAAGGTAAACAACATTTGCCCAATTGAGATACATGGACTTGGCTAAGGGGAAATGCAAACTAAATAGAATAAAATAGATACTTATGAAGATAAGCGGAACACATAGTTTATGAATCAAAATATTGGTTTTATTCTGATGACTTTCGCCGTATTCCTCTAGCCAATCTTGCAGTGACTTCATAAAATTAATAGATTAAAGGTCTGAGATTTTTACTAACTGATCCAAAACGACTCTACCATGCTCATTTTTCTTCAAGCTTCCTAATTCGTGCAAAGGATCATGTTCAAAGAAAATAAAACCATTTTTCGATAGCACTTTTTGATACAATTTTTCTCTCTCGCTGAGGGTTTCCAATGGTCGAATGTCATATGCCATGACAAAAGGCATAGGAATATGATACGAGGAGGGCATGAGATCGGCAGCAAAAATTATCGTCTTTCCGTTGTAATCAATATAAGGAATGGCCATCGCTTCTGTATGCCCGTAGACAAAATCGAACTCAATTCCCCAGTTTTTAAAGCTATCTACTTCAAGAAACGAGAGCTGGCCACTTTCCTGAATAGGCAGGATATTTTCTTTTAAAAAAGAGGCTTTTTCTCGATCATTTGGTGTTAGCGCCCAGTCTAAGTGGTCTTTATGGGTCCAATAGCGTGCATTGTTAAATTGAGGGATGAGTTTGTCTTCATTTCTATATATAGCACCACCGCAGTGATCAAAGTGCAGATGTGTGAGTATTACATCTGTTATATCTGCGATTGAGTAGCCTTTAGACTGAATTGAGGATATCAAATTCCCTTCTCCATGTGGGTGAAAATGCGAGCGAAACTTTTCATCCTGCTTATTCCCCATTCCAGTGTCAATAAGAATGAGTTTATTCCCACTTTCTATGAGCATGCATCTCATGGCCCATGTGCAGAGGTTGTTGGTATCAGGAGGATTCAGTTTAGACCACATAGTCTTGGGAACAACGCCAAACATTGCACCGCCATCTAGTTTAAACAACCCAGCATCTATTGAATGTATTTGCATTAATTTGATATTTCCACAAATATACATATCCTTGAATATTCTACAAATTCTATATGTTTATCACATATCTTTGCACTTCTATTACTTCTATGATAAAGGTCATTGATCGATATATAATTAAACAATTTTTCGGGGGATTCATTTTCGCCCTGATACTCATTGTATCTGTCGCTATGACGATAGATCTCGGTGAGAAAATGAGTAATTTTGTACAATCTAATCTCACATTCTACCAAGTTTTCATAGGGTATTATTTATACTTCATTCCTTATTTGGTTGGGCTACTCGGTCCATATTTTGTCTTTATCACAGTTATTTATTTTACCTCGCGACTGTCCAGTAGGTCCGAAATTATAGCCATGTTGAATAGTGGTATGAGTTTTAAGAGACTTTTATACCCTTATATTATAACTAGCGCAGTTTTGGCTATTGGATTTTGGGTGGCTATTAATTATGTGATTCCACATTCTGATGTAAAAAGACTAGCATTTGAAAATAAGTACATTGTCCGCGAACCTCAATCTTCGCAGGTACATATTCATAAACGGCTTGATGATTCCACCTATTTTTATTTGAGAGTATATGACAATCTAGCCAAAACCGCCTACAATGTTACTTTAGAAAAAATAATAAATAGTCAATTAAAGGAAAAAGTGATAGCAGATAAAGCAGTATATGATACCCTGACGAAATCTTGGACTTTTGACAAGCTTTTTGTCCGGAGTTTTCAGGATGGAAATGAAAAAATAGAAGTAATCGAATCAAAGAAATACCCAATAAAACTGGACCCAACTTTGCTCATTAAGCGTTGGACGCATATTCAGGAACTAAATCGTACAGAGTTGAAGCAATTAATAGATCAGCTGAAACTACAAGGATCCGACTCTAAAGCCTATGAAATCGAATATCATAAGCGAACATCTAAGTGTTTTGGGGTAATTTTATTAACCATTGTGGGCGTCATTTTAGCATCCAAAAAAGTCCGAGGGGGCATCGGTATGCACCTGATGCTTGGTTTAGCTTTAGGTTCTGTGTACGAAGTTATTGTTAAATTTTCAGATTCCTTCGCTATCAAGGCAAGTCTTGGAGCACTTTCAGCTGCCTGGCTACCTAACTTTCTCTATATGATATTAGCTATCCTGCTTTGGAAAAAAATCCAAGAATAATATTGGCATTAAAATAATTTTATTATCTTTGCACTCGCAATTTTTGCAAAAGCACCGTTCGTCTATCGGTTAGGACATCAGGTTTTCATCCTGGCAAGAGGAGTTCGACTCTCCTACGGTGTACTAAAGCCCTCTTTTTGAGGGCTTTTTTTTGTATATTTATGATTACAGTTTATGTCTTGATTAGTTTGACGGATGGTGCTACTTATGTAGGAATGGCAATGGATATAGAAAATAGACTAAACGAACATAATCATGGAAAAAATCGATACACTAAGGGTCATATTCCATGGAAAATTATTTATACAGAAGTATTTCCGAATTGGACTGAAGCAAGAGTTCGAGAAAAATATTTTAAATCTACTCTTGGCAAAAATTGGTTGAGAAAAAATGGATATTTGTGATTTCTATATTCCTAACCCTGAGGAGTTCCCTGCCTGACTGCGTCATGCAGACAGGGACTCTCCTACGGTGTACAAATTAATCAGACCTCCTATTTTATTGGGAGGTCTTTTTTTTGCCACATTATTGTATCATTTTTTTTAATTTATCTATACTGATTCTTGCTTGACGAATTGCAAAAGCATTTACAAGCCATTTTGGAATTTTTCCTTTCGGATCAGCCGATGCATAATACTCCATATGGATATCACCTGAACGTGTTTTTTTAAACTGCCAAGAAGTATTAGCTTGTGTTATTCGTATAACTTTTGATTTAAAGGAAGCCATTTTACTATCAGCGGCAATGCTTACAAGTGAGTAAGTGGTATCGGTAGAATGTATAGTTACTTTGGAAATAATATCTCTATCAGAAATAGTCAGGGGCATTTTGAAGTAAAAATATTGATAGCTAGAGTGTACATCCAATTGTTTCAATAGCCTTGCTTCTGTGCAACTGTTAAACAACTTTTTATTCGTTTCTATATCATTAAGCGCTACCATCAATTTTTTAAAATTGCCTCTGAATTTATGGACAATTTTAATCTCCTTAATGTCAGAAATATCAGACTCTCTAACTAATACTTGGTAATTAAGTTCATTTATTTTCGTCTCCCATTCATTGGATTTTTTGTTTTCTGGGGAGTAAAAAACAATAGACACTAGGAGTATAGAAAAAGTTTTTAGCAATGGAATAGAATTTAAATTACTCGGTTTCTTTAATTTTATTCATATGCGAAATTTAGATAGGATTCATTCTAGATGATGCAAATATGTGCTTACTCAATCACTATATTGAAACAGCCTATGAGGATATCTCATTTTGGTTTTTATTTTGATTATGCCTGTGAAGCATATATAGACTAAATATTAAAACCAGAGGAATAGTCATAAGAAAAATAATGGCATAATTTATCCAGTTCGCAGCTGTAGAGCCACGCTCTAGGGATTGCTCAGCACCTGCCTTACACATAGCACACTGGCTATACATAGCTAATTTACAGGTTAGAAGTAAAGATAAAAATAATAGTTTTTTATACATAGAATCAAATGGTAAAATATATCACAAATAAGAAAGTCTCTTAATTGTTAGTTGTCAGTTGTTCACTAGCATATTGCTCCAATCCCTTCTCTAGGCACTCAGCAGCCTCTTTGATTTCAGCCGATTCTAAGACATAGGCTATTCTGACCTCCGATTTCCCTAAACCCTTTGTAGCATAGAACCCTCCTGCTGGCGCCATCATGACGGTAGAGCCATTATGTGAAAACTTCTCCAGCATCCATTGGCAGAAATGATCGGTATCTTTAACTGGCAATTGAGCCATGGCGTAGAAAGCTCCGCCAGGCATTGGGCATTTTACCCCATCTATTTTGTTGAGCAATTCGACCAATAAATTTCTCCTCGAAATATATTCCTTATTCACCGCGTCAAAATAGGATGCAGGGGTTTCTAGTGCAGCTTCAGCAGCTACTTCACTATACGTCGGGCTGCTCAATCTAGCTTGCGCAAATTTTAAAACTGTCGCAAGAACATCCTTGTTTTTGGTAATCAATGCACCTAATCGTGCGCCGCAGGCTGAATATCGCTTGGATATACTATCTACGACGATAGCGTGCTGAGCCAGCTCTGGCATAGAAAGAATGGATGTATGCTTTTTTCCATCATAAACAAACTCTCTATACACTTCATCGGCGAACAAAAATAAATCATGCTTTAGTACGATGGCCTTCAATTGCTCTAACTCTTCTTTTGAATATAAATAACCAGTAGGATTATTTGGGTTACATATAAGTATAGCCTTGGTTTTTGGAGATATTTTTTTCTCAAATTCTGATATACTGGGTAAAGCAAATCCTGTATCGATAGAAGAAGTAACGGGAACGACCGTGATATTTCCTGCCGTGGCGAATCCATTATAATTGGCATAAAAAGGTTCTGGAATGATGATTTCATCCCCAGGATCCATCGTAGCCATAAAGCCGAAAAGCAATGCTTCACTGCCTCCTGTGGTTTCTATGATTTCATCCGCTGCTATATCGGCACCTACAGATTTGTAATAATCGACCAATTTGAGTCTATACTTTTCACTTCCTTCACTATTGAGATAGGATAGGACTTTATAATCAAAATTTTTGATAGCATCTCTCACTACCAGCGGAGTTTCTATATCAGGTTGCCCTATGTTGAGATGAATAACTTTCACTCCTCGTTTCTTCGCTTCGGTAGCGTATGGAACTAATTTTCTGATTGGGCTTGGTGGCATCAACTCACCTTTACGACTGATTTTAGGCATACAATTTCTATTTTATTAGAGACAATTACATATAACTCTCCATTGGAAGACAACTACAGACTAAATTTCTATCACCGTAACTATTGTCTACTCTGCTGACGCTTATCCAGAATTTACTAGTCTTTATACTTTCTAGAGAATAGAGCGCTTTTTCACGACTGTACGGGAAATTCCATTCTCCACATAAGGCTTCCTCAGCGGTATGGGGAGCATTTTTCAATGGGTTATTGTCTTTTGGATAGGTTCCTTTTTCTATGTCAGCGATTTCTCCTCTGATAGCAATTAAAGCATCTATTAATCTATCTAATTCTTTTTTATCTTCACTTTCTGTTGGTTCTATCATCAGTGTGCCTGCTACAGGGAAGGAGACCGTCGGCGCGTGCAATCCATAATCCATCAATCGCTTAGCTACATCTTCTACTTCTACACCTAGGGTATGCTTAAATGGCCTGAAATCCACAATTAATTCATGGGCTACACGTCCATTTTCACCTGTATATAGAATCTCATAATGTTTTTCCAATTTAGTTTTTATATAGTTGGCATTTAGTATGGCATACTCCGTAGCTTGTCTCAGCCCTTCAGAGCCCAGCATTTTGATATAGGCATAGGATATCAAACAAATACTTGCAGAGCCGTATGGTGCACCTGAAATAGTCTGTGTAGCCTTGTCACCACCAGTTTTCACGATAGGGTGGGTAGGTAGATAAGGAGCCAAATGACTAGCCACACAAATAGGGCCTGCACCAGGCCCGCCTCCTCCATGAGGCGTGGCAAAGGTTTTATGTAAATTCAAATGACATACATCCGCTCCAATAAATCCTGGACTGGTGATACCTACTTGCGCATTCATATTGGCGCCATCCATGTATACTTGACCACCATTATCATGAATTAGTTTACACACTTCCATAATACTTTCTTCGAAAATACCATGGGTAGATGGGTAAGTAACCATCAAAGCGCACAAATTATCTTTGTGTTCTTCTGCTTTGGCTCTCAAGTCGTCGAGGTTGATATTTCCATTTTCATCCGAAGGAGACACTATTACCTGAAGTCCTGCAAGCACTGCACTTGCTGGGTTTGTACCATGTGCCGAACTCGGTATGATGCAAATATTTCTATGACCTTGTCCTATCGATTTTTGATAATCTCTTATAACCATCAATCCTGCATACTCGCCTTGCGCACCCGAATTTGGTTGTAGGGAGGTAGCTGCAAAGCCCGTGATATGCGCTAGATCTTTTTCCAACGTATGGAGCATTTCATAATAACCCTCGGCTTGCTCTCGTGGAGCAAATGGGTGTATAGAGCTGAAGTATTCCCAACTCAGCGGCATGAGTTCTGTAGCAGCATTGAGCTTCATCGTGCAACTGCCCAGCGGAATCATTGATTTCGTGAGCGATAAATCTTTATCCTCCAGACCCTTGATGTAGCGCATCATTTTCGTTTCGCTATGATGAGTATTGAATATAGGATGGGTTAGAATTGCGGACTCTCTGGCGAAAAGGCTATCTATTTTTACTACGGTGTATCCTTTTGTAGATTTTTTACCGGTAAATTCTTCAAATACGTGGATGATTTGCTGTAAATTTTGAATAGAGGTATTTTCATTAATGGAAATACGAACTGTATCACCTTCAAAATAAAAATTAATTTCATTTTTTTCAGCAAGAGATCTAAGCTTTTTACTATCATTAACCTTGATAGACAGCGTGTCGAAAATAGCAGATGCATTCAAGCTTTCCAATCCCAATTCAATTAGGGAGTGCTTTAACCAACTGGCTAGTGAATGTATTTTAGTAGCTATTTCACGTAAATTGTTTGGACCGTGATAGATGGCATACATAGCGGCCATGTTGGCTAATAAAGCTTGAGCTGTACAAATATTGGAGGTTGCTTTTTCTCTTCGAATATGTTGCTCTCTAGTTTGAAGAGCCATTCTCATGGCATTCTTGCCTCTTCTGTCTTTAGAAACGCCTATGATTCTTCCTGGTATACTGCGTTTAAATTCGTCGGTAGTAGCAAAAAATGCAGCATATGGTCCACCAAATCCGATGGGTACACCAAATCGCTGTGAACTACCAATAGCGCAGTCCGCACCCATCTCCCCTGGAGATTTCACCAAGGTCAAAGACATGATATCTGCTACGATGGCCGTGTATATACCTTTGGCTTTTAACTCGCTAATTTTATGGGTATAGTCTACCAAATCACCATTGAGTCTTGGATTCTGAACTAAAACGCCAAAGTGGTTTTCATTGAATGGATGCTTTAAGACATCTCCTTCTTCGATTTCTATTCCCAATAATTCTGCTTTCGATTTTATGACAGCCTTGGTCTGTGGAAACACAGAATCATCGATAAAAAATATATTACAATCATTGCCAGATTTATTTTTACCTGCATGAAACATCGTCATCACTTCCCCGCCTGCAGTAGATTCATCTAGAAGGGAAGCATTCGCTATAGGCAGTCCTGTCAGATCAATAATCATGGTTTGATAGTTCAGAAGAGACTCCAAACGACCTTGCGAAATTTCAGCCTGGTATGGTGTATATTGAGTATACCATCCTGGATTCTCAAAGATATTTCTCAGAATGACAGAAGGGGTCACCGTATCATTATATCCCATGCCTATATAGGATTTGAATGGCTTATTTTTCTTGCCAATTTCTTTGATATGTCCCAAGTATTCTTGTTCCGTCATGGCCTCTCCTATCTGCAGAAGTTTTGGATTTATGAGTTTGGCTGGAACGGTCTCTGAAATAAGTTCATTGAGGCTAGTGACTTTTATTTCTTCAAGAAGTTCATTCAATTCTTTTGGAGAAATACCTATGTGACGTTGTGCAAATTTCATACAGTTGAATATAAAGATTTAATGATTTAACAATAAAGCAAATGTACAGGAAAATTTTTATCTAAAACCAAAGGGTCAATCAAAGGATTGTTAATTTATTTGAAGCCATTTGATTATCTAAATTATTAGCTCTACAAAGCATGTAAATATCAGAATTAGACCAAATTAACATGATTTAGACATCAACTCTTTAATTTTTTTTAAGAGAAAACGTTTTTTTTTGTATCTTTACGCATCAAATATGTCATGTAATTTTATGAAATTGCAACAAAATTCTATACTAAAACTAGCGAGCCCTTCTCGCAACACTAAAACGCATTCCGTTAACCTTAAAAACTATGACCTATGAAAAAAATCAATTTTAAACTTCTTATCTGGCTCTTCTGCCTTGGCTCGCTTTCTGATGCTGCTGCTATGGGTGGCGGTGGCGGTGGTGGCGGATGGGGAACAGGACCACGCAAAACCTCTTTATTCCTAGCAGGAGCAGAGTTGAAAATTCGCCCACTCAATGTGGCTCCCAAATTGGATCCATCTATTCGCGATACGGTGGAGATACGTCTGATTTACTATCGAGATTGTGAAGCGAACCCTGGGACAGCCTATACCTTTCCAACTGTCACAGATACTATGTTAGGGATGCTTTACAGCAAGTCTAAGTGCGAATATCTCAAGTTTGCTTGCTGGTTTAGAGCAGATTTGTCCGATAGATATTCTACGCCAATTTGTCCATATAACAATTTTGATACGAAGTGCGAAAGTCCCAATTCTGCTCGAATTGGTTACCGTACCGAGGTGTTTACCGATACAGTCATCTTACCAGTCAATGCAGATGACTGGGTAATAGGAATGATGTATAGTAATAATGCCAATGTTAGCTTCATGGACTGGTATACGAGGAAGTATGGTGGCCCTAACTCTAGACAATGCGCACTGGTGCAGATTCAACCACCTCCTTTAGGTTTTAATGTACCCAGAGGAATGATGCCACCCAGCCCGTTTTCGGTGAGGGTAGCTGGTTTGAATACCACGGCATTTGGCAATGATCCCACTGAATCTTATTTTTATATCGAAGCAGAATATAGTAATGCCATAGTCTGCGGTTCCTTTAATGGACCTCCTCCAATACCAAAGTACTGCGCGAATACAACGCCTAACTCGGCTGGTACCCCTTTTATATTTATCTGTGAGGGAAGACAGAGATTATTCGATCTTGGATACTATGATGATGATGACCATGATTTAGCCTTTGAGAAATCCACCCCGATGAAGGCGGCTTGTTTTGGAGACCCTGTCTGTGGTCAGCCCGATCGAACTATAGAATATATAACCTTTGCGGGTGTATACAATGAGGCTAATCCGCTCGGTTCAGCATCTACGTATGACATGGATCCTACTACCGGGGTCATCGATATTACTATGAATCCACCTGGTGCTCCGAAAACGGGCGTCGGTAGATATAAGGCAGCAGTCAAAATAACCGAGACTGTTCCTGGCACTGGAGCATTTGCTGGCAGAGTCTATCGCGATTATACCATTACAGTGATAGCAGATGAGGAGTGTGATGCCAATAACTCAATTACCGAAGCATCCTATTTTATACCTAATTCTGCCCATAATTTTTTAAATAGTGCAGTAGTACCTGGTCAGCCCAACCTAATTGAAGCCTGTGCTGGCACGAATATGCGGTTTTCTGTAAGAGCTTTTTCCGTATCCGACCTAAACAATGCGGCACTAGTTATAACAGGAGAATTAAATCCGACTATGTTAGCTTCCGGAGCGTTCATTAGTTCTACTTATAAAAACAACGGTTTTCCGACGTTTGATACTGCTGTAGGAACGCTCAACTGGAATATTCCTGCGAATACGCCTCCAGGTACTTATCCTGTTATTTTTCAGATACGGGATTGTGTGAATGGATATATTCTCAGTAGATCCGTGGTATACAGGATTCGGGTCAATAAGAAGAATCGAATCGATTGGTCTTATTTGAATTTTACTCCTAAAACCAGTAGCCCTGTCTTCTCATTGAATTCGACGTCAAAGAGAGCCTATCATTGTGGCTCCCCCTTGCCTTTGGTTGTCAACGCTGTGAATCTCGAACCAAATGTTGTAGTCAATTGGCGCCTTTTTAAAGGAAATTCAACAACTACAGGGACATTAGAAGATTCTTATACACCAGATGCTAGCTGGGGACCAATACCTAGTGATCCGACAGCTGGCTATGTTGTGGAAATGGTTTCCAACCAATACTGTAATAATAGAGATACGCTGCAATTGATAAGCAAACCACCTATCAATCCGGCATTGACCTTAAATATTCCAGACAGTTGTTTTGGAACCAAAGGAAAGTTGGAAGTAACGGGTCTTTCGGGAAGCGCTATGCTCACGAGCCTTTTTGATTGGCAATCCTTAGATGCAGAATATGACCTGACCCCTAGTTTTCTTTCTAATACGGCAGATATAAAACTTGCCAAGAAGGATAATACCTACATATGTTATGTCATCTCACAAGATACTTGTATATACCCAGTCAGTGTTGAGGTGCCTATGAATGGTATCAAGCCGAGAGGCTTCTTTGTGACGGATAGACAGTATGTCTGTCCGGGTGATACTATCAATGTAGCCAAAATATTATTGACGACTTCGATTTGTAGCCCACGGGTCGATTTTTCAAAAGAAAAACCGGGTACGGATAGGAACTTTGACTATCCAGGTACTCAGTCCAATACCAACCCGACGCCAAAAGTCTTTACTGCCTCAGCCAGTATAGACAGGGGTAGAACTGCTATACTATACAAAGGTTCAGAATTATGTGATAAAGGGATGAAACCTGGAATTGTAAAAGAGATTTCATTTTATATCGATGGGGTAAACGACCCGAATATATACAATAATGTAGAAATATGGATGAAGTGTACAGACCGCTTCGATTTACAAAACGGTATATTTGAAGATACACTGACCATGCGAAAAATGTTTTCCACGTCCAGTACGCTTCTTTCCGTTGGATGGAATAAATTCGATATAGCCGATTTTGTATGGGATGGTTCGTCTAATTTGTATTTTGAAGTATGGACGACATGTAATAAGCCTTGTAACAATCCTGTGGCAACCTCTCCAGCCTTTTTAGATAATTTGACCAATTACGTATCTATTATTGGGAAATATGGAATTAGTCAAGGAACCTTTGAGGCAGCGCCTACAGTCACATCCAACTCAAGACATAATATACGTTTCTACTATTCTGAATTATTGGAAAATATTACCTTGAATTGGAACCAGAATCCAGCTACTTTGATTTCAAAAACGGGTGGTCAAGGAAATACAGAAGAAGAGCCAAAAATTGTCACCCAGGTTCCTCTGACCTATACTATCCAGATGACCAATGATAAATGTAAAGATTCTACGACAATTTTCGCCCATATAGATACCAATTATAAAGTGAATGTTACCCCGAAGTTGGCGACAAAATGTCCTGGAGATACTGTGCGTATCAATACAGAGCGTCGCCCGATTCAACCAATCCCATTGGTGCTCAATTGTGGACCAATTCGATCTGGTGCAGAGTGTGGAAATAGTAGCGGTGTTAGTTTAGCGGGAAATGAAATAAGAGACTCCTGCCGAGCGAGAGATTCTTTGTTCTATCCAAGAATTGGAAATGCTACCTCTACGGTTGGCTCTGTATTGCATTCCCCATTCGGAGGGGCAGGCGCAGGAATTGGAACATTGGTAACGGATAAACGATTACAGATTTTAATTCCTTATTCAGAATTGCGATTCAATAACAATATGAGGGCGGGGTATATTAGAGAAATCGCTTTTGAAATAGTAGAAGCATTTGTCAATACGAATAAGTTGTTAAACTTTGCTATTCGTATGAAGTGTGCACCAAATTCTCAAGATTCTTTCACAAATGCAAATTTTGAATCTTTGGCTACCTTTGAAGAAGTATATTACAAAGATGAAATAACTACTGTCTTTGGCAGAAATAGTTTTGTTCTTCAAAAGCCCTATGCCTGGGATGGGAAATCAAGTCTCATTATAGATATTTGTTTTGATAACTTCAATGGCTATGATTATCGTTCAGAAAGGGTAAGAGCTACTACCCAGACGAAGAGACGCTGTCTTTATCAATCAGCCAGGACATTTGGTACAGCTCCAGAACAGTTTGGCTGTAATTATTTAGCGGGTACCCTTGATTTCATACGACCTAATGTTGAGTTTGTCATGTGTAAACCAACAAGAACGCCACCACCGATACCAAGAGAAATTCTATGGGCACCTAAAGAATTTATTAGTAATACCCAAATAACGAATCCTATCATATATAATAGGTTTTCTACCAAGTACTATACTATTCTAGATTATGTAGATACGACCTATGGACAAAGTAAGGTGGTGTGCAGAGTGCGGGATACCATGAACTCAAAGGTAGATAGACCGTCTGTGAGTTTTGATCCTCCGATAGCTGTAGCTTGTGAAGGAAGATCGATAACAGTTTCTGCGGGTGTCGTAGGCATGAATCAAAATCTATATACCTATGAATGGGATACCACTGAATATGGCAAAGTGAAGGCAGACTACACGAGTCCTATTCAAATTATAACCCCTCCTAATCCTGGTTATCACTATGTCAAAGTGCGCAGTGCCAATAATCCGAATTGTTATAACATAGATAGTCTTTGGGTAGATATCCAGAAGTTAAAGACTATGCCAGATCTTGGTGCAGCAGCTTTGATTTGTCCTGGTGATTCGGTATTATTGTCTATTCCAAGTAATGTAGGATATAAAAAACCTCGCTGGCGATTTGGAGGTCAGATTATTGATACTGGCTATAGCCTCAAAGTAGCTAATCCTGGTGCCTACAGTATGATAATAGATTCCGGAGCATGTACAAATACCTCTTTAGATAAGTTAATTATTCTTCGTAAGAAGGACACAGCTACCCTAGAAAATAAGTTGGCTGCGATTTGTGAGGGAGACTCCGCATTGATTATGTATACTCAAAGTGATGGTATCGCTAATCCGATTTGGAATACTGGCTCTACAGCCCCTTATATAAAGGTAGATCAGGGGGGAATTTATTTCTTAGTAAATCCAAGAGATCAATATGGTTGTCTTATGTTTATGAGAGATACGGCTACCGTATCGGTTATAGACAATCCTGATTTCAAACTTATAGACGACACGATATGCATGAGCAATAATCAGATGATTACCCTCCAGCCAATTCCTTTCGATCCTAAGGCGACATACACTTGGTACCCAGATGGTAGAAAGCTTACCTCGCTGAATGTATACACTCCAGGACTATATAGAGTGGTTCGTGAGATAAATGGCTGTAAGAAGGAAGCGACGGCATTTGTCGTAAGTGATACTGCAGGCAGAATTGCGTTAGGCAAAAATCAGGCAATCTGTTGTGACGAGGTTATAACTTTGGATGCCAATCCAGAAGGACGCCAATACAAAGCCTATATTTGGAGCACGGGTGAGCGCAGTCAGGTTATCTATACCAAACCTAATGTCTCTGGGTTATATGTGATAGAGGCTATTAAACCCAATGGCTGTAAAGACACTGGATCTATTTTTATAGACTCTAAGTGTGGTCAGGTACGAGCCAAACCGGAAAAAGAGGTCATTCACATTGGTCAAGAGAATAAAATCTACGGAGAACACATAGCTATCAATGCCACGAGTATTCAGTATAAATGGATACCGAGTTCTGATACCATAAATAAAATGAGGTTTAAAGATAGTCTGAGTCCAATAGCAATAGCCCGTGACACAGGTGATATAGAGTATATATTGGTTATGACAGTGACAGATACCAATTATATGCCTCCAAAAGAGCCATGTGTAGAGAATGAAGTTGTCCGATTTAAGACCTTGAAGAATCAAATGGATACGGTCAATATATTTACTCCGGATGGAGATGGAATAAATGATTATTTTTACCCGCGAATTCAAGGAGTAGTAGAATTTAATGAGATTAAAATTTATAATAGATATGGACAATTGCTGCATGATGATCCAAAAAATCCATGGGACGGAAAATTCAATGGATCCTATCAGCCAGTTGGAGTCTATGTCGCTTTCATCTCTTATGATTTACATGAAGCTAGAAAAGATAAACAAACAAAATACGATAAAATTATAGTGACACTGGTCAGGTGATGAGGAAGAAATTTTATTGGAGTTTAATTATAATTTGGGGATGGAGCATAACAATGCTTCATTCCCAAAATAATTTACATTATAGCCAATTCTATAATGCACCTATGTTTTTAAATCCTGCTTTGACAGGTCAAATCGGTGAGGATCTATTTAGATTGAATGCCCACGCGAGAAATCAGTGGTCTGGTCTGTCAGGCGCTGATGGTAAGTTTCTGTATGAAACAAGATCGGGAGGAGTTGATCTTTCCCTATTTAAAAAGAGATTTGGCGTAGGGGTTTATATTCTTCAAGATGTAGCAGGTGGTGGAATATTTTCCACAATTCAGGGAAATCTTGCTATGTCCTACTCCTTCATAATGGGGGATAACACGCTTAGCTTTGGGGCTCAAGGGCTATATAATACCACCCAATTAGACCCATCTGATCCACGATGGGGTAATATTAGTGGTCAGTTTTTAGAGTCGAGCAGATCCTATATGGACTGTAATTTTGGAGCCAATTTCAGGTGGGATTTATATTTTCTCACGGCCAATTTAGGTCTTGCAGCCAATAATTTGTTGGAAGCTCCTCAAAGGTTTACCAAGACAGGCGCTCAAGGACTTCAAGTGCCAAGATCCTATAAGGCATATGCACTCCTCGATTTTGATATGACAGAAAGAATGAAGCTACTGCCTGGATTTTATGGGTCTTTTCAAGCCGTATCGACCAATTTGGTAATGGGGAGTAATTTTTCTTATAAAATCCTCAAAGGAGGTACCTATGGCAATAGTTTAATTTTAGGTTTATGGCTTAGAACCAATGATGGTAATTTAGAATCCGTTATACCGACATTCGGTATGAAAATGAATAAATTACAGGTCATGATGTCTTATGATGCGCATGTTTCCATTTCTAAAGGGGGTAATTCTAAGTATTTAGATGGAATTACTAACAGTTTAGAAATAAGTATTATATTTACAGGCAAACCAAAAGTTGCTCCTCCTTTACTGGAGGACGACTTTATTCTGAACCCTAGATATTAAACCTATATATTAACTATAACTGAATTATGCACTTTATCCAAAGAATAGTCTTATTTATAGCTCTATTCAGTATTGTATTTCAAGGCTCGGCGCAAAATAGGACCAGTCCTGCTGCCAAGAATCCCGATAAGTCAAAGCCAAATCAATTGAATCAAGATTTGGTCAAATATAAAAATTTATCTTATGGGAAAATGCTTCGATATGCAACCATGTTAGAGAATGATGGAAGCTACGTAAACGCTGTCGAGTATTATAAGATGGCTCATGCAAAAAAACCAACAAATAAATGTGTACTGCAGAAGCTTTCTGAACTTAATTTTAAGTTGAGAGATTATGTAGCAGCAGAAGAATACACGAGAAAGCTTTTAGACTTGGATAAAAAATATGACAAGGATGCTGATATTCGATTAGCACTTTGTATGAAGGCAAATATGAAATACAAAGATGCATTGGACGAACTGAATTACGTGCGTGCGAATAAGAAGTCCACCTTATCTATGAATATAGTGGAGAATGAAATTAAGGGTGCGGAACTTGCCATAGAAACTAGGAATCTAAAGGATCCAAAAATTACTGTTGATAACGTAAAACAAATCAACGGCTATCTTCAAGAGTACGCTCCACAGCCACTAAAGAATGATAACTTGATTTATTCCTCTCTGATTTCTGATACAGCCTTGAATGTAACAAGACTAAAGTACGAAGGCAAAGACTATACTTCAAAAATTGTGTTTACAAAACTCGATAAGGATAAAAATATTTTTGCTAGACCAGAATTACTGCCTCAAGAAATTAATAAGCCCGAGGTGCATATCGGTAATGGATACATTGACGAAGCAGGAAAAACTATTTATTACACACAATGTTCTGAAGATAGAAAACTCAACATGAAGTGTAAACTATGGATGGCTGAAAAGAAAGACGGCATATGGGTTCCAACAGAATTAACAAGGTTAAACGAGAAGGGAACTACAAATACTCAACCTGTTGTCTATGATGACGGATCTGGAACGAAGTACTTACTATTTGTCAGTGATAGACCTAATGGAAAAGGGGGCATGTATATTTGGGCATCTAAGATAAATGACGGAGCCCCAATTGCAGAAAAAACCTCAACAAAAACGACTACAAAAACGACCACAAAATCATCGAAAGGTGCATCTGGAAGATTTTCTGATCCAGTAAATTTAACTCAAGTTAATACCTTTGGAGACGAAGTCACTCCTTATTATCATAAGAAGGATAAAACATTATATTTTTCTTCTAACGGATACCCAAGCGTAGGTGGGCACGATATCTTTAAGGTGAGGGGCACAGTAGGTAAATGGGACAAAGTGATCAACTTAAAGTTCCCAATAAACTCTTCCGTAGATGATTTATACTTCAAATTAGATGATAATGACGAGGGTTATTTTGTATCTAATAGAAGTGGTTCCAAGTCCCCAAGAGGTTATACATGCTGCGATGATATCTGGAGTTTAAGAAAAGCGGAATATAATATTTGGGTAAAAGGAATTTATGTATCATCAGCAGATATAGACACGAAAAAGCCATTAAATGGAGTCGATGCGTTAATGATTGATAAAGATGGCAAACTAGTCATCCGCACCGTGACGGAAAAGGATAGTCATTTTACGGTGAAACTCAATGCAGGACAAACGTATAGAATTAATGGAATGAAAGAAGGATATTACCCCGGTATAGACTCTTTCTCCACACCAAAAATTTTATTCAAAAATGATACGATATACAAGACTTTCTATTTAGATCCAATTGAGAAAAAAAGATACGTAGTGGAAAATGTATATTATGCATTTGACAAATCTGTAGTCAGACCAGAATACTATTCAATTTTGGATAGCCTATTTTCGCTGATGAAAATCTTCCCAAATGTATTTTTAAAGATAGATGGACATACGGATGCAAGGGGTACAGAAGTATATAACCAAGCACTCTCTGAAAGAAGATGTAAAGCCGCCGCGGAGTATTTGCTTGAAAAAGGACTCGAGCCGGAGCGAATTATCATGAGAGGCTACAGCGAGTTGGTTCCGATAGCACCAAATACTACTCCTTCAGGGGAGGATGATCCTGCTGGTAGAGCAAAAAATAGACGTGTTGAGTTTAAACTTTTGACTCCAAGTGGTAGAGATCCAAAATATGATATAGACTATAGAGTCAATATACCTTTTGGTATTGAGTAGTTTTTTATCTTTATTTCAGAATAGTTATGACTTTATTTGCGTTTATTTTAAATGCATAAGACAATTAGTATTAATTTTGCCCTCAATTATATTGTACTGGAGAGCATAAATTATCACAAATTAATTTAAATATCGTGGCATTAAATAAGGATATCAAAGTCGCCCTGCTTACCATACTATCGATTATCGCCTTTATCGTAGCCTACTTGTTTATGAAAGGGACATTGCTGACTAGTGGTGACCCTAAGTATGTTGCCATTTTTGACAATGTAGATAAAGTAAAAAAATCAGATCGAGTATATTTAAGTGGAGTAAATGTTGGAACTGTAGACAAGATAGAGTTTGTCGATATGGCCAGACCTGAAGAGGTTCGGGTAATATTTACTGCAGACAAGAGTTTGAAAATACCAAAAGATTCTAAAATTCAAATCACCAGTACCAGTATTATGGGAAATATGGGTTTGATTTTGCGTATGGGAAATTCGACAGAAGCTTTGAAAGAAATGGAAGCCATTGAAGGATTGCCTGAGAATGGGTTATTGAATTCAGTAGGCCCTTTAGCCAAATCCGCCGATTCATTATTGTTCAATGTAAATACCCTGTTTGATAGAAATAAAAGTGAGAATATTTATTTGACAGTAAATCATATAAACAATACGCTGGTTACACTCAATACTACCATAGCCAATATGAGTAAATTGATCGAGAGCAATCAAAAACCTATCAACCAAACTATGGTAAACTTCGAGCGTATTTCGCTCAATCTAGCTAAAAAACAAGATGATATAAACACGACTATTAATAATATTCGAGATATATCGAACAAAGCTAATCAAGCTGATATTGCGGGTATGATGCAAAACCTGAGCAAGTCAGTCAATGAGTTGAATACTATCTTAACAGATTTAAATCAAGGCCAAGGAAGTCTTGGTAAATTAATGAAAGACCCAGTACTGTATAATAATCTTAATACGACGGTCAATAATGCTAATGAGTTGCTGGTAGACTTCAAAGCAAATCCTAAACGATATGTTGGTTTCTCTATATTTGGGGGTAAGAAGTAAATATTATGAAGACCAAGTGTCTTAATTATCTAGTATCTTGTTTGCTTATTTCCCTATCTTGGGAATGTGTTTCTCAAGAGAAGTATGAGGTTGAAATCCTTCCTCCCACTGCCCAAGGAGTCATGGAGACCATAAATGGGGAGACCATAAAAATACTTGTAGGGAATGTAAAACTGCGGCATAAGTTGAACTTTATCGATTGTGACTCTGCAGTGATATACCCTAATAATAATATCGATGCTTTTGGGCACGTATTCATACGAAAAAAGAATGGCGCCCATGCGTATGGCGATAAGCTAAATTATCTCAGTTTACAAAAAGTGGCTATTCTTAGAGGCAATGTTATACTGCTTGACAAAAAGTCTAAACTCTATGCAGAAGATATCACCTATGATTTAAATAACGATGTAGGTCAATACTTAACTGGGGGAAAAATGATCAACGGAGAATCCGAGATTACTTCGCAGACAGGCACATTCTTTACCAAAGACGACTTAGTTCTTTTTAGACAGAATGTTCGGGTTAACCACCCAAAATACAAGCTGGAGTCTGATTCGCTCATGTATAATACGAAATTGAAACGAAGTATTTTCAAAACAAGCACCAAAATAGTCAATGATAGCGGGTATATATGGTGTAATTCTGGTTGGCATGATGAAGAAAAGAATCAATCTAGCTTTGGCAGAGGGACCTACATCTACAATCCACCTAGCTGGTTACTGACGGATTCCATTTTCTATGACAAAAAACAAGGAAAAAGTTATATCTACAAAACGTTTGAGTACCATGATACAGCTGCCAAGACCCACCTATTTGGGGATTCAGCATATATGTATAATGACAATAAGGATATTATAGCCTATAATAGACCGATATTGATATTGGAGTCTTCTGACAATAAGCCTACGTTTATTCGGGGCGATATTTTAATTAATCAGACGCTTGATAAAAATCAGAAAATTATGAAGTTCTTGAGAAATGTGCGTCTTTACAATTCAGATTTTCAAGCAGTCGCTGATACTATGATTTATAAAACAGTGGATTCTTCCATTTTTATGAAGGATAGTGCTTATGTATGGCAAGAGGAAAGTCAGTTGTCGGGTCTTAAGTTATACATTTATTTAAATAATAAGAAGCCAAAACGCATTAATGTATATGGCAACTCCTTTATGGCTCAACAAGAGCAGGCAATAGGGCATTTCAACCAAGTGAGCAGTGATTCTAGCCATTTTTTCTTCAAAGACGGAAAGATGGATTATTTATATGCATTTGGCAATACTAAATCCATTTATTACGGAAAAGAGGATGGTAAGGGCTATCTAGGACTCAACAATAGTGAGAGCTATAGCCTAAAAATGATTTATGACACTAGTAAACCTAAGGAAGTAATTTTTTATGACAATCCAAAAGCTGTTTTTTATCCGGTAAAAGAAATTACTGAATCTAACCGATTTTTAGGTAGTTTTGTGTGGAAATCAGCCATAAGGCCTAGATCAAAAGATGATTTATAATCCCTATGATAAAAATAAAATTAATTGTGTGTATTCTGGCTTTAGCGCTAATGTCTTTAGCAGGGTGCAGCGTATTTAAAAAAGGTTGCAATTGCCCGAAAGCTAAAACCTCTTTTCATCAAGAAAATGACAAGCCCAGTCGATATGACATCACTTACTGCGCGTGATTTTAGCAATCAGAATGAAGTAAAATGGTGCCCCGGATGTGGGGATCACGCCATTCTGAAGCATTTTCAATCTGCTCTAGCCAAGTCAGGGATCACGCCAGAAGAAACCGTGGTCGTATCCGGAATTGGCTGTGCTTCTCGACTTCCATATTATATGAATACGTATGGTTTTCATACCATTCACGGGCGGGCTATGCCTATAGCCACTGGAATCAAACTCGCCAAGCCAGCTGCGAATGTCTGGGTGATAACTGGTGATGGAGACGCCTTGTCTATCGGGGGAAACCATTATCTGCACCTGTTCCGTCGAGATATTGATTTGAGTATTTTATTATTTAATAATCATATTTATGGTTTGACCAAAGGGCAGTATTCTCCAACTTCAGAGTTAGGACAGTTTTCTAAATCCTCTCCTTCTGGCAATGAAGAAGTGGCTTTAAATGCCTTGAATCTAGCTTTGAATACGGGTGCGGGATTCATTTGTAGAACGTTTGACCGCGATGCGGCTTTCATTCAGTCATATATGGTCGAAGCTCAGGCTCATAGAGGTGCAGCTTTAATAGAAATATTGCAAAATTGCCCCATATTCAATGATGGAGTATTCGATGCCGTGATTGAAAAAAAGAATCAGGCGGAAAAGATCATCCGCTTGCAGCACGGAGAGCCTATACTTTTTGGTGAAAACAAGCAATGGACCCTAATATTCGATGATTTCGAAGTAAAAAAAGCACTAGCCTCTAGTATGCCAGAATCTCTGTGGTGGATTCATGATGAAACGTCAAAATCAAAGGCCCATTTATTGAGTCAACTGGGGCATGGAGCCTATTTTGATATGCCTGTTGCTATGGGAATTATATACCGAAAGTCTCAGGATAAGGCTGAAAAGAAGTATTCTGACTATAATTCTACCCTTGAACGGCTCATAAATCAAGGGAAAATCAAAGAAATGTAAAAAAAAACTAGCTATTTTTAAAAAAACTATAACTTTGTGCTCGTCGAAAAAAATCTATATTTATATGAATAAAAATGTATTGCTTTTAGTTCTTGTTTTCATAGGCTTATCCATAAGCGCACAAGAGAAAAAAACAGAAACTACTGCACCGGTAGAAGCAGCTCCAGCGCCAAAGAAGAAGATATCAACTGCAAATCCTAACGCAAATCCATGGGAAGTGGGTATTTCTGGTGGTTTGAATTATGTTTGGGGTGATGTAAGCTCTCGAGTAAAATTAGATCTTAATAATTCTACTTTTGGACTTCATGTAAGAAAAGCACTTTCTAATAATTTTTCATGGAGATGGCAGTACAACTACGGTACAGCTACCATGGCTAGCTTTAGACCACACTTTACAGCTGTTCCTAATGGTTGGTCCACCAATCCTACTTTGAATACTTGGTTCGTTTCATCTCAGATGTATTCTCACTCCTTGTCTTGGGATCAGGTTTTAACTATAGGTAATGGCGGAATGAAAAAAATGAATCCAAAATGGACGATAGATCTTTTTGTAGGTCCTGCAATTTTTGCATATAGAACAAAATTAGATCGAAGAGATAACAACAATAATGAATATAACTGGGCTGCCTTAGAGAATATTTATAATTCCAATATTTCGTCTAGTTCTGTGACTGGTGACCAAAGAGCCAAAAGATTGGTGAGCGAGGCTATGGATAATACCATGGATGGCAAATATGAAACTGTCGGGAATAATAATGGTGATAAAGCAAATATGGGTGGCTTTGTTATTGTACCTGCTGCAGCATTTGGAGGTAGTATTAATAGAAAACTAACAAACAGATTTAGCGCTTCCTTAGAGCATAGAATGTTTTACGTATTTGATGATTATTTAGATGGTGAGCGTTTTGCTAACTTTTCTACGAATGCCTCATACAGTCAAATGAATGATATCGTTCATCAAACGACATTGAAGTTAAACTATAACATAGGCAAGGGAACTCAGGCTCCATTGTATTGGAGAAATCCGAATGAAGAGCTTCAAAAAAAGCTAGCCGAAATGAATCCGAGAAAAGAAATCAACGCAGCTTTTGCGGATGATGATGGAGACGGCGTTCCTAATATATTAGATCAAGAGCCTGCTTCTAGAGAAGGATGTCCTGTAGATACAAAAGGAGTCATGCTAGATAGCGATAAGGATGGATTAGTAGATTGTGATGATAAGGAGCCTTATTCTCCAGCTGGGTATCCGGTAGATAATCAAGGTGTGGCTAAAGTTCCACCTCCAGCATGTTGTGCTGAGTTAGAAAAGAAAGCAGTCCAGCCTGTCAAGCCAGCGGCGAAACCAGCAGGTGATTGTGCTGAGACCACATTGCCTTCTATAGCTTTTGAAAAAGATAAGTATGGAATGAGCTCAAATAATGCTGTTGCTCTTCAAAGTATAGGAGAGAGAATGCAGAAGTGCCCAGATATGAAATTGGTAGTCAATGGCATCAATGATAGAAATAACAAAAATGGAAAGTACAATGAGCAATTATCTTATAACAGAGCGATGGAAGTTACAAGTTATTTGGAAGAGCGATTTGGCGTATCCAGAGATAGATTTATTGTACGCTATAATTTAGAGGGAACAGGCGATCAAGATGCAGATAGAGCAGTAATGTTTAGAAATGCACAAGAAGGTGAAACAGGTGCTAGTAATCCACCATCACCACATCCAGGTTTGAAAGCTGGTAAGAAGTAATTAATACCATTTAAGTAAAATAATCAAATAGCTCCGAACAATTCGGAGCTATTTTTTTTATTCACCCTATTTTTGCTGATGAATGAAGGAAATTAAAAGATATACTGTTACGGCGGCTTTGCCCTATGTCAATGGCCCTAAGCATATCGGTCATTTGGCTGGAGCCTACCTGCCTGCAGATATTTATGCACGTTATCTCAGATTACAAAAAAGAGATGTGGTGTTTATCTGTGGGAGCGACGAATTGGGAACAGCCATAACTATGCAGGCGCTAAAGGAAAAAGTGACTCCACAAGAATTAGTTGACAAATACCATGTCCTCTCACAAGAATGTTTTGAAAAACTGGACATATCTTTTGATATTTATTATAGAACTACGGAGAAATTGCATTTTGATACAGCACAGGAATTTTTTCTAGATTTTTATAAAAAGGGGCTCTTTGAAGAGCGAGTTTCAGAGCAGTATTACGATGAAGAGACGAAAAACTTTTTAGCGGATAGATATATTCAAGGAACTTGTCCCAACTGCGGTAGCGACAAAGCGTTCGGAGATCAATGTGAAAGTTGTGGCAAATCGTTAGACCCTGCAGATTTAATTAATCCAATATCGGTCGTTACAGGTAATAAACCAATTTTAAAAGAAACCAAAAACTGGTATTTCAAACTGGGCGATTATGAACCTTGGCTCAAAGAATGGCTTGTAGATGGGAAGAAAGGACAATGGAAAGCCAATACCTATGGACAAGCAAAAAGCTGGATAGATGCAGGTCTCCAGGCGCGGTCTATGACTAGAGATGGAGATTGGGGCGTACCGGTTCCTATTGAAAATGCAAAGGGAAAAATATTGTATGTATGGTTTGATGCACCGATAGGTTATATCTCAGCGACCAAGCAATGGGCATTGGATAATAAAAAAAATTGGGAGCCTTACTGGAAAAGTCAAGATACCAAGTTAGTTCACTTTGTGGGTAAAGATAACATTGTTTTTCATTGTATTATTTTCCCAATCATGCTCAAGGCTTCTGGCGATTATATTTTGCCTGAAGATGTTCCAGCCAATGAGTTTCTAAACCTCGAGGGTCAGAAAATGAGTACGAGCCGACGATGGAGTTTGGAGATGTTTGAATATTTAGAAGCGCTCCCTGATAAAGTGGACGAACTGCGCTATGCTTTGATTTCAAATTTACCCGAGAATAAGGATGCTGACTTCTCTTGGAAAGATTATCAACTCAAAGTAAACTCAGAATTAGTTGCTATAATTGGCAATTTGGTGAATAGAATTTTTGTTCTAACGCACAAGTTTTACGATGGGAAAGTCCCTCAGGCCAAAGATTGCAGTGAACTTAAAGAGTTTATACTGGAAAGAAAAGATAAGGTAGCTTCGGCGATTGAAAACTACTCTTTTCGTGAAGCGCTTGTAGAGGTATTTTTATTGGCGCGCCATGGAAATAAAATACTCACGGAGAAGGAACCATGGAAAGTTGTAAAAAACGACCCCAAAGAGGCAGGAATCGTCTTGTATGATTGTTTTCAAGTTATAGCAAATTTCGCCATTTTAATAGAACCATTTCTGCCCAAAACGGCTAGAATACTCTGGGATAAGTTGAATATGACAGGAGAAATGAGTTGGGAGAGAATTGGAGAAACGAATCTAGTTCCAGCAGGTCAAGAGGTTCAGGAATCCTTTTACTTATTTTCAAAAATGGAAGATGAGGTGATACAAAAACAAATAGATTATTTATATCAAAAAACACACAAGGACATGCCAGAGGAAGCGCAGGTGGAAGTCAAAGAAAACCTAATTAGTTTTGATGATTTTTCAAAAATGGATATTAAGATCGGAACTATACTAACGGCCGAAAGAGTGGAGGGTACTGATAAACTGATGAAACTCTCCGTCGATTTGGGAAGTGAGGTGAGAACTATTGTATCCGGAATCGCGCATGTATTTAGTGTCGACGAGGTGGTAAATAAACGAGTACAAGTGTTGGCTAATTTGGCACCAAGAAAAATAAAAGGTATCGAAAGCAAGGGTATGATTCTCTTTGCTGATCATGGAGAAGGACTGGCATTTGTCTCTCCAGTAGGCGATGTGCCGAATGGCGCAGGGGTGAAATGATGCTTTTTATAATTTGTCGATGAATCAATTTGAAAATTTCGCATTTGAACTTGCTTTGGCTTACCGAGCATAATCATTTATTTAGATAGGTAATAACCCTATCTCGAAACATATTTTAATATAATTTGGCAGTAATTGACATAGTTCTGACGTGGATTCTTAGTTATTTATTTTACCTTCGTATTGCTTTTCTGAAATATAGATGAACTTAACTCGTTATTTATCTCGTGAAAGCAAATAAGTAAAACCGAAAAGAATACAATTAAAGACATGACTAAAACAAAATTTACATTTTTTATACTGATGCTTCTTGGGGGGGAGATTTTCAGTCAGTATACTTATCAGACTTATGTATATGACAATTTGACGAATAAACCTATTCAAGGGGCTACATGCATATTATTTAAGAAGTCAAATAGAAAAATGCTGGGCTATGCAAGAACGAATGGTCTAGGGGAATTGAAGATAGAAGCGGATAGCATGAAGGACACGCTAATCGTAAGAATTTTCCATAAAAAATATGTGGATTATAGTTCGGAGATAGTGTACAACAAAGCTGCACGATATAGAGATTCTGCTGCGTTGATTCCATTAAGTAAAGTGTTACAAACGGTTTTGATTACAGCGAATAAGGCCATTACCATGAATGGAGATACCGTGACCTATATAGCGGATAGCTTCAAACTGCCTGCTGGAGCAAGTACGGAAGATTTATTGAAGAGATTGCCAGGAATTCAAATATCCAAAGATGGAACCATCAAGGCACAGGGGAAGAAAGTAGAGCGCGTCTTGGTAGATGGCGATGACTTTTTTGGCGAGGACGCATCTGTAGCTACTAAAAATATTGATGCAGCTATGGTAGATAAAGTAGAGGTCATAGATGCGGCTACACGAAAGTCTGACGCAACAGGATCCGATGATGATAAAGTGAAAATTATTAATCTAAAACTAAAGGATGACGCCAAAAAAGGTTATTTTGGTAAAGTGGAACAGGGGTATAGTAATACAAATCGCTATAACAGTGCGGCTATGGCGAATGTATTTAGACAAAATACAAAAATAGCGGGATTCTTTGGGGCAGACAATATGCGCGCGCGAATGAACTATCAAGATATGCGCGACATGGGTATAGACAACCAAAGCTGGGTCTATGATGAAGATCTCGATGCATGGATAGACAAAGGAGGCGATGGAGGAACCGGAAATACCCTTCAGGTAATCCCGCAGAATATTAAAGCAGGAGGAAACCTCAATCAAAAATTTAGTGATGGCAGTGGAGTCCTAAAAGCCAGATTCAATCACAATCAAAGTAATTTTAACGGCGATCAATCGAACAAGAGTTCTACATTTTTCAACGAAGCCTACCAAGATGTAGAAAATATAAATTATATCAATGCCAAGAATTTAAAGAACTCTGCCTTGGTATCTATTGATAAAACAGTAGATACTTTACAGAAAATTCATGTTGGATTTTCTGCGAATGTTTCTCAGTACACTGGATTCAATAGAACGAATAATACGATTTACTTCGATTCGGCATTGGTCAATAAGTCTATTCGAGAAAATCCTTTTGATAATCGAACAGAGTCTTATAGTGTGGTAGGGGAGTATGAAAGAAAATTCTCGAAAAAAGGAAGATTGTTTGGACTGCAAGTAGATTACTCTACCAAGCTCAATAGCGGGGATAGATATAGTATAATGAATGGGTGGACTTATAAAAATTCTAAAGATTCCACTCAGCAGAGTCAAGATCAGCAGACCCAACTCTTCAATAAGAATAATAATCTTAAGCTATCTGCTAGTTATGTAGAACCCTTATTTATCAAAGGATTTTATGCCGAATTCGGCTTGAATTATGTACTAGGTCGAAATACCTCCTTCTTCAATACATTTAGTAAAAATGCCTTGACAAATGAATATAGTCAAGCCCTTGCTAATCTTAGCAATAACTATTTCTACAATGTAAATGCATGGAGTGAGCAAATAAAATTAAATTTTAAAAGCAAAAAATTTGACTGGTATGTCGGGGCCAAGTTTCATCAGGTTTCTATGAGCCAAGAGCATTTAGATTCAGGTGAGATTTCATTGGCGAGAGATTTTAATTATTTATTACCATCTGCCAATATTGCTTGGAAGTATAAGCGAAATAGTAGCTTGTCAATAGGGTTTCGCAAAAGCGTAGTCGCTCCAAGAATTAGCCAACTGCAGCCGTTTACTGACAATTCCAATCCGCAATACATTATTACTGGGAATCCAAATTTATCCCCTGTCGAGAATTACTCATTTAGTTTAAAAAACAACTTTTGGTATCCGATTTCCCAAACGAATTTATGGGCAAATGTCACATATAAACATACAGCAAATGATATCGTAGACTCGACCATTATTTCTGAAAATGGATCTGTTCAGAATTTTTTCACCCAAGTGGGAGGAAATAATAATATTAATTTCAATATTTGGTATGGGTTCTTTTTTAAACCCCTCAAAATGCAGATAGATCCTGGATTTTGGATGAGTTTTAATAATCGAAACAATTATTTTAATTCACGACTGATAAGAACGAATACGATTAATTCAGGTTTCTATTTAGAAATGAGTAAGAGTATTGATAGTTTATTGCAATCTAGTTTATCATTAAATTTAGATTGGAATCAAGCGCGGTCGGATAATCCAAATTTTCAAAATACCAACAATATTACTTATTCTATTAGCACAAAACAAGAATTGACCCTACCCTTGCAGTTTAAGATTATAGGTGAGATAGATTTTCAAATCTTGCCGAGCAATGCTGCTTTTGCAGAGAATCAAACCTTCACTCTATTCAATGCCAGCATAGAGAAGAGCTTCTTAAAGGAAAATGCTTTGACACTTCGATTTTCTGCCTATGATATCCTTGGACAGAATCGTTCGATATGGCGAAATTTTTATCAAAATACGAGAAGTGAAACGATTAACCAAGCACTCACGCGCTATTTTATGCTGACTGCGGTATACAAATTTAGAAATAAGCGAAAACAAACAAGCAATGAATCAGATTTTTAAACCAGTATTACTAGGACTATTTCTTTTAACTGGACTATATGGTCAGGCTCAGTTTATCAAGAACTATACGGTGACCTACGAGAAAAAAATTAATATGGCTAAGTTATCCAAATGGTGGCGCAGCAGCGACAAAGAGGGTAAATTTTGGAAAGACAACTTCACCTTAAAAACGAATTCTATCTATTCGAGCTACGAGCGAGTCGAAAAAGATATTACTGAAGAATCTAACTGGGTGTGGGGCCATGTATCCTATAGTCAAACGTTTATGGATATCGCTAATGGCAAGCAAACCAGTCAAAAAGAGGTGAGCGAAAAAACATTTTTAATTCAGGATTCCATTCCAAAACTACAATGGCATATCCACGATGAGGTGCGAATGATAGCAGGCTATTCCTGCCGAAAAGCCATGGCTAAGTTTAAAGACAGTGTAGTCATTGTGGCTTATTTCACAGAGCAACTCTATGCTCCCATAGGTCCTGAATCCGTCACCGGTTTGCCCGGCACTATTCTAGGTATGGTCATTCCTATGTTTGAAACTACTTGGTTAGCGACCTCCGTGGTATCTCACGAATCCAACCCACCTGTTACTATTCCCGCTCCCAAAAAAGGCGATAAAACCGACCTTAAAGCTTTAGAAGATGTCCTTAAGAGAACCTATAAAGATTACGATAATGCGTATAAGCTAGTGTTAAGGATATTGTTGTAGGCTAGCAGCTGTTAATATCTTTGAGTCAAGCTGATCCAAATCTAAAGGCTAGCGGGGTAATCTATTTTTAAAAGCACTCCGCCCGACGTTCTTCAGACCAGCAGATACCTGTCGTTTTATTATTGTTTTCTTTTGTTTATGATAAGTAACCCCGTTGTTAAAATTAATAGCATAAGAAGAATAAAAGTCACAATTGGATTTACTTCTAATCCTTTAAGAGGAGTAGATTTGTTTTTTAAATTTTCCATATGTATGTCATACCATTTTTGATATGACTTATAAGAGTCGTCAAGCCTTTCAATTATATCTTCGGTTACATATCCATATTTCAAAGCAAGTTTGTAGTCTTCAATGGCAGTTCCATAATTATGTTCTCCAAGAGCGTATTCACAATTCCCGAGTTCAAATAACAATAGCCCAACTATTTCATCTTTTTCTTTTATGAAAGTTATTCTTTCGTTAAGCTGAAAATATAAGGCATCAGCCAAGGATTCCAATTCTTTCTTTGTTAGATTACTTATCGGGTACGTTGAATCTTTAAAACTATAATTGATTAAATTGTTTGAATTGATATAATCCTTCCCTTTAATTTTTGCTTCTAGAATGTTAATATGTATGCTTTCCGAATTGTTATGTGATTTTGGGTCTATTTTATAAGATTTTTTAATCCACTTAAGTGCTTTTTGATTATCTCCCATAAGCTCATACAATGTTCCCAAATTTGAAGCAGTTGAATATAGATTTGGAATCTTACTTTCAATGAATAAATATATTTGTTCAGCTGCTTTGTACTCTTTTAGAAAAATTAGCAGTACGCCTTTGTCAGAAAGGAATTCAATACTGTCTGTTTTTTGGTATAAGCTATCCAGGTTTTTTAATCCTATTTTTAATAGGCTGTCTTTTTCTATAAAATGACCATAAGGAATCCTGCCTTCTTCATCAGAATATATTAAGGTTCCGTCTTTAAGATAACGACTTACTTCATTTATACAACCGAAGCATTGACTTAAAATTGAAAGTAAAATTATTGTTATAAATAGTTTCATTTCATTTTCGTTAAATTAAGACATCACGAAGTAATTTGTACATAAATATATAAAAATAACTCAAATTAAGATAATTTAAATTCTGAATGCTGTCATTTTATCATGCTGTTAATAATCATTATTATGAAAAGTCCAAAACAAAACATAAGAGAGTAAAGAATTCCTTTCTTATTTGCTTTGATTATCTGTGTTGTCAAAATAGTCAAAGCAACTATATAAACTAAGCCTTCTGTCAACATTACTGTTGAATAAGTTTCAGGGTTGTCATAAAACCACGGATTTTGGTTAACTGGTCCCCAAGGATAACCACTTATCTGCTTCTTAAATTTTATTGTCCACCATTCACTTAGCGACATAAAAGTCAGAAGTCCGAAAAACAATGTTGTCAAAATTGTTCCTGTCCAAAATAGTATATTCTTTGTTTTAGTCATTTTACAATGCCCTTTTAGGGGTTATAAAAATTTTATTAGTTACTGTTTAAATCCTCGTGTTACATCTCCGCGCTAATGGGGGAGTGCTTTTAGTCTTCAATTCTTTGATATTTTATTGTGTTACTATTGTCATAAATTGATATAAACAATCTTGTCGGAAAGTTGTCAATTTTTGTATATGTTTCTCTTGAGTAAAATTCTGGGTATCTAAAATTAAATATTTTGTCGCTTGTCCCAAATTGTTCTGTGTCGTTGTCTTTAGCCAGTTCTTGTTCGTTCGCAAATGATTTAAAGTTTGCTGAATTTTTAATTTCACTTATTATTCTGTCTTTGTCTTGTTGTGTAACTTGAATTTCAGTTTCTTGAATTCTTTCAGGCATTCCTGTCACTTTGTTGTTAATTATTTCAAAGTCGCCTTTTAATTCAATATCGATATGTTTTAAGTCTGTAATAATGTCTTTTTTTGAGATAGTAAACTCGTCTATGGTGTTGGTCAGTAATGCCAATATTACTAACACAATCATAATTAGAGAAATGGTCAACCCAATTTTTGACTTTTTCTTTCTGGAGTAAATAAACAGTCCAATTCCAATGCTTAAAAAAATTAGCAAAAAGATTAAACCATAAATTAAAATCATTCCCATTGTTCTGTATCGTGTTTGTTAGTGTTGTGTCTGTGCCGTCCGCAAGCATTACTGCTAACTCTCAAATACACCCTACACAATTGCATATATCCACCCTAATTTGGATGATATCACGCAATAAACAAGTGGTTATAAGAGTCATAAGTTTATATTTTCTGTGTCTCACAAATATAAAAATAAATTCCCTAGATTGGAAAAAGTATTTCGAGAGTCTATATCCTCAATCAAGGTCTGGTTTGGTGGAATCTCCTTTTGCATTTCCACCCAAATGTGAGTTATACCAATGTGATTTATATCTTATGCCAATAGATATAAATCTTACAGTGGTAAATACCGAGAATTAAAACAAATAGTATAATCGAGAGAAGCGAAGATTGGACTATATTGTTTTTCACTTCGGTATTAAGCAAAAAAAAGACCGCCACAAGGACGGTCTTTCTATGCAAATTATTTAATTACTATTGTTTCACTATTTTCAAACTAGTAGTCTGGTCATTGACCGAAATATTCAGTATATAAATACCTGAAGAAAGCGCACTAAAATCAATCGTCTCCTCTACCTGACCAATTGGAAATACCTTCTCTTTGGACTCTAAAATAGTTTTACCATTTATGCTATGGACAGAATAACTCATTCTCGTTTCTTTATCTAGTTTGATATGCATGGTTGCAATATCTTGCGTAGGATTAGGGTAGATGGAGATATTCATTTCCTTTCCGATATTTTGGATACCACTTGAGGTTTTTAAAACTATAGTATGCAGGGTCGTATTGGTTATCACTGGTTCATTAAAGTCAAAAAAGATGCCCGCCGTATTTTTGATTTCGCTGCCGATTGGTAAATTATCATGGAGCTTCGCAGAATACCCAACATAGCCTTGACTGGCTTCGTAGTCGGTACCACTATCTGGTAACATGATATTTTCAAACTCGAAATAAATTTTTCCATTATCATTGAAATGAGCTAGATATTTGTGTGAAGCCTCATGGATTACAATTGAGCTATAATCCAACTTGCTATCGACCTGATCTTCAATAACGACATTGTGTGCTGGAGCCGTTCCTGTATTTTGGAATCGAATATGATAATCTATAATCTTTGTATCTGTATTGATTTCACTCGGCTGAGCTGCTGATTTGTCATTTGGATCCCAACTTCCGACGCAGGTGTCCTTATAGGTATGTGAATTGTTTCCTAAGTTACAATCATCATTTGTCGGTTCTATCCATACGCTGTCTATGATGGTTGTACCAAGAGCCATGGTTATAGGGGTGAGGAAATACGCATGTTTAAAACCTGAATTGTAAGGAAGGAGATGACCTACATTCCATGTAATGACATTCCCACTAACCGTATAATTACCACTTGTACTAGACTTCACCGCGAGACCCGTCAAAAATCTGTAATGAATTTTTACATTGTAGACCGTATGGGCTGTATTATTTTTATAAGTAATTGTCTTCATAGAAGTAAATCCTGGCGTGATATTCCAGTTTCTATGAATCGTGACGGATAAGTCTTGACATTTATTGGCAGTATCATAAAAATTATGGTTACATGGTAAAGTACTTGTCGCATTAACGGTGATTTTTTTAGGGCTACCAGGGCAGAGCTGACCCAAGCCTGGGTAGTTAGATATTATTTGCTCTGCGTCATAAGTTCCTTTTAACACCCAAAACTCATAATAGCCATTGGTATTGGTATATGTATACCGTATTGGCGATGAATTCAACTTAATCTTGATAGATTTCAGTGCTTGATCGGATGAATCAAATCCACAATTTTTATTTAAATCATGATATACATAGCCACAAATTTTAGACCAATCAGGATCGTTGCTGCACGGACCGACTGTATATTGTTTCACGCCGGCTTTGCTAGCTTCACAAGCATTCAAATAGGTGATTCCATTGCAACCGCATACTGGATTGATATAAGTGCCGCAGGAAGGATTCACTTTATCTATATAGCCACTGTCAAAGCATGCGTTGGAAGTATTTATCTGAATGATTCGGACAAAAGAATCTCTGCATGTATTAGCACCAATCGTTCTCTCTATAATCATGACAACTCGGTATAATCCAGGGAGAGGGTAGGTATATACCGGATTGGGAGAAGTGGAACTAGCGCCATTACCAAATTTATACAAATAAGTTACCGTGGAATCTGCACAAACTGATTTGTTGGTAAATGTAGTCGTCATGCCAGATTTACTATAGGTATTCATAGCTCGAAGACATCCACAGACACTGGTGTTGACCACAATTTGTTTTGTAATAGATTTTGTGCAGGTCGTTCCTGTTAGGACATCAAAAACAGTGAGATTTAGAGTCACAGAGTAATTTCCATTTTTAAGGAAAGTATGATTCGGATTCGACGTGCTATAATTATGGCCAGTGCTGAACTTGTAGTTTAACGAAATCACTGTGAAGTTGCTTAGATTAGTTGTATTCGTAAACTGATAAGATCCATTGTTAGCTGACCAGGTAAAGTCTGGGATCAAACGATTACAAGGATTGATATTTGTAATTGTTATGTTTTTGCAGATGGAATCAATACATAGCCTATTGCTCAGATTTAACCAACGGGCTACGACCAAACAAACTTTATATGTTCCTGTCTTAGTATAGTGTATTGTTGGATTTTTTTGAGTTGAAAAATGTCCATTGCCAAAACTCCAAAAATAAGTATACATTTGGCCAAATCTAGGGGTAGTGCCGTCTGTAAAATTCACAGTACCTAGGTTTGAATTTAAAGTCCAGCTAAAATTTGCATTGACATTGCATGGAATTTTGCAGTGGGATACGGCCACATATTTGACGATAGAATCACAGCAAATAATATTTTGATTCGAGTCCCTTAGACAATAATGAAGCTTTACCGTATAAATCCCATTGATAATGTATTTGATAATTGGTTTGGCTAATACACTGGTAATGCCATTTCCAAAGTCCCATAGATAACTTACGATATAGCCGGAGCTATCTGTATCACATTTGAATCCAACACTAGTGTCAGAGAACTTCCAAGAGAAATTTTTAAACTGATCACAGGGAGAGGTGATGTAATAACTGCATTTAGATTGACAACCACTAGAATCAGTGACAGTCACAAAGTATGTGCCTGGTAAAAATGCTTTTCTAAAATGAGTCGTATCTCCATTACTCCACTTGTATTTATAAGGTGGAATGCCATAATTTGGAGTACATAACAGCGAATCTTTTGATCTAGACACATCGCATTTAAGCTGACAGGAAACAAATCCTTGCGTATTGATCGTGATAGTATGCGACTTTATGTGTTTAATTCCATTTGGCATACAATCGTATGTTTCTATTACGACATAGAGCTCCGTATTGGCAGTTTTTACCGTATCAAAGCTTATCAAACCAGTCAATTTATTTGAGTTCAACCCAGTTATTGTCATATTAAATGCAGATAAGTCTGTGTTAGCTGGCGTAGATATTATCTTATATTTAATAGTTGATGTTGCATTGCCCTTTATGTTGAAGAAAATTTTATTTCCTTTATTCTTTCCTAAAATTGTAAAAACATAACTCGAATCAGAGGAAGAGCAAACAACATTTTTTACAGAATCTACTTTTAAATTTCTATTCATTCCTATTGCAGAAATAACGGCAAATTGAATATCGCGTGTAATATGACCTACTAGAACTCTTCTATATCCTGCCGGTTGGCTGGCATCGGCTATTGCCCTGTATTCAAAAGCAGCTATAGCGTATACAGCGGTCTGCTCCATACTAGGGGTCATTTTTATTTCACCAGAGTTTGGATTAAACTTCACTCCTGTGGTAGTATAGAGAAAGTTTTGTGTATTGAGACCCGTATTGAAATTGACTTTCGAATTATTGAAATTCATAATATCTGAGACAGAGTTACCAGAGTTATTAAATGGGGTATATAGTTCAAAAGCAATAGAATCTAGGACAATCTGCTTACCATTGATCATGATATAATTGTCATCGAATGAATCGACTCCCGCTGGATTATAAATATTTTCTTCATTTTTAAAAAGATATTTAAACGGAATATTTGCAAAAGTCAAGGAGTTATTTTTATAGTCTGTATTTATCAGAGCTTGTAACCATGAATTTTCCCCTCCAGGATTTTGAATTGTAGTTATAGCATGATTTCTACAACAACTTGTCCAGCCCACATAGGCATAACCTATGTTTTTACCGATCACATAATCTACTTCATAGACCCATTTCTCCACCCCCATGATAGCTCCTATAGGTCCTCTCGGGCAGTTTGTAGTTGGCGTTGAAGCTACATCAGGCACTTTACAGATTTGGCTTACTTCTTCCTTATATTTGAAATTTAAGGTGACTTGTGTTGTACCAGAAGATGTCCCCACTTTGATAGATTCAGTACCGTAGTCTATTCCAGCACAATCTCTATAAACTGTAAGTCGAATTTTGTATTTTCCATTCGTGGTATCAATTAATCTATAGTTGATCTCGCCACCCATGATATGCGAAGCATTCAAAGAGCTAATGCCACCGAAAAATAAAATGATAATAATTTGGAATGCTAGAAACCTAGTTTTGATGGTTGGTTGATGATTTTTCATGTCAGTTGTTTTAGTAGGTTATTTTTTCTATGACAAAATTATACTAATATTACAAAATTTTTCATAAGAAATTAGGAGGTTTGTTAGACGATATTGCATTTTATTTAGAATGTAGAACTGTTATTTGCTTTTTTAAATTGCAGTTTAGGCTCGATTGATGAGGGGCTATCAAGATCTTTGATAGCTGTATTTTATCACATTCTATGGCAAATTTCTCTTACCTTTGGGTCACTAATTAAGTGTAAAAATGCTAGACAATTTCAAAAAATTTCTAAACGAAGAACAAGACCCCGCGGCCGTGGAGAAGGTAACAGACAAGCTCAAAGGGATTATCATGAATGGTGAGTCTCTAGAGTATATCGCTGTGCAGAAAAAACCCGCAGTGAATATTTCCCCAGATTGTGTAGCATTGACCAATAAGCGCATCATCTTTTGCAGACCTAAAAATCTCGGTTTCTCCATGGACTTTTCAGACTATGTATGGAAAGATGTCATCGACTGTAAGCTGAAAGAAGAACTACTAGGCGCTATATTTTCTATCAATACCACCAAAGGAAGTGATAGCCTCGATTATCTGCCAAAAGCCCAAGCACGAAGACTATATGCATTAGCCCAAGAGCAGGAAGAGACGCAGCGAGAACTTCGCAGACAGATGGAGCTTGAAGAAAAGCGAGCGGCTTCGGGAAGTATTCAAGTGAATTCAAATCCGACAGTCACTTCACCAGAACCAGTATTGCCGGCGATTATTACACCAGAGCCTATAATTGAGCCTGTAGCAACTATTGTAGAGGAAAAGAAAGAAGATGATATCACTGCGGCTTTACAAAAATTAAAGACCCTATTCGAAAATCAACTGATCTCTCGAGAAGAATACGATGCTAAAAAGGCAGAAGTGTTGAGTAGAATCTAGTATTGAGTAGGCTTATCAAACATACGATTTAATGCCTTCTCGAAAAAGGGCAAAAACCAAACAAAGATCAGTACGCCACCGATATTGAATAGCATATGCGAATTGGCCACTGCTCGTTCGATACTGACTCCCACGCTTAGTTGCTTGACCAAATTGAGAAATGGACCAAAAAGAAGCAATCCTGTGATAATAGAGACTAGATTGAATGCTAAATGAAACATCCCCGTTTTGACAGCTTCACGATTACTTTTGATTGTAGCCAGAAGCGTATCACTGCACGTTCCTAGTTCTGCACCTAGCATGACTGCTATACTGCCAGCCAAACTCAGCATACCCTTTTTTGCCAAGATGATTGTCATTCCCACGGTTGCAGAGGATGACTGTATCACTAGTGTGACCAACGCTCCGATCAAAGCGCCTATGTAAGGATTTTCTGTTTTCTGAAGCCACAGCATAAACTGTGGAGAATCACGCAAAGGCTCTACGGCTTTTTCCATGGTGAATAAGCCGAAAAATAAAACCCCAAAATATAAAATCACTTTGCCTGTATTATTTACTTTCTCAGACTTCGCTGCGAGCAATAGTATAAATCCAATAAGTAATAGAACTGGAGAGTATTTGCCTATATCCATAGCTATGATTTGACTGCTAAAAGTTGTGCCTATATTAGCTCCGAGTACGATGCCCATGGCCTGTCGAAAGGTCAATAATTTCGCATTAACAAAAACAATAGTAATGATAATCACGGCAGATGAAGAATCTAAAAGCATAGTGACAATCGTTCCAGTGAGCACGCTAAAAAAGGTATTGGATGTGAATTTTAATATCCAAGCCTTGGCATTTTCGCCCATAGCGGCTTGAATCACTTCGGATAGACTATGAACTGCAAAAAGGAAAAGCACCAACCCAGCCAGGATAGCTAAGACTATTTCATACATGGACTCTTAAATTTTTATATTAAAATTCAAAACTAGACGGATTGCCTTTTGTCGAATATTAAGAAAAAGTAAAGTCTGCTATTCGCAACATGAAAACAGAATAGCAGCCCTAGAAAAATAATTTCTGAAATTATTTTCTGATTTTCCCTTGATATAAATTGTCTAAATCTGAATTAAATATTCGTATATAATATAGACCAGATGGATATAATTCTAAAGATTGACTTTGGTGAAAATAACCATCAAGCGTAGGAATTTTATCAAATAGAATACGCTGACCTTGTGTATTGACGATTTCATAGAAAACCGCGGGAGTATTTGCCTCAAAACCTTGAATGATTATTGGTTCATTCGTTTGAATAAATGTAGGAACTAGGCTAATAAAATTCTTGCTCGTTATATCTTTATTTTTAAGGACTATTGTTTTGGAATAATCAAATAAGCCATCTAAATCTATTTGCTTGATTCTATAGTAGGTAAGAGGCGCGAAAAAGTTATGAATATAACTGTATTCAAGCAGATGTGCACTTTCTCCTGCCGCACTGATTTTATCCTTAATCGCAATAAATTGACTACCATCTATACTGTATTCTATTTCAAAATGACTGGTATTTTTCTCAGAAGCTGTCCCCCAGTTTAACTGATTACCGCCATCCGTTTTTTGAGCGGTAAAATATGCCCATGTGACAGGGAGAGGATTGGACGAGCCGCTAGAACCAAGAGTGAATGGACTAAAACTGGAAACTGAGCCCGAAGTGACAGTACCAGAAGCAATTGATCCTGTCGTACCTGTATTACTTAAATCGTCCCATTGTGAGCCATTCCAGTGGCATACGCGTAGCTGACTCATATCTCTCACAGGACCGCTTCGAGCTAGGGTATCCCAGCTTAGAGTCACATTGGCAGAGCTAGCACCCGCCTCTCTATTGATATGCCAGAATTCCATTTTACTTACATTATTGAGTG
>CAYXKX010000015.1:41036-48998 GCA_964465185.1 uncultured Chitinophagaceae bacterium
ACCTGCTTTTGCTGTAATACTATAACTGCTATTTGGGTTAGAACCGGTATAGCAAGCAGCAAATCGATCTGTATTGACAGATGGTGCTGTTATAGAAACAGGGGCATACTTAGCGCCGCTACCAATGGGGAAGGTAAACGCATCGTCTCCTGTTTTTTTCAAAATACCATCCACAAAACGGCTTGCACTTGCTCCAGTTATCGTGGCATTATCCGCCATTGTAAGGGCAATATTTGATGTGGCTGCATCGCAAGCGCCCGTAATGAGTTTTCCGTTGGTCAAGATCAAATTTCCTGTAATGGTTATAGACTGATCGAGTGTAACATTACCGCCACGATCGATAGTTAGGGTATCCATTGCTGATATCGTAGTGGTAGCTCCTGGAAAACTTGAAGGACCTGCTAATATAATGGTTCCATTATTTTGAATAGTTCCCCCTCCTGTGAAGTTCCCATTTATAGTTAAAGTGACTCCATTATCGATTATTAAAGTGCCAGAGGTTAAGGTCACATCATTGAGCGTTTGATTGGTTGAGATTTGCAAGGTACCGCCACTGATAGTCACATTGTTTGTAGCAGGGATAGTAGTTCCGCCTGTACGATTAAATTGCAATGTTCCTCCTGAAACTGTGGTAGCACCAGTATATGTGTTTGCATCACCTAAGGTTAATGTACCAGTGCCACTTTTTGCAAGAGAAATAGATCCTGCTATAATTCCCGAATTGGCATCTGTGCCATCACCATAAGTTCCGCTGCCAGAAACTGTTAAAGTTGCTGCACTTGACGAAGTTATTGTATTGTTAGAAGCAGTGGCATTTGTTCCAGTTGTCGAGTTTAAACCAGCTATAGTTTGGTTTCGACCATTCAAATCAAATGTCCCCAAGTTTGCACTTGATGCTTGACCCAAACTTAAATCAGTACCAGTAGGTAATCTATCGTTTCCTGCTGTTAATTGTATCGTTCCGTTATTAATTGAAGTTGTACCAGTATATGTGTTTATATCACCTAAAGTTAAAGTACCTGAACCACTTTTAACTAATGATATTGCACCTGATATTATTCCTGAATTTTCATTTGTACCATCACCATAACTGCCCGCACCATTCACTGTAAGTGTAGCAGCAGAAGCAGATGTAATGGTGTTATTAGAAGCAGTGGCATTTGTTCCAGTTGTCGAGTTCAAACCACCAATTGTTTGGTTACGACCATTCAAATCAAATGTTCCCAAGTTTGTACTTGCTGCTTGACCTAAACTTAAAACGGTACCAGTAGGCAAACGATCGTTTCCTGCAGTGAGTCTTACAATGCCATTATTGATAGAAGTAGAACCTGTGTATGTCGAAGCACCCCCTAATTCAAGAGTTCCACCACCTTGTTTTGCCCAAGCACCTGTTTCACCAGATTTATCAGTAATAGCGTTATTATAGATTAAGGTTCCACTACCAGGAGAAGATATGCCAGTACCTGCGCCATCGCCTACCTGAATGGCTCTTCCTGCATCTAAAGTAACTGTTGTTGCATCTGATGCTTTGGAAAAGCGCCCACCATCTATAATAATATCATTAGCGACATTACCAATACTTCCATCAGTAGTAAATCGAACTTCACCTCCATTAACATTGATATCGCCAGTAAAGGTATTGGCGGCATTGGTAATTTCAAACCTACCATCTGTATTTACATTGGCAGCGAAGGTGAGCCCACCAGATGTATTTGAAATAACCCCGCTAAATGTATTCGTGCCATTATTTCCTTGTGTAAATGTCCTGACAGCTCCGCCTAAGGAAACATTGTTTGCAAAACTTAAGTTTGTAGCACTACCGGCTATTGAAACAACTGTTGCTAATTCTCCGAACTGAACGTTACCACCTATAGTGATTCCACCGGAAAACGAGTATTGGCAAAATCACGAGAGTTATTTGCTGCCATTGCACCTCCATTTAATGTGAGTGTATTTGAACCACCCGAACCTAAACCAGTTGTGCCTCTAGCTACTACTGTTCCAGCATTAAGCGTAAAGCCTCCTGTGAAAGCTCCTGCACCTGTGCCAAAAACACCTGTACCTGATTTAATAAGTCCTGTGCCAGCTGCAGTGGAAAAAGAATTTCCATTTAAATCGAAAATTCCTCCACTTCCAACATCAATAGTCCTAACAGCTCCGCCAGTAGCATAAGTGCTTCCTATTGAAGCAAAATTAACAGTCACACCACTTGCTAAAGTTACATTACCAACATTTACAGTTGCACCCATCCCAGCAAATGTGTAAGTGCCTGATGTGAAACTTGCAGCATTATTGGCTGTGAATGTTGATGTATATGGTGCTGCATCTGTTGTATTGTTCCATCTAGAGGCGTTCCAAGCTGATGAAGCTGAAGTTGAAGTAAAAGATTGGGCTCTCAACCCATTCACCCCCAGCAGCATTGCCAAAGCAAAAGCGCTTAGGAATTTTAAAATGTTCAACCGGCTTCTCGTGGAGGTTGGGTTTTTAAATGTTTTTGTTGTTTTGCCGATAGTGGCAGTTGTATAGTTTATCATATAATTGTATTATAATTTTTATGTTTTTTCTCTCAAATGATCTTCACAGAGTAAATTTCTTGGTGTTTTCTAAATGTTAGCTATTGGTTGCGGTATAAGTGTTGGTTTACCCAAACGATAGATTGGGCATCAAAAAAATAATGCCCAGCATGATAAGTGCAACGGGGTTTTTAAAAATAAAAAATCTATATTTTCTTAGCACCATACTATTTTATATAGTTAACTATTTTAAAATTAGAAGTCTGATTTAAGTATTTATTCCTTTCAACCGCAAAGTTCCGAATTCTCTTCTAGCTTCCGCTTTAAGGAAAGGTTATCAAATTGTTACGCAGTGTGTGATTTAATACCTAGGATTGAATAAAAAGCAATCATAATCCATGCTTCGCTCTGTATTCTTGAAGATATAGTTGAGCGAAATTTCGAAGGTATTGGGGCGGGCACTGTTAGAGGCATTGACTTCGCCCCCTAGACCATTGGTCACCATATCGTAAGCCGCAGTGATGCGTATTTTTTTTATTTCAAAGCCAATTTTAGGTATCAAGGCCTGCGTTTGGATTTCATTCCATCGTGACCAAAGGCCTGCGTATAGGATGATGTTATTATCATCTTCTTTTCGGAGATAATAGGCTAAGGTAGCTCCCGTATTGATTTGTGAGGCCTTGGCTTGATAGGCGTACATTAGCCCCGGTATGATATTGATTTTGTCATTCAATATTAGGTCTCCGCCGAGCTGCACAGTAAATTTCATCGGTAAATTGGCAGTGGGATTTCCTTCGGTACTGAATTTATCTTTAGGACTAATCAAATGATAAGCCGAAAACCCTGCGTAGAATGCACTGTTATTCTCTAATCTATAATCAGAAAAAACACCTGCGTGAAAATCAAATCTGCGCAAGACATCTGCAGCGGTAGGCTCCGTTTGTCTGAAACTTTGATTCACTTTGTTATAATCAAAATAATTTTGGCTATACCATCCTTGAAGACCAAAAGAGATTCCAAATTTCTCCGTAGCTATTTTGTACGAAGCAGATAGTCCACCCTCGAGTGTATTGAATATTTTATTGTTGGTTTGGTCATTGAGCAGGACGACGCCGAGTCCTATCTTATTTCTAAATAAATTGAAGTCTGCTGAAAAACTCGGTGTCTGGTATAGATAACTTGTGGTATTGACATGGCTCCACTGCGCTCTATAGATACTACTGAGTCGCATGTGACCGTTGAACTTTCCTGTCAGTGCAGGATTGAGCGTCAGTGGGGAGGCGTAGAATTGCGAGAAATGATAGTCTTGGGCCTGCATACGTATACCTAGTATGCAAGTCATAATGACATTATAAAAAACTATTCGGTTCAGTGAGTTCAATTGTCTTTATTTAATGAGCGTTAGACCGCCTGTTTTAGTGACTGGTTTTCCATTGATATTGTATTGGATGCTATATACATAAGAACCTTGTGGCTGGTCAGTGCCATTGAATCTTCCATCCCATTTAGCATCCGCGCCAGATCCTTCATAGATTGTCTGCCCCCAGCGGTTATATATTTTAAAAAATAGAATCACCACATTTCCTTTGTATGTAGGCGCTATGATATCATTTATGCCATCACCATTGGGCGAAAACGCCTCGTTTATTTCTATTTCAGCTACTACATCCACCCATTTGCCTATAGTGCGCTCGCAGTTATTTTTATCGCGAATCCGAACTTCAAAATAGGTTCTTTCTTGCATATTATAAGTCAGCGGATTGGCCGTTGAATTATCGATAAGCCAACTATATGAAACCCCTCCCGTAGCCGTGAGCTGAACCTGGTTTCCTGCAGGGACTATAGTATCTGGGGTCACGCTAACAATGCCTGTCGGCAATGGATAAATGACGATAACAAACTTCTTCTGCAAACTATCACAGAATGGTATAACTCGTTTTTTGACAACAGAATCAATGCTGGTATTGGTTGTAATTCTCTGACCGCGGAAAAAGACTTCTTCGCATGCACGCAGTGTATCGGGTTTTCCTATTACTGGTATATATAGTGTTAGCCTAAGCCGTCTTATTGTGCTATCGCAGCCCAGGACATTTCTGAAGGTATCGAGAATCGTCGTATTCGATTTGTATATGCGTGATTTGTATATAAAACTATCACAGGCTGCAGTATCTCTGACAATAGTATTAGGATTTCCTCGACTCAAATCTAACCGAATTATGCTGTCGCAGCCTTTTGATTTTGGTATACTATGGAAATAAATTCCCACTACATTGATTGGATTTCCAAAGAAAATGTAGGACTGACCTTGGTTTATACATCCGTTGATTCTTGTTGTATCATTTTGAAGAATGACGATGGGCGTTTGATAGATTATTGAGTCACAAAGTCCATTTTGTTTTTTTACTGTGTCAAAATGTGTGGAGCTGCTAGTATAGGTTTTACCGTTTATCCGCACTGCTTTACAGGAATCAATCAAGGGTCTATTGATGCGAGTGGGGGCAGGAAATATTTGTAAGAATGTAGGTGTAATTATACTATCACAAGTCGGGGCTAGCAAACTTCGAATGGTATCAAAAACGGTGGTCGGACTGGTGTAGATTCTAGCCTTGAAAGTATAGGAAATACAGGCAGGAATAGTGACTGCAGGTCTTATTGTTTTTTGAATGAAGGTGATAGGGAATTCATGAATAAAACTATCGCAACCAAGTGTATTTTTAATAGTGTCGCGATGCGTTGCACTGGCAGTATAAGTGACACCACTGATCGTATAGCTCGGTTGACAGGTATAGATGCGCTGGGTATCTCTATTAATGAATGATACGCTCAAATCTAAATGAAAGACTCTAAAACATTTTCTGGTAGTGGAACTATCTATATAATAGTTTCCCTGCGCTGAGTAGTTTGTCCCGCGAAAAGTATAAGGAAATCCAGCCTTATAACAGGCTTTCGTCGTTACGGTATCATTTTTTAAGATGAGAATGGGTTGCTGATAAATAATCGAATCACAAAGACCATTCTTCGTTTTTAAGGTATCAAAAGCCATGGCATTGGTGGTATAAGTCACACCTTTATAATGAACCGACTGGCATGAATCTAATGAAGTATTTGTAGCCGAAATACTAGAGTCAGATTTGATTGTATTAAAGCTCTGAGTATCGAGACATCCATTTTCGTTTAAAGTGACCGTATAAGTGCCAGATTGATAAATTTTAGTTGAGTCTAAGTTCGTAGCATTTGACCAAACGTAACTATCGCTCGCATTCGGTCTTGGATTTGTATTCCTTGCTTTGGCTATTATGGTATCTCCATGACAGAAATAACTCGGTGCTGTGATTTGTGCATTAGGGCACATCACGACCAATTTAACTGTATTGCTTGTGGCGATGCTTGCCGTATTGAGACATGCTCCTATATTGGGATGATTGCGAAATACACCCTTGAGATGCAGCGTATCGCGTCCACACATCGTCGTTTGATTCACAACAAATTTCACTGTGTCGACCGTGTGAAAGGCTGCCAACGGGCCATTGCAGGGATTTAATGAATTGATAGCTACTCCACCATTCGCTTTGGTCGAAATTCCAGAAGGATGTCTCACTGCATATTCTCCATCTGTATTACTTAGCCCTGCACGGCTATATTTAAAAGTATCTATGCAGCTCGAACAATTGCTCAAACCTAGTATGGTTGTTTGGGGTGGAGTGGTCGTGCTGGCACCATTGGTGAAGGCTCCGCTCGTTCGCTGACAAGAACTCTGCATGACATATAATACAAGACCACTAGCACAGATATTACTAAAATCATATTTTTTTGTGACATTGCTGCTACAAAAGAGAATCACATAGCTATTAGGTGGAATGGTCATGGAAGGAGTGACTACCTTGGTTTTATTCGTATCGCAACCCGAACTACTCCGAATTGAGTCCATTAAGGCAGCAGTGGGTGTTTGTAAGCTGCAGGAAGAACCTGATATATTAATGCCAAGGTTAGCTGCACCGATAGAGTTGGTAGAGTTGTAGGTCAATTGAAAATTAGCGGCATTAAAACCTGAACCGGAATGAATAATAACAAACTCATTGTCTTGTTCAGCACCAGAGCCATTGCATGAATTGACAAAAATAGATTGGATGGTAGGACATTGAGAACAGGAAGTGGTGCAGCTAGGACAAGCTGTTACAGTCCCAAGTGTTGTATTGATCTTAGCCGATTTCAAAAATGAACCTTGAACGGAATATGGATTATAAGTGCTGGTCGTATCCCAATAGTATTTGACACTATCCATACTTATTACATGATTGACTGTAGAAGTTAGGCGAATCGTATCGCCAAAACAAACCTTGACCACTCCATTGGTGTCATTGACCTTGAATGACTGATAGGTAGGGCATTGGGAATAGCCTATACTATAACTGAGGCCAATAAAAAGGAGAATAAAAAAGTACTTCACGATTTGACAGATTTTCACAGCGCAAAGTTCTATGAAATATTGTGGGAGTGAGTTTAAGCTATTGTTGTGAAATTGTTATGTCGCCGGTTTAATTTAATATTGAATAAATTTCATTTTAAAAACATCGCATTTTTGTTATTGAATTTAGTTTTATTATTTTTGATAGACTAATTCAAAGAATTTATAAGTTCCTTTAACATTTCTTTTTACGTAAAATGCAATTAATAAAAACGAGTTATCATCTCATTTCAACAGGACTTTTCATATTTGCTATTATTCTTGCTCACATTTTTTCGGTTAATCCTTATGACTGGACTAGGAATACGATAAGTGATCTTGGCGCTCAGGCTTATGATAAAAAACTAATCATGCAGCTGGGTTTTTTGGCATTTGGACTCATTTTGGTTCTTGGAATTTTACTCCAGGGTTTGTCTTGGAGAACGTTACCTATTCTCATCTACGGATTATGTATAGCACTTACTGGTGTTTTCTGCACTAAACCTTTCTTTCCTACTGAGCATTATTCAGAGCTTGAATCAAGAATTCATTCTACCCTTGCTCAGCTGGCTGGTGTAGTATTTACCTTAGGGATTTTGATACATATATTCTATGCATCTAATAAAACAGAAAAATGGCTGCACGTTCTTTTTTTTACTTTGGTTATTTCATTATCTGCTTTCTTTGGACTCTTTAAAACCTATCAGGGTATTCTCCAAAGATTATTATATCTGACTAGTTTTTTTTGGTTGGTGAAATTTTATAGACCGTAATACTTTATTGCTTTTTCAGGTTTCGCATAAAAAAACCTCGACAATAAATGCCGAGGTCTCGAGAAAATAAAAAAGAAAATGCTATTTCACAATTTTTTGAGTGTAGATGTTCCCTTGATTATCTGTTAGATTTAAGTGATAAATTCCATCCACTAGTTTGGATACATCTATTTTATTATCTACTACCAAACCTTGAATCATTTTCATTCCTAGTTGGTTGAATAATTCGAAT
>CAYXKX010000015.1:49071-49414 GCA_964465185.1 uncultured Chitinophagaceae bacterium
AGATAGTGGTGGAGGTGTTACAGCTTTTCACAAGATTACTTTGATATTATCGCTCGCACTGTTCTTACAACCTTTTGCATCCGTTACTTCGTAAACTATGGTGTAGTTACCTATACCGCTATTTTTAGGAGAAAAAGCAGAGATGACGCTATTGTTTAATTTAAAACTACCACCCGCTGGCAATGCTCCTGAGAAATTTAAGTTGACAATCGTATCGCATATACTATCTATTGGTAATCTAAAAGTCACAGTTGGCAATGGATTTACCACTACATTGATTGCATTTGAAGTTAAAGAGCAACTAGGGTTCACCGTGCTAACTTTGGCATTATAGTTTCCTGAA
>CAYXKX010000016.1:0-9331 GCA_964465185.1 uncultured Chitinophagaceae bacterium
TTGGTTTGAAAAATTTGGCTACAAACATGCTGACCTGGTCGTGGGTACCATGCCTAAATTAGGTGACCATGTCAAGGAAATATTGGGCTATGAGAGACCATCTCATTGTTGTCCTATAGGATTTAATCCTAATGATTATGTAGAGGATTCTAGTGAAAATCCTTTTGATAAGGTATTTCCTGTAGGTAAAAAGATCATTGGTTATGCCGGTAGTATGGGCATTACGAATGCTTTGGAATCCTTCATCGAATGCATAGACATACTGGACAAGGAGAATTCGAATCTACATTTTATGATTGTAGGAAGTGGAGATTTAAAAGCAGGTTTTGAAAAGAAATTATCATCATGTACAAATGTGACTTTCCTGCCTAGAATTAAGCAGTCAGAGGTCAAACAGTTCCTGGCTAAGTGCGATATATTATTTCTATCTACCAAGGATAGTAAGGTATGGGACTATGGCCAGTCGATGAATAAAGTAGTAGAATATATGTTGGCAGCTAAACCTATTCTGGCTAGATATTCAGGATATCCTTCCATGATTAATGAAGCGAAATGTGGCATCTTCGTCAATTCAAACAATGTAGATGATATGAAAAATGCCATTTTGAAACTCATCAATCTGAGTGATCAAGAACTAAAGGATATGGGTATGAAGGGAAGAAAATGGATTTATGAGAATAGGACTTATAGTAAATTAGCTGCCGATTATTTAGAGAAGATAATTCAATTGAAGTCCTCTCAATAAATAGGGAATAGTAAAGATAAAAGTATGCAAAAAGCATTAGTAACAGGTGCTACAGGATTTTTAGGAAGAGAAATTACCGATCACCTGAAGTCTGCTGGCTTTGAGGTAAAGACCCTAGGAAGGAGTAAATGTGATTATAACTTCAGTTTAGAAAAAGGAGAACCTTCGTTTCATCAAAAATTTGACCTCGTAGTTCATGTGGCAGGAAAGGCTCATATCGTTCCTAAAACAAAAGAAGAAGCAGATGATTTTTTTGCAGTGAATGTTACGGGTACAGAAAATTTATTGAAAGCATTAGATTCATCAGATATTAAGGAATTTGTATTTATTAGTTCTGTTAGCGCTTATGGCTTGAAACAGGGATTGTTAATAAATGAAGACAATCCTTTATTAGCAAGCGACCCATATGGTCGAAGTAAAATTTTAGCAGAATCAGTGATACAAGATTGGTGTTCAAAAAGAAATGTAACCTATACAGCACTGCGTTTACCGCTTTTAGTCGGGAAAAATCCTCCGGGTAATTTAGGCGCGATGATACAATCAGTAAAGAAGAATAAGTTTTTCACAATCGGTGGTGGTGTTGCCTCTAAAAGTATGGTTCTAACACGAGATGTTGCCAGACTTATTCCTATGATTTCTAAAATAGGAGGAGTTTATAATGTGACAGATGGCTATAATCCTACATTCAGAGAATTGAGCGATGCCTTTGAAAAATGTTATGACAAGCAGGTGTATAATCTTCCACTTTTCCCATTTCAAATTTTAGCTAAACTAGGAGATAGCTTCAAATTTATTCCATTTAACACCCTTATGCTTAATAAAATCATCTTGAATTTTACCTTTGATGATTCCAAGCTAAGGAAAGCATTAGTAGATTGGAAACCAACTCCGGTAATAGATTATTTAAAGTCAAATGTGCTGTAAATTTTTTTTGAACTTGCTTATTAAAACTAGTGTGCATGAAGAGATTATTTGATATTACCTTATTATTTTTTGCTACTATATTTTTTTTCTTACCTTTTCTTATTACAGGTTTATTGGTAAAGCTTACGTCTAAAGGTCCTATTCTCTATTGGTCGGACAGGGTAGGGAAGGACAATGAAATCTTTAAAATGCCAAAGTTTCGCAGTATGAAAATAGATACACCGGCAGTGGCTACGCATTTACTTCAAAACCCCGATATTTATTTAACGCCTATAGGAAATTTTATTAGGAAAACAAGTTTGGACGAATTACCCCAGTTGTGGTGTTTATGGAAAAATCAAATGTCCGTAGTCGGGCCTAGGCCTGCTTTGTATAATCAATATGACCTAATAGAATTGAGAACTCAAAAAAATGTGCATAAATTATTACCAGGCATCACTGGCTGGGCTCAGGTAAATGGACGGGATGAATTAAGTATTGAAGAAAAGGTTAAATTTGATGTAGAGTACCTTGATAAAAAGAGTCTATGGTTCGATATAAAAATTATTATCATTACTATTCTCAAAGTTATTAAGTTAGACGGAATAAAACATTAATAGGATTGTGTGGAATCCAATTTTCGGTACATGAAATCATACCCATTTTTTCGTTCCAGTATTTGAATATAGGGACGGGGATATCGAGTCAATAAACTGTCTTTGGTAACGCTAATAAAAAAAACATCCTTATCAATATCTCCATCATACATCCGACCATGGTTTCTGCTGGTGTCATTGTTAAATGGCATTCTCTCTGAATAGAACAGATTAGCGTAGCTTTTTAAAAATAAAGGTTGTATATAAACATCTTTTCCTTTTTTAGTTTTACAAAAATCAATGTAGGTTCCTTGAGTATATCGTTCTATTTTAGGTGCGAATACGATAAGGAGAACTAAAACCACAGAAGCAGTTGAAAAAAAATAGGGATAAAAATTATTTGCGAATTTCCTTCTTAAATAAATGAATAAGGCTAAAATAATAACTCCATATCCAGCCTCACTATAATGCCAATCAACATGAGCTCCTAACTGCAGCTGTGCTTGTTTATCTTTGATAAGAGGCAGTATCATTTGCAAATTATTTCCTAAAATAGGCATAGCAATTGCAGCAAATATGAGTAGCAGAATAATAAAAGTCAATACCCTATTCAGCCAAATTCTATATTTGATCGTATTTTGATAGAGAACAATAGCCGCGATATAACTTATAGGGTAATAGGCCATGGAGCTATAGTGAATGATTTTTGTTTGTACGATAGAGAATAAGATTAAAACTAGCAAGCCACAAACAAACATGATTTTAAACCAATCGGATTGCAATTTTTCTTTCCAATTCCTATGAAAAAGCAAGATAATGCTGGCAGGGAAACAACCTAGAAGTAAAACAAGGACATGGTAATAAATAGGTCCACCATGCAATGCATCTTCGGTAGTAAATAATCTAATTTGGTAGGTTATAAATTCTGACATATATCCACTACCATGCACATAGTATTCGTAAACAAACCATATACTGCTAAAGATCAAGGTTGTTAAGACCCAAAACCCTGTTTTTAATATACCGGGAAAGGATTTAAACTTGGTAATTAACCAATACATGCCTATGGAGCCCCAGACTATAATTAGAGCCACGGGTCCTTTGGTTTGGACAGCAAGACCTAGAAAAATGGAACTGAAAATCAGAAATAGAAATTGGTATTTTAAATCTTGATTTTCTTTTGGGTTTGCGCTTATATAATAAAAGTAAAGACTCAAAAACATGAAAAAGTTGAACCATGGATCTATTAATCCCGTTCTGAAGTACATAAATGGTAAAAACGATCCCATAAAGGTCAAAATCCAAATGAGCCCAAATTTGGAGTCTTTTTCTCTTTTACCTATGAGGTAGAGGCTTATCATCACCAAAATTCCTAGTAGTGCATTTGGACATCGGGCAGCAAATTCATTGATGCCAAATAGCTGCATACAGATAATTTGCATCCATATAAAAATCGGGGGTTTTTCGTAGAAAGGCAAATAGTTGATTTGAGGCTGAAGATAATTTTTTGTTAAAATCATCTCTCGTGCGAGTTCAGCAAAATTGGCTTCATCCCAGTCAAAAAGATGCACACTGCCCAAGAAAGGGAAGAATACTAGAAACCCTAGTAGTATTAAAAATATGAGATGGTTCTTTTCTTTGACGTTATTCATCGTCACTGAAAACAATAATTGCTCCTACCCAAGTTAGGCAGACAAAAAACCAAACACCCAATCCAATCACAAAAATTATGAGTGGGAAGGATATTTTTTTAGAAACGACGATTGGCGAGATTTGGTAAATAAGATTTTCTGTTTGATAATATTTCAACTCCGTCCTAAGTCCAGATTTCTTGGAGAGCAGTTCTTCAAGGCTCCTATACAAATCATTCATAATAAGCATGTTAGACCCTGCATCCATTCGATTTTTAAAAGAGTTTCCTGCTGGCAGGGCAGTTTTTAATAAGGAGTCTAACTCCACGATAGCCTCTTCAGCTCGTTTTTTACCAATAGCTATATCTTGATCTATGGCTATTTTAGTTTTTATATCATTTAATAGAATATTGAAATCTTCGCTAGATTTTTGCACTGGTTTTTGAAAATGTGCCATAGTAAATTTATAATACTTGGTCTTATCCTCTTTGTCAGGAGAGGTGAAGTCAGGCTTGATTTCATTAGCCTCCAACTTCGCTACTTGAGAACTAATTAGACTGTTTTTTACCGCCTCATCAATAAGCTCATAGTCATTAGCTATAGAGTTATTGTAATACTCTAATATACTCATGAGGGCCTCCTTTCTTACAAATTTACTCTTTAAAATGACCTCAGATTTATATCTCGGTTTGAGCACTACTTTGGCAAAATAAGCTGAGGATAGAGCCATTATTCCAATTAAAAGCCATGTAAAAATTTTGCGTTTACTTTTACTAATCTTTACTATCTTTTTTCCTAAATCTTTTAATGAGATTTCTTCTGAGTTTGAGGCCATTGATTATTTTTTTGTAAAAATATATATTTATATTTTAACCTAGACATAAAGATAAACGATCTCTTGACTAGATTTGATGATGAGTTTTTCTTGGTTATCTTGATCCCTTAAGTGCCAGTAACCCTGATTGTCAACTCCCAGATTAATGACCTGTCTTTGCTCATTAGAATGAACGACAGAGATGGGTTCATTGATTTTGTACAAGTTATCATTGAAGATGGACTGATAGTCTTCCTGAAATTCCTTACCCAAATAATGTTCTAGTTTTTTTATGATAGCATACAAGACCTGAGACCGCTCCCATATTTTCTCAGGGAATAGTTTTGCCAAAGAACTTGCATTCGGCAGATGATCTGAAAAATCAACCTGATTCACATTGACTCCTATACCCCCTATTATTTTCTCTATTTTTGAATTTGAAATAGTTGTTTCGACTAAAATTCCTGCCACTTTTTTATCTTTAAGTATGATATCATTGGGCCATTTGATATATGATACATCCGGATAGATGAATCCATTAATTATTTCTACCAATCCAAGAGCCATGGATTGAGATATCCTATATCCCATTTCAATACTAAGATTTTTAGGGAAATATTGAAAACTAAAGCACAAATTTTTCGCACATTGGGAGTCCCAAACCTTGCCATATTGTCCTCTACCATAGGTTTGGTTATCGGTTATGATCAATCGTGGCTTGTCGAAATGAGTGTTTTTTAGGTAGTCACTTGTAGATTCCATTTCATCGAAAAATAGGATTGGCGACCCAAAAAACGTTAATTCAGAAATAGATGTCAAAGCGAAACTAATTTTACTTTAAATTTGTATGTAATTAGAGTTTTAATTAAAATACCAAGAATTGCCTACAAAAGTAAAGAAAATAGAAAATCCGCTCGTAAATCAAATACTTAGTTCACTAGACGACCGAAAAGCCCAAGATGTTATATGCATCGACCTCAGAGGAAATGAAGATGCTTTTGTAGATTATATGATTGTATGCCATGGGGATAGTACCACTCAAGTGAATGCTATATCTGGGAATGTAGAAAAAGATGTAAATGAAAAACTAAAAACTAAGCCACACCACATAGAAGGAGAGCGCAATGCTTTGTGGGTGATTATAGATTATGTGGATGTGATTGTCCATGTGTTTTACAAGGAAATGAGAGAATTTTATCAACTGGAAGAGCTTTGGTCAGATTCATACGTACCTTTAGAAGAAAAAATTAAGTAATAAATAAATTTAAACGCAATAGTGGAAGAAAATAAGAATATATCCTCAAGTAAACCAAGCCCAAAACCACAAGCAAAGTTAAATCCAGACAATAAGCCAAGCTATGTTTGGATTTATATTGTGATGGCTGTTTTGACAGGTGTTTTAGTATTACAAGGTGTTTTTACTGATTCAGAAAATCGGGAAGTCTATAGTACAGAGTTTGATAAAATGTATATTGATGGAGATATTAGCCAAATAAAAACCATCAATGGAAAAAAAGCTTTAATCCTTATTTATCCAGATTCCTTCAATAAGAAGGAAAAATACGACACCTTTAGAAAAAAGAAGAATGCCTTGGAAGACGCAAACACGAGCTTTTTCATGTATATTTCCTCGCATAGCTCGTTGGAGCAGCGTATCAAAGAGCTTCGCAAACAGTATAAATTAAAAGAGGTAGTGCTGATTCCGATGATGGAAACGGGAACCTGGTACGGAAGTTTTTTTAATTTATTCGGACCAATTTTATTGCTTATTGCATTTTATTTCTTCATGATGCGGAAAATGGGTGGCGGCGGTGGCGGCTTTCCCGGTGGAGGGATTTTTTCTATCGGCAAGTCGAAAGCCACTATGGTAGATAAAGATGCAGAAAGCGATATTAATTTTTCGTCTGTAGCAGGTTTGGATGAAGAAAAACAAGAGGTCATGGAAATTGTAGATTTCTTGAAAAATCCAGATAAATACACCGCCCTAGGTGGAAAAATTCCAAAAGGAGCACTTTTAATTGGTCCTCCAGGTACTGGGAAAACCCTGCTAGCCAAGGCTATGGCTGGAGAAGCGAAAGTTCCATTTTTTAGTCTCTCTGGTTCAGACTTTGTCGAAATGTTTGTAGGCGTTGGAGCCTCTAGAGTGAGAGACTTGTTTAAGCAAGCGAGAGAAAAAGCTCCATGTATCATTTTTATAGATGAGATAGACGCTATCGGTCGGGCAAGAGGCAAAGGAATGGTAGGTGGAAATGATGAAAGAGAAAGCACCCTAAATCAGTTACTCGTAGAGATGGATGGATTTAGCGGTGACACAGGTATTATAGTGATCGCTGCTACAAATAGACCAGATGTATTAGATGATGCATTATTAAGAGCAGGAAGATTTGACAGACAAATACATATCAACAGGCCGGACTTGAATGGTAGAGAGCAGATTTTCAATGTGCATCTTGGAAAAATCAAAAAAGGAGCTGATGTAAGCGCGCATGAATTGGCCAAACAAACCCCAGGTTTTGTGGGTGCAGATATAGCGAATGTTTGCAATGAAGCTGCACTCGTAGCTGCTCGAAAGAATAAGACGGAAGTCAATATGAAAGATGTATCGGAGGCCATAGATAGGGTAACTACCGGATTGGAAAAGAAAAATACTATAATTACCCCAGAGGAAAAGAAAGTGATAGCCTATCATGAAGCTGGACATGCTTTGACGAGCTGGTATTTGGAGTACGCCCATCCATTTGTCAGAGTGACCATCGTTCCTAGAAGTGAATCCTTAGGCCACGCACTTTATTTACCTAAAGAAAAGTATCTCACTATAAAAGAAGAGCTACTCGACCAAATCTGTGTGTCCATGGGAGGAAGAGCCGCAGAACTTCTGGCATATAATAAAATATCTACAGGAGCACTTGGCGACCTAGATAGTGTGACAAGAATGGCCTATGGCATGGTGGTATACTATGGAATGAGCGAAAAGGTAGGCAATTTATCATTCTATAAAATGGCACAGAATTCTTATGATAAACCTTATTCTGATGAAACAGCCAAACTGATTGATGATGAAGTGAGAAAAATTTCTGATGAACAGTTTAAAAGAGCAGTAACCCTTCTCACGGATAAGCGCGAACAATTAGATAGTCTCGCTAGTTTGTTATTAGAAAAAGAAGTATTGCTCAAGGCGGATTTAGAAGCCTTATTAGGAAAGTGCCCATGGGATAAAGAAGAGGAGACTATTCTGGAAGAAAATTCACTTGGTACTCCTATCAATGAAGTTCTAGAGGAAGAAAAAAAAGATGATGTGGTTTAGAATTCTTGCACTCGTTCTCGCAGTTCATTTGTTTATAGGTTGCAGGAAAGCTGCTTCAGAGATACCCTTTTACCTCAAATGCGACTCTGCCAATATTGCTCCATCCACACTTGGTATAGCAAATTCAGGTATTTATGGACTCTATATCACTGTAGAGAATGATATTCGGGGTACTTGGCAAATGCCTTTCACTATGCCGATACTCAAAGATGGTCTTAAGCGAATGGTTATAACACCTGTAGTAAAGATTAATAACCTCTCTACTCGTTTTTTGGCCTATCCTTTATACAATATTAAGTTGGCCGATATCAACATGGTAAGAGGAAAAACATTGGACACCGTTTTTACCTTTGAATACGCCAGTGGTGTCAATATGATAGCCAATGAAGAAATGGAATCTGTAACAAATTTTTCTGCTACTACCAAAAGTAGTCTTGCCAGAAACGGCAATGGTAGTATGATGATGTCCGCAGATTTTACCAGTGTGGACTCCAGTGCCACTGCATTTTACTATAAGCAATTACCCTTCAATTTTGAAAAAACCACATTCTTAGAGTTTGACTATTACATGCCAGAAGGAATATTAGCACCTGCAATAGCCTACACCGATGCTTCAGGAAACCCCAGTTTAATGTTTGGAGAGAGTTACTTAAACGAAAATAGTGGGTGGGTGCATGTATACTATAATTATACCTACTTGATTGATCGAATAGGCAAAACAGGACTGTATACTCCTATTTTTATTTTGACAATGCCTAAGGGGAGGACAAGTGCTAGAGCTTATTTGGACAACATTCGAATACTTGAAAAGTAAGAGTTTGGGATGTCTATTTAGTAATTCTGTCCCTTATTAAAAAAATCTTCTAAATTTGCTTTAACAAATTGTATTTAAAAACTTTAATTAAGAATAAAAATGAGTTTTAGTGAGATCGTAGCTGTTTCTAAATTACCTGGATTGTATCAAATGCACAAACATCGTGCAGATGGTTTAATTTTAAAATCTCTGCAAGATGATAAAGTTTTATTTGCAGCGTCGCGTGCACATGCATTTTCTCCACTAGATAATATTACAATCTATACCACAGATGAACCTATGGAGCTGCTAGAAGTAATGCACAAGATGCAGGATCAAAAATCGAAGTTGGAATTGCCAGGTTCGAAAGCAGAGGGAGAAGTATTGAAGAAATTCTTTTCTTCCATTATACCGAACTATGATGAAACAAGGGTGTACACTAGCGATATTCAAAAAATTGTTAAATGGTATAGCTTGTTGGATTCAAAGAATTTGATTCCTGCTAAGGAAGCAGAATCCAAAGGGGAATCTATAGTAGAGGCTAA